>OMWZ01000009.1 GCA_900314855.1 uncultured Selenomonadales bacterium
GTCCTGCCTCAACAGGGACCGCAGGCCCGTGACAAAGGTCAGGCCGGCCTTGCGGTTGACCGCCACCTGGTTGATGCCGTCCAGCCTGTATTCCACCGGGTCTTCCAGGGTGACGATGTTCACCTCCGCGTGGTTCAGCTCTGCCAGCGTCGCGTACAGGGTTGTCGTCTTGCCGCTGCCGGTCGGCCCTGTCACCAGGACCAAGCCGCAGCCGCCGCGGTACAGACGCCGATACCGGGCCAGCGTACGGGCATCCCAATCCCTGTTATCCAGTTTCCCCTGCCCCCGGTCGGCTGCCAGGATCCGCAAGACGATTTTTTCCCCGATCAGCGTAGGCAGGGTGGAAATCCGCAAGTCCGTCCGGACCCCGTCCCGTTCTACGAAGGCCCGCCCGTCCTGGGGCTGCCGCTTCTCCGCAATGTCCATGCCCCCGAGAAGCTTGATGACCGACACCAGGGGCTGGTGCCGGAAAGACGGTACGAGCTGCGTCTGCTGCAGCACACCATCGATCCGGCAACGGATACGGGTGCCCTCTTCTCCGGGCTCGCAGTGGATGTCACTGGCGTTCCGGCGCAGGGCTTCCTCGAGGATGGAATCCAGCAGGCGCAGAATCGGTGCGTCGTCGATTTTTAAATTATATTGGAACAAGCAAACACCTCCTTTGCCCCCCATCGTAGCACGGGGAAACAGAAAGAACAATAAAATTTTTGAATTTTTAGAATTTTGCACTTTCTTCTTTTCCCCGTTTGCGGTATACTGGAAACAGCTTGGAATCGTACAGATAGGGACATTGCGTACGCAACGGGAGGAGCGTACGTTGAAGCTGAGGAACCACTGCCGCCGTCAGGCCTTCCTGCCGGCGCCTGTCAATTTACTCCGCGCGGCCGCGGCCGTGCTTCTTATGTTCTGCCTTTGGGAGGCAGGACGCTTTTTTGCTGCCATTTTTCCCCTGCCGCGATTCCAGCGGCATCTGCCCGCGAGCCTCTGTGCCACGGCGGCCGCCGCGGAACCGGGGCAGGACCTTTGTGCCGACGAGGCATTTCCCTCCCTGCCGGCAGGACAATCTCCCCCGCCGGTCCCGCGGGATCCCTTTGCCCTGGCCGTGCCGGAAGCCTTGCTGCCGGGCAGGGCAGCGCCCTGTCCCCTGCCGGCCGAAGCCGCCTTACGGGCTGCCGGAGACCGCACCGCGGGCCCAGCCCTTTTCGACGTCCTGCCCTTGGACTACCTCGACGCCGGGGACCTGCAGCAGTCCCTGAAAAACCTGCGCCTAAAGGGCCATCTCGCCGCGAGCGGTGTCAGCAACGCCCTCCTGTATGCGGGGACTCCCGCCGAAAGAGACCGGCTTCGCGCCCTGATTCGACGACTCGACGTGCCGGGCCGCCAGGTCACGCTGCAGGCGACCATCCTCGCCGTCAACCGCTCCGACGAACGGGAGTTGGGCATCCACTGGACCTGGGATACCCTCCCGCAATACGGCAGCCGCCGAGGCGCCCGAAAGGACGGCACGGATGCGGAACCCGGCGGGGACTACAACGGTCATCTCCGCCTCTGGCCCGCGTCTGCGGCCCAGTTCCGTTTCAACGCCGCCCTGCATGCCCTGCTGACGACAGGAAAAGCCCGCGTCCTCGCCACGCCGAGCCTGATCACGCTGCCGGGGAAAGAAGCGAGTATTTTCATCGGCAGCCACATCCCCGTCGTCACCGAAAAGCGCTCTGACGGGGAATCCAGTTATGCTACGGAGTATGTCGACGCGGGCATCAAACTGACGTACCTTCCCTTCGTCGGGAAAGACGGGTTGATTACCTCCCGTGTCCATACGGAAGTCAGTACGCCCGTACTCGTCAGCGAACTGAAAAATTACCGCATCAACAGCCGCACGGCCGACACGACAGTGCGGATGAAAAACGGGGAAACCCTGGCCATCGGCGGTCTTGTCAGTGAAGAGGAGCAGCGGCAGCTCCAGCAGATTCCCCTGCTGGCCAAACTTCCCCTGCTGGGCGAATTGTTCAAGTACCGCTTCCGGAGCAGGACGAAGACGGAAGTCATCCTCCTCCTGACGCCTTATTTGACCGATGCCGGCCAGTCCCCCGCCATTTACGACCCTACCCTGACACAAACACAGCCGGCCGGAGGCCCTAATGTCCTCCGGCCGGCTGTGGAACCGACTAAAACTGGCTCGTAAACTTCCGTACGGCTGCCGGGATATCCCGTGCCGCAAGGATGGCCGTCACGACAGCCACCCCGTCGGCCCCGGCCGCCCGCACGGCCTTGTAATGTTCCGGTTTAATGCCGCCGATTCCCACGAAAGGAATCGTCACGGCCGCCCGGATAGAACGCAAGTGCTGGATTCCCCTCGCCTTGACGCCTTCTTTCGTCCGCGTCGGGAACAAGGCGCCACACCCCAGATAATCCGCCCCGTCGGCCTGGGCTTGGGCGGCTTCTTCCGCCGTATGGGCCGACACGCCGAGGATAAAGTCCGGGCCGGCCACTTGATTGGCCAGCTCGCGGGCCACCGCGCAAGGCAGGTCATCCTGCCCCAGATGGACCCCGTCCGCGCCGGCCGCCAAGGCCACGTCCAGCCGATCATCCACTACCAGGGGAACGCCGTAGCGGTGGCACAATTCCGTCAAGGCCTTTGCCTGGGCCAGCATCTTGCCGCCGTCACCGTGTTTTTCCCGGTACTGGACCAGGGTTACCCCGGCCTGCAGGGCCTGTTCGACGGCGTCCAACAAAGTCACCCCTGCCGGCAGGCAGTCTTCGTCCGTCACCAGATACAGCCGCAAGTCCAACGTTTTCGCCATGCTTTTCCTCCTTTGTTGCTTCATCCAGTCAATTTTCCCGCGTGGGATGCAAATTCTCCTGGATGAGACTCCATTTGTGGACGACATGGTAGAGGCAGTCCAGGAGGCGGACCTTGAACATGCCCGGGCCGTCCTTCTTTTCCAGCAGCCCCGCCGCCAGTTCCGCCGCCTGGCTCATCAGGACCATGCCCAGGATCGCGCCCTCCATTTTGTCGTCGGCGACAGCCGTACAGGCGGCCACGACGGTCGTCGCCATGCATCCCGCCCCGGTGATGGAGGTCATGAGCGGATTGCCGCCATTCAGCATGACGGCGCGCTTACCGTCACTGACATAATCCACGGCGCCGCTCAGCACGAAAACGCAGCCATACTGGTCGGCACAGTCCTTGACCAGTTTGAAGGTTTCCGCCTGATCCGGGGCCGCGCCACTGTCCACACCGCGACCGCCGTCGTCCCCGCTCTCCCGGCCCAGGAGGGTCCGGCATTCGCTGTAGTTGCCACGGACGACGGTCACCAAGCCGCCTGTCAAAAGTTTGACGGCAAACTCCCGGCGCAACGCGCTGCTCATCACGCCCACCGGGTCCAGCACAACGGGAATCCGGTTTTTCCGCGCCGTTTTGGCCGCCAGCTCCATGGAGGCCAAAGTCCTGACGTTACAAGTGCCCAGATTCAGGACCAACACGTCCGCGTCGGAGGTAATGTCCTCCACCTCGGCCACTTCATCGGCCATGACCGGCGAGGCCCCGATAGCCAGGGCTGCATCGGCGCAGTCCCGGGCCGTCACATAGTTCGTAATATGGTGGAGGACGGGCTTCGTGGCCAATATATCCTCAATAATCGTCTTAAAATCACCTTTCAGGTTCATGGTTCGAAAATCCCCGCTTTCTGATACAAATCCACAAAATGATGCGTCGGGCCAACACCGTGCCCCAGGGCAATCCCGTGCTCGATGGCCTTGGTCACGTAAGCCTTGGCAGCCCGCACGGCTTCCTCCAGGGACAGGCCCCGCGCCAAGTCCGCTGCCAGGGCGCTTGACAAGGTACAGCCCGTGCCATGCGTATTGCGAGAAGAGACGCGCCGGCCGGGAATCCAGATGCCGCGGCTGCCGTCATACAGGTAATCGTCGGAGCGGTCCGTCGCGAGATGGCCTCCTTTGACGAGGACCGCCCTGGCCCCGAGCTGTACGATGGCTCGGCCGGCCCGTTCCATTTCCGGTTCGTTCGTGATGGAAAAACCGCAGATTTTCTCCGCCTCCGGCAAATTCGGCGTCACCAGCGTGGCCAGGGGCAACAGTTCCCCGAGGAGAGTCTGGCAGGCTTCGGGATGGAGCAGGTCATAGCCGCTTTTCGAAACCATGACCGGATCCAGGACCACCATGGCAGGCTTCCACTTCCGCAGGCCCGCCGCAATAGCCCGGATGCTTTCCGAGCGGGAGACCATGCCGATCTTCACGGCGTCGACCGCGATATCCCCGAAGACAGCATCCAGTTGGGCGGTGATGATATCCGGATCGATGTCCTGAACCTTCATCACGCCACATGTATTTTGGGCCGTTACGGCCGTAATGACACTCATGCCGAACGTCCCATGGGCGGCGAACGTCTTCAGGTCCGCCTGAATGCCGGCGCCGCCGCTGCTATCACTCCCGGCGATGGTCAGTAAATGCTTCATAAGTCCTCCTTCCTGCGCGCGCCCGGGATTCCCTGCCCGGCTCCCCGGAACGCGGGGACAAGACAGGAACGCCGCGGCGGGGGCGCCGGCCGGCGTCCCGGCAGTGCAAAAAAAGGCGAGCCTTCCAGCCCGCCTTCTCTTTCCTTCTTACAGGTTCGCCTTAACCATGGCAGCCACATTGGCTCCCGTCAGGCCATAGTGTTCCATGACGACGCCGCCCGGCGCGGAAGCGCCGAATCGGTTGATGCCCAGGACGCGGTCTTCCCGGCCCGTGTAGCGGGACCAGCCCAGGGTTACGCCGGCCTCGACAGCAAATGTCGGGACGTACTTTGGCAGGACGGACTCCTTGTAGGCGTCGCTTTGCCCTTCAAAGACCTCCATGGACGGCATGGAGACAACAGAAACGTCGATGCCCTCTTCGGCCAGGAGCTTCTGCGCTTCCAGGCAGATCTTCACTTCGGAACCGGTGCCGATGAGCACCGCCTTGGCCAAATCCCTGGCCGGGCTCAGGACATAGGCCCCTTTCAACGCGCCGGCCTCGACGGCAGCGCGATATTCGTTCAGGACCGGCAGATTCTGGCGGGACAGGCACAGTTCCGTCGGGCCGTCTTTGTGTTCCAGCGCGTACTTCCAGGCTGCCGCCGTTTCCAGGGCGTCGGCAGGGCGGAAGACCGTATTGTTGGGAATCAGGCGCAGGCTCATGACCTGTTCAATCGGCTGGTGCGTCGGGCCGTCTTCGCCGACAGCGATACTGTCATGGGTCAGGACAAAGAGGGACTGGATGCCCATGAGGGCCGCCATACGGATTGTCGGACGCAGGAAATCGGAAAAGACCAGGAACGTGGCGCCGTAAGGAATCAGGCCGCCATGGAGAGCCATGCCGTTGACCACGCAACCCATGCCGTGTTCGCGAACCCCGAAATGCAGGTTGCGGCCTCCGCGGTCGTCCTTACTGTAATAGCCGTACTTCTTCAGGACCGTCTTGTTGGATGGGCCCAGATCGGCACTGCCGCCGACGAGCTCCGGCAGGAGGTCGGCTAGTTTCTGCAGCACATCGCCCGAAGCGCCGCGCGTAGCAACGGCTTCCTTCCCCTGGAAGAGATCCATCAGTTCACCCAAGGCAATGGCACGCTGACCCGACAGGGCGCCCAGGAAATCCCGGACCAGTTCCGGATACGCCTCCCCGTAGGCTTTCAGCAGAGTATTCCAGTCCGCTTCCGCCTGGGCGCAGGCCGGCAGTTTTTTTTCGAAATGGACACGGACCTGCGGCGGAACGACGAAGGTCTTGTCCGGATCCCAGCCGGCCTTTTCCTTCGTGGCGCGCAGGGCTTCCTCGCCCAACGGCTCGCCGTGAGCGGACGGGCTGTCCTGTTTCGGGCTGCCGAAGCCGATGTGGGTCCGCACGATAATCAGGCTCGGATGCTCCGTATCGGCTTTCGCTTCTTTCACGGCTGCCTCCAGGGCGTCAAGATCTTCCGAACTGTCCACGCGCAGGACCTGCCAATGATAGGCCTTGAAGCGGGTTTCCACATCTTCGCTGAACGCGATATCCGTCGTGCCCTCGATGGTAATCTTGTTGTCGTCGTACATGTAAATCAACTTGCCCAGACCCAGCGTACCGGCCAGGGAAGCCGCTTCCGAAGCAACGCCCTCCATAAGGTCGCCGTCAGAAACGATGCCATAGGTATAGTGGTCCACGATGGGGAAGCCCGGTTTATTGTACTTGGCCGCCAGCATGGTTTCGGCGATGGCAAAGCCGACACCCATGGAAAGGCCGTGGCCCAGGGGCCCCGTCGACAAATCCACACCTGGCGTCACGCCGTATTCAGGATGGCCGGGCGTCCGGCTGCCCCACTGACGGAAATTCTTCAATTCATCCAGCGTCAGTCCGTACCCTGCCAGATGCAGCATGGCGTAGAGCAGCGCCGAACCATGACCGGGAGATAAGATAAACCGGTCGCGGTCGAACCATTTCGGGTCCGCCGGATTGTATTTCATAAACTTGTCCCAAAACGTATACAGAAGCGGCGCCGTACCCAGGGGCAGGCCGGGATGACCGGAATTCGCCTGTTCCACCTCATCAGCCGCCAGAAAACGGAGCGTCTGCACACATTCAGTTTGGATTGTTTCCATGTTTAAACCTCCCGGAAAATGAAATGGCAAAATTTGCATAGACATTATACCATTATTCCACGGCGAATACCACCCGGAATCACGAAGGACCGCAAATCCTACGTCCCGTTTCGGCCGCGGCGGGGATGTCCCCTGGCACGGGAAACGGAAAAAAGCCACACGGCCGGAGCCGTGTGGCTTTGCTTTTCCCATGGTCGGGATACGGGGTTACTTGGCCTCCCGCTCCTTCGCGTCGGCAATGATCTTTTCCGCCATCTTGGCCGGTACATCTTCGTAATGATCGAATTTCATTTCGAAGGTGCCCATACCCTGGGTGAGGGCGCGCAAATCCACGGCATATTCCGTGATTTCCGCGTAGGGAACCTGGGCCTCGACACGGCTCAGACCTTCCTCGACGCTCTGCATGCCGAGGATACGGCCCCGCTTGGAGTTCAGGTCGCCGATGACATCACCCATCATGCTTTCGCCGCAAGTGACATACAGGTTGTAATAGGGTTCCATCAGGACAGGCTGCGCTTCTTCCATGGCTTTCTTGAAAGCAATGCTCGACGCCGTCTTGAAGGCCATTTCCGAGGAGTCGACCGGATGGTAGGACCCGTCGACGAGGGTGATGCGGACATCCACGACGGGGTAGCCGGCGAGAACGCCGTGTTCCATGCATTCCGTCATGCCCTTTTCGACGGCCGGGATATACTGGCGGGGAACAGCGCCGCCGAAAATCTTATCGACGAATTCGAAGCCGCTTCCCGGCGGCAGTGGTTCCATGTCGATGACGACGTCGCCGTACTGGCCGTGGCCACCGGACTGTTTCTTGTGTTTGCCCTGGACGTGGGCCTTGCCGCGGATGGTTTCGCGATATTCCACGATAGGCGCTTTCAAATCCGCTTCCACCCCGAATTTGCGTTTCATCCGTTCCATGATGATCTCGATGTGCTGGTCGCCCATGCCGCTGATCAGGGTTTCCTTGGTCACGGGGTTGCGGGTGACGATGATAGTCGGGTCTTCGTCCATCAGGCGGTTCAGGGCGTTCATGACCTTATCTTCCTCGCCCTTCTTCTTCGCCCGGATGGCACGGGTGTACATGGGCAGCGGGAACGCGATAGGCGCGAAGAGGACAGGGTCGTTCTTGTCGCTCAGCGTATCGCCCGTCGCCGTAAATTGCAATTTCGACGTCACGCCAATGTCACCGGCCGTGATTTCCGGCATGGAAATCTGCGTCTTGCCGCGCATGGTAAAGACGTTGGCCACTCGTTCCTCTTTCTCCCGGCTGGCGTTGTAGACCGTGCTGTCGGCCTTGATGGAGCCCGAGAAGACACGAATAAAGCTCAGCCGTCCGACGAAGGGATCCGACGTGGTCTTAAAGACCAGGGCCGCCATGGGAGCGCCCGCGTCGCGGACTTCTTCCTTGCCCGTGGCAACATTGGTCACCTGGAAGTCGTTCAGGATGGCCGGATAGGTGTAGTCGATGATGGCATTCATCGTACGGCCCAGGCCGATATTCTTGGCGGCGCTGCAGCAGATCATCGGGAAAATGACGGCCTGCCGGATGCCCTTGATCAGGCACTTGTGGATTTCTTCGTCGCTGATTGTCTCGCCGTCCAGATAGCGCATCATGCAGTCGTCGTCCGCTTCCACCGCGGCTTCCACCATCTTTTCATGCATGTCGGCGGCGTATTCTTTGTATTGATCGGGAATCTCGATTTCATCGGAACCATTGCCGTTTTTCCGATAGGCTTTCATGGCGACACAATCGATAATGCCTTCAAAGTTCTCTTCTTTGCCCAGCGGCAGTTCCAGTGGCAGCACTTTTTTGCCGAACTTGCTGCGCAGGTTGTCCAGGATGCTGTCGAAGTCCGCATTTTCCCGGTCCATCTTGTTGACCAGGATGATGCGCGGCAGCTTCGCTTCTTCCGCCAGTTTCCAGCACTGCTCCGTCCCGACCTGGACGCCGGCCGTCGCACTGACGACGATCAGGGCGCTGTCCACGGCGCGGAAAGCCCCCTTGACTTCCGCCACGAAATCGGCGAAGCCCGGCGTATCGATAAAGTTGATCTTTGAATCACGCCATTCGACAGGAGCCAACGTGGCATTGACAGAAACTTTGCGTTTGATTTCCTCGGGCTCAAAGTCCGTGGTGGTAGCCCCATCTTCCACCTTGCACATCCGGTCGATTGCCCCGGACCGGTACAGCAATGCCTCGGTGACAGATGTCGTTCCGGCTCCACCATGACCCACAATGGCCACGTTTCTGATTTTGTCGCCTGTATACGCTTTCATACGGTGATTCCCCCTTTTTCGATATTTGCATACTTACACCATTCGCCGTCCGGGCACATTTTCCTGCTGCCACCGGGACAGGGTCCGTGTCTTTTTTGAAATTGTTACGACTGTTACACTTTTGGATTTTCGGTCACTTTCCGGCACTGTTACAGCCTCCCCAACAAGGACGCGGCCCCCAGGGCCGCCAGGGATTTGGCGTCGTACAGGCGGCCATCCCGCACGGCCGCGCGGATCTCCTCCATCGTAAAGGCTTCCAGTTTCAGCGTCTCGTCCTCATCGAGATGCTGGCCGTGCTGGTGCAGGCCCGTCGCCTTGTACAGATGGATAACTTCGTCCGTAAACCCCGGCGTGGTAGCGATAGCCGTCAGGTATTCCCACCGGTCCGCCTCATAGCCCGTCTCCTCGGCCAGTTCCCGGCGCGCGCAGTGCTCCGGCTCTTCCCCCGGATCGAGCTTGCCCGCCGGGATCTCGTACATCACCGTGCCCAACGCGTAGCGATATTGTTTTTCCAGGAGGATGCGGCCATCCGCCAGGACCGCCAAAACGGCCGCCGCGCCAGGATGTCGTACCACTTCCCGCGTCGACGTGCGGCCATTGGGCAATTTCGCCTTGTCCACAAAAACCTTCAACATGCGTCCTTGAAAAGCAGGCTCACTGGAAATCCGGAGTTCGTCCAGCTCCGGATCGGACATCTTTTTCATCTCGTTATCCTTTCCGGCCCTGCGGCTGCCTTGTTTTGCCGTCCCGGGCCGCTTCCCTCTTAAAATGATCGGCTGCCTCCAATAATTCGCGGGCATTCGCTTCGGCGGAACGGCTCACGTGGGAGCCAGTGGCCATGCGCATGATTTCCTGCACCCGCTCTTCCCGATCCAGGGCCGCCAGCCGCGTCACCGTGCGGTCTCCCTCGGACTCCTTGCGGATGCGGATCTGATGGTCCGCGAAGGCTGCGATCTGGGGCAGATGCGTAATGCACAGCACTTGGCTGTCCCGCGCGATCAGGGCCAGTTTTTCCGCCATTTTCTGCGCCGTCACGCCGCCGACGCCCGTATCGATTTCGTCGAAAACCATGGTCCGCACGCCCGACGTGTGGATGAGGACCGTTTTCAAGGCCAACGCCAGACGGCTCAATTCCCCGCCTGACGCCACCTGGGCCAGGGGCCGGAGAGGCTCGCCGCGGTTCGCCGAAAAGAGGAATTCCATCTGGTCCCGTCCGTCTTCCCCGAAATCAGGCTTTTCAGAAAATTGGATGGTAAACCGCCCCTCCGGCATGGCGAGATCCCGCAAAGGGACCGTCACGGCCTCGCAAAGCGCCTGCGCCGCGCGCTGCCGCTCCTGCGTCAGGGTTACCGCCGCCGCGCCTAGGGACTCCGTTTCCCGCTGGCACCGCTCCCGGGCCCGGGCCACGCGCCGGTCCAGGTCCTGCAGTTCCTCGTACTGTTCCCGGGCCCGCTGCCCGTAGGCAAGGATAGCCGCCTCCCCCGGGCCGTATTTTTTCTGGAGCCGATACAACAGGTCGAGCCGCTCCTGGACTTCGCCCAGGCGGGCGGGGTCGAAATCCTGGCTTTCCTGGTAATCCCGTAGGCGGCTCTTCGCATCATCGGCGGCAATCCAGGCACTGTCCAGGCCCTCGTAGATTTCCTGCAGCGCCGGATCGAAGCGCTTGGCCGTTTCCACGGCGCCGCGGCTGGCAGCCAGCAAATCCAGGGCTCCCTTCTCGCTGTCCAGCAGTGCGAAGGCCTGCGTCAAGGACGAGCGTATCCGGTCGGCGTGCTGCAGGACCTTCTCCTCGTCCCGGAGCCGTTCCTCCTCGCCCGGCGCCACGGCCGCCTCCTCGATTTCCTGGATTTCCCACTGGAGCCGGTCCATGAGGCGCTCCCGCTGACTGCCCTTCGCTTCCAGCTCCGCCAGGGCCCGACACGCTTCCTGCCAGCGCCCGTATCCTTCCTCGTAGCGACGGCGCGCGCCGCTCCCGGCTTCTCCGCCGAAGGCGTCCGTAAGGCGCAGGGGCATCCCGGGATGCAGCAGGGACTGGTTCTCGTGCTGCCCGTGGATGTCGACGAGAAGGCGGCTCACGCGTTTCAGCACCGCCAGTGGCACGGGAACGCCGTTGAGACTGCTGCGGCCCTTGCCCGCCGCCGTCAGGGTCCGTTTCAAAAAGAGGCTTTCCTCTTCGTCGATATCCTGCTCCCGAAGCAAGGCCGTTATCCGCGGGTCCCCCTCCGTGTCGAACACGGCCTGGACGCGGAATTCATCCGTGCCGGAACGGACAAATGAAGTCGACGCCCGTCCTCCCAGGACGATGCCGAAGGCGTCGACGAGAATCGATTTGCCCGCGCCGGTCTCGCCGGTAAAGATATTGAGGCCCCGCGTGAATTCCACCTGCGCGTCCTCAATTAGGGCAAAATTATGGACTTGCAATGATTGAAGCATGGTCCTCAGCGTCCTTTGAAATTAAAGTGTGACGCGAACACAGCCGCGCTTTCCGGCTTGTCGAGCACACAGAAAATCGTGTCATCCCCGGCGACCGTGCCGAGGACTTCGGGCCACTTCATGTAGTCGATGACATACGCCACGGCGTCAGCCGTACTGGGCATGGTGTGAAGGACGGCCATGTTGCCGCCGAACTTCAGGGTCAGGACAGAATCGCGGAACGTGCGTTCCAGCCGGTCCTGCGTCACCATGTGCCCGTGTTCCTTCGGGTAGGCATACCGGTAAGTGCCCTGCGCGTTCGGGACCTTGACCAGCATCATTTCCTTGATGTCCCGGGAAACCGTTGCCTGGGTCACGGAAAACCCCTCCCGCTCCAGCGCGTTGGCCAGTTCTTCCTGTGTTTCGATGTTGTTCGCTTCGATGATTTCCCGGATCTTTGCCTGTCTCAGACTTTTCATATTTCAAACTCCTCGTAACCGCGTCCCCGCGGAATTCCTATTTTCTTTCGCAGGGCGGCGCCATACCGTCCTGCCCGCCTCAAAGATTGCGAATCAGTTTCTCCTGCCAGGTCTCGTAATAATCGCGGTCTGTCAGACGGATGAGGCGCAGCGTTTTCGGGCTGCGCGTAATCTCGGCCCGCTCCCCCTGGGACAAACTGCACAAGCTGATGCCGTCCGATGACAAGACCACATCGGCCATGTTTTCCTGCAAAAGCTGGATTTGGACCAGCTCCGACGCCGGGATGACCAGCGGGCGGGAACTCAAATTATGGGACGCGATAGGCGTGATAATCATGACATCCAGCCCCGGTTCCACCAGAGGTCCGCCGGCAGACAGGGAATAGGCCGTGGATCCCGTGGCCGTGGAGATGATCAGCCCGTCGGCAGCATAGGTACCCGACGGCTTGTGGTTAATCCACATGGCGAAATGATTGATGGTGGACAGGTTATCCCGCGCCGCCACAAACTCATTGATGGCCAGAAAGGTATCCCCCTCCTGCCGGCCGTCGGTGCCGACGACCCGCAATTGCAGCAAGTGGCGCCGCTCCTCTTTCAGATGTCCCCGGCTCAAGGCCTGCAGGGCCGCGCGGGCGCAATCCGCATCGACTTCGGCCAGGAAACCAAGATGGCCGAAATTGATCCCGAAGACCGGAATATCCTTTTCCACCATGCAGCGGGCCATGCGAAGGAAAGTCCCGTCGCCGCCAAGGGAAACCGCCACGTCTATGGCCGGCGTCCCCCCTGTCCACGCGTCCGTCCCGAACGCCCGGGCCCATTCCGGCGGCAGCTGGACGGCAATCCCGTCGTCCGCGCATTCCCGCAGGATGGCCGGCAGGGAGTCCTGCACTTTGTCGATCTTCATGTTGGGGAACAACCCCAGACACAACTTTTTCATACGTCCATCCCCTCACGCATCCAACGTGGCATGGGACCAGGAGACGAGGGCATCGACATCCTCCGGCGCGACGCAGTCCGGAAGCCCCTTCTCCGTCGTTAGATACAGCAAATATTCGATATTGCCTTCCGGTCCCTTGACCGGCGAAAATTCCAGTCCACCAAGGCCGAAACCCTGCGCCTTGGCAAAAGCGATGACGCGATGAAGCACGTCGCGGTGCACCGCCGGGTCCCGGACGACCCCCTTCTTGCCGACGTGTTCCCTTCCCGCCTCAAATTGCGGTTTCACCAAGGCCAGGACAAACCCGCCCGGCGCCAGGATCCGGCGCACGGCCGGCAGGATTTTCTCCAGGGAAATGAAAGCGACGTCGATAGACGCGGCCCCGACCGGTTCCGGCAGGCTCGTTTCGTCCAGCAGCCGCGCATTGGTCCGTTCCATGTTCACCACCCGCGGGTCCGTCCGCAGTTTCCACGCCAGCTGCCCGTAGCCGACATCGATGGCGTACACGCGGGCCGCGCCGTTCTGGAGGGCGCAGTCCGTAAAGCCGCCCGTCGAGGCGCCGATGTCGGCCATAACCTTTCCGGCCACGGAGATGGGAAAGACCTGTAGGGCCTTTTCCAGCTTCAGGCCGCCGCGGCTGACATACCGCAGCTTTTCGCCCAGCAGGCGGATAACGGCCCCTTCCTGGACCGGCGTTCCCGGTTTGTCCACCTTCTGGCCGCCGACCAGGATCTGTCCCGCCATAATGGCCGCCTGGGCCTTGGCACGGCTTTCAAAGTGGCCTTGCTCCACCAGGTAGGCGTCCAAGCGCAGTTTTTTCTTTTTCTTTGGTTTTTCCCCCTGCACGAGGGGTTCCTGTTCATGCTCCATGAGTCGTTTCGCCGTCCTTCGCGTCCAGGAAACGGAGAATCCGTTCCTTCATGGTTTTCTCATCCAGCCCCATATCCCGGAGCAGCAGCTTCACGTCCCCATGGGGGACGAACTCATCCGGAATGCCAAAGCGGAGCACCCGGACCGCCCCCAGGAGTCCCTTCTTGTTCAACGTCTCTAGGATGGCGTCGCCGACCCCGCCCTTGAGGACGCCCTCTTCCATCGTCACGATGCGGCCCGTACGGCGGGCGTCCCGTTCCAGGAGCGCCTCGTCGAGAGGCTTGGCAAAGCGCATGTTCACGACTCCCGCGTCAATCCCGCAGGCCCGCAGGTCTGCGGCGACGCGGCATGCCGGCGCGACCATGCTGCCGATAGCCCAGATGGCCAGGTCCCGACCTTCGGACAAGGATTCCGCCTTGCCGACCGGCAGCGCGTGCAGGGGTGCCGAGCAATCGACACCCAGCCCGCTGCCGCGCGGATACCGCAGGGAAATGGGTCCCTGGTCGTATTCCATGGCCGTTTTCAGCATGTGACGCAGCTCGTCCTCGTCCTTCGGGGCCATGATGACCACGTCCGGAAGGGGCAGCAGATAAGCGTAATCGAACACGCCGTGGTGCGTCGGCCCGTCATCGCCGACCAGGCCCGCCCGGTCCATGCACAGTTTGACCGGCAAGCGCTGGAGGCACACATCGTGCACGATCTGGTCATAGGCCCGCTGCATGAAGGTCGAATAAATGGCCGCCACGGGCTTCATGCCCTGCGTCGCCAGGCCGGCGGCGAAAGTCACGGCATGCTGTTCCGCGATGCCCACGTCGAAGAAACGGTCCGGGAAGCGTTCCTTGAAGGCTTCCGTCCCCGTCCCGTCGGGCATCGCCGCGGTAATGGCGACGATGGACGGATCCGTTTCCGCCAGCTCGATCAAGGTTTTGCCAAAGACATCCGTATACTTGGGCGCCGGGCTGGACGAAGGCACTTTTTTGCCGGTGGCGATGTCAAACGGTCCCGTGCCGTGGAAAGAATTGGGTTTCTCTTCCGCCGGCCCGTAGCCCTTGCCCTTTTTGGTAATGACGTGGACCAGGACTGGGCCCGGTTCCTCCTTGGCCTTGGACAAGACATCCACCAATTCCTCGATGTTGTGGCCATCGATGGGGCCGAAATATTTGATACCCAAGTGCTCAAAGACCGACTCCGGCAAGACCAGGTATTTCACACCGGCCTTGACGCGGCCTATGGCTTCCAGCACGTCCTGGCCGCGGTCAATGCCGCCAAGCCACTTCTCTAGGTCGCCCTTGAGTTTCTTGTACGTGTCCCCGGTCCGCAGGGCGTACAGATAGTGGGACATGGCGCCGACGTTCCGGGAAATGGACATTTCGTTGTCATTGAGGATGATGACCATGCGGCGTTTCGTGTCTCCCACATGGTTCAGCGCCTCAAAGGACATGCCGCCCGTCATGGCCCCGTCGCCGATCACGGCGGCGACGTTGAAGCGTTCCCCCTTCAAGTCCCGCGCCGCCGCAATGCCATCGGCAGCAGAGATGGAAGTGCTGGCATGACCGACGCCAAAGGCATCGCAGGGGCTTTCCGTCAACTTCGGGAACCCGCTGAGCCCGCCATACTGGCGCAGCGAATCGAAGCGGTCCTTGCGCCCCGTCAGGATTTTATGCACATAGGCCTGGTGGCCGACGTCAAAGACAATCTTGTCCTGGGGGCAGTCAAAGACCTTGTGCAAGGCCAGTGTCAATTCCACGACGCCAAGGTTCGGGGCCAGATGCCCTCCCGTGCGGGACACGATGTCGACGAGGAACGCGCGGATTTCCGCGGCAAGCCCCTGCAATTCCGGCAAGGACAAGGCGCGCAGATCCTGGGGACAGTTCACCCGGTCCAGTATTCGGTATTTGCTCATAGTATCGATAGACGGCGCGCGCGCCGTCTTCTCCTTTCTTCCTGTTCCGTCCTGCCGTCGCGCCGGCAGTTCGTCCGTGGCGGCAACGTATCAGCTGCGTCGGTGGCACATGAGTTTTGCCAGTTCCCGCAGGGCATCGGCCTTTTCCCCGAACATATCCAGGCACCGCAAGGCTTCTTCCGTCGTCTCGTCCGCCATTTTCCGCGCCTCTTCCAACCCAAAGAGACTGACATAGGTCGATTTTTCGTTCTTGGCGTCGCTGCCGATGGGTTTGCCCAATTCTTCCTGCGTACTTGTCACGTCGAGGATATCATCCTCGATCTGGAAGGCCAGACCTACCAGTTCCGCGAAGCGTGTCAACGCCAGGAGCTGTTCCTCCGTCGCGCCGGCCAAATGGGCCCCGCCGCGGACGGCGGCAATGAACATAGCGCCGGTCTTGCCCTCGTGCAGGGTCTTCAGCTCCTTCGCCGAGATAGCGCGTCCCTCCGCTTCCAGGTCCAGAGCCTGGCCGCCGACCATCCCGAAATTGCCGGCGCACATGGCTGTCTCATGGATGAATTCCACCAGCGTCGACGGCTTCACATTCCGCTGTTCCGCCATGACCTCGAAAGCCAGCGTCAGCAGGCCGTCCCCGGCCAGAAGGGCCAGGGCCTCGCCGAAGACCTTGTGGTTCGTCAGGCGTCCCCGACGGTAATCGTCATTATCCATGCACGGCAGGTCGTCATGAATCAGGGAATAGGTGTGGATCATTTCCAGGCCGCAGGCCGCCGTCAGGAAATCGTACCCATTGGCGCCCAGGGCGTCGGCCGTTGCCATGAGCAGGATAGGCCGCAGCCGTTTCCCGCCGGCCAGAAGGCTGTATTTCATGGCGTCGTCCACATTGGAGATGCCCCGTTTCTGCATGCGTTTTTCCAAAAAGTTGTCGACGAGCTGCTTGCGACTCTCGTAATATTTCTCAAAATCCAGTGCCATTGCTTCCGTTCCCTTCCCCTTCTACCGACTCCGCTTCGCTGGGCATGCTTTCCTGTCGGAACTCCTTCAGGGGTTCCGTCGCGACTTCGTCCCGGCCGGCGGCTTCCAAGTTCAACTGTTCCACCTGCGCCTTGGCGAGATTCAGCTTCGCCAGGCAGGCTTTGCTCAGTTCCGTCCCGTACTGGAACTCCTCGATGGCCTCATCCAGCGGCAGTTCCCCGCTTTCCAGGGCCGCCACGGTTTCCTCCAGTTTCTGCAAGGCCTCTTCGAATTTAATTCCTTTCGGTACTTTTTTGACAGCCATATGCGTTCCTCGTTTCTATGTTTCCCGCCTTCCGGCCTGGGGCCGCGCGGGCAGTATTTGTTCGCCTAGTTGCGGGAGCGTGTCCCTGTGGATGTCCTGGACAACCGTTTCCAAGGTGCCGTCCCCGACTTGTGTCACCAGGGTGTCTCCCCAGCGCACCTGCCCGACGGACCGGATCAGTCGTCCCGTCGCATCTTTAGTCCAGCTGTATCCCCGGCCCAGGATGGCCAGGGGACTCACGCCGTCCAGCCGGGCCGCCTGCAGCGCGAGCCGATTCCCGTCCCGGGCCAGCTGCTGGTCCATGGCAGCCTGCAGCCGCCGCTGCAGTTCCTGCCACTGCCGTTCCCGTCCCTCTACCAGCTGCCGTCCTTCGGGCAGGCGCGATTTTACCTGTCCCCACCGGTCTGCCGCCACGTACAGGCACGCCTGCAGGGCGGCCGGCAGTTTTTCCCGGGACCGTGCCAACCGATACTCCAGTTGTTCCACCCGGCGCGGCAGGCCATGGGCCAGCCTCTCCCAAACCCGGTCGTACCGTTCCGACGGCAGCTCCAAAAGTTTGTCCGGGCGCTGCAGATATGGCGACCGGCGGCAGCGGCCGACCCGGTCTTCCACTCGGTCCAGCTGGGACCTGACAGCGTGGTACATCCGCAGCCACTGGTTTCGGATGGCCGCTGCCTGGGTGTTCCGGTCCGGTACCACAAGACGGGCCGCGTCCGTCGGCGTCGCCGTTTCCATCAGGGCGACGAAGTCCGCTACGGTCATATCGATCGAATGGCCAATGGACGTGATGACAGGGATTTTCGACGTCGCCACGGCCCGGGCCACCATTTCCTCGTTGAAAGCCCACAAGTCTTCCTTGCTGCCGCCGCCGCGTCCGACAATCAGCACGTCCGCCAGATGATGACGGTTCAGGAAGCGGATGCCTTCGGCGATTTGCGTGGGGGCGGCGCTGCCCTGGACCTGGACGGGATACAGCAGCAGACGGACGCCGGGCCAGCGATCCCGGGCCACGCGGACAATATCACGGACAGCCGCGCCGTCCGGCGACGTAACCAACCCGATTCGCTCAGGCAGGACCGGCAGTTTCCACTTTGCCTGCTTGACAGCGGGATCCATGTATCCTTCGGCATACAGCTGCCGTTTCAGCCGCTCCCTGGCTTCTGCCTTGGCTCCTTCCCCTGTCAGCTGCAGGGACTGGACGACAAGGCGGTACTCCCCGCCCACCGTGTAAAGGTTGACAGCCCCGCCGGCAAGGCAGGTCTTGCCGTTTTGTGGGGGTGTAAGCCCCTTGTGTTGGGCCGTGCCCGAAAAAACAACGCAGCGGAGCTGGTACGTCGACCGCCCGTCCTTCTGGACGAGGGTGAAGAACCAGTGGCCGCTGACGCTGATCTTGAGGGAACTGACTTCGCCTACCACCAGGACATGCTGCAGCCGGTCGTCCCCGGTCAAGGCGTCATTCACCAGTTCATTCAGGCCGCGCACCGTAAAAGGGGCCGGCGCTTCCGTCCCGCCCGAAGACCCGGCGTCAGGCAGGGTCCCGCCAAAAAGGGAATCCGTTTCCTGCAGGGCGTTGGCGAAACCGCCATAACTGCGTTTCCGACGATACATCAGACGTCTCCTTCCCCGTGCCGCACAGCGTAGGCCGCGCAGCCCGCGGGGTTGTCACTACTATATTTGCCTTCGGCGAACCAGGCGTGGATATGCCGTTTCGCCAATTTTTCCGTCACCTGTTCCCGGATCCAGGTATTGGACGACACGCCGCCGGCCAGGAGGACCTGGCGAACGCCGTACTGCGCCGCCCCATTGCGGATCAGGCGCGTAAAGGTCTCGGCCAGCACCCGTTGGACCCCGGCGGCCAGGTCCGCCGGCGCCATTCCCTGGGCCAGGGCGCGCAAGGCCGCCGTGCAGGGGCCGGACAAACTGGCCTGAAGGCCACGGACCGCGACGGGCAGCTCCGGGATTTCCCCGTGCCGCGCCGCCAGCCGCTCCAGAGCCGGGCCGGCCGGAAAGGCCAGGCCCAGGGCCACGCCGACGCGATCCACGAACTGGCCGGCATGCAAGTCCAGACTGCCGCCCACCGGCGTCAGGGCACAGCGGTCCCCTACCCGTTCCGCTAGGAGCAGATCCGTTGTCCCGCCGGAGGCGTGAAGAAACAGGAACCGATCTTCCCCCGGTCCGCCGGCAGACCACAACGCAGCCTCCAAGTGGTTCTCTTGATGGCTGATTTCCCAGAGTGGCACCTGATACAGCGCCGCCAGGGAGCGCGCCAGCCCCTGCCCGGCCAAAAAAGCGGGCATGTAGGAATCGGCCAGGGGACGGGGACGCGCGGATACGCCAATCCCGAGAAGGCGGAACCGGTGCCCTGCCGTGGCCTGTTCCATCAAGTCGGGCAGGTTACGCGTGTGCTGATAGACCATCTCCGACTGCTGCAGGCCGCAGCGGCCCGGCTTGACCTCCAAAAGGCGCCTCGCCTCGGACAGGACCCTGCCCTGCCGGTCCATGAACAGGACCGATGTGGTGTAACAGCTCGTATCGATCCCGAGGTACGCGTCCTCCCTTTCTTTCCCCCGAGTTTCCCTCATCGGCGCCATCCCGTCACTTGCCGGCGCGGTCGCGCATCAGCTTGCCCAGGACGCCGTTCACAAAGCGGGACGACTCGTCGGAACCGAATTCTTTCGCCAGTTCCACGGCTTCGTTGACCCCCACATTGACCGGCACCTTGTCTTCGGCAAAACACATTTCATAAATGGCCAGCCGCAGGATATTCCGGTCGATGCCGGGCATACGGGGCACCTCCCAATTGATGGCGTACTTGCCGATAAGGGCGTCGATTTCCGCCAGATGGGCTTCCGTTCCCAAGAGGACCGTCCTGGCATAGGGCATGGCCTTGGCCACTTCGTCCCGATGGGCCGCCGCCGCGGCCGGCAGGCCATTCATCCCATCCTGCACTTCCTCGGCGATTTCCAGGGCTTCCTCCGGCTTCGCGTCGGTGAAATCCATCTGGAACAAACTCTGCAATACCATTTCTCTTGCTGTTCTGCGAATCATGCAACAGCCTCCTTATCTGTGATACCCCGGGGGAAGCAGCCGGTCCAGCCACTCCACGAGATCTTCCTTTTTATCGATTTTGTAGCCGATGAAAAAGCCACCGCCCGCAAAAACAAGCACAAACAACGTCGCCCAAAATCCCAGCAGCAGAAACAGGGAGCTGATGACCAGCCCCGTCAGGGAGCACAGGAAGCGGCCGCGATAGTTGTTCCAAATATCCTCGATAATGTCTTTCAACATGATCGTCGCCTCCTTCCTTACCCTTGTTCCTTGCCGCTGCTCTTGATCTTCTTGAAGTAGACTTCGATATTCTTCACGTCGAGGCCCGTCACTTTCTTAATGGTCTCCTTGACGTTGTCCTTCACTTCTTCCGTCGTCTCAAAGACATTGACGCCGGGTTCCAGGCAGGCGTGGATGTTGGCATGGATGGTCGTGCGGTCCTCCATGGTAACGACAACCTTTACGCGGTAAATGCCATAGACTTCCTGGGCGATATCGGCAATGTAGTCCTCCAGGGCCCGTTTCGACACCGACGTTTTCCCGTTCTCCGTATCGGACAAGACGAGGGTGCTCGACCCGCCGAAAACCCCAAGGCCCGCCAGCAGCAGCCGGATGCTGATCAGGAACACGATGACGCCGCCTATAGTAAAGCGCCAGTCACCAGGCAGGCTCGAAATCATCGCGACCAAAGGCCCGTCCGGCAGCAGGGACAACGTCAGCCCTACCATGAGAAGGGCGAAGACGGCCATCAGGAAGGTATACAGCGTTAAAATAATTCGATCGGGAATTCCCATAGATTGTCACTCCTTTGCACAGGTCCCATCACCGGAACACGAGATCGTTCCGGTCCAGACTGTCCTCTTCCGGCGTATTCAGACTGATTTCCAGGGCGCTTTTTTCACGGCGCTTGACGCCTTCCACATGGACATCGACGAACTCCGCCGTATATTCCGTCATATCCTCCACGGCAGCCTTGACCTTTTTCTGCAGCTTCATAGCCACCTCGGGAATGTTGCTGCCGTACTCGACCACGACATAGACGGCAATGCGGCAGGAATGGCCCGTCACCTTGACGCGCACGCCCCGCGCGGGGCTTTTCTTTCCCAAAAAGTTGCTGATGCCTTCGCGGAAGCCCGTGCTCATGTCGATCACGCCGGGCACATCCAGCGCGGCCAGGCTGGCCACAATGCCGATGACCTCATCGGCCACCTCGATATACCCTACGTCTTCTTCCTCCGGCGGCGCCGGGCTCCGTCCCTCTATCTTTTCCGGTCCCGGATCCACGGCCCGGTTCTCCTCTTCTGCCATGTCACACCTCCCGTGTCCTGAGGAAAGGCCGTCCAAGGCCCTTCCGGCACAGCGCGGCAGTCCTGTTTCGGACAAACAGTCTGCCATTATTTCCTTATACAATCCGTGAATTATTATACCATGATATACGCTTCATTTCCACTCTTTTAATGGCCTTCCCCCGCCTTTCCGCCTGCCGGAACGACAAAAAGACACCGGGAAAATCGGAGGGATCTTCCCAGTGTCCTTTTCGTTTCTTTCAGTGGCTTTCCTTCCCGTACAGGGCGCCCGGCTCAGGCGCGCTGGATGTATTCGCCGGAGCGGGTATCGATGAGCAGGTGATCGCCTTCGTTGATGAACAGCGGTACCTTGACGACATATCCCGTGTCCATGGTGGCCGGTTTGTTGCCGCCCGTCGCCGTATCTCCACGGATTCCCGGTTCCGTTTCGACAACAACCAGTTCTACCGTGTTCGGCAGTTCGACGCCGAGGATACGGCCCTCAAAAGACGTAACCTTGACGTCCATGTTCTCTTTCAGGAAATTGATGCCATTGCCCAGCTGTTCCTTCGTCAGCTCGAGCTGTTCATACGTCTCGTTGTCCATGAAGACGTACATTTCGCCTTCCTGGTACAGGTACTGCATGGCGCGGCGGTCAATATTCGCGTTCGGCAGACGTTCGCCGGCGTTGAAGGTCCGTTCCACGACGGCCCCCGTCGCCAGGTTGCGCATCTTGGCGCGGACAAAGGCGGCGCCCTTGCCCGGTTTTACATGCTGAAATTCCACGACCTGCCAGGGATCGTTATCGATTGTGACAGTCAGACCCGTTTTGAATTCGTTGGTGGATACCATACAAAAACCTCCTAATATTCCTTGTATCTATAAAAAATTTTAATGATACCGTACGTTGCCGACAACCGTTCCCGCCGTTTTTTCCCGGGCTCCGCTCAGACGATTTCCAGCAGGCTGTCCTTCAGTCCCGTCAGGCTCCGAGCCCCGTCGGCCGTCAGGACCACCGTATCCTCGATGCGGACGCCGCCCTTTCCAGGGATGTAGATCCCCGGCTCGATGGAAAAGACCATGCCCGGCTCCAGGATCACGTCCCCGCGGGAGTTGATGTTGGGCAGCTCGTGGATTTCCAGCCCGACGCCATGACCCAGGCCATGGTTGAAATACTTGCCATAGCCGCGCGAGGTGATGTAGTCCCGGATCAGGCCGTCCAGTTCTTTCCCCGTCATCCCCGGTTTCGCGTTCTTGATGCCGCGGTAATGGGCTTCTTCCACAATCGTGTAGATTTCCCGGTGCCACGAATTGGCCATCCCCAGGACAACCGTGCGGGTCGTGTCGGAATGATAGCCATCGCAGATGGCCCCGTAATCAAAGGTGACAAAATCGCCGACCTCCAGGGTCTTGTCCGTCGGCGCTCCGTGCGGCAGGGCCGACCGGTAACCGGACGCAACGATGGTATCGAAGGAAACCCCTTCGGACCCAAGGCTGCGCATGTAATATTCCAGCCGCGCCGCGGCTTCCTTTTCGGACATGCCGCTGTGCAGTTCCTTCAGCAGATGTTCAAAGGCCGCGTCGGCAATCTTGAAGGCCTGCCAGAGGCTTTTCAATTCCCGCTCGTCTTTCACCATCCGCAGGGGCCGCAGGTCTACCGGCACAAGCCGCGCCGATTCCGGCAGCAGTTCCCCCAACAGGGATCCCTCTGTGTAGGAATAGGCATCCGCGTCGAACCCGACCCGGGCCTTGGCGCCGATCAGTTCCACGGCGGCATCCCAGATCGCATGAGACGAAGCGGGCTTGTACTCCAGGACCCGGCAGTACTTCATCTGGGACCGCGCCTGTTCCGTATAGCGTCCGTCCGTCAGGAGGATGGCCACCCGGTCGTCGGCGTACAACAGACTCGAATCCCCTGTAAACCCGGTCAAATAACGGATCGTCGGCACATCCTTCACGAGGATGCAGTCCAGTTCATGCCCGCGCAGGAATTTGAACAGTTTTCCCAAGCGTTCCATAGAACCTCCCAACTTTCACTACGCGGCCGGAAGATAGACTCCCTGCCGCAGTCGATTTGAAATTGCACGGCAATATTTTACCATAAAACAAAGGGCCGTGCAAAATTATTCTTGGATATTCCGGATTTTCCGGCGCAGCAGTGTATACGGAGGCAGCGGGTCCGCGCAGGTACAGGTAAAAATCTGCTGCGCATGGGGCGCGCTGTCCATGGGCCGGCCTTCCGCATCCCGCAAATCCTCCAGCACGAGGACCGCCAGGGACCCGTCCGGGCGGAACACTTCCAGCCGTTCTCCCTGGGACATCTTGTTGCGCTGCTCCACCGTCAGGCGCCCATCCTGCCAGCCGCGCACCAGGCCCGTGAATTCCTCGGTCTGGAGATATTGCGACGTGCCGTACTCCTGGGCCGACCCATCGGGCTGCTGTACGGCAAAGGCCGTCGTATACGGCCGGTGGGAGACCTTTTCCAGTTCGTCCGTCCATTCCGGCCGGATTTCATAATGGTCCGGATTATTCCAGCACGCGTCGATGGCGCGCCGGTAGACGCTGACGACCGAAGCCGCGTAGTGGGCGCTTTTCATGCGGCCTTCGATTTTAAAACTCGCCACGCCGGCCTTCATCAGATCCGGCAGATACGGCAGCAGGCACAGGTCCTTCGAATTGAGGATATACGTACCGTGTTCATCCTCGGCGGCCTCAAAGACTTCGCCGGGATGCTCCTTATGGGTCAGGCCAAACTCCCAGCGGCAAATCTGGGCACAGGCCCCGCGATTGCCGTCGCGCCCCGTCAGGTAGTTGCTCAGCCAGCAGCGGCCCGAATAGGAGATGCACATGGCGCCGTGCACAAAGGCTTCCAGCTCCACGGATGTCCGGGACCCGATTTCGGCGATTTCCGCCAGGGACAGTTCCCGCGCCAGGACGACACGGGACGCACCGAGCCTTTCCCAGGCCAGGACCGAGGCGTAATTCGTCGTATTCGCCTGGGTGCTCACGTGAAGCGGCATATGCGGCACCACCTCCCGGGCCAGGGACCAGATGCCCAGATCGGAAATGAGAAGGGCGTCGACGCCACAGGCTTCCAGGCCGCGAAGATAGTCCGGCAGCCCCGTCAGGTCCGCGTTATGGGCGAAAATATTGACGGTCACATAGACCTTGCGCCCCAGGCCGTGGGCAAAGACGACGGCCTCCCGCAGCTCGTCGTCTGTGAAATTCGACGCGAAGGCCCGCAGGCCGAACGCTTTCCCGCCCAAATAGACCGCATCGGCCCCGTACAGCAGGGCCATCTTCAATTTTTCCATACTGCCCGCCGGGGCGAGCAGTTCCGGTTTGACAAGTTTACGCATCTTCCACTCCCTTGCTGACCGCAGGCCAGCCCTTGGCGAAAGCCTGCGAAAGAAAAAGGAAAGCTCCCCGGGAAGGAACGAAGCCGTTCCGGCCAAAGGGAGCAGGCCGTCCGCCGTCCGGCGGCTCTGGTCAGGGCTGCTTGCCGTTGATGTCCTCAATGGCCTGCAGGTGTTCCTGGTATGTTTTGGTAAAGCGGTGGTGTCCATCCTTCTCGGCCACAAAATACAGATAGTCCGACGCTTCCGGATGGAGGACCGCCTGAATCGCCCTCAGGCTCGGTGACCCGATGGGTCCCGGCGGCAGGCCGTCGTGCAGGTACGTGTTGTACGGACTCTGGATCTTCGTATCCGCGATGGTCACTTCCTGCTTCTGCGTCCCCAGGATATACTGGATGGTCGTATCAGACTGGATTGGCATATACAAGTGCAGCCGGCGCAGGAATACCTGGGCAATGCGGGGCTGCTCCTCCGGGAACACGGCCTCCAGCTCCACCATGGACGCCAGATTCACGACATCCCGCAGGGAATACTTCTGCTGCCGCACTTCGTCGGGAATCCCGGCCTTGTTCATCTCCGTGTTGAAGGCCTTCACCATGACCGCCAGGATATCCTTTTCCGACATGCCCGGCTGCAGGCTATACGTTGCGGGGTAAATGAATCCCTCCGCCTTGTAGGCCACGTCGGGATTGGTTGTTTCCATATAGGGATACGGGGTGTAATTCCGCGCCGCTTCCCGGAACTTAGCCGCGTTTCCCAACCCTTCGGCTTCCAGTTTTTTTGCCGTCTTGGCCACATTGAATCCTTCGGGCACGGTGAATTTCACCACATACGTCTGCCCCTGAGACAGGATATCCACGATTTCCCGGTTGGACATGCCGCCTTCGATTTCGTACTGGCCTGCTTCCAACTTGCCGGCCAGCCCGCGCAGGCGCGCTTCCATGCGAAACGCTTCGGGCGTCTTCACCAGATGTTTCTTGTGCAGCAGGTCGGCAATGTCCGCTGTCGTCATGCCCGGTTTAATGGTAACGAGATATTGGTGCCCCTTCGCGTATTCCGTGTTATTACCCGTAAAGTACAGCGCCCAGTACGCCCCCAGCAGAAGGACGAGAAGCGACGCCACCAGCAGGGGCAATCCTCTTTTGAACACCTGAAAGCCTCCTAGCCTTTCCTTCAGTCTTCGTCCGCTTCATCCAGGAGCCGTTCGTATTCGGCCTTGGCCGCTTCAAACTCTTCGTCCGTCGGGACCTGGATGTCGACACTGCCATCTTCCAGTTCCACCATCTTGGCGATAATCAGGTTATCCGGCTCGAATTCCTCTTCGTCCTCATGGTCATGGTCGTCATGATTGTGGTCATGATCATGGTCGTGCCCTTCGTCGAAAAATTCCGGGTCTACTTCAAAGAAAGCCGCGTACTGCGTGCCGTCGACATCAAATTTCGCGTCGATGACCAGGATATGCTCCTTGCCTTCCTCGTCGGTATACTCCAACGTCTCCAGTTCCGTATCTTCTTCTTCCATCTGGCGGATATCTTCGTTGTTTGCCATCATGTTCACCTCATTCGATAAAATAGGGGGATCGCTTCGGTAAGCTGCTTTTCGATAAGCTAAGCTGAATTCTAATATAAGCGGGGTAGACTGTCAACACGAGGGGTCAAAAGAAAGATGCGCTGACCACTTCCCCCAGGCGGAGAACCGCATGGTCCCCATCCTCGGGCGCCACCGTTATGGCGTACTTGCGCCGATCCAATTTCAGGAATCCGTTGCGGACCGTGAACGCGCCGTCCTTCACCAGGATGTCCCCCTCCAAGAGGCGCACCTCGCCATTGGCCTCGCGCCCGCCGGCGTCATAGAAGAAGCGGCCCTTTTCCGGCAGGGTGAAAAAGCCCGCGCCCTCGCAGGAATCCGCGGCGTTCCGGCCCAGCAGGTTCAGGCGGAAGTTCAGGAGGCCCGTCAGCTTGTTCTTCGTCAAAAGGGCCGCATCCACGCGGGACGCGTCGACACGGATCCGGTAGTCCCGCGCCGCCATGCCCACATAGCCGTCTAACTTGACAGTGCCGCCGCCCAGGAGGCCTTCCGTTTCGCCAAGGACCAATTTTCCCGCCTTCCAGTCGAAGTTGCCTTTAATCCGTTCCAACGTCAGGAAATCCAATTTGGCGGTATCCGCCGTAAAGGAGCCGTCGAGCTTCGGCTCCAGGGAGCTTCCCGACAGCCGGCCTACCAGGCGGAGCGAAGCCCCGCCCAGGACCATCCCTTCGCTGAGGGCCTGGGTTTTGAACGCGTCGGAACGGAAGGTCAGGTCATACCCCGGCGGCAACGGTGTCCCGCGGCCGCTCGTGATCTTACCTTGCGCGGAAACCAGCATGCCGTTCAGCTTGCCGTCGAGCTTGCGGATCAGGGCCTCGCTGCGGTTCGCCGAAAAGTCCACCTGGGCGTCCTTCAGCGCCCAGCCGAAGACCTTGCCTTCCAGCTGCTGCACCTGTCCTTCCACGGTCAGGTGCCAGCCTTTGTCGTCCCGGGAGGCCGCGATCTTCATGCTCGGCACCGTGCCACCGGACACGCTGATGTCCTTCAGCTCCGGATAAAGAGCCAGCAGGTCCGCCGCCGACGTATTCTTCGCCTCGCCCGTGACGGTCGCCTGACCGTCTTGATAATCCATGTTGACAATGAGGTCGCAAGCATCCTTCCGCGCCGTCGCCGTCGAATGGATCAGGGGATACTGCTTGAAAGCCGTCTGCGTGGAAATTTTGGTCAGATTCACCTTTTTTCCGTTCGACTCCAGGTCCAGCAGCCCGTCCTTGATTTCCACAAGGCCGCGGAACTTCGTCGGCACAATCGTGCCGGTCTTCTGGTACGGTGTATTTTGTTTGCGGTCGGCGAAACGGACCAGATCCAGCAGATCCAGTCCCTTCCCTTCCTCATAGACGCCATAGAAATGAGGCTTGTTCAGGACCACGTTGGACACGCTGCCGGTCCCGCCGCCCTTGCGCAGAACGTCGATAAAGTTGATGGACAGCGTCACCAGGGGCACCTCGGCCTTGATTGCGCCGTTGGGCGCCTTCCACGTCAGATCGCGGATTTCCACGTCGCCGGCCATACCGGCGCCGATGCGCTCATAGGAAATCCGCCCGTCGACAATGTTCTGATGGGCCAGCATCTCTTCGGTCAGTTTCGCGGCGGCCGTCCCGCCAATCTTGATCAGCAGGGCGATCCCGATGAGAACCACCAGGGCCGCGCCCATGACGATTTTCGTTTTACTCGAACTTTTTTCCACCAAAATCACCTGTGTCCTAGATTCCCGAACCCCGGACCCGGCTCCGGCTGTCCAGGTAGTTTTGCAGGATAACGACGGCCGCCATCATGTCAATGACCTTCCGCCGTTTCTTGCGGCGCAGGTCCGCGTCCAGGAGGACCCGTTCCGCCGCCACCGTCGAAAGGCGCTCGTCCCACAACGTGACAGAAACAGCAGAAAAGCGGGTTCGCAGTTCTTCCGCAAACGCTTCGGAAAGCTTCGCCCGCTCGCCGATGGTACCGTTCATATTCTTGGGATAGCCCAGGACGATCTCCGCAACCTCATATTCCCGAATCAACGCTGCCAGGCGGGAGAAATCCCGCTCCGGCGAGGTCCGGTGGATGGTTTCCACCCCGTTGGCGATAATCCCCGTCACGTCACTGACGGCCACGCCGATCGTCCGACTTCCCAAATCCAGTGCCATCACTCTCATGATTCTGTCCGAATAGTCGACAAATAATGTTCCAGCAAGGCCTCCACCAATTCATACCGCTCATATTGACGGATTTTATTGCGGGCGTCGTTGAAACTGGTAATATAAGTCGGATCCCCCGACAGGAGATATCCTGCCAGCTGGTCCTTGGGGTCGTATCCACGGGCTTTCAAAGCGTCGCACACTTCGCGGATGGTCTGGGCCACCGGTGCCTTGTCCCGTTTCCGTTTAAACATCATGGTTTCCTCGGATATGCTCATGTTATCAACTCCTTTGGCACCCTCATTGTATCATATTTTTACGAAACCGGTACTGTTTTCTTACCGGCGGCACATGTAGTGATACGGACAGCGTCCGCAAGCTCCCTCCCGCGTCGTCGGGGCAAAATCCGCCTCGCCGCCCTTGCCGCGGATTTCCAGGCACAGGGCCTGGACCCGCGCCAGCCAACGGTCCTTTTCCTCGGCCGATGCCAGACCGACGCACCGGGGCCCGCGCAGATAATGGAGTACGGCCCGCGCCACCGTACGGGGCGGCTGTCCTTCCGTGCCGCCGGACAGGTCCTGCACCAGTTGTTCCACGGCGTACCAATACAAGGCCAGCTGGTAAGCGTACCCCGGTTTCAGGGCGCCTTCCTCGTCTCCCCGCGGCAGCTGTCCTGTCTTGTAGTCCACGATTTCCCAGTTTCCGTCGCCGTCCCTGCCAATCGCGTCGATAGTGCCGGTCACGTGGAAGAGAGGCTGTTGTCCCGATGGGAACGGCAGGCGGAAATCGAATTCCGCCCGCGTCTGCTTCCGCGCAAATTCCCTGTAGAGAGAACTGGCGCGGTACCCTTCCAGCATGGCGGGAATCCCGCAGGCCCCGGCCTTCTCCTTCCGTTCCGCCAGGGTCGCCCCGGCAACGAACTCATAGAGGGCGTTTTCGTAAGCGCGGCGCCACTCTTCCTCGCCAGCCAGGGTTCCTGTTTCCACGAACCGCAGACCCACCCGTTCCAAGGTGCGGTGAATCACGTGGCCCACAGCCGTCGGGGACAGTACCCCCGCCGGCAGCACGCCCGCGGGCAGGCTGGAAAGATTCCCTCGGGACCCTTCCCTCACCGCACCGCCGTCGACGATATCCTCCTGTTCCTCGTCAAAAAAAGGAACGATGTGTTCCACGTTTTTGTAGTAGAAACGACGCTGGCAGAATTCGTAGTCCTGCAGCATGGACGGCGTAAACTCCGCCAGGCCCGTCGCCTCATAGCCGGGCAGCGGGGCCAGGGCCTCCGCCGACAGACGCGGCGAGGATGGTGTCCTTTTCCCTGACCGTGTGGCTTTCGACGCCGGTGCGTCCGCCGCCATGTTCCGCGCGGCAGCCGCCGCTTGCGCAGCCTCTTCCTTCTCGGCGCCCACAAAATAGACCAGGGGGCGGGAGGCGGCCCGATTCCCCGGAACGTCGCCCTCTTCCCCGGCGTCCCGCTTCGCCTTCGCCATCAGGTCCTGGAGGCTGCCATAGTCATACAGTGCCCGGGCTGTCTCCATCCCGAAGGAACGCTTGCCAGCCTTCGTGATGTGATACAGTCCCGTCACAAGAAGGCGTTGTTCCGCCCGTGTCAGGGCCACATACAGCAAACGCCGCGCTTCCTGTTCCTCCGCCGTTTTGCCGTCCTCCAGCAACTCCGTCAGGAGAGTACTCTTCACCGGATCGGAACCATCCCCCGAGGCGCCTTCATACGACAGGCCGACGCCTTTGCCGGGACGGTAGGCCAGGCAGGGAGTTCCCTGGCTGCCACCTCCCTTCTGCCCCGTAAAGGGCAGGGCCACGACGGGAAACTCCAGCCCCTTCGATTTATGGATGGTCATCACCGTGACCGTATCGTCCGCCGCGGCCGTCGCCGCCGCTTCCTTGCTGTAATTCGCCTGCAGAAAAGCGAGCCGTTCGGCAAAGGCAGAAACGGTTCCGTCCTGCTCTTCCGCGAACGTCAGGGCCAGATTCCGGAACTTGCGGTAGTTGGCCAGCTTTTCCGTCCCGTTTTCCTGCCCGGCCAGCCGGGCCTCCGGATGAAGGATCCGTTCCATGTACGGCACAAACTGGGACAGATTCATGGCAACGCCCTGACGGTGCAATTCGTCGAGGCGGTGCACCAGGTCCCGTACAGGGACCGGCAGGGTCTCGTCCCGCAGCAACAGGCTCCACAAATCCGGCAACGTCACACCTTCCTTGTCCTCCGCCTCCTTTTTCGCCTGCTCGTAGTCGAGGGCCCGCTGCGCACACAGACGCAGGAGGAACGAATCGGGGACTCGGAAATAGGGCGAGCGCAGCAAGCCCAGGAGCGGACCGTCCTGATGGGGATCCGCCACAAAGGCAAAAAGGTTCAGCAAGTCGCGCATATCTTGACGGTTGTAAAAGTCGCGCCCGTCCACGACTTTCACCGGAACACCTTCCTCTTTCAGGGCCTGCAGCATAATCTGGATACTGCCCATGGTCCGCATGAGGATGGCCATGTCCGCGTAAGGGACGCCCTCTTCCTCGTGCAGTTCCCGCAGGCGGCGGCTCACGGTCCGGGCTTCCCAGGGGGAGTCCGTCTTGCCTTCCCGGAAATACAGTTCCGGCAAGGGGGCCTCCTTGTCCTCTTCCCGCCGAAAGGCGGGGATTTCCTGCGTTTCAGACCATACGTTCCGTGTGTCCGGGGACGTGTCGCCCCAGGTGCGCCGGAAAAAGTCATTGCAGAACGCGATGACTGGCGCGCGGGAGCGAAAATTCAGGGATAAGGACAACGTGACGCCGCCGGACTGCCGGATTTCTTCCTGGACTTTTTGGAATACGCTCACGTCGGCTCCGCGGAAGCGGTAAATCGACTGTTTGGCATCGCCGACGACAAACAGGTTCCTCCCCTTCAGGGTCTCCGCGTCGCCGCCGGACAGTAGGTACACTAGTTCCTTCTGGCGATTGTTCGTGTCCTGGAACTCGTCCACCATGATGTATCGGAAGCGGTTCCGGTACCGGGCACACAACTCCGGCGAATGTTTCAGCATGTCCACGGCCCGCTGTTCCAGGTCATTGAAGGTCAGGACATTAAGCCGTTCCTTCGCCGCCTTCATATGGGCGGCAAACCGGGGCAGCAGCTCCTGCCAGGCCGCCAGGAGCTGCTTCTCTTTCGCCGTATTCCGCGCCGCGTCGTCCGGAGACTCGTACTCCGGCTCTTCCTGCTTTTTCGATTTGCCCGCGCCCGGTATTTCACGGGGATTCTCGGCACGCCGCAGGGCGTCCTGCCAGTCCGCCTCCGTCGGATACTCCCCGTCGGCAAACTGTTCCTTCAAGGTTTCTTCCAGGACGGAAGCGCCGTATTCGTCCAACAGGATCGACAGGGTTCCCCGGCGCGCCTCCTGAAGCACAAAGGTACGGGTTTCTTCCTGCAAAAAGCGGTCCAAATCCGGGTCCAGCAAAATCTGGAAGGCCGGATCAACATGACTCTCCAAAGGATTCATGCGCAGCAAGGAGCTACAGAGACTGTGCAGGGTCCCGATTTGCGTCCGTGGCAGTTCCTGTATCCGGTTGCGCCAGAACTGCAGGGCTTCCCTGTCTTGTCCTGCCCCGCGCAACCGCTCCTGCAAGGTCTCGCGGATGCGTTCGCGCATTTCCGCGGCCGCCTTTTCCGTAAAAGTAACCGCCAGGATTTCCTGGGTGCGGGTCATGTTCTCCGGATGGGCCAGGCCTGTTTCCAGGATATGGACGAACCGTTCGGTCAGGACCCGGGTCTTCCCGCTCCCGGCGCCGGCGGAAACCGCGACGTTGCGGTCCAGCGTCCGCACGGCTTTTAACTGTTCAGCGGTCAATTGCGGCATCGTCACTTCCCCTTCCCATATACACTAAACCGGCAAAATGGGGCAGCCGGGCAATATTTGTCACAAGAAGCCTCCGGCGTCGGCCGGAATTCGCCCCGCTCGATCGAGGACAAAATCGCGTCGACGCTCTCTTCCAACAGCCTTGTCAATGCCTGAGCATCGTCCACGTCGGTTTCGTCGGCGTCGTCCTGGGGACTCCAGGGTTTGCCCTTCCCGTACATGGACGAGAGTCCCAGTTCCTGCTTCACGGTTTTCCTGTCTTCCCCCATGGCGTCCCTGGCATAGAGAAAATTGTTGGAACGGCGGGACTCCCTGTTCACCAGGTAATATCCCCCGCCGGCAACGACACCGCTTTTCAGCAGCGCTGCCGTGTCCGGCCGCGTCCTCCCGTTCCCGGGATTTTTCCCTTCCCTGTCGTTCCCCCGCGCCAGCTGCGCCGCCGCGTAGAGATACACGGGCATTTGCAGGTTCCTGTTCAGGAAGTCGGCCTGCCCGGGAATCGATCCCGTCTTATAGTCCGTCAAAAACAAACGGTTTCCCAGGGCATCCAGGTCAAGCCCCACGTTTTGGTCCACACGATCGATGCGTCCCTGGATGGCAAGCTCCCGGCCCTTTCGGGAAAGGGGCACCAGGAAGGGGACTTCCGCCGCCACGGGGATTAAATAGGGTTTCGGCTTCTTCTTTTTCCCCTGGGAGCTCCCGGATACCTGCCGCAAGGACAGTTCCTGCCGCAGCCAAGTGTCCAGGCGCTTCGCTAAGCGGGCCTTTTGGGAATCCCAGTAAGGACCGGGGACGACCTTGCCCGACTGTTCCACTTCGTCACAGGCCTCCCGGAACAGGACGCGCAGCGTCTTTCGCAAAGATTCCGGGGTTTCGCCGGACGGATCCAGTTTCCTGTCGGCCAGCAGCTTGCGGTCTTCCTCCGTTTCCGGAGCGAACAGGGCCGTGTTCGTCAGGCCCTTGCAGCGATCCACAAACCGTTGGAGAACCGTGTGAATCAACGTGCCGACCGTCCCGCCGTCCGCCTCTTCCGCCAGGGCGTCGTCCTGCCGCAGGCCACAGATGTACTGGGACAGGAATCGGAAAGGACAACGGACATACGCCTCCAGGCGGGAGGCGCTGAAATGGTCCCCCAGCCGCTCCTGCACGATATGCCGGCTCGCTTCGTCCGCCAGGACACCTTGTTCGGGGAAGCAATCCGGTTCCTTGGGACCCGCTTCCGCCAGGGCCAGATCCCGCTCCTCCGCGCAGAGGGCGTCGGCCTCTCCCGCCGGAAGAAGCGGCGTTTCCACCGCCAAATCGGAAAAGAGCGCCTGCACTTCCGCCAAATAAGGCGACAACGTCTGGCGTTCATCCTTGTAGCACGTAAAGATCAAGGTCTCCCGAGGCGCCGCGCAAACCGAGAGAAAGAAATGCAGGTCCTCGTCGTACGATTCCGCCGTTCCCGGCAAATCCACGCCCATGGCCTTCAAAGACTGCCGTTCCTGGTCGTTGTAGATCCAGCTTTCCTGCCGCGCGTAAGGGAACTTGTCCTCGAACATTCCCAGAAGATAGACCTTGTCGAAGTCCGCCTCTTCCATGTTGGACGCCTCGAGGATTCGCACGCCGTCAGGCTTGCCACGTTGCAGGTCCACTTGCAGGTCCGCCGCCGTTTCCGTCAGCAGGGCCACGAATTCCCGCGGCTGCAGTTTCTGTTCCAGGGCGCCGATGCCGCCATAGTCGTTGCGGATATGCTCCAGCAGGACCCGCGCCTGCTGACGGCCGCCGGACAAGTTCTTGAACGCCGGCAGCGTCAAGGCGCCCTGCCGATACAGCGCGCCGGCCCGACGCAGCCACGGGTCCCCCTTGTTTTCCGCCGGGGTTGCCGACGAATCAGCGCCGGAGAACAAGGCCTCCACGAGGGCGCAGTACCCCTCGATGGGATGGGTGTTGGTCAGGACGGCGTCTTCCCACAGATCCTGGATAGCCGCCAATTCCGGCGGCAGGACGCCGCCTTCGCCCATATCCTGCCACAGTTCCCCCGCATCCGTGTAGAACTTGCGCTTCATGGCCTCCTTAACCTTGTCGATACGAAACCCCCAGAGCAATTCCTGCAGGGGCAGCGTCAGGAAGACGGCCAGCTGCAAGGCCTGGTCCCGGCCGTGGCCCTGCAGGCTCGTCAAGAAAGCAAGGGCATACTGCAAAACCGGCGAGGCGCTGAACGAAGCCGTTTCCGGGAAACGGGCCGGGATGCCGTAGGCGTCACAGCCGCGCCGCAGGCCGCTGTAATCTCCGAGCTGCCGCACGACGATGGCAATACGCTCCGGCGTCATGCCTTCCAAAATGGAGCGTTTCGCGTCCCGCAGGACGAGAGACAGTTCGGCCCGCGCGTCGGCGGCTTGCCAAATCCGCACGTGCCCCTCCGTGGAAACCGTTTTCCCCACAGGGCGGCGAAACTGCTCCAAGAGCCATGCCAACGCCGCAGGGCGCCGGTCCGGCCGGGCCGGCGGCACCGTTTCTTCCCGTTCTTTGACGCTGCCCAGATCGAGGCGGCTGTCGCGGGACACGTTGTATACCGTGCCGCGGTAGTCGAGAGCCTCCTCCCCGGCCTCCCCGGGCAGGGCCACGGAAACATGGCAGTGCTTCGCCAGGGCCAGGATGATCTTCCGCGCGAGGGAATCGAAACTGTGGAACCCTGCCACATAGATCCGTCTCCAGGGCAGCCCGGCGCCACTTTTTTCCGCTTGCAGGCACTGCAGGGCCTCCGTGTACAGGCTTTCCAGGTCGCAGGCCTTTCCCCCCCTGCCGGACAGGGACGCCAGGAAGGTGCCGTAGGCGCCGTAGATCGCGCAGATCGTTTCGCTGATATATGCCAGACGGTCCTTGTCCGGCATGTCGTTGTCCCGCAGCCATGTTTCCGTAATCCGGCGGAATTCTTCCGACGTCACGCCGGCGCGGCCCAACTGGCCGATCAAGGCCACCATGGCCTGGCGGAAACTTTTCTTCCGGGCCAGTTCCCGCAGGTTTTCCCGCTGGCGGTACGCCCGGCTGTCCGGATCCAGTTCCAGCAGAAACGTTTCATCCAGCAGCCGCTCCAGCAGCAGTTCCTGAGTTTTGCGGCTGATTGGCACGCGCTGTACGCCGGCAGGCGCGCAGCGGCGCAGGATCTCATGGACCAGATACTCGAAATTGACGGCGTTCAGCCTCCGTCCCCGCGCGCGCTGGACCAATTCCCGCGACGACGCGACAAAGAGAGTTTTCTCCCGTTCCGTACCGCCGTAGGCCGCGGCCAGGTCCATCAACGTGTCCATGCCGCTCCGCCCGGCGGGGACAACAAACAACTCCAAGGCTCCCTGTTCCGTATCCATCCGAACCTTCCCTTTCCCGCGGCCTTCAGGACCGCGCATCTTCGATATCCGACTTGATGGCCCGCAATGACTCGCGCAGCCGCTGCAAATTCCCCTTGATATTCATGGGGCTTTCCTGGTCCGCCTTGTCCCCCGATATTTCGCTGCGGTCCCCCGTTTCCGGATTGACCAGGGTCAGGTAATTCAGGGACAATTTGCCCCGCTTTACCTGCAGCAGGTTCGTGCGGACCTCGCCCATGGGCATGGTAATTTTCACATCGTAAAAATCCAGCTTCCGGTGCTGATTGGAAAACCCTCCTTCCAGACGCCGGAAAGGGATGATGTTATAGTGTCCCGGTCCGGAAACAAAGGTTCCGTAGGTCAGCGTATTCCGGGGATTTCCGTCGCATTCCAGGGCCAGCCGCGCGTCCACCAGGCAGTAGAAGTTCATGTCGCGCAGGGCGAAGCGGCTGTCCAGCGCTTTAGCCTCGCCGTACAACTGGTATTTCCGTGTGTCCACGTTGTAAATTCCCCGGGCCTTGAGGCGGCCGTTGTAGATTTTCGCCGTCACATCGGAAAAGCGCACTTTCCCGTCGCGGTAACTGATGTCGCCAATGACATTTTCGAACTTCATCGGCGGGATATTCAACACGTCCATGCGCACCGTGCCCGTTGCCACCGGGGTTGTCACCGGTCCCAGGGCCTTCGCCACCAGGGTCATCTTGTCGTGGAGGCCCACGCCGAACCCCAGGGAGGAGGGATCGACACCGCGGAAGGCGAAATCCACGTCCATCTCCGGAATCTCCTTCTTGAAATCCGCCGTACCGTCCACCGTCATGCCTTCCCCGACCATGGTGCCCCCGAACTCTCCCGTCGTCACGGACAGCTTCACCCGGTCCGCCGTATTGAGGTCCATGGCCAGATTCACATGATTCAGGACATAGTTCCGCCGCAAATACCGCACTTCGACACGGCTGTCCTGCAAAATCACCTCCAACCGCAGTTTCCGGTCGTTCCTATTGAAGTTCCGCACCCGTTCCTCCAAGGTTTTCCGTCCGCGCTGCTCCCCAGGCTTGCGGGGCGGCCGTTCGACGCGCACAAAATCCACATCCATGTCCTGATTGAACCGGATGGCAATACGCGCCCCATTCAGGGTCAGCCGCTGCAGGGTCGTCGATTTGAAATTGCGGGTCACTACATCCCACAGACGCAGGTGGAAGGAACCGTCCGGCACCTGGAGAAGCGTATTTCCCCGGGAATCCCGCCAGACAAGGTTAGTGAACTTCGCGTCGCCCAAAGGGCTCATGTAAATCTGTTCCACCGTGACCGTCCCACGCAGCATATCCTGCTTCTGCATCTGCTGGTTGAAGATAAAGGCGAAACCGCGGCTCGTCACCTCCGCCACGGCGAAAAAGACGAGGGCAAACACGATGGCTGCCCCGAAGATTCCCTTCAGGAAACGGGTCGCGCCCCGGTCTCGTCGACAGAGCCGCCAAAAATGGGAAAGCCAATGCATGCTGTAATCCTTTCCTGTCTCCTGTTTCTTGTTCCTGTTCGCTCGCGCAGGACGCGGCCGGGCGTCTCCTGCCATTACTCATCCCTTATTGTAGTACTTTTGCAAGCCTGCGGCAACATGGGGCGTCGTCATGAATTCCGTCAGGAATTCCCAATACCGTTTTGGCATATGTGTCCGCCGGCACGTTTCGTTGTGCCGCTGTTTGATTTCGATCGTGTCGTAATAGAGCTTCCACAACTGCCGGTACTGCTGTTCCTCCGGCGACGGGGCGGCCATGCGGAAGCCTTCCATGGGCACAATGGCCGTCTCGCCGGGGCGGTGGACCAGGGCCATATGATGTGTCTTGTCGAAGATCAGGAACTGCTCGTTTGGGTACCGGGCGCAAAAATGGGGCGCCAGAAACGGCAGGACACAGTTTTTCGGCCCAATGACCGATACGAGGACGCCTTGGATATCGCTGAAGCGGACGAACCCCCACCATTTATCGATTTCGCTGCCCAGGCGCGTCAGGGCCCGGTGTACCTGATGGACCGTTTCCTCGTCCTCGTACAGTAGGATACCCGTGCCATAGCGGAAAGCCTTCCGGGTCAGGAGCAGCATGCGCCACTCCTTCGCCGGCAGGCAGGTACAAAAAGTCCGCTGCAGGGTCCGTACAAACGGCAATCCCAGCCGTTCTTCCACGCCTTTCCGGACGCGGGCCGCGCCCGCCTCGTCCGTCCTGATTTCCCGGCAGCCGAAGAGACTGGAAGCCTCTTCCCCGCCGGCAGGGACAATCCGCTCGGGGATTTCCCTGTCCAGGTAACTGCGGAGGACGCAGCAAAGCCATCCCTCCCAGGTTCCGTCGTAAACATAGCACAATCCGGGTACGCACGGCGGCAGCGGCGCCCGCCCCATGTCCCTCACTCCCATAACGGCAGGGGCACGGCAGTCAGTGCCTCTTTCTGCTTTTCCGTCAGCCGCGGGACAGCGCTGCCGGCCAACAGGCCCGCGTCCCCCCGTTCCCAGGACATCTCGTCAAACAAGGACGGCTGGTACAGGTCCCGTTCCTGTCGGCGGAACAGAGCCCGCTCGCGGGCCGACATCATAGCGGCCAAAAAGGCGCCGCGGTCCCGTGTCAAATGGGGAAACCGGCGTCCCTGGCACAACAGGAAATAACGGGCCCGTTTCAGGACGACACCCATATTCCGCAGTCCGTCCCAGGAGAGGGCGGCGATTTTACGGGCCCGGACGATGCGCAAGGCGCTCTCCACCCCCAGTCCGGGGACTCGCAGGAGCGCGTCGTACGACGCGCGGTTCACTTCCAGCGGGAAAAAGCCCAGGTGTCTCAGGGCCCACTGGCACTTGGGATCCAGATAAGGATGAAGTTCCGGCTCTTCCGCCGGCAGGAGCTCCTCTGCCTGAAAGCCGTAAAACCGCAGGAGCCAGTCCGCCTGGTACAGGCGGTGCTCTCGCCACAGGGGCGGCGGCGTGTCGGCCGACGGCAGCAGGTCGCTTTCCACGGCCGGCACATAGGCCGAATAGAAAACCCGTTTCAAGTCGTAGGCGTGATACAGCCGTTCCGTCAACTGCAGGATGTGGCGGTCCGATTCGGGGCTGGCGCCGATGATCATCTGCGTACTCTGCCCCGCCGGGGCGAAACCGGACCGTTGGCGGCGCGCGCCGCCGTACCGGGTGGGAGAGACGCTCTCCGGCACCGCCACGGGGCGGGCCGTGTTCCTCGCGCCCACGCCGCTGCCGCCGTCCAGCGCAATTTTCGCCGCTTGCCCCTGCAGGGCAGCTCGGTCCCGACTGCCCGTGTTGCGCCCGACCGGCTGGATGCCGCCGAAGCGGCCGTACCCCTCCGTATTCTCCGCCACCAGCCGGCGGACCTGCTTCATCGGCGTCAGGAGTGTCTCCTTGCGCTTTTGCGGGGCCAGTTTTGCCAAACTCGCCGCCGACGGCAGCTCGATGTTGACACTCACGCGGTCCGCCAAATAGCCCAACCGTTCAATCAGAAGGGGATCCGCGCCGGGGATGATTTTTATGTGGATATAGCCGCTGAACAGGTACTCCTCCCGCAGGATCCGCAAGACCTTCAGCATCTGTTCGCACGTGTAATCGGGGGAGCGCCAGACGGCGGAACTTAAAAAGAGTCCCTCGATATAGTTGCGGCGGTAAAACTGCCAGGTTAATCCAGCCAGTTCCCGAGGTTCGAAAGAAACCCGGCGCGTCGTGACGCTGCGCCGGTTGACACAATAGGCGCAATCGAAGCAGCAGTCGTTGCTCAACAGCACCTTCAGCAAGCTGATGCAGCGGCCGTCCGCGGAAAAACTGTGGCAGATGCCGCAGGCCCGCGCCGTCCCCATGGCAGCGCCCGCGCCGCTCCGGTCCACCCCGCTCGACGTACAGGCCGCGTCGTATTTGGCCGCGTCTGCCAGGATTGCCAGCTTTTCCGTCACATCCATGTCCTGCTCCTTTCCGCGTTGTCAACGGCCCCCATGCCGCCGCTTCCACTCCTTGATGCGGGCCAGGCGGTCCTTATACCGTTCTTCCAGCCCCTCTTCCGTCGGTTGGTAATAACATCGCCCGGCCAGGGAATCGGGCAGGCACTGCATGTTCGTCAGCTTCTCCTCCGCGTCATGGGCGTACTGATATCCCTTGCCGTACTCCAGGTCCGCCATGAGTTTCGTCGGCGCGTTCCGCAAGGCCAGGGGGACCGGTTCGTCGAGCCGGGTCCGGGCATCATGGCTGGCCCGCAGGTACGCCCTGTACAAGGCATTGGATTTCGGCGCCAGGGACAAATAAACCACGGCTTCCGTCAAATGGACCGAACATTCCGGCATCCCAATCAGGTGGCAGGCCTGAAAGGCCGCTACGGCGATTTCCAGGGCCTTCGGATCCGCCAGGCCGATATCCTCACTGGCAAAGCGCGTCACCCGACGCGCAATATAGAGGGGATCCTCGCCGGCTTCCAGCATGCGGGCCAGCCAGTAGACTGCCGCGTCGGGGTCGGAATTGCGCATGGATTTGTGCAGGGCCGAAATAAGGTTGTAATGTTCTTCCCCTTTCTTGTCGTAGAGCAGGGACTTTTTCGAGGTACACTGTTCCAGGACTTCCCGCGTGATTCGTACGACTTCGCGCACGGCTCCCTTGCCGTCCTTCTCCGTCCGGGTTTCGCCGTTCAGGACCGCCATTTCCAGGGTGGACAAGGCCGTACGCGCGTCGCCATTGGCAAAATTGGCCACCGCTTCCAGCATCTCCTCGTCGATTTCCACGGTCAGCCCGCCAAATCCCCTGGGGTCCGTCAGGGCACGCCGGAGCATGCGGACCAAGTCTTCCATCCGCAAGGGCTGCAGGACGAAGACTTTACACCGCGACAAAAGAGCGCTGTTGACCTCAAAAGACGGGTTTTCCGTCGTTGCCCCAATGAGGATAATACTCCCTTTTTCGACATATGGCAGGAACGCGTCCTGCTGGGCTTTGTTGAACCGGTGGATTTCGTCCACGAACACAACCGTACGGATGCCCATAGACCGGTTTCGCTCCGCTTCTTCCATGACTTTGCGGATTTCCCGGATTCCACTCGACACAGCGGAAAAGTTCAGGAAGGCCGACTTTGTTACGTGGGCGATAATCTGGGCCAGCGTCGTTTTTCCGACCCCCGGCGGCCCCCAGAAAATCATGGACGAAAGGCTGTCGTTCTCAATCATACGGCGGAGTACCTTGCCCTTTCCAAGGAGATGTTCCTGGCCTACATAGTCCGCCAGGGATTCCGGCCGCAGGCGCGCGGCCAGCGGCTGTCCCATTCCGTCGTCAAATAAGTTCTTTTCTTCCATGGCAGTGTCTCCCATCCCCCGATTGCGCGGTTCACTTTGTTCGCTCTGTTTATTATAAATCGAACAAATGTTTTTGTATACCTTTTTTTAGAAATTTTTTCAAGGCCACGCCGCGCGAAAAAAGCCAGCCCGGCAGGGCTGGCTTCGGAACCGTCAGGACGCGGCGTCTTGCCCGCGCGCCTTGCTCAGAAGGCCGGCAGGACAGCGCCTTTGTACTTGTCTTCAATAAACTTTTTCACTTCGGGGCTCGTCAGGGCTTTGGCCAATTTCTGCAGTTCCGGACGCTTTTCATCGCCTTCACGGACGGCGACGACGTTCGCGTAGGGAGAGTCCTTTTCCGTGAACAGGGAATCCTTGGCCGGGTTCAGCTTCGCTTCCATGGCGAAGTTGGAGTTGATGACGGCAATATCACAATCTTCCAGGGAACGGGGCAGCATGGCGGCTTCCGCCTCGACAATCTTCAGGTTCTTGGGATTGCTGACTACATCCTGTTTCGTGGCGGCGATTCCTTTGCCTTCCTTCAGCTTCAGGAGCCCCGCCTTTTCCAGCAGGACCAAGGCGCGGCCACCGTTTGTCGGGTCATTGGGGATACCGACCTTGGCGCCCTCTTTCAGGTCCTTCAAATCCTTGATCTTATGGGAATAGACTCCCATCGGTTCAATGTGGACTTTCACCAGGACGGCCAGTTTCAGGTTGCGGTCCTTGGAGAATTTTTCCAAATACGGGATATGCTGGAAGTAGTTGGCATCCAATTCCTTATCCGACAGGGACAGGTTCGGTTTGACATAATCCGTGAATTCCACGACCTGCAGGTCGACGCCTTCCTTCGCCAGCTGGGGCTTGACAAAGTTCAGGATTTCCGCGTGCGGGACCGGCGTGGCGCCGACTTTCAGGACAACTTTCTTGCCGTCCTGCGGCGCGGCGGCTTTCTTATCGCTGCCGCCACAGCCGGCAATCAACAGCCCGGCCGTTGCCAGTGCCAGGGCGCCGCATAACAACTTCTTCAACTTCATGAATGAACACTCTCCTTTACACTATGGGCAAAATTGCCATTTAAACTAGTGTCCATGATACATTTCGTCGTTCCGTATGTCAACGAAAAAAATTCACAATTCCTTCCCTGGTCCTGATTCCCTGGCATTCTGTAAGGTTTGTTACGGAGTAATGACCTGCACCTGCGCCTGGAAGCGTCCAAACTGCAAGGCCGCCGCATGGGATTCCATAAAGATGTCCACGTGCCGCGACTGGGACGGATGCATCCGGTCCTGCACATGGTATGTGACACCATTATAGACAATCAGGCTGCCTAGGGGCACGAAATTCGCAGCGCACGTATATCCTTCGACAGCGTCCGCCCCGGAAGAAGTCCGGCGTGTCCCCGTCTCATGGGGCGTATACGCGGACATGGTCACGGTCGTCCAGAAGACGGCTGCCAACGACAACACTTTCCAATACTTTTGCATGCATTTCCTCCTGCCGGAACCAGTCCGGCCGACTGCGGTCCCCTCAGCGGGACGGCCAGGGGTAGGTCCGCTCGAATTCCGTCAGGATGCGGTGCATCTCGCTGTCCAGATAGGGCAGGACGCCGGCGCGGATGGCATCGGGCACGCCATAAAACGCCTCGGCGACGCTGCAGGCAATAGCAGCAATGGTATCGCTATCCCCTCCGATGGAAATGGCGTTCCGGAGGACATCTTCAAAATCCTTCCCCTCAAAAAAAGCTTCCAGGGCCTGGGGCACGGAACCTGGGCACGTCTCATCGAATTGGTACGTGTCGCGGATACCATCCAGCGTGAAATCCAGGGCATAGTACCGCTCCGTGATTTCCTTCCGGATTTCCTCCTTCGACTTCCCTTCCCGGGCCAGGAAAATAGCGACCGTCACCACCTCAGCGCCTTTCAGCCCTTCCGGATGATCGTGCGTGACGGCGGTCACGGTGAACGACAGTTCCTTCGCTTCCGTCAGGGTCTTCGCTGCCTGGGCACAGGCACTGACACGCATGGCCGCGCCGTTGCCGAAACTTTGGTAGGGATGGGGATTCCGCTCGTCCAGCCAACGGGAAAACCGTCCCCCATATCCCGCGTTCGGATAGCGGCGGCCCATGTGCTGCATCCGTTCTATCACGCGCGCCGCCAGGGCAGACCGGTCTTCTTTTGTTTCCAACAACGCCTGGGCAATGGCTAGGGTCATAATGCTGTCGTCCGTCGGTTCACAGCCGAACGCGAACAACGGGAATTCCTTGCTCCGGCAATTGTCCCACTCGAATCGCGACCCCACGACATCTCCAATAATCGCTCCCAACACAACAGTCACCTCGTTTTCCATCACTGTGTTTCTATTACTATACCACAGAATGGCGGCGAGCACACGCCTTTCCCGGGAAGGTCTCCGGCCGTACGACAAAAAAGACCGTCCCCCGTGAGGCGTCTCACGGAGGACGGCCCTATTAGCCCCGGGCCCGCGCGGGAGGCGACAGTGTCTTCCCCGCAGGCGAGGTTAGAAGCGATATTTGTATTCGACGAGGAAATTGCACGGCATCTCATAATACTGGGCAGAGCTGTGGCTGATGACATCGTCCCGATCCAGCAGGTTGTCGATGGTCAGGCTGACAGACTGGTTCTTGTCCGGTTTGTACTGAGCCGTAAGGGTCGTCAGGAAATACGGCCGTTCTTCCACGGAGTGCTCTGCCGACGGGGTGCGGACCCGGTCCCCCAGGAAGCTGCCGCTGAGGGCCGCGTCCAGTTTATGGTACGTATACCCTATGCCGCCACTGATTTGATAGCGTCCGAATTTACGGTCCCAGTAGTCCTTTTTCTCACTCTTGCTCTTCGGGTTGTTGAGATTGACGGCCCAATGATAGGACCACGGCCCCTGGCTGTGGACAGTATCCCCGAACTCGAAGCCCAGATTCTTGAAATCTTCGTTATTGTACTGCCACCCACCGGATTTGCGATTCCAGGTGGCGCTGATGTTATCCTTGATGCGGATCGCGTACAGCGCCGCTTTCCAGTTGTGGGCCCCGGCCATCCGTTTCCAGCCGGCTTCATAATGGAGCCCTTTCTGGGGTCTCAAGTCCAGATTGTAGAAGGACTGGTATCCCGTCGGGAACATCTGACCGAAGGTCGGCATGATAAAGGACTGGGCCACGCTGACATAGGCCGAATCGTTTTCGTCGAACTTGTGCAGGTATTGGCCGGCAGCGCTGAAATTGCTATAGTTGTTCCCGTTGAAAGCATCTGTCGTCCACGTTTCGCGGGCGCTCACGATACAGGAATTCTTGTCGTCGAATTTTTGATCCCACTGGCCATATACGCCGAAAAGGTTTCGGGAATAACTGTCGTGAGAACTGCCGGAACCGGCAAAGAGTTTCTGGTAGTTTTCCCGCTTGTAATCGAAGCCCAGGATTGCCTTCGCTTTGGGACCCACTTCCCAGTTCCGCTGAATATCCGCGCCCAGGGTACGGTTCTTTTCCCGCGTATTGTAGAGGGACGAGGCCGGCGCGACAGCCGTGCCCGTCGGCGAGTAATACGTGTGCCCGAACGATTCCACGGTTCCCGTCGTAAAGTACACGGATCCCTTGTAGCGTTCCCCCTGATACTGCAGCTGGGCCATATGCTGCTTCGTCGTGTACAGGCGGTCGTTAAAGGGCGTGCCGACCAGGAAGCCATTTTTGGAGGATTCGATGACGTCCCTCAGGTAACGCGCCTGGGATTCGAAGTAGTGATAACCCAGGCTCCAATCTTTGGTGATGTTATAATTGACGCCCACATTCTCCCGGCTCACATCCTGCGTGGAAGTTTTCGTTTTCCCGACAATCTGGGTTCCTCCCACTTCCGATTCCGAAATGCGGTCCAGAGTGCGATCCCATTTTTCCCGATCGTAGGAAACCTGGAATTTGTCCGTGCCGGCGCGGAACCCATAATTTTTCCGTCCGAAATTCCCCACACCGACTTTCACAAAATTAGCGCGGCCTTTCCGGGTGATAATGTTGATGACACCTCCCATGCCCTCGGAACCGTAGAGGACGGAACCGCCCCCCTTCACGATTTCGACGCGCTCGATGTCCTCAGCGCTGACAGCCTCCAGATTGTACTTGCCGCGCCAGTTGATCGGGTTTCCGTTGAGCAGGACCAGCGTCCCATTGTCTACCCCGCGGATGATGGCTTCGTTCGTCATCGTCCCCATGGACGCGCCGGACTGGCCAAAGGACTTGAACGTGAAGCCCGGCACTTTCCGCAATACCATGGCCAGGTTCTGCCCACCTGTTTTCCGGATATCTTCTCGGGTCAACACCTCCGTGCTGGCCGGGATATCGACATCCCGCCGGGAATCCCTGGTCGCCGTAACGACGACCTGGTCCAGCGTAAATTGTTTCAGTTCCTCTGTTTCGGCCGTCATGGCCGGTTCTGCCGCCAGCACATTGCCCGTCAGCAGGAACGCCATCACGACGCCCAACGGAATCCTTTTTTTCTGTTGCATCCGCAATTACCCCCTTTTGCTTTATCCTGGCGCCCGGCCCCTGCCCGGCACCCTTGTGTATCTCCCACCGCTTCCTACCGCGTCCGCAAGCGGAACGCGAACGGCTGATAGGCATAGCAACGTACCGGCCGCCCGTACCCGTCCAGCCCTGGACGGAACCGGAATCCGCGGGCTGCCGCCAGGGCTTCCTGGTCCAATGCGCCGTTCCCCGACGAACGCGCCAGGGACAGATTTTCCACGCCGCCGTCCTTGCCAATCAGGAAGCGGACAACGGCTGTCCCTTCTATACCGCTGTTCCGGGCCGACAGCGGATACTGCGGAGCCCGGGAACGAGTAACGCGCGGCGCCACGGCCGGGGCCTGGATAGAATCCGAGGCAGGGCCGACACCGCTCCCCTGGCCGCCGCCGGAACCGCCGGAACCGAGCCCGGCGCTCGTACCGCTACCTGTACCGCCCGCCGCCCGCTGAACCGACGAGCTGGCTTTCTTTTTCACCGGATGGTGCTGCCGCGGCACTACTTGCCGCTGTTCCTGGATATCGTCCGGCTGGGGAGTGGCTTCTTCCTCTTCCGCTTTGTCTTCCGGCTCTTCCGGTTCCGCCTGATCTTCCAGGGGAGCCGCATCGCCGCCGCCCCCCATGAGGGCCACGTCATACACAGGGTCGGCTGTCGGAACCCGGTGTCCGTACAGCACGACGACCCCGACCAGGGCGAAGCAGACCAAGTGGAAGACTACGGAAAAGAGTAGTCCCTTTTTACCGTCCTGATTCATTTTCGGGCTTCCTTATCCGTTGCCAGGCCAACCCGGGTGATGCCGGCCTTCTTGAATTCGTCCAAGAGATGAATAACCGCACGATAGGGAACGTTTTCGTCGGCCCGGATCACGACGGCGAAGTCCTTGTTTTCCTTCTTCCCCTGCCGGGCCCGGTGAATCAGCTGCGCTTCGCCCATGACCTGGTCCCCCAGCCAGTAGGCGCCGTCATCTTTGATGGTAACGCTGAATTTCACGACGCTCTGCGTCACGGTCTGCGTCGCCACAGGGAGCTTGACCGGAATGGTGCGCAGCTCGCTCATGTACATCGTGCTCACAATGAAGAAAATCAACAGCAGGAACATCATATCAATCATAGGGCTCAACATGATTCCCGGAGAGGCATGGCCCCGTTTTTTCAATTTAATCATGACGCGACCGCCCCTCCTCTGCCGTGTCCAGATTCTTGGCAATGGCCTCCAGCAGGGTATTGCTCATCTCCTCCAGATTCATGGAGATGCCTTTCAGGCGCCGTTCGAAGTAGGCGTACATGAGGATGGCCACGATGGAAACACACAGGCCGAAGACCGTGGTAATCAGGGCTTCGCCGATGCCGGCCGTCACGGCCAGGGGGTTATCCAGCCGCTGGTTGAAGTTGTGGAAGGATCCGATCATGCCCGTGACCGTACCCAGCAGGCCCAGGACCGGCGCCAACGTGACGATGACATTCAGGTAATTCAGGCGGTTTTCAAATTTATCGAGGGCCCGTTCCGCCCGGGCGGAAATAAAGCCTTCCAGACGCTCGAATTTCCCATGCCGGGCCATGACGATAGTCGCTAATTTGGCGATTTCCCCTTCCGTCTGGTCCGCCAGTTCCTTTGCCGCCGTCCAATCGTCGTTTTCAATGTCCATGCAAAACGTCTTCGTGAACTCCCGTCCGCTGTCCGCCCGCTTGAAGAACAGATAGCGTTCCACGGAAATGGCGACGGCCGCAACGGAACAGAAGAGCAAGGGGTACATGACCGGACCCCCTTTGACGAAATAATCCAACCCGGTTGCAAAAATGTTCATCACGCGCCTCCTGAAATATTGATATGGGACTAGCGGAAAATCTTAAAGCACGATGGGCTTTTTGGTAATTCACTACATATCAAATTATATCCCTATTTTAATAAGTTTATTATTAGGACTTCATATCGATAATTCTAGTCAAAAAAAAGACGGATGTCAACCGACATCCGTCGAAACAAGGAGTTAGTTTAACCCAACATGACATCCAATGCCATCATCAGGGTGAAACCGGTCGCAAAAGCCAGTGTCCCGATGTTGGAATGCTCCCCTTCGGACATTTCGGGAATCAGCTCCTCCACCACCACATACAGCATGGCCCCCGCCGCAAAACTGAGAAAGTACGGCAGAAACGGCAGCAGATATTGGATAGCGGCAATCATGGCCACGGCGCTGACAGGTTCCACGACGCCCGACAGGACGCCGTAGACAAAAGACTTGAGCCGCCCCACTCCCTCGGCCCTCAAGGGCAGGGAAATGATGGCGCCTTCCGGAAAATTTTGAATGGCGATGCCCAAAGACAGGGACAGGGCCGCTGCCCCGGAAATCGTCGCATGTCCCGTGGCAAGGCCAGCATACACGACGCCGACAGCCATGCCTTCCGGGATATTGTGCAAGATAACGGCCAGGACCAGCTTGATTGTACGGGACAACCCAACGGCCGGGCCTTCCGTTTTGGTACTGTTCAAGTGCAAATGGGGAATGACATGATCCAGGAAGAGAAGAAAAAGGATACCAATCCAAAACCCGATGACGGCAGGCACAAAGGCCGGTTGCCCTGAGGCGGCAGCCTGATCCAGAGCCGGAATCAGGAGACTCCAGACGGACGCGGCCACCATCACCCCGGCGGCGAATCCCGTAAAGATTCGCTGTACCTGACGGTGCAGCGTGCCTCGCAGCAAAAATACGCAGGCCGCGCCGAAAGTAGTTCCCGCGAAGGGAAGAAGAATACCTTGGATTACCTCAGGGGACAGGGACATCAGAAACCCACCTTTCTAAAGGTCAGGCATCGCTCGCCTTCTTGTCCTCCAAGGGGGTACGGCCGATGTGATAAGGGCAGCCGCCGCCCGAACAACGGCCTGCGGAACACCCGCCCGAACAATGCGGGCAGGAACCGGTGGACAAATTCCGAAGGGCATGACGCAATGCCAGGATAAAACAAAGGATGATAGCTGCCAGAACGACAGCGGACAGGAAATTCATAGAAACTCCTTTCTACCCGAAGGCGTCAAATTCCTGCTTCCGTGAGAAGCAAATTCTATTTTTTACTCAGTCTGCCTCCTGGAGCTGCGTCTTCCCAATGGGAGCCTTGGGAGCCGGGCGCAGGATAAAGTACAGGGCTGCCGCCACCAGGACGATTGCCACGGTCTGCGCCACGCCGAAGGGTGCGCCATAGAAGGCCCAGCCGCCCAGGTTATAGACGACGAACGCCAGACCGTATCCGACAAGGACCTGGAAAGAGATGGCCAGCGCCGCCCACTTCCTATCCCCCATCTCGCGGGCGGTCGTTGCCATGGCAACGAGGCAAGGCGGGTCAAAGAGATTCAAAATCATATAGGTGAACGCCGTAAGGGGCGTAAACATCGCGGCGATGGCCTGGAAAGTTTCGGCTTCGCTGTCCGGGCTGGCCCCGGCCAGGATTCCCAGGGTGCCGACCGCCTGTTCTTTCGCCATAAAGGCGGAAACGACAGCGACGGCGTTCTGCCAGGAGCCCAACCCGATGGGGGCGAAAATCCAGGCAAAGGCATTGCCTGCCACCGCCAGCATGGACTCATCGACATTCTCGACCAATTCCAGGCTCGTGTTGAAGGACTGGAGAAACCAAAGGAGGACGCAGACCGAAAAGATAATCGTGCCGGCCTTGACGATAAACCCTTTAGCGCGTTCCCACATATGAAGGAGGACGCCCTTAAAGGACGGAATATGGTACGCCGGCAATTCCATGACGAAGGGCGCCGGGTCCCCGGCAAAATAATGGGTCTTTTTCAGGGCAATGCCGCCGAGGATGATAATGGCAATACCCAGAAAGTACATGGCCGGGGCAATAAACAGGGACCCGGGAAAGAAAATCGTCGTCACCATGGCAATGATTTCCGTCTTCGCGGAGCAGGGAATGAACGTGGACAGCAAGATTGTCATGCGCCGGTCGCGGGGATTTTCAATCGTACGTGCCGCCATGATGGCCGGTACGCCGCAGCCCGTGCCGATGAGGACCGGGATAAAGGATTTGCCGGACAGGCCAAATTTACGGAACACACGGTCCATAATGAAAGCGACACGAGCCATGTACCCGGAATCTTCCAGGAGGGACATGAAAAAGAAAATCAGCAGGATTTGCGGGGCGAAGCCCAGAACCGTACCGACGCCGCCGAGGATGCCGCCAACGAGGAGGCTCGTCAACCATTCAGGAGCCGCAATGCTTTCCAGGAAACCCGTGGCCGCGTCCGAAACAATTTCCCCGAAAAACACGTCGTTCGTCCAATCGGTCATCCAGGCGCCTACGGTAGTGACAGAAATGTAATACATGAGAAACATGAGGAGCGCGAAAATAGGAAGGGCCAGGAAGCGGTTCGTCACGATGCGGTCGATTTTGTCAGACGTGGTCAGGGCATGCTTTGGCGCCGTTTTGCGGACAAATCTCTCCACCAGCTTCGCGATGTATTCATAGCGCTGGTTGATGATAATGCTTTCCGCGTCGTCTTCCAATTCCGCTTCGCAGTCCTGGATGTGCAAGTCCAGATGCTGCAGCAATTCCGGTGGCAGCCCAAGGGAGGCCGTCGCGTCCCGGTCGCGTTCAAAGAGTTTCACGCTGTACCACCGCAGATTACGGGAATCGACACGATCCGCAATGGATTCCTCGATATGGGCCAGGCAATGCTCCACGCTGCCCGTGAAGACATGGGGCAGTTCTTTACCCGGCTTGCGCGCCCTGGCGACCGCCACGGCCGCTTCTGCCGCTTCTTTGCAGCCTTTGCCCTGAAGGGCGCTGATTTCGCAGACGGGACAGCCCAGCGCCGCGGACAATTTGCGGATGTCGATAACGTCTCCCTTCGCTTTCACCAAATCCATCATATTGACGGCGAGGACGACGGGGAGCCCCACTTCAATCAGCTGTGTCGTCAGATACAGGTTGCGTTCGATGTTAGTGCCATCGATGATGTTCAGGATCACATCGGGCCTTTCCTGTACCAGATACCGGCGCGACACTTTCTCTTCCAACGTGTAGGGGGATAACGAATAAATGCCGGGTAAGTCCTGGATGATGACATCCTGGTGGCCTTTCAGGCGGCCTTCCTTCTTTTCCACCGTGACACCGGGCCAGTTGCCGACATACTGGCTGCTGCCTGTCAGCTCATTGAACAAGGTCGTTTTCCCGCAGTTCGGGTTGCCCGCCAGGGCGATTTTCAAATCCATTTTCTATCCTTTCCACATGCCGGGGAAGTACTCCCCTGAGATTTCTTGACGACGCGTCCCAAGGGAAGCGTTCCGTTACAGGGCTTCCACTTCGATGGTCGCCGCCTCGTTTTTCCGGACGGACAAATCGTACCCCCGCACGTTCAGTTCCATCGGGTCTCCCAGTGGCGCAATCTTCACCACTTTAATTTCCGTTCCCTTGGTAATGCCCATGTCCATAATACGGCGTTTCAGCGCGCCCATTCCATGAAGGCGCACGACCTTGCAAAGGCCGCCGATAGCAATCTCGTTCAGTGTCATGTTCCACTCCTTCCTGCTCCCTGCGGGACTCAATACAGGATGCGGCGTGCCATCGCTTCCCCGATGCCGACGCGGCTGTCCCTCACATTAAGGATCATATTGCCGGCCAAATGGCTGACTACGGTGACCTTCGCATCCACGGTAAAGCCCATTTCCGCCAAATGCTGCCGCACCTGGTCATTGCCGGTGATTTTTCGGATGACGACCGTCTCGCCAACCTCCGCCATCATCAAAGGTATCAAGCTTATCACCTCCCACAGGATGATTATTAGCTTGCGCTAACTATGCCTTCAAAAAAAACAGGCCCACAGGGGCCTCTTCGTTGAGGCGTATTTTTAAGTTAGTTATTACTAACCCATTTCATTTTTACAATTTAGCATTGCTTTGCTGTTTTGTCAAGAGAACCGCAGAAAAAAGTTAGCTATGCGCAACCAAATCTCCTACAAAAACGCTGCCGCCAAGCGCCGGGCGCGCCGAGGACAGTCCGCCGTGCCGGCAGGGGTACGTCGGAACGCAAAAACCGCCGGCAGGTCTGGCCTGCCGGCGGTTGTCCTGGTGTGCTGGGAACGATTCTTTCCTCAGTCTTTCGTCAATTCGCTCGTGCAATGCGGGCAACGTGTCGCGTCATCCGGGATTTCCGTCTTGCAGAACGGGCACAGGCGCGGGGCCTTGGCCGGTGCTTTCGGCGCGATGCGGTTGATCTGCTTGATGACCAGGAAGACGGCGAAAGCCACGATCAGGAAGTCGATGATCGTGTTAATAAAGTTACCGTAAGCAATAACAGCCAGGCCGGCTTTTTTGGCTTCCGCCAGGGTGGCGACGTGCTTATCGGACAGGTTGAGGAACAGGTTGGAAAAGTCCACGTCCCCCATCAATTTGCCCAAAGGCGGCATAATGATGTCATTGACAAGGCTCGTCACGATTTTTCCGAAGGCGCCGCCGATGACAACGCCGACAGCCATGTCGACGACATTGCCCCGCATGGCGAACTCTTTGAACTCCTTCAACATACCCATTGTGTGGTTTCCCTCCTATAAGGCATACGGCACCGCCCCTTCCCTATCCCGCCCACGCGGGCAGCAGGACGGCCCGTACTTTCTTTTAACATTAAAGCATTATCCAAAAAGACTGTCAACAGAAATCTGTTCGCCATAAGTTCACGTCGGGAAGACCGCCTGGACGAGATACATATACAAAGCCGTCCCGGCTGCCATGGACAGGAACATGCTGCGCCGCCATACGTGTAGCCCGACCGTCACGGCCAGGGCCAGGATCTCGGGGATGCCATGACTGCCGCCGGTGAGGCTGACATGCCGCAGGCAGTACACGACCAGGAGGGCAAAGATAGCCGACGGCAGCATCCGTCCCAGGTATCGGACGTAGGCCGGCGTCTCTTTCCCCGACGGAAAGAGGAGAAAGGGGAGATAGCGTGTCCCCATGGTGGTGGCGGCGCACAGGGCAATCGTAATCAGTTGTTCTGTCAGGCTCACGGTCCTTCCACCTTCCTTTCTCCGGCGTAGCGGCGCAGGGGGCGGCGCAGCAAGGTCAAGGCCACGAGGATCAGGCCCAGGGACGGCAGCAGGAAATGGTCCGGCCCCCAGACGGCTAGGCTTCCCAGACAGGCAGCCAGGCCGACGAGGGAGCTGACGTGCATCTCTTCCCGCAGCCACTGCTCGACGAAAATGACGGCAAAGAGGGAGGTCATAATAAAGTCCAGCCCCTTCATGGGGAACTGGACCAGGGTCCCAAAGGCACTGCCCAGCGCGACGCCGGCAACCCAGTACAGGTAATTCAGGACGGATACCCACCAATAGAACCAGCCCCTGTCGATGCCGAACGGGACTTCCACCGAATAGTTGATGGCGAAAGTCTCATCACACAGGAACTGGAGGAGAAACGGCTTTTTCCAACCCATGCCACGGTATTTTTCCAACAGGGAAATCCCATAGAAAAGATGACGGGACTGGATGACCAGCGCCAGAATCAGGACCTGGAACGGAGCGAATGGTGACAAAAGCAAGGACACCGCGACAAACTCCAGGGACCCGCCGAAGATAGCGGCTGCCATGACGGGTGCAACCCAGGGAGCCAACCCCATGCCGTGGGCGAAGACGCCGCAGCCAATGCCCAGGAATAAAAATCCCAAAAGCATCGGGATCGTATGGGGAAACGCCGTCCGGAAAGCCGCCCGCGCCACACTCTGCCCCGCAGTGGACGCGGGAGAAGGGGAAAAACGGGAATCCATGGAACACTCTCCTTCTTTTACAGTAACTATCCCTGTTTTACGCACAGTTAAAATGGATATGTCCTCCATTGTAACTGCGGGCAGAAGGATTTGTCAAATTTGGCGGAAAAGTTGAAGAAAAACAGTTCGTATCGTATAATTGAAATATATTTTTACAGATAAAGCGTGAAAAAGTAAACGGCACTGGGACGGCAGGATACCAGCCGCTCCCCGCCGGCAAGGAGTTGGATTCATCATGGGAAACAGCAGCTTCTCCACCCGCCTCGGATTTATCCTCGTATCGGCCGGCTGCGCCATCGGCCTGGGCAATGTATGGCGTTTCCCGTATATTACGGGCAAGTACGGCGGGGCAACCTTTGTCCTGCTCTACCTGGTCTTTCTGGCCATCCTTGGCCTGCCCATCATGGTGGCGGAATTTGCCGTAGGCCGCGCCAGCGTGCACAGCGCGGCAAAATCCTTCGATATCCTGGAACCGAAGGGTACCAAGTGGCATTGGTACAAATACGGAGCCATCCTGGGCAACATTATGCTGATGATGTACTACACCACCATTTCGGGATGGATGTTCTACTACTTCTACAAGATGCTGATAGGCGGTTTCACCGGTCTGGACCCGAAACAGGTCAGCGCCATCCTGGGCGGCCTCGTGACGGATCCCGTCACCATGACAGGCTGCATGACCCTCGTCGTCTGCCTCGGCGGCGCCGTATGCTATCTGGGCGTCCAGTCCGGTGTGGAACGCATTACAAAGGCCATGATGACGGCCCTCCTGTTCCTGATGGTAGCCCTGGCCGTCAATTCCGTCCTCCTGCCAGGCAGCGAGGCCGGTCTCGCCTACTACCTGCTGCCGGACTTCAGCCGCTTCAGCCAGTACAGCCTCAACGAGGTCATCTTCAACGCCATGGGGCAGGCCTTTTTCACTCTGAGCCTTGGCATCGGCGCCCTGGCCATCTTCGGCAGCTACATCGGCAAGGAAAAACGCCTCACGGGCGAAGCCCTGTGGATCATCGTCCTCGACACCTTCGTGGCTCTCATGGCAGGTCTCATCATTTTCCCGGCCTGCTTCAGCTACGGCATCAACCCCGGCGCCGGCCCGAACCTGCTCTTCGTGACGCTGCCCAATGTGTTCAATCATATGCCCGGCGGCCGCTTCTGGGGCAGCCTGTTCTTCCTCTTCATGATTTTCGCGTCCATGTCGACGGTCATCGCCGTCTTTGAAAACCTTATCGCCTGTTTCATGGACCTGACGGGCCTGGATCGCAAGACCATCGTGCGCCGCGGCGCGCCGGTCATCATGCTCCTTTCCCTGCCCTGCATCCTGGGTTTCAACGTTTGGAGCGGCTTCCAGCCCTTCGGCCCTGGTTCGGGCGTCCTCGACCTGGAGGACTTCGTCGTCAGCAACAATCTCCTACCCTTGGGCAGCTTGATTTACCTCGCCTTCTGCACGTCCCGCTACGGATGGGGCTGGGACAACTTCCTTAAAGAAGCCGACACCGGCAAAGGCGTGCCCTTCCCTCAATGGATCCGCGTGTACGCCACGTACCTTTTACCCCTTATTGTGCTCTATATCTTCGTGAACGGGTATATCGGTATTTTCGGCAAGTAACCGTTCGTGTCCGGGAAAGACAGCCCGGTATCACATACTTAAAGATATTGGTGTCATTCAATCAATTTTGCCGATGAAGCGGTAGAAGATTTCTACCTCCTGTTCCCGGCTTCCGTCTTCGTTCTTGACCGCCTCATGGACAAGGATTTTTTCAATCAGCGTGTTCAAGAGTTCAGCGGTGAGTTCCGTGGGATTGACGCACTCTTTCATCAAGGCAATCCATTTTTCTGCGTCTGCGGCACTCTGGCTTTCAGCGGCAATAGCAGATTGAAGCTGTTCAATCTTTTCTTCCAGTTCCGCCTGTTCGCTTTGGTACTTCCCGGACAGCATATTGAAGTTGTATTCTGTGATACGCCCCGCCGCCCAGTCCTCATACATCCGGGCAAACAGGGTATCGACCTCGGCTTTCCGCTTCTCCGCTTTTTTCAGTTCAGCAGCCTGTTTTTTTCTTGCGGCGGCCTGTCCTTTGTCATTGGCGTTCAGCAGCCGTTTCAAAAGCTGTTCTTCATCGTGCTGTACCAGCGCCGACCAGTATTGCAGACGGGAGAGGACATAGGCGTAAAGCACATCATAGCGGATGTAGTGCATGGAGCATTGGCGTGTGCCTTGCCCGTTCTTGCTACAATGGTAGTAGCCATAGGGCTTGCTGTTCTGTCTGTTCTCCCCGTAGGCCAGCGACCAGCCGCAGTCCGCACACTTTATCAGCCCCGCAAAAATCTGTGTCGTGCCATTCTTGCGCTCCCTCCGGCGGCTTGCGATCTGCTCCTGTACCTGCCGGAAAACCTGTTCGCTGATAATCGGCTCCTGCGTGTTCTCCACCCGCACCCATTCGCTTTGGGGCTTGCGTATCCTCCGCTTGTTCTTAAAGGAAATATTGGTCTCCCGGTAGTGGATGGTATGGCCGATGTAGGTTTCATCTTTCATAATGCTTTTGACCTGCGCTATCGTCCATGCGTAGCCTTTTTCCTCTGGTGCGCCAGCATAGATATTGGCGAAAGTCCCGTCACGCTGGAAGTTGATAAATCCCGGCGTCGGTACTTTTTCCGCAATCAATATCCTTGTAATGCTGGCCGCCCCTTTGCCGTGAATAGCAAGGTCAAAAATCTTCTCCACGATCCAGCGGGTTTCCTCGTCGATTATCAGCTTGTTCTTGATTTCCGGGTGCTTCTTGTACCCGAGGGGAGCATAGGCGCTGATACGCTGTCCGGCGGCAAACTTTGCCTTGAAAGCAGTTTTTACCTTGCGGCTGGTGTCCTTTGCGAACCATTCGTTGAACAGGTTTTTGAATGGCACAAAATCGGACAGTCCCTTTTCTGTGTCCTCATTCTCCGCAACGGCGATGTACCGCACCCGTTTTTCCGGGAACAGAAATTCCAGATAGTAGTCCATCATCACATGCTCCCGCCCGAAACGGGACAGGTCTTTGGTGACAATGCAGTTTACTTTTCCGGCTTCCACATCGTCCATCATGCGCTGGAAACTCGGACGCTCGAAGTTTGTCCCACTCCACCCATCGTCCACATATTCTCCGACCACATGAAGCCCCTGCTCCCTTGCGTACTGTTGCAGGATTGTCCGCTGCGTTTCAATGCTTACGCTGTCACCATAGCTTTCATCGTCACGGCTTAACCGCATATAAAGAGCCGTGTTGTAAATGGTAGTATTGTAAGGTTGTTTCACCGTAAAAATCCTCCTTCTAAAGAAACAACCCACGCTTACAATACTTTTGCTCTATGGCAATTATATCATAAGCGTGGCCGTGTGCCGGACGACATCCACAATCAGATCGCCAATCGGACGACCGCCAGCGGCAAAATGTTCGGAGATTTTGATACGGTTTTTCCCACATACAAAATACTGTGTGCCGTTCTCGTCAGTAATGACCTGCCCGGTGTGTATTGTATCAATAATGTCGCTTTCGCTTTTTACCATCCAGTGTCCTCCGTATGATTATTTTTCATCATGCAGCTTGAATTTCTGTTCATAGCGTTTACCTCCCTCTTGTTCGCTGCTGCCGTTTCAGCTCCGCCAGCACTTCCGGCGGGATACGGCCAACCAGCCTTTGCATATTTTCCAGTTCGCTTTCCAGCTTTGCCCGTTCCATGCGGTCTTTCATCTTGCCGCTTTCACTGGCCTTTGCCCTTGATTCCAGCTTTTGATTTTCTTCCAAAAGGTCTTTGATCGTGACCTTGTATTTTTTCAGCTGCCCGGAGAAGTTCTCCATCTGCGGAAACCATTTTTTCAGCATGGAGAGGGCTTCTTCTTTTTTCTTTCCGGCGTTCAGCGGGTTTATGCCGTCAAGGGCGGCTTCAATGGCTCTGGCCTGTTTGGAGAGGGAAACCGCCTGTTTGAACAGCCGGGTGGGAATGTGCTTCCGGCCTGTCTTGCTGGCGCTCTCCCCACGCTCCAAATCCGGGTATTTTTCCACCATGTAAGCGTGAAAATCGTCCTGCCACTTCGTCAGGTTTGCCCGGTTGCCAATGATTTCTTTGGCGCACAGGCGGTTGTCCTTTGTCAGCGGCACAAAGGTCAAATGCAGGTGGGGCGTTTTCTCGTCCATGTGTACCACCGCCGACACGATATTTTCCCGGCCTACCCGGTCAATGAGGAAATCCGCCGCCCGCTGGAAAAATGTCTGTATTTCCTTTGGGGATTTCCCCTTGAAAAACTCCGGGCTGGCAGTTATCAGGGTATCGACAAACCGGGTGCTGTCTTTTCTCGTCCGGCACCCGGCCTGCTCGATACGGCTCTGAATGAAGTGGTAATAGCGTCCCTCCGGCTTGACGATATGGAAGTTGTACTTGCTTTTGGCTGTGTCAATGTCGGGGTTGCTGGCGTACTGTTCTTTCTGGCGTTCGTGATGGGCTTCCAGCGGCCTTGCCGGGTTGCCCTTGTGCTTCTCAAAACGCAAGATTGCGTGTTGTGCCATGAAACTCCTTTCCCCATTCCTTTCCCATCCGGGGTTTTCCACAGGGAAAATCCCGCCGGAAATAGCTCGGATAAGATTGGAATGGATAGAATCTAAATCAATCTTTTAATCTTTGTATTTCTATATACCGTCCGGTTTCCGTACTTCTCACGGGTGATTTCCGTACTTCATGGGTACGGTTTTCAGCCCTCCGGCGTACCATAACCGGATTTCTTGAAGTCGGTGTTTGGAACCGCTTCATAGGATTTTGGGTAAATGCGATTGGGTTTTCCACAGCCCTGCTTCTGGATCTCTATCAGCCCGGCGTATTGCAGTTCCCGCAGGGTATTCACCGCCTTTTGCCGCCCACAGCGGAGCAGGTCAACCACCTCGCAAATGGGATAATACAGATAAATCCGCCCATACTCGTCCGCCCACCCATTTTCCCGGGATAACTCCGTCCGGCGCAGGATAAAGGCATACAGCAGCTTTGTCTCATTGGACAGGGGCTTGAATGTAGGTGCTTCAAAGAGGAAATTGGGGAGCCGGGTGAAGCTGAACGCCTGTTCCGGCTGATGAATGTAAATCGTGTTTGTCATAGCGTGTTTTGTGGACGGTTAGAAGCCTGTTTTCCGGGGTGGGCGATAATTTATACCACCCGCCCCGGTTTGGGGCTTGCGAAGCCTGATAAATCAAGGCTTTTTTCGCTCCTAACTGTCCACACAAGACCTCCTTTTCCGTTCACTTTCTGTTTTCTGCCGCCTGTGAACTCTGGCGGCACAGCCGGGGCAGTATTTAGCCCGGTTGGATTTGGGGACGAACACGCCGCCGCAGACTGCACAGCGTTTCAAGTCCTTATCCCGGAAAATCTCTGCTTCCAACGCCCCGTCCAGCGGCAAGACTGCCCAGCGGAACCACTTGCAGCAGACCGAGAAAGAAACCGTCTGCGGGCAGGTGCAGGTGTCCCCATCGTCAAGGGCAATGCAGTTGCCGTCCTCACAGCAACAGCACTCCCGGCGTATCAGGGCGCTTGCCCGTTTCCGCTGCGCCGGGGTCATGCGGTAAAGGGAACCGTCCGGCCTGCATTCCAGCGGCGGCAAGTCTTTGTAGGGATTATTTTTCATGCGTTCCCTCCGTTTTGCTTTCCGCTGCCGTTCTCCCCGAAAAGGCTTCCTGCCCCATTCCTGCGGCGTGTTCCGGCGTTGGCACGCTCCCCATAACTTCGGGACAACTTGTCCCAAAGTGACCTCTGGACAAAGTGTCCAGAAGTCGGCTCCTTGCGGTGCTTCCCCAGCCGGGGGTATTCCTTTTCGGACGGTCATTCGGTTTTCAAGGTGCTGTCCATCGATGAACTAACCTAAGTCTACACCGAAATGACCGCCCGTCCCGTATATCCGAAAGGTGGGAAATCTGCCTGAAAATCCCCCCATTTCCACGCTCTCGGAATTGTGGTAGAATGGAAGAAACTGAACAGTAAATTTGAAGTTGTGGAGGTAACACATAGATGGATCAAGGTAGAATTATTGTAATCACAGGTTCGCCGGGGACGGGGAAAACTACAACGGCATCTACTGTTGCAAAAGAATCGGATTTGGAAAAATCTGTGCATATGCACACAGATGACTTTTATCATTATTTGAGTAAAGGGGCAATACCACCATATTTGCCAGAATCAAATGAGCAAAATTTGATTGTCATTGAAGCATTTTTAGAAGCCGCGAAGCGATATGCTCGTGGTGGATATGATGTAATTGTAGATGGTATTGTAGGACCGTGGTTTTTAGAGCCGTGGCTCAACATTGTTCAAGAGCATTATGAAGTACACTATATCGTTTTAAGAGCAAGTAAAGAAGAAACTATGAAGAGAGCTATCAAACGCTCAAAGTTAGACAGAGAAACAAATATTGAATTAGTTGAAACGATGTGGGAACAATTTTCCAATTTAGGAATCTATGAATCAAATGTTATTGATACAACTACGCACTCAGTCAAAGATACTGTATCAGCAGTAAAAGAAAAAATTGTAAGGGGTACTGCTTTACTGCTTTAGGCAATTCCAGTTTGTCGAGCAGACAAGGAGGGAGAACATGGAACTATCCATACAAGAACGCCTGAAAGACCTGCGTGTGGAGCGTGGCCTGACGCTGGAGCAGCTTGCGGAAGAAACCCATCTCTCCAAGTCTGCGTTAGGCAGCTATGAGGGGGACAAGTTCAAGGACATCAGCCACTATGCCCTTATCCAGCTGGCAAAGTTTTACGAAGTGTCCGTTGATTATCTGCTGTGCCGTTCTGAAACAAAAAATCACCCAAACGCCGATCTTGCAGACCTGCGTTTGAGTGATGATATGATTGAATTTTTGAAAAGCAGGCTGGTGGATAATGCCCTCCTGTGTGAACTGGCGACGCACCCGGATTTTCCCCGGCTCATGGCTGACCTTGAAATCTATGTAAACGGCATAGCGGCAAAGCAGGTACAGGGGGCAAACGCCATTGTGGACGCTGTGAGTGCAACGATTATGAAACAACACAATCCCGGCTTGACTGACCCGCAGCTGCGACAGCTTATCGCCGCCCACATTGACGACGACAGCTTTTGCCGCTATGTGATACAGCAGGACATAAACAAGATAGCCCTTGACCTGCGGGAAGCCCACAAGGACGATTTTTTCAGTGTCCCGGAGGACAATCCTCTGGAAGATTTCTTGCAGACCGCCGAAGAAGCCGCCAGCCCAAACAGCGACCCGGAACAGGCTGCGATGGCCTTTATCTGCAAGCGGCTCAAACTGAACTATGGGAAGCTGTCGGAGGAGGAAAAGAAATGGCTGAAAAGGATTGCACAGAAGTCGGACTTGCTGAAAAATCCAAACCCGCAGCGGGGAAGAAAATGAGAAATTAGATATGCAAAAAGGAAAAATGAGATTCATTGAAGTAGAAACCAAAAACAGGACGGCGGATTTCATAAATCGGCTGCTGACGGTATGGGAAAGTTCTGTAAGAGCGACACACCTGTTTCTGTCGGACAGTGAAATCAAAAAGATAAAAGAATATGTACCGCAGGCGCTCGCTGGAATTGCGCATTTGATGATTGCAGAAGATGATAGGGGCTGCCCCGGGGCTTTTATGGGGATCAAGGACGGCACCTTGGAAATGCTGTTCATTTCCCCGGAAGAAAGAGGAAAGGGGCTCGGAAAGCGCCTGCTCCAATATGGGATTAAAACCTATGCCGTAGAGCGGGTGGCTGTGAATGAGCAAAACCCACAGGCCAAGGGCTTTTATGAACACATGGGCTTTCAGGTTTATAAAAGGACAGACCTTGACGAACAGGGCAATCCTTATCCGCTTTTATACATGAGCCTTAACATCTAAATCGGATTTTACGAAATCTCATATCTCGCAGAGAAGCAAAAACAGAAAGTACCCTGCCTTATACTCATTATCATCATTGCCCTTTTCCTTGACTTGCTTGTGTCTTTGTGATACACTAACATACATAAAATTAGAGGTGAGGTGGAAAGATGATTAACTTTTCTTGCAAATAAATTGGAATATACAGTGATACTGTGTTTTACAGTACCATTGTACCCATTGCAAGAAAGTTAAAAGTCTATTCACTCGATATATCGTAGGCGTATCACTCTTGATAGGGGTGGTACTATTATGCTGTGACGAGCTGCAAGAATTGACTTTCTTGCAGCTCTTATTTTATGTTCTTTATCCCCGGAATAAAGGAGGAATGCGATATGTCGATGATCCGAGTCGAGAACCTTACCTTTGCCTATCCATCCAGCTATGATAACATTTTTGAAAATGTCAATTTTCAAATTGATACAGATTGGAAACTTGGGTTTGTTGGAAGAAACGGTAGAGGGAAAACAACTTTTCTAAATCTCTTGCTTGGAAAGTATGAATACCACGGGAAAATACAAGCCTCTGTGCAATTTGATTACTTTCCATATCCTGTGAACGACAAAAACAGATTAACTACGGATATTCTCTCGGAAGTCTGCCCGCTGGCGGAAGAGTGGGAGCTGTTGAGAGAACTATCCTATCTGGAAGTCCGTGATGATGTGCTTTGGAGGCCATTTTTTACGCTTTCCAATGGAGAGCAGACCAAGGTGCTGCTTGCCGCTCTATTTCTGAATGATGGACACTTTTTACTGATTGATGAACCGACAAACCATTTGGATATGAAAGCCAGAGAAACCGTTTCAGCATACCTGAAACGGAAAAAGGGATTTATCTTAGTCTCTCATGATCGCTGTTTTTTAGATGGCTGTGTTGACCATATCCTGTCGATCAATCGGTCAAACATCGAAGTGCAAAGCGGAAATTTTTCTACTTGGTTCACCAACTTCCAGCGTCAACAAGAATTTGAACTCGCTCAAAATGTGAAGCTGAAAAAAAGCATTGATAATATGCAAAAGGCCGCTAAAAGAACTTCTGTCTGGTCAGACCGAATTGAAGCGTCAAAATATGGGAACGGCCCGGTTGACCGAGGGTATATTGGTCACAAATCTGCCAAAATGATGAAACGCTCAAAGGCTATCGAAGTGCGGCAGCAACGGGCAATCGAGGAAAAGTCCGGCCTTCTCAAAAATTTGGAAACCGTAGAAGATTTGAAAATCGCTCCGCTTCTTTATTTTTCAGATACCTTAGTGACTTTCTCTGATGTTGTACCGATTTTTGACGGCAAAAATGTCTGCCAGCCAATCTCGTTTACAGTAAAACAGGGAGAACGCATTGCCCTTGATGGGAAAAATGGTTCTGGGAAAACGAGCCTTCTAAAGCTACTGGTCGGGCAACAAATAGAACATCGTGGGACAGTTGCAATAGGTTCTGGCATGATATTGTCCTATGTACCTCAAGATACTTCTATGCTGAACGGGTCGTTATCAGAGTTTGCGGAAGCCAATCGTGTTGATGAAACTTTGTTTAAGGCAATCTTACGGAAAATGGATTTTTCACGAATACAGTTTGAAAAGAAAATGGAAGATTTTTCAGCGGGACAAAAGAAAAAAGTGTTGATAGCAAAAAGCCTTTGTGAACAAGCACATCTGTATGTGTGGGATGAACCTCTTAACTATATTGACATCTATTCCCGAATGCAAATTGAAAATCTGATTAGGGAATTTTCTCCTACAATGATCTTCGTAGAACATGATCTTGCTTTCAGAAATACGATTGCTACAAAAACAGTATATATTGAAAGCACTCCCGGTCAAAGCTGTCAATGGTCAAGATGAACGGCGCATTTCATGCGCCGCCATTGACAGCCCCGCCCGTCTTTGCAAAAGGTAATCAAGGCGGGAAAGCCACAAAATGGCTTCCCGCCCATTTCAATTTTGCAAGGGAGAACGCTCCCAAATTAAAAAAAGTGCGGCCAAGCACTTTGAGGGATTGGCCGCCTTGTCTGCCCGTTCAGCGGGACGGAGGGCGGCGGTCAAGGCCGGGTATAAAACCGTTCATTTCAGCCTTGACGGTTGCCCGCTGTCCTGCTACTTTTCCGGGAGTGTGGCCACAGCTTCGGGACATTTTGTCCACAAGTCGGAGCGTAGGACGAGGGACGGGGCTTTCATATACCTGCCGCCGTTCTCTGAAACCAGCCCGATTTTTTGTTCATTCCCATTCACAAAAATTCAGCCTGTTTTCCTGCCGGAGCAAACGGGGCGCAAAAAGCACCGCACCCCGTTTCCCCCGTCAGCCACGCCAGCAGGTATAACACACTACACTTTGCTTCGCAAAGTCGTGTGCCAAATGGGGGCTTTGCCCCCTTTGGAAACCCCCACAAGAAAAGGCGGTACGCTACCCCTCCACGGGGCGCATACCGCCTTTTCTTGTTATCCAGCCCTCCGGCTGTATCGGTTGAGCAAAAGTCAGCATGGGATTGGTGTGATATCTTTAATTATGTGAAACTCCCGGATGGCATTCCCTTACTTTTCCAAAAATCAGACAGGAGTCTTTCTTTTCCCATGGGTACCACTACGTTTTCCTCTCGTCTCGGATTCATCCTCGTCTCCGCCGGCTGCGCCATCGGTCTCGGCAATGTATGGCGGTTCCCCTTCATCACGGGGAAATACGGCGGCGCTTCCTTCGTCGTCCTTTATTTGATCTTCCTGGCCCTCCTCGGCCTGCCCATCATGGTCGCGGAATTCGCCGTGGGCCGCGCCAGCGTTCACAGCCCGGCCAAGGCCTTCAACGTCCTGGAGCCGAAGGGCACGTACTGGCACAAGTACAAATACATCATGATTGCCGGCAACGTGCTCCTCATGATGTATTACACGACCATTTCGGGATGGATGTTCTACTACTTCTATAAAATGCTCACCGGCGCTTTTGAAGGCAGGACGCCGACCCAGGTCGAAGCCGTCCTCGGCGGCCTGCTTCAGGATCCCCAGACCATGACAGCCCTGCTTCTCTTCGTCATCCTGCTGGGCTTCTTTGTCTGCTACCTGGGCGTCCAGGCCGGCGTGGAACGCATCACCAAGGTCATTATGAGCCTGCTCCTCCTCCTCATTTTCCTCCTGGCCATCAACTCCCTCCTCCTGCCAGGCAGCGAGGCTGGCCTGCGCTACTATCTCTTTCCGGACTTTACGCGCCTGAGCCAGTACAGCTGGAACGAAGTCATTTTCAACGCCATGGGGCAGGCCTTTTTCACCCTGAGCATCGGCCAGGGGTCCCTGTCTATTTTCGGCAGCTATATCGGCAAGGAAAAGCGCCTCACGGGCGAAGCCATCTGGATTATCGTCCTCGACACGTTCGTGGCCCTCATGGCGGGCCTCATCATTTTCCCGGCCTGCTTCAGCTACGGCATCAACCCCGGCGCCGGCCCGAACCTGCTCTTCGTGACGCTGCCCAACGTATTCAACCACATGTTCCTGGGGCGTTTCTGGGGCAGCCTGTTCTTCCTCTTTATGATTTTCGCGTCCCTTTCGACGGTCATCGCCATCTTCGAATTCATTACCGGCTGTTTCGTGGAACTGACGGGGCTGGACCGCAAGACCATCATCCGCCGCGCCATTCCGGTCCTGTTTCTCCTCTCCCTGCCCTGTGCCCTGGGCTTCAACGTGTGGAGCGGTTTCCAGCCCTTCGGCCCCGGTTCGGGCGTCCTCGACCTGGAAGACTTCATCGTCAGCAACAATCTGCTCCCCCTGGGCAGCATCGTCTACATGACCTTCTGCACGTCCCGCTACGGCTGGGGCTGGAAAAACTTTATCCAAGAGACCGACACGGGCAGCGGTCTGCGCTTCCCCAAATGGCTGCAGGTCTACGTCACGTACATTCTGCCCCTGATTGTCCTGTACATCCTCGTCAATGGGTATATGGCCACCTTCGGGCATTAAAGGAAAGAGGTCCCGACCGTTTTGTTCCAAACGATACAATCCGGCCGGGACTTTTTTCATTTTCCCAAAAATTGTGCCCTGTTTGTGAAAAAACACTTTACAGGCGCGTCCCACGTGGTAGTATAGGAACAAGTATCAATACCATATCAATTTGGTAGGTTAAGGAGGAATTATCGTATGAATCTCAAAAAAGCACTGGTGTCCCTGGTGGCACTGTCCTTGCTGGCCGTCGGCATCGCCGGCTGCGGAAGCAGCGGCAAGAAGGCAGGTGATAACAGCGGCAAGGTCATTAAGATCGGCGCCACGGCAGGACCGCACGCACAAGTCGCCGAGGCCGTCGCCCAGGAAGCGAAAAAACAGGGTCTGAATGTCAAAGTCGTGGAATTCTCCGACTACGTGACGCCCGACAAGGCCCTGGCCGAAGGCGAACTGGATTTGGCCAGCTACCAGCACAAACCCTTCATGGAAAACTTCAACAAAAACAACAACGCCCATCTCGTGGATATCGGCCCGACCATCCTCATGCGTATGGGCATCTACAGTGACAAGGTCAAGGACCTGAAAGCCCTTCCTGCCGGCGCCACGGTAGCCATCCCGAACGATCCGACCAACGGCGGCCGCGGTCTCCTGCTCCTTCAGAAAGCAGGGCTCCTGAAACTCAAGGAGGGCGTGGGCTTCAAGGCCACCGTGAAAGATGTCGTGGACAATCCGCACAAACTGGTCTTCAAGGAACTGGAAGCGGCCCAGCTGCCCCGCAGCCTGAAAGACGTCGACCTGGCGGTCATCACCATGAACTATGTCATGAGCGGCGGCCTGGACGTGAAAAAGCAGGGACTTTTCTGGGAAGACAACCAGGAACCCCTGGCCGTCATGATTCTCGCCGTCGACGGCAAGAACAAGGACAACGCGGACTACCAGAAGATTGCCAAGCTCTTCCATTCCGACGCCGTCAAGAAATACATCGCCGATACCTTCAAAGGCACCATCGTGCCGGCAGAATAATCCCGCGGACAGACAAGCGCCGGCCACCCGGTGCGACGGCACTCCCGCGGCCGCCCGGTCCTGTGCCTGGTTCTCCCGGAGACGGATACACTCCCCGTCCCCGGGCTTTTTCTTTTTTTCACAGACAGGGCGCGGTTCCGTGTTATAATCTAACTGCTATGGATATACAAACGATTTTGCAAAAGGATCAACTGAATAAGGAAGACCTGGTCTTTCTCCTGGGCCGGACGGACCGGGCAGAATGTCAGGCCCTCTACGAGGCGGCCTACCGAGTCAAACTGGAATACATCGGCAACGTGGACTATTACCGTGGTCTCCTGGAATTTTCCAACCGCTGCATCAAAAACTGCCTTTATTGCGGCATCCGCCGGGATAACACGGAAGTCGCGCGGTTTGACACGCCGCGGGAGGACATTCTCCAGATGGCCCGCTGGTGCTTCGAGAACCAATACGGATCCCTGTGTCTCCAGTCGGGGGAGCGGCAGGACGAAGCCTTTATCGCCTACGTGGAAAGCCTCATCCGGGATATCAAGCGCATCGGAGGCGGCGCCCTGGGCCTGACCCTGTGCTGTGGCGAGCAGACGGAAGAAACGTACCGCCGCTGGTATGACGCCGGCGCCCACCGGTACCTGCTCCGCATCGAGACGAGCAATCCCCGCCTTTACGCCACGCTCCACCCGCAGGACGGACACCACCAGTGGCAGGTCCGCAAGGACTGTCTCGCCGCCCTGGCCCGCACGGGCTGGCAGGTCGGCACGGGGGTCATGATCGGCCTGCCCGGCCAGACCCTGGAAGATCTGGCCGATGACATCCTTTTCTATCAGGAAAACAACATTGCCATGGTCGGCATGGGTCCCTACGTGGTCCATCACAACACGCCGCTGGGCAACGAAGTCACCGCCGCCGGCAGGGACACGCGGCGCGACCGGGAGGAACGGCTGCGCCTGGGCATCAACATGGTCGCCGCCACGCGCCTGTATCTAAAGGACGTGAACATCGCCGCCACCACGGCCCTGCAGGCTCTCCATCCCCTGGGGCGGGAAATGGCCCTGAAAGCCGGGGCGAATATCCTCATGCCCCTGGTGACCGTCCAAAGATACCGCACGCAATACCAGCTCTACGACAATAAGCCCTGCCTGGAAGACAGCCAGGACGAATGCCGCCATTGTCTCGCTGGCCGCGTCGCCTCCATCGGCGACCGCGTCGGCTGGGGCGAATGGGGGGACTCGCCGCACTTCTTCAACCATCTGGGCGACAAGGGATAACCGTTTTTCTTTCCCTTTCGGCGCTCCCACGCCTGCCCCACACAAAAAACGCTGCCGCCGGAACCAAGTTCCGGCGGCAGCGTTTCGCTTTGTCTAGCGATCAGAGGCCCGCGCGGGCCCGTCAGGGAATCCGCTTGATGACCCGGCCGCCTTGCACCTCCCGCACGTCGAAAACGGACAGGAAGGCCTGGGGATCAATGTCATGGACCGTCGTCTTCAGTTTCTGGATTTCCAGGCGGCTGACGACGCAATACAGCACATCCTTGTCATCCTTCAGGAATCCGCCCTGGCCGTGCAAATGCGTGACCGCACGGTGCAGGTCGTGGACAATGGCGTCGGACACGGCTTCAAAATTCGTCGTAATGATAAAGATCCCTTTCGACGAATCAAGGCCTTCCGACACGGTGTCAATCAAGCGGGAACAGATAAAGTATGCCATGAGCGAATACAATGCGCTGTTCCAATTAAAGACCAGGCCTGCGCAGCCCATGATGAAGATGTTCATGAAGAGGACCAATTCGCCGACAGAAAAGGAGGTATTGTTGTCCAGGACGATGGCCAGGATTTCCGAGCCGTCCGTCGACCCGCCGCAGCGGATTACGATCCCCACCCCGATTCCGATGAGGATCCCGCCATAGATGGTCGCCAGGAGGGGATCGATGGACACGGGAGCCATACGGGAAAAGAAAGAGCTGCAGACCGCCACCACGACAATGGCATAGGTCGCCGCTGCCGCGATGCCCCTGCCGAGCCGCCGGTACCCCAGGTAGAAGAAGGGCAGGTTGAGCAGCACCACGAGAAGACTGAACGGAATGCCCAACAGATGCTGCAGCATCAGGGAAATGCCGATCACGCCGCCGTCGATGACGTGGTTCGGCACGAGGAACAAATCCAGTCCAGCCGTGTAAATGACGGCGCCCAGTGTCAATCCCAGGACTTTGAACAGGGTATTTTTACAAAGCAGTTGTTGGTTTGCCATTTTCGAACGTCTTCCCTCTTCCTGAAAAATTCCCGTCGCGTGGCAGGTCCCCTTGACCTTCCCATACGGTCGCAAAAGTGTAGTTTCAGTATAGCAAAAAGTGGATGTTCGTTTTTGAAAATTTCTTGAATTCTGTAACGGCCACGCCCTGCGGGTAAAATCGAGGAAATTCTGTAACAAGCCAAAAAGTCTGGTCCCGCAGCATTGACGAACCGCGCGGGAAATCCTATAATGAGACTTGCGAGACAACTATAGATTGTGTGTCAATACAATCATACACACAATATACAGAAAATAAGCAAGGAGTGGTCATCATGAGCAACACGGAAACCGCTAATGTCGCCCCGTCGGAAAAATGGTACGAAAATTTCCTGAGCCAGACGCTGTTGGACAAAAAATATTTTCACGAAGGCGAAGATTTTGACGGCTTCGTCGATCGCGTCACGGGCATTTTCAGCCCAGAGCTGGCGCCGAAATTTCGCCAGTGCCTTCTGAAGGGCGAATTTTTCCCCGCCGGGCGCAGCCTCTACGGCGCCGGCAGCAAAGGTAAATTCCGCGCTTCCATGAGCAACTGCTACATCCTTCCCTGTCCGGAAGACAACATCGAATCCATTTTCGATGTCAACAAGAAGATGGCCCGTATTTTCAGCTATGGCGGCGGCTGCGGCGTCAATATCTCCCGGCTCCGCCCGAAAGACTCCAAGGTCAACAACAGCGCCCGCACTTCGTCCGGCGCCGTGTCCTTCCTGACCCTGTTCAACGCCACGGGCAGCGTCATCGGCGTCCACGGCAGACGGGCCGCCGAAATGGTTGCCTTATCGTGTGAACACCCGGACATCGAGGAATTCCTGAAAATCAAACAGACGGACCACAAGCTGGAAGCCATGAACATTTCCATGCTCCTGACGAGCAAGTTCATGGACGCCATCAAGGAAGACAAGCCTTTCGAGCTGCATTTCGACGTGCCCGAAAGCAACGAACGAATCCGCAAGACCATCGACACTCGCAAATTCTACCGTGAATTCTGCCAGACCCAGTGGGACTACGGCGATCCGGGATCCATCTTCATCGACCGCGTCCGCGGCTACAACCTGCTGAGCGGGTATCCGGAATACGTCATCGACGTGTCCAACCCCTGCGCCGAATTCTACGGCAATGCCTATAACAGCTGCAATCTGGGTTCCATCAACTTGTACCACATGGTCGAAGACAAATTCTCGCCCCACGCGGCCATCAACTACGCCAAACTGAACCAGACCGTCGATACGGCCATCCGCAGCCTGGACGAAATCCTGGATTACGGGTACGACATGCAGCCCCTGGACGAGAACCGCCGCTGCATCGACGACTGGCGCTCCATCGGCCTGGGCATCATGGGGCTAGCCGACATGTTCGTCGCCCTGGGCCTGCGCTACGGCAGCCCGGAAAGCCGCAAGACCGCCGGCGACCTGATGAAGTCCATCCTGAAGCAGGCCCTGATCACGAGCTGTGACCTGGCCCGCACGAAAGGCCCCTTCGGCAGATTCGACTGGAACAAGACGAGCAAATCGCCCCTGGTCCAGCTCTTCCCGGAACTGCACGACCGCATCAAGAAATACGGCCTGCGCAACGGCACGCTGCTTTCCATCGCCCCGACGGGCTCCCTGTCCCTGCTGGCCGGCGGCTTCAGCGGCGGGGTGGAACCGATTTACCAGATTTCCATGCAGCGCACGACCCACAGCCTGGAAAAGGAGCACAAATCCTTCCGTGTCTTTGCCCGGAGCATCCAGGACCTGCTGACCTACCACGGCCTGCCTTTGGACACGCCGGACGCAGAAGTCAAAGTCCGGTTCCCCTTCGTCATCGAGTCGCACGACGTCCTGCCCGCGGACCGCGTGGAACTGCAGAGTGTCCTCCAGACCTATGTGGACAACGCCATCAGCTCCACGGTCAACCTGAAAGAATCGGCCACGGTGGAGGAAATCGAACAGATCTACATGATGGCCTACGAAAAAGGCTGCAAAGGCCTGACGGTCTTCCGCGACAACTGCAAGCGCGGCTCCATCCTGGACGCCACGGAAAAGGACGATCCCATCATCCTCGACTCCGTTTCCCCGTCCAAGCGGCATGACATCCGCCGCATCGACGGCTCCACGTACCGCCAGAGCTCGGCCTGCATCAAGAATTTCTATATCACCGTCAACAAGACGGAAGCCGGCCAGATTTTCGAAGTGTTCACGAACTTCTCCGGCGGCTGCACAGCCAACGTCGATACCATGACCCGCCTCATTTCGCTGCTCCTGCGCTGCGGCGTCAAGGTCGAAACGATCATCAGCGAACTGCGCGAAGCCAAGTGCCGCGGCTGCCAGGAGCTGCGCAAGCAGGGCCAGGACGTTTCCCTGTCCTGTGGCAACGCCATTGCCGACGCCATCGAGGCGGCCTACCACGGCACAACGAAAAAGAGCCCTGTCGGAGGCCTGTCCTGCCCGGAATGCGGCAGCCCCCTAGTCTCGGAAGGACGCTGCTTCAGCTGCCCGAACTGCGGCTTCTCCAAATGCAGTAACTAAAAAACCATATGGGAAACAGCGACCGCGCCACCTTCGGGGGCGCGGCCCTTTTTCATAGTTCACGCTTTTTTTACTGTTTTTCTCCCCTCACCGCGCTACAATCATAGTTGGTGATTTTTGCGATGAAGAACTTTCTCAAGGGTGCCGCCGTCCTCCTTGCGCTGCTCCTGGCGGCAATCCTCCTGGCGGATGCCTACCTCGCCCGCCCCGTAGTCGACTACACGCTGCGACGGGGAACCAAGGACGATCCCCAGTCCCCGCCGGCGGCTTTCGAAGACATCTACCCCTACCCCAACAAATATGAGGCCATGCAGCCCAGGCCTCCGAAACAGTTCCGGCGCGCCGCCTGGACCCTCACCTCGTTCGACGGGCTCAAACTGGAAGCGACGCATTTCGTCCCCAACACCAACCCGGCCAGCCACAAATGGGCCATCCTGGTCCACGGCTATGGATGCAACCAACGGTTCATGTACATCATGGCCACGTACTACCTGGCCCACGGGTACCAGATCCTGACGCCGGATATGCGTGCCTCCGGCAAAAGCGAAGGCACGTACCTGACTATGGGTGTCTATGAAGGACGCGACGTGGCGCAATGGGCCCGCGCGATCGTCCAAAAGGATCCCCAGGCCCGCATCGCGCTCCACGGTGTTTCCATGGGCGCAGCCGATGTCATGCTCTCCCTCAACGACAATTTACCGGACCAGGTCAAGGCCATCATCGAGGACAGCGGCTACAGCAACCTGAAGGAATTGCTGGCCATCCGCCTCGTCGATACGGTCCGTTACCCCAAGCCCGTGCTGCTGGGGGCCAGCGTGTCCATGTGGCGGTACACCAGCGTTTTCCTGGAAGATGTGGACCCGCTCCAGGCCGTTTCCCGGTCCCGGCTGCCCATCTTGTTCATCCACGGCACGGCAGACCAGCTCATCCCCCTGTCCATGATGAAAGACCTGTACAACGCCAGTCCTTCCAAAGACAAGGCCGCCCTTACCGTACAGGGCGCCACCCACGCCATGAACGACGCCGTGGGCGATCCCTATTACCGGTACGTGTTCCAGTTCTTGGATCATTATGTCGGGTAGGGCCCCCAAAAGCCAAGACCGCGCTGCCTGTTTCCAGACAGCGCGGTCTTTCGTGTTTTCCCGGATTTGCCCTTCCGCCTCACCGACCCGTAAACCGGGGCGGCCGCTTCTCCAAAAAGGCCGTGATGCCCTCGCGGAAATCGGCCGTGCCGGCACAGTCCTCCTGCAGGGCGACTTCGGCGTCCCGGAACTTGCGCATCTCGCTGTACAGGCTCACGAACATCATCTTCTTCATGGCCGCATAGGCATGGGTCGGGCCTTGCGCGAGCTTCTTCGCGAAAGCCATGGCTTTCGGCATCAGTTCCTCTTTCGGAACGACTTCCTTCACGAAGCCCAGTTCCAGCGCCTCCCGCGCCGTCACAGGGCGTCCCGTCACGAACATATCCAGGGCGCGGTGCGGTCCGGCCATGCGCGGGACCAGATAGCCGCCCATGGTGTCCGGCATAAGGGCAATTCCGACAAAGGCCTGCAGGAATTTAGCGTTTTCCGCGGCAAAGACGAAATCGCAGCCATAGGCCAGATTGCATCCGCCCCCCGCTGCCGCGCCCGCCACAGCGCAAATCACGAGCTTCGACATCTGCTTGATGCGGATGACGATGTCCGACAAATTTCCCGCCAGGGGAGCCATGGCGTTGGCCCCAAAATCCGGCTCTTCGCAATGGGCCTTCATGTAGCGGATGTCCCCGCCGCCGCAGAACGCCCGGCCGGCGCCCGTCAGCACCACGGTCCTGGCGGCCGGGTCGGCTTCTGCCTGCTGCAGGGCCTGCTCCAGCTCCCGGGCCATGTTCTCATCCAAAGCATTCAGGGTGGGGGCATAATCCAGCGTGATAACGGCCACGCCTTCCTCCACGGCGTACTTCAACATCTTATAGTCCACAGGGCAGACCTCCTTCCAGTTATTGTTTCTATTATAAGCTGTTTAGCACCTCGCCGCCAACAAATTTTCAAAAAATTTGCCGCGCCGCCAGGGAGAAACCTGCCCTCCCGCCATTTTCGCGCGGCCTATCCCCAACACAAAAAGGGATTTCCCCCGCTGGCAGCGAAATAGAACCTGAATACGGCGAGAAAAGGAGAACATCATGGACGAACACAGAAACCTATCGGCAGATACCCTGAATCAGGAAGAACTGGTCCTCCTCGTCTTCGATTTCGCGCACCGCCTGCTGGTGCATCACACGCTCTGGTTCCGCGAGGTCGAGCACCAGCTGGGCTTCAAACGGGCCCTCCGGGTCATGGACCGCGCCTGGGAAAAAACGCGGCGCAACCTGGTCCAGCGACTTTCCCTCACGTGCGGGTTCGCGGAAACGGAGGGCGTCCCGGACTATTTACGGCAGCTGCCCCGCAGCCAGGCACTGGCCCTTCTGGACGACCTGGCCAAAAGCTGGCTCGCCCAGGATGGCCTCTGGTTCCAGGCTGTGGAAAAAGACTACGGCATGCAGGAAGCCAAACGCTGCAACGACTCCACCTGGGCCTATTTTTCACCTTACGAGGCCCATGCCGTCAAAAAATTTCTCCACCTGCCGGACCATCCCGGTCTCGACGGCCTGGAAAAAGCCCTGACCTTCCGCCTATACAGCCGCCTGAATCACCAGCGCCTGTACCGCCGCGATGGCGCCCTGATCCTGGAAATGCGCGGTTGCCGCGTCCAGTGCGCGCGCGCGCGGAAAAACATGGCCGACTATCCCTGCAAGAGCGCAGGCCTCGTCGAATACGGACGTTTCGCCGAAAACATTGACAGCCGCATCCAGACGGAATGTATCGCCTGCCCGCCCGACGAACACCCGGACGAATGGTTCTGCGCCTGGAAATTCATCCTGCCGGAACCGTAACCCCGACGTCCTGTCCCGCGTGACCCCATAACACAAAAAAGGCGCCCCCATGGGCGCCTTTTCGCTGCCGTGGCCAGGAATCACCGGGCCTCCTTGAACTGGTCTTTTGGGATATACCACAAGCCATTGTTATTCTTGTCCAGGTATTCCTTCAGCTCCCTGGAGTGGTACGCGGCGACCAGATCCTTTGCCCATTGCGTGTCCTTGTTCTTCTCCTGGACGACGAGCTGCAGCAGTAGGTGCGGCAGGACATCTTCCGTCAGGAGAGCCGTCTTCGGGTCTATTTTGGCATTGTACACGATGGACCCCGTAATCATGATGTAATCGAAATCGTTGCGGACACCGGGAATGGTGAGGGATTTCATTTCCGTGAATTTCAAATGATGGGGATTTTCCGTAATATCCTGCTGGGTCACTTTGGACAAGTCCTTGGCCGGATTGAGCTTAATCCAACCAGCCTTCTGCAGCAGGGCGTAGGCGCGGGCCGTATTAGAGGCGTCGTTCGGCACGGCGATGGAGTCCCCGTCGGCAAGCTGTTTCAAATCGTGCTTGCGGCCGGGATAGAGGCCGGCCGGCACGGTCGGGATCGGCGTCAGCGCCACCAGATGGCCTTTCTGCTTCTGGTTGAAGTTTTCCATATAGGCCGTATGCTGTTCCACGTTGAAGTCGACTTCGCCCTCGTTCAGGACCACGTCGGCCTGGAGCAGGTCGGACATATCCTTGCCTGTGATCTTGTAGCCTTTCTTCGCCAGGATGGGCTTGACGGCCTTTTCAAAGAGCTCGCTGTACGGGCCCTGGGATTTGCTGAAGGTCAGCTCTTTTTTATCCGCCGATTGCTTCGCGCCGCCGCCGCAGCCCGCCGCCAACGCCGCGAACACCAGGACCCCGGCCAGCAGGGTCATCCACTTTTTTCCGCTGAATTTCATAATCAACACCTCTTTCGTAAATTTGACAAGCTTCGGGACCGCTGTCCCTGTTAGCAAGGTCCAGCCTCAATGATGGCGGACTTTGAAGGCAAGATGGCTGCCGATGGTCTGGATGATTTGGACGAAGGCGATGAGCACGACGACCGTGAACAGCATGAGCGGAAAGTTCAGCCGCTCGTAGCCGTAGGTCAAGGCCAGGTCCCCGACGCCGCCGGCGCCGATGACGCCCGCCATGGCTGTCGCTCCCAGAAGGCCGATGGTACCCGTCGTGACGGACAGGATCAGGGAGCCTTTCGCTTCGGGAAGCAAAAAATAGCGAATGATTTCAAACCAGGTCGCCCCCATGGACTGGGCCGCTTCGAGAATGCCCTTGTCCACTTCGAGGAGGGAGTTCTCGAAAAGCCGCGTCAAATAAGGGGCAATGAACAGAATCAGGGGCACCAGGGCCGCCGTCGTGCCGATGCGTGTGCCGACGATGAATTTCGTCAGGGGCAGGACAAAGACCAGAAGGATGACGAAGGGGACGCTGCGGACCGTATTGACCACGGCATTGACGACAGCATACACGTATCTGTTCCCCAAAATCCCGTCCTCGTTGGTCAAGACCAGCGTCAGGGCCAGGACCAGCCCAATCAGGGACCCCAGGAACAAGGACACGAACACCATGTACAACGTTTCTTCTGCCGCCAGCCCTACCCGGGACAGGGGCACTTCGAGGATTGCTTCCAGAGGACTCATCGTACCACCTCCTGCACCTGCGCGCCGCGCGCTTCCATATACTGCTTCATGGCGTCAATGTCTTCCCCGCTGCCAATGGCTTCCACGATAAAGATTCCCAGGGCCGTCCCCTGGAGCTCGCTGCACGAAGCAAAAATGATTCCCGTTTCCACGGGAAACCGCCGGTTGCATTCGCAGAAGAGATTTTCCTGCGCCGTCTCGCCGAGAAACCGTACCTTGAGAAGCTTATAGTTGCGCGTTTCCTGTTCCAGGCTGCGGACAATGCTGTCGGGAATCTTCTCGGGAATGACCGTCTGGACAAACTGCTTCGTCATTTCCTGCCGGGGGTTTGAAAACACTTCGAGGACGCTCCCCTGTTCCACCATGCGGCCGCGATCCATGACGGCGACGCGGTTGCAGATGCGCCGGACCACGTTGATTTCGTGGGTAATGAGAACGATAGTGAGGTTCAGCTCCCGGTTGATTTTCTGGAGCAGTTCTAAAATGGCATCCGTCGTTTCCGGATCCAGGGCGCTCGTTGCCTCGTCACAGAGCAGGATAGACGGATTCGTCGCCAGGGCCCGGGCAATACCGACGCGCTGCTTCTGGCCACCGGACAGCTGGTCGGGATAAGCCTTCGCCTTGTCGGACAGCCCCACGAAGGAGAGCAGCTCCGCCACGCGGGCGTCCATGGTCTTGGGATCGGCGTGCTGGAGCCTCAGGGGAATCGCGATGTTTTCATACACCGTCTTGGAGGACAGCAGGTTGAACTGCTGAAAAATCATGCCGATTTTTTTGCGCAGCCCGCGCAGTTCCCCGCCCGTCAGCGTATCGACGCAGCGCCCGTTGATCTCCACGTGCCCCGACGTGGGGACTTCGAGAGCGTTGATCATGCGCAGCAGCGTCGACTTGCCGGCGCCGGAAAATCCGATAATCCCCTGGATGTCCCCATCGCCAATGGTAAGGTTCACGTGCCGCAGGGCCTGCACTTCCCCGCCTTTGGTGCGGAACGTTTTACTGACATCTTGAAAGACAATCATGGCCCCTCCTCATTTCCGCAGCCGAACCAGGGCCTTTTTCGCCAGGATGGCCAGATATTCCGACGTCGGGTACAGGAAGCCCGGATCGACCTGGAATTTCGGATGGTGATTCGAATAAGTATCGCCGATGCCGACCTGGATATAGGACCCGGGGATTTTTTCCAAAAAGTAGGCGAAATCCTCCCCGCCCAGATTCCAGGGGGCCTGGACGACGTTGATGCCGCTTTCCTTTGCCACGGAGGCGGCGAAGCCGGTCCACTCTTCCTCGTTCAGGGTGGCCGGCGGGCCGGCAATCCATTCCACACTGGCCGATTCGCCATAGGCCTGGGCAAGGTGGTCCGCCAGGACACGGATGCGGGCTTCCACGAGCTGCCGGTCTTCCTTCGTCATGGTCCGCGCCGTGCCCTCGACAAACGCCGTTTCGGGAATGACGTTCCAGGTGTTGCCCGCCTGGATGTGGGTCACACTGACCAGATTCGCCGCGAAGGGATTGGAGTTGCGGCTGACGATGGTCTGGACGGCCCCGACGAAATCCGCCGCGGCGACAATGGGATCCAGGCCCATGTCCGGATGGGCACCATGACTCCCGCGGCCGCGGAACGTGATTTTGAAGGTATCGACGGCGGCCGTGACAGCACCGGATCGCAACGCGTAGGTGCCGACGGGGATATGGACGATGATGTGGATACCGAAAATGGCCTGTACATCTGCCAGGGCACCCGTATCCAAGACAACCTTCGCCCCGCCGGGCGCTTCTTCCGCCGGCTGGAAGATCACCTTCACGGTCCCCGGCAAATTCCCTTCTTCCTTCTTTAGGAGCAGGGCTGCCCCCAGGACAGCCGCCGTATGGAAGTCATGGCCACAGGCGTGCATCCGTCCCGCTTCCCGCGACTTGTAGGACAGATCCGTCTCCTCCTGAATCGGCAACGCGTCCATATCCCCGCGCAAAGCGACCACAGGCCCTTCGCCCCTGCCGATCTGGGCAACGAGGCCCGTCTTGAGCCCCGTATCCAGGATTTTGATACCGGCTTTTTCCAGCTCGGCCCGCACATAGGCCGTCGTCTGGAATTCCTGGTAAGACAATTCCGGATGTTCATGAAAATGCCGGAAACTCTTTTCCACCAAGGCTTTGATGTTTGCGTCTGTCATAAAAGTCATCCTTTCTTTTTTCCTTCCGTCCGCCTTTCCCGCCACGACAGCGGACTTCCTGCCGCGGCGACACAGGGGCGCACAGAAAAAAGGCCACCGTCCTGTCAGAGACGGTGGTCCGTGGTTCCACTCTGCTTCAGAAGGAAAGCGCCAGGCTTCCTTCCCTTTGCCCGGTAACGTCGGTGTACGGGCCCGCCTACGATTGCCTCAGCGGGCCTGCTCCCGGAGGCATTCCGACAGGTCCGTTTCCTGCTCCGGCTTTCAGCCAGGACCGGGGCTCTCTAAAGGACGTACCCTGCCGTACTTGTTCCGTTCATCGCCATGGCGCTGTTGAATTTCTTGAATTCACATTGCAATACTAGCTTTTAATTTCCCGTTTGTCAACACTTGTGGGGAGAAAATGTTTAGTTTTTCGATATGATATCAGGTTTTTAACATTCCTGTAACGTTTGGAACATTCCGGAACAGCCGGCCGCGGGCCCGCCCGTCCTCAGGGGCGTTCTGCCAGGATGCGCCGTACCAGCGCGACGAGGACACGGACCACGCCGGGCAGGGCGTCCAGGTCAAAGTGCATCTTCGGGTCGTGGAGCCTGGGCTCCAGGTCGCAGCCGATGCCAAGGCTGGCTGTCTTCAAGGCCGGCCGTTCCTGCTTGAAAAAGTTGAAGTCTTCGCCAACTGTAATGGCGGCAGACGGCACCAGGCCGGCCTCGCCCAGGACGGACCGGATAACCGCTTCGGTTACGCCGCGCAGGGACGGATCCGCTTCCGCCGCCGGACAGGTTCCGATTATATGGCTGTCCGCCGTTGCCTCGTAGACAGCCGCTGTCCGGGCAATGATGTCCCGCACGCGCTGCCGCAGATGCAGCATTTCCGTATTGGATGTACTGCGCAGGTCAAAGCCCAATTTCACTTCGTCGCAGATGGCATTCAGGGAGTCGGCGCCGCCGAGAAAGCGCGTCGTCTTGACACTGCCCCCCAGAAGGGGATCCACCGGCAGGGCATTCACGGCCTGCACGATGGCCGCGCCGGCGTCGATGGCATTGACTCCCTGGTGCGGCTGGGAGCCATGGGCCGCCTTCCCGCGCACAACGGCCTCGATCAGGGTACACGCCGTCCAGCGGAGCTGGGCAATGATCTGTCCTTTCCTGGCCAGGTCTTTCGGCATAACGTGGAGCCCGATGGCATAGTCCACATCGTCCAGGACCCCGGCGTCCACCAGGGTCAGGGCCCCCTTGCCGATTTCCTCGGCCGGCTGGAAAAGGATCTTCAGGTTCCCGCAGGGCAAGCCTTCCGCGGCCAGCACGCGGGCCGCCGTCAGGACCATGGCCATATGGGCGTCGTGTCCGCAGGCATGGGCGCACACAGAGGTCCCGTCTTCCCGGCGGAACACGAGGCTGTCCATATCGGACCGAAGGGCCACGACCGGACCGGGCTTGCCACTTCGCAAGACGCCGGTCAGGCCCGTCCCGCTGCCTACGTGTTCCGTCACGTCATAGCCGGCCTGACGCAAAACCTCCGCCAAAAAGGCGGAGGTCTTGTACTCTTGAAAAGCCGGTTCGGGGATAGAATGCAAATAGGACCAAGTCGTCTCTATTGATGCTTTGATATCCATGGATATGGTTTCCTCCGGATTTTCCTTTATTTTTCTTTCCAGCCGACATACGCCGAGCCTTTAAACTTCTCCTTGATGAACTGGGCGTTTTCCGGCGACTGGTAGGCCTCCTGGAAAATCTTCAGGCGCGGGTCCTTCAGCGTATCTTCGCGGACAGCGACAATGTTCACGTAGAGGGAATCGGCCGTTTCCTTGATAAGGGGATCCTTTTCCGGGTTCAGGCCGGCGTTCAGGGCGTAGGTCGTGTTGATGGCGGCGGCCGTCACGTCATCCAGGCTGCGGGGAATCGCCGCCGCTTCCAGTTCGACGAACTGGAAATGATGGGGATTGGCCGTAATGTCATGGACGGTCGTCAGGACATTCTTCGGGTCTTTGACCTGAATCAGGCCCTGGGCCGCCAGGACGAGCAGACTGCGGCCGCCGTTGGTCGGATCGTTCGGAATGGCGATCTTGGCGCCGTCCGGCAGGCTGTCGCCGGGTTTTAGTTTTTTCGAGTAGATGTTGATGGGGAACAAGGCCGTATTGAAGGCCTTGACGAGCTTAAAGGACGGTTCCTTCTTCAGCGTCGCCTTCAGGAACGGCTCATGCTGGAAGCTGTTCGCCCAAATCTCTCCTTGGGCCAGGGCCGTGTTGGGCGTCACGAAGTCGCTGAATTCCTTGATTTCGATTTTCAGGCCCTTCTTGGCGGCAATCTTTTTCACGTTTTCCATGATCTGGGCATGCGGTCCCGGATTGACGCCGACGATCACGGGCTTATCCGTACCGGGGTTCCCCTGTTCCGCCTTTTTGTCGCCGCCGCAGCCGGCCGCAAAAATACTCAGGGCCGACAACGCGCCGGCCAGCGCATACTTCACATATTTGTTCATAAAGCTCCTCCTTCACGGGCGCCGCGCGCCGTTTTATGTTCTTTATCGTATCATCGGGCCTGCCCGGACGCAAGCCCGCCGGGCCGTTTTTCCACAACGTTTGAGCAGCTCCGTAACGAATGTTACATTTCCCCTTCGGGGAGCTGCCGTTTCCCTTCTTTCTTGCCAAGATGGCGGGAGTACTATACAATGGAACTGCATTTTGTGAGTGAGAAAGAAAGAAGGAGTCCCATGCTTCACGAATTTTCCCGGACGGAATTGTTGTTCGGGCCGGAAAACCTGCAAAAGTTAAAAGCTGCCCGCGTTATCCTGTTCGGCGTCGGCGGCGTCGGCGGCTATGTGGCCGAAGCCCTGGCGCGCTCCGGCATCGGGCATCTGACCCTGGTCGACCACGACACGGTGTCCCTGACGAACCTGAACCGCCAGATTGTGGCTTTGCGCAGCACGATTGGCCGGCCCAAGGTCGAAGTGATGGCGGAACGCATCCACGACATCACCCCGGACTGCGACGTCCAGGCCCTACAGTGCTTTTACCTGCCGGAAACACAAGACCGGTTCGACCTGTCCCAATACGATTACGTCGTCGACGCCATCGACACGGTGGCGGCCAAAATCCAGCTCGTCGTGGCGGCGCGCCAGGCCGGTGTCCCTGTCATCAGCAGCATGGGAGCTGGCAACAAGATCGACCCCGGCGCCCTGCGCATCGCCGATCTGGCAAAGACCCGCGTCTGCCCCCTGGCGAAGGTCATGCGCAAGGAACTGCGGAAACGGGGCATTGAGCACCTGAAAGTCGTCTACTCGACGGAAACGCCCCTGGTGCCCCTGGCCAGCCCGGAACACAAAGGCACGTCGCACCGCCCCGTGCCGGGCAGCACCGCTTTTGTTCCCTCCGTGGCAGGCCTGCTGCTGGCCGGCGAAATCGTCCGCGATTTGACGGGCGTCCGGCCCCACTACTCGGCCTGACCCTGCCGCCGGTCCTCGTTTTCTCGCCGGGCCGGCCACAGGGGCACAAAAAAAGCACCTTGCCGAAACAAGGTGCCCTGTTTTTTATGGAGGCGGCGCCTGGATTTGAACACAGGGAATCGGGGTCTTGCGGACCCTCGCCTTAAACACTTGGCTACGCCGCCGTATCAAGTACAGTTGTATTATACATGACGGCTATGATTTTGGAAAGTGACTTCGTCACAAAAAGTCCAAAATATTGGAAAGGACGATTTTCATGAATAACGATCTGACCCAGGGAAGCATGGTGAAAACACTCTTCGCCTTTTCCCTTCCCTACCTGGCCGCGGCTTTTCTGCAGGCATTCTACGGCCTGGCGGATTTGTTCATCATCGGCCAATACGAGGGGGCTTCCGCCATTACGGCCGTTTCCATCGGCAGTCAGGTCATGCACATGGTCACCGTCATGATTGTCGGGTTGTCCGTAGGCATCACCGTGTCCATCAGCCGCTCCCTCGGGGCCAGGCGCCCGGCGGAAGCGGCGCGGTATATCGGCAACGGCGCCCTGCTGTTCGTCGCCGGCGCCCTCGCGGCCACGCTGCTACTGGCCTTTCTGGCCCACCCTATCCTGGAGCTCCTGCAGACACCGGCCGAAGCCTATGACGACGCGTACCGATACCTGCTGACCTGTTTCCTCGGCCTTCCCCTCATTACGGCGTATAACGCCATCTCCAGCGTCCTCCGCGGACAGGGGGACTCGCGCAGCCCCATGGTTTTCGTCGCTATTGCAGGCCTCTTCAATATCGGCCTGGATGTGCTGTTCATCGGCCTCTTCCACTTGAGCGCCTTCGGCGCGGCCCTGGCCACGGTCCTGGCCCAGGGGGTCAGCGTCGTTCTCTCCCTGGCGGCCATCCGACGGTACCATCTGAGCCTGCCCGTCACCCGGGCCGACCTGGTGCCGGACAAGGAAAAGCTCGGGAACATCCTGCAGGTCGGCATGCCGATCTTATGCCAGGAAGGCTTCATCCAGGTCAGCTTCCTGGTCATCACGGTCATTGTCAACCTGCGCGGTGTTCTCGACGCGGCTGCCGTCGGCATCGGGGAAAAGCTGATTACGTTCCTTTTCCTCGTCCCGTCCTCCATGATGAGTTCCGTATCGGCCATTGCGGCGCAAAACGCCGGCGCCGGGCTCCACGAACGGAGCCGGCAGGTCCTGCGCTACGCCATTGCGACTGGCGTCACTTACGGCCTGGCCGTCACGCTCTTTTTCTGGGCTGCGGCACCGAAGGTCATGGTGCTTTTCACGTCGGACACGGCCATTATCCTCAAAGGAAGCCAATACCTGTACTCGTACATCACGGACTGCCTCTTCGCGTCCATCCACTTTTGCTTCAGCGGCTTTTTCAGCGCCTACCGCAAGTCCCTCTACGCCTTCGCCCACAACGTGATTTCCATCCTCCTCGTGCGCATTCCCGGCTCCTGGCTGGCCTCGGCGTGGTTCCCGGACACCCTCCTGCCCCTGGGACTTGCCTCCCCCGCAGGGTCCCTGCTGTCCGCCATCATCTGCTGTTTTTTGTACCGCCGCTATTTTTCCCGTCTTTTTAACCGACAAGAACCTTAAGATTCGGGTTTTCCCCTGCCGTATCAAGGAAAATCTGGAGCAGGACGGCGCCGTAATCCCCCAAATAGGTATCCTCGACGATACATTCCGGCACGAGGACCTCGACAGGCTCTGCGATTTCGCCAAGGCAGTCGTGCAAGGCGTCCAGGTTTTCGCCATAGTAGACCGGAAAGTGGAACTGTTCTTTCAAATAACGGTGCGCCTCTTTCCGATCATGGAACCGGGCGCTGTCCAATACAATACGTTTCATCGCCGCCTCCTAGAACAACTGCACAAAATCCCGGTAATGGGATCCCGAATAATAGACGAGACCATCGTTGGAGAAACAGATCCGTTTCTCGTTCCGGTTCCCTCGCACGTAGTCGATGTCACATTCCTTCCACACGCGGTCTTTCCGGTCCGGAAGCGTTTTTTCGTAGTTCCGGAAAAGATCCCCGCCGATGGATTTGCCCGGCGCGACTTTGTCGAGGGTTCCTTTTTGTTTCCAGCCCAGTTTCTGCGCCTGCGCCTTCGTGATGTAATTGGGCGGCAGGCTCTTGTACGCGTGGATATAAGCCGCCACATGGTCCTTGTCCGTGTATGCCCTGCCTTGTTCCACCGTCACCCGGACGCCCTGTTTCGTCGTCACCATCGTGCCCTGGGGCACGGCTGTCGTGGCCGCGGGCTGGCGGGCCGGCGCTGCGCCCTGTTTGCTGCCGCAACCCAAGACTACGCTCAGGACGAAAAACAGGGACGCGGCAAATGCCAGAAATTTCTTCAAGTCAAACACCTCCCCTTTTCAGTTATCCTTATTGTACCACAAGTCGTTTTTTCCCGAACCTGCGTGTTGTGATTTCCCCACGATGTGTTAAAATTTCTGGTAAAAGGAACGCTCCCTTTTTTCCGACCCTGTCCGCAATCCCACGCCGCGAACCCCAGGCAGGCGCAGCCTGCCGTTTTCTTCTGGACGAATGGAGGTTTTACATGGAAAACAATACGCAGTTCCCCTTGACGCGTCCCGCCGCCCTGGCCCTGGCGCGGAAGTACGGGACCCCACTGCTGGTGCTCTCCCTGACGGAAATCGAACGCAATTACCGGCAGCTCCGGCAGTATCTGCCACAGGTCCGCGTCCACTACGCCATCAAGGCCAATCCGGACAGGCATATCCTGGAGCGCATGATCTCCCTCGGTTCCTCCTTCGATGTCGCGTCGGACGGGGAAATCCGGCTGCTGCGCGATCTGGGCGTGCCGGGCAGCCGCATGATCTACGCCAACCCCGTAAAACCGCCCCGGGGGCTGGAAGCCTGCCGCGAGGCCGGGGTCCGCGCCATGACCTTCGACAGCGCCGCGGAAATCGCGAAAATCGCCGCGGCCCTTCCCGGCGCGACCGTTCTCGTGCGTCTGTGCATCGACAACCGGAGCGCCCACGTCGATTTGAACCGAAAGTTCGGCTGCCGTCCGGAGCAAGCCGTGGAACTGCTGTTGCAGGCGAAAGCCGCCGGTCTAGACGCGGCAGGCATCGCCTTCCATGTCGGCAGCCAGACCACCCAGTCCGACCCCTACCTGCGGGCTCTGGACACGGCGCGCCGTCTCTTTGACGAAGCGTCGGCCCAGGGACTCCCCCTGCGCGTCCTCGACATCGGCGGCGGCCTGCCCATTCCCGAACACCATGTGGCCTTCAACCTGGAAGCCCTGCTAGAGCAAATCCGGGCCCGGCTGGATGAAGACTTTCCCCACACGGAAATCTGGGCCGAGCCGGGGCGTTACCTCTGTGGCACCGCCGTCAACCTGCTCACGTCGGTCATCGGCGTGACGGAACGGAACGGCAGCCCCTGGTATTTCCTGGACGAAGGCCTGTACGGCACGTTTTCGGGCATCCTCTTCGACCAGTGGGACTTCCGGCTGCACACTTTCAAGACCGGTCCGCGCATACCGGCGACCTTTGCCGGTCCCAGCTGCGATTCCCTGGACATCCTGTTCCGGGACCGCCTGACGGAGCCTCTGGAAGAAGGGGACGTGCTGCTCGTTCCGGACTGCGGCGCCTATACCTCGGCGTCGGCCACCACGTTCAACGGGTTCCGCCGGGCGCCCTACCTGGTTTGGGAAGATGTAGCGGATACGTACGACGGCAGCCCGGAGGAACCTGCCAGGCAGGACGAATGATACGAAGACAAAAGAAAGAGGGATTCCTATGACTCAGCACAAGGTTTGGAAAAACGTCCTCGCGGCGCTGGCGCTGGCGGCGCTGCTGCAACCGGCCCTGCCGGCACGGGCTGCCGTGGAGCAGCGGGACGTGACGCATTCGCAGCCTCTCCCGATGGGGCGGTCCGCCGCGGCGGACCAGACCGCGGACCATTCCGCGGAGCAGAAACCCGTCGTGAACCAGTTCCTCCTCGAAGGCGAAGGCGCCCCGGCGTCGGAAACAGTCCGGAAGGAGCTGCCAACCTACACGGCGGCCGACAAAGCGGCGGAAAAGGAATTGGAACAGCTCAACCGAGCCTATGCCAAGGAACAGCTCCAGGCGCAGCGTGCCAAAATCAAGGCCCGGAAAGAGGCGGAGAAGCGACGGGACGAAGCACGGGACGCGCGGCAGACCTACCCGCTCGACTTCGACGCCGCCCGTTTCCAGAAGCGGTCCCTGCAGGTCAAAGGCCAGCCTATCGTCTTCCGCGCTTACGAAGGGCTGGTCTACACGGCCAAACCCTACGCGGCAGACTATGAACGGCTGAACGTCTACATTCCCGAAGCCTACTTCAAGGGCGGCTCGGTCCATGGCTACACGGCGGCCACGGCCCCCATTTTCCTGCCGAACGAGGTCGGTGACTACCTGCCGGGCCAGGCGGGCACCCCTTCCGAAACATCGCGCCATGGCGGGGCCAACGCCATCCTGCGCGCCTTAAGCCGGGGCTGCGTCGTCGTCGCGCCGGCCATCCGGGGCCGTACCCTGCAGGACAAGGACGGCCGTTACATTGGCAAAGCGCCGGCCCTGATCGTCGACTACAAGGCCGCCGTGCGCTATATCCGCTACAACCGGGGCAAAGGCCTCCTGCCTGCCGGCAACCCGGAACGCATCCTCGCGGCCGGTACCAGCGCCGGAGGGGCCCTGGCCTCCCTGCTCGGCGCTACGGGCAACGCGCCAGACTACGAAGAGGATTTGCGGGACATCGGCGCCGCCCGGGAACGGGACGACGTATTCGCCGTCCAGGCCTACTGTCCCATTACGAACCTGGACCACGCCGACATGGCCTACGAATGGATGTTCCACGGCGTTCCCCTGACTGTGGAACAGCGGCCCGGCGGGACGCCGGCGGAACAGACAAACCGTGCCGTCCGGAACGGCGCCGAAACAGAGGCGCCGGCAGCCGGGGACCCGGCCGCGCAAGATTCCCTCCGGAAGAGCTTCGCCACGTACTTGAACGACCTGGCCCTAAAAGACGACAGTGGGAATCTCCTGAACTTGTCCGAAGACGGGGAAGGCCTCTTCAAGGAATACCTCCAGGGCAAATACGTCGAAGCGGCCCAACAGGCCCTCGACAACGGTATCGACCTGGGGAACCAGGCCTGGCTCACTATTTCAGGCGGCCGCGTCATTTACGCCGACCTGGGTCTCTACGCCAGGACGGTGAAGCGCATCAAGGGCACGCCGGCCTTTGACGCCTTCGATTTGGGCACGGGCGAAAACCAGGAATTCGGCAGCCCCGTGACGGACAAACGGCACTTTACGTGGTACAGCCTGCAGCAAAGCGGGGCCCTGCCCTTGCCGAAACAGGCCGAAGAAAAAGCGGAGGATGAACGCTTCGCCCTGGCCTGGCGCCGTGCCGAAGGCCAGCCGCGGGAACGGCTGGTCCTGCGCAAAGCGCAGATCGCCCGGGAAAAAGCCCAGGAAGCCCTGCCCCTGGCACAGTATCTGGCGGACAGCAAAACTATCAGGATGCTGAACCCCATGGACTACATCGGCACACCGGACAGCACGGTGGCTCCGCACTGGCGCATCCGCCACGGTGTACGGGACCGCGACACGTCCCTGGCCATCCCGGCCCTCCTGGCCCTGCGCCTGCAGAACGCAGGGGTCCGGACAGACTTCCGGGCCGTCTGGGGGTATGGTCACGATGGCGACTATGACCTGGATCAACTCTTCGACTGGATGGATGCCGCCGTCCAGGAGGCCGACCAGGCGGAAGCGGACGGGGCGACAAAAAGAACGGTCGAGCAAGAGTACTTGATGGATTGGGTATACCCGGACGACGGGACACGCAAACAACAACAGTAGGTAGTACGCAAACACAACCAGGCCCTCCTCTGCATAGGGAAAGGCCTGGTTTGTTTTTTCGCTTCACTTTTTCTTCGGATACATGCCCTGCTTGAAAAACAGGATTGTCTCTTTGGTATGAATCCCGGTCGCCACCATCCGATTATAGGGAATTGCGTAGATCCGATGATTCCTCACAGCAGACATACCCTGGAATGCCGTCCTATTTATTTTGCCCAGTGCATTCTGCTTTTCGTCTTCTCCACCATGATACACGATGAAAACAACGTCGGCATCGGCCATCAGTAATTCTTCCATGCTAATAAACGGTGCCTTGTAGGTCAATATTTCCCCTCCGAGTTTCGTCACAATGTCGCCGCTCAATAAACTTCGCCCGAATGCCTCTATCACGTTCGGCATGAATTCGACCACCAGCACTTTTGGTTTTCCTTGTCGCACTGACGGATCCACTTCAAAAGACGCTTGTATGTCGCGAACCAGACAATCTACCTTCTCTTCCTGTTGAAAGACGCTGCCCATATTTTTTAGAAACTGTATTTCACTTTCCACGGTGCAAGGCGGAAAATTTCCCAAAGAGGGGATGGGGCCCGATGCATCCTGAATATAGGCAGGGATCCCATTCGATTCCCAAAAATTCACATCGCCCAATACTTTGGGGTCAAAAAATCTTCGCATGGCCAGAATAAAATCCGGATGCAGAGTCAAAACGGCTTCTTGGGACAAGGAAGCCGGATACACGTCGGCTTTGGGTAGCATTTTCCGATAGGATTGCCTTTCCATCGGCTCTGTTAAAACGAGCGTGTGGATTGCATCTCCCTGTCCCAATGCAATTAAGGTATCTGCGGCATTTTCCCCACAAACAAGGATCTTTGCAGGGCGCTTCGAAATGTGAATTTGATGGAAAACTCCTGTGAACGTATAGTTCGAGATTACCTTCCCTTCCGCACCTACAGGCATCCCTTTACGAATCGGCTGTGCGCACCCTGTCAGCAAGAGGGTGACCGAAAGCCACAGCAAGAGAGCTTTAAACATAAACAGACTCCTTTATAGTGTCCGAACCGCAACACCCCGCAAACGCTCTCAGAACTTGTAATCGAAACCGACCAGGAAGGTGCGTCCCCAGGTATAATAATTGCCGTCCGGATCGGATAAATCGCGCCGATTAAACACATTATTTACGTCCACCGTCAAACGACCATTCTTGACCACTTCATATCCTGCATGGATATTGGAAAGCAGCAAGGGATTTACATCTTTCTGGGAACTATTGTTTACCCGTTTGCCCATGTAATTCATGTTGAATGCTGCGTCCGCTTTCCTATTATGCCAGTTCAAACCTGCAGACAGTTGATACCGGCCCAGCACGTTTTTCCATTGCCCATTGGCACTACTCTTGTTTTCCGGCTTATTGTAAAGACCACCGACGTTGAAATCGAAATGATTGTCCAGTTTTCTCCTATAATCAACTTCCAGACCGGTATTTCGATATTTTGCCGCATTATAAGACTGCGTCATGGAGGTTCCGTCGACGTTCACCTTGCGAGTCGTAATCTGATCCTTCAAGTCAACATGGAACAGGGAGGCGGTCAAGCTGTCTTTCTCCCCTTCATATTTGTAGCCTACTTCATAATTCCAGCCATATTCCGGTTTCAAGTCCGGATTTCGGAGCAGCACCCCGCTGGAATAATACAACTGACGGAATGTCGGCATACGGAACGACCGTCCTACGTTCGCATAGACGGAACTTTTTCCGTTCAATTTCGTCACCGCTTGCAGCTGCGGCAGAAATGCGTCGTAATTCCCGGCATCGGAACGAATCAACTCTTCACGGAAACTGAAGGTCACATTGGTGACGTCACTCGTCTTCTTTTCATACTGCCCGTACAGGGAATAGCCGTTCAACGCATAGGCACCAAAACAGGCACGGTGTTTTAAGACACTGCTGCTATTGCCGAATGATTTGAATTTCTGGTTGGTATCCGAATAAATCTCCCGTTTGACATTCAGCCCGAAGATTGCATGATTCTCCCCGAAATCCCAGCGTTTTTCCGTATCCACGTCAAACCGCTTGTGTTCGCTCTTTTCCCATTCCAAATTCGACGGATTGACGACATAGTAGTCGGGATTCCGGATGTTTCTGTAATTATAATAGCCTGTTGCCTTGAAACCACTCCCGTCTTTGTATTGAAGCTGTGCAAAATGTTCCCGGTCGTCATACATGAAGTGCTGTAGCCGATTCTCATTCCCGTCATTATAGTCAATGGTGTACCTTTTCTGGTTGTACATATAATTCATGCGCAACCGGTCATTGATTTTATACGTCGCAGCGAGATGGTTCTTTTTGCTATCGCCGAAGCTTACATAATAAGGAACCTTGGTGCCGTTAATCGTTTTCGTCCCGAGGGACGGGGTCATATTCTCCGTCGCGCCCATTTCACTACGGCCTGCCGCGATCCCGAAACGATCGTTACCGGCTGTTACATGTGCTTCCCGCTGCCCCTTGTTTCCTACACCGACATGCACCCTGTTTCCGTACCCGGACTTCGTGATGACATTGATAACACCGCCGTAGGCTTCGCTACCATAGAGGACGGCTCCACCGCCCTTGACGATTTCGACACGATCCACTATGTCCAGGTTCATCATGTCCAAATGACTGACATTGTTGAATCCAGCAGGGACCCCGTCAATCAACACCAACGTCCCCCCTTTGATGCCCCGCAAATTGATGGCAGAATTCCCCGTAATCCAGCTTTGGTCGTGAGGCCCCATCTGGGTCGCCAAGATACCCGGTTTGTACTTTAAGGCATTCGCCACATCCGAAGCGCCCGTCTTCCTTAATTCTTCTGCCGTATACACACTGACTTGGGATGGTGTCTCCAAAGCAGTCTTTTCATATTTCATAGCAGTGACATTGACCGGATCCAGCACAAAGCTTTGCACCGTGTCTGCTTCCGCAGCCATAACGGCAGTATTGGAAGCCAACAATAAAAATAACACCGAGCGAGAAATAGCGTTCATTGAGAATCCCCTTTCTTAATCAATCTTCACTTTAGTTAAGAATATATCCTATTACGAATGGAAGGTCAATTTTACAAGTGGAAATTCCGCTTACCTAAAAGAAGCGGATTTCATCGTTGGAAATCCGCTTCAAAACGAAGTTTTTATTGCTATACTCTAAAGTATAATTTTAGCTTTCAAGTTTTTTCTCATTGGTTTATTCTACTGTTCATTCGAATTACTTCATATATATCAAGGAAACAAGGCGGAGATTCGGTTGGTGGGCAGAAAACCGCAATGCCGGATTGGTAAATCCTTTACGTGAATACACGATCCAGTATGATTCTTCCGCCGAGTAGATTCTTGTCCGCTCCATAAATTCTAGGATTTCCGGAAGATCCACCTTGTTTTTTTGCCAAATGGAGATACCAAATACGCCCAGACGTTTCCCCAAACGAACCATCAACGGTGGTTTATCCGTCTCCCCGCTTTCCCATTCGTAACCAACTGGCGTCGGACCGTCACCGGCTTCCATCTCCTGTATTACTTCCCTGAATTGCTGCATACAGACTTGCTGAAAAACAAGGCGGCAATACTTTTCCTGTATTGTTTTTCGCAAAGAACGAAACAGCTTCCGTTCCCCGCCGGCATCCAAAATGCCCTGATTGGGAAAGATGTAGAGATAATGAAACAAAAGAAATGTATTTTCCAGCTTATACAATGTCTTTTTATGCTGTTTCGGAATTTGCATTTCCGTCGCCGGAATCCACCGGGCCAGGATGCCGCGCTCCACCAATGTGGACAGATACTTCGAAAGCTTCCCGGCGGAAAACCCCGTTCTCTGCTCTAATTCCTGCAGCCGTGCCGCACCACCGGCTACGGCCGCCAATATGGTCTGATAAACAGCCGGTTCTCGCAGGAACATTCGAAGATAAGCCTCTGCCCCGTCTGCAAATGAGCTGTTGCCATTCAATAGTAAAGAACACACATTCTCCTTGCACGAAAGATCACTGCGGAGGAGTCGCAAGAGAGACGGCTGGCCACCACAAGCACCATAGAGCAGGATTTTTTCCTCCGGCGCGTAATTTGCAAGGACCGGCATTGCCTCCAAATACGATAAGGGCCCGACGGGAAGATACGTGAATTTCTGGTGAGGAAGCAGCCGCTCCGGTTCTTGAAAGGAATCCCTGTTCTTTCCAGTAAGGAGCAGCAACATTCGGTAAGTACAAGCCGGTTTCCCCAATAATTTCGCCATTTCCACAAAGAGGGACGGAAATCCTGCTGCAAGCCATTCTGTCCGTTGAACCACAAAGACAATCTTTTCTCCCTCCGCCTTCTGGAACAACCTTTCCAACAGGGATTTCACTGTTTCTTGAGGACTTGCGGTCAGTCCCTGCCCCTTCATGTCATTGCAAAAAAACGCTTCATTCAGCAAGGGGGAACAGGCTCGTACATTGCAAAAGTAACCTCTCTTTTGGCGAAGGAACGAAGCGATCAGCGTTCTTACCCCAATTCCCTCTTCGCCATACACACAAGCGATCTCCAATGCATGCGAAGCATACAAATTTTCCAGAAGAGATATTTCTTTTGTTCTTCCAATCATAGGTACCTCCGGCATTGCGCGAAACAATTATAATGAAAAGTATAGTTACTTTTATTATATGCTATCTATCCCGTATTTCAAGCGTATTCTCCTGCCCCGGAACGAAAAAAAATCTCCGGAATCCACCCCAACCAGGGCAGTTCCCGGATATTCCCCTGGGAATATTCTTTACTTTTTCAACCCGCGTACCCAGTTCTGGACTTCCTGTGCGGATGCCCCGGAATCAAAGCGCTTCCCTTCCTGCCAGGCGCCCGTCTTGGCCGCCGCGGCCAAGTTCTTGCCGCTGTCCGACAAAGGGGACATGGCGCTCGTGGCGAAAGGAATCACCGTTTTGCCCGTAAAGTCGTGCTTCTCCACGAAAGCGTAGACGATGTGCGGCGCCTGCCCCCACCAAATGGGGTACCCCACCAAGACGCGTTCGTACTTTTTCCAGTCTGCCACGTCCCCCTTGTACGCCGGCCGCAGGGACGGATCGGCATGTTCCTTGCTCACGCGGCTGCCTTTATCGTTGTAGTCCAAATCGGCATCCGTGTAGGGCTTGTCGGGCTGGAGGACGAAGATATCCGCGCCTGTTTCCCCGGCAATCCATTCGGCAACACGCTTGGTGCTGCCGGTGGCCGAAAAATACACAACGAGGGTCTTGCCGTCCCCCGCTTTCGCCGCGGCCTGCCCCGCCTTGGCCTGGGCCGCCGGCTCCGGTTTTGAAGCGCTGCCGCTGCCACAGCCCAGGATTCCCAGCAGCAGGACGCACAAACTGCACAAGGCCAGCCATTTTCCATATTGTTTCATCACAATCACTCCTTTTTCTTGCACCGGAAAAGAAAGATATCTCTTGTATCCTCGTCTTCTCTTGTCGCTTGCGTCCTATTATACCGTATTTTCGTGCGCCGCAGCATGCCTCTTTTACATGGGTTGTCATGCATTTTCCGTTTCCCTCGCCCGTTCGCCGGGAGAAAATGCCCCTTGTCCATTGCAGGAGCCTTTTTGTTGTGATAAAATCGTTACATATCAGGAACAGCTTTGATTTGATTCAGGGCCGTAGTCGAAAGGAGAACAAGATGAAAGAATACAAACCCTTCAAATCCGGGAAGGTACGCGAACTGTACGATTTGGGCGACAGCCTGGTCATGGTGTGCACGGACCGCATCTCCGCTTTTGACAGCATTCTGAAAACCCCAATTCCGCAGAAAGGCGCTGTCCTCAACAAGATGAGCGAATTCTGGTTCGATTTCACGAAGGACATTGTGCCGAACCACATGCTTTCGACGGACACCCACGATATGCCGGAATTTTTCCAGAAACCGGAATTCACCGGCAACAGCATGAAGACCCTGAAACTGAACATGATTCCCGTGGAATGCATCGTCCGCGGTTATATCACGGGCAGCGGCTGGGAAAGCTATCAGGAAGACGGCACGGTTTGCGGCATCCGCCTGCCCGAAGGGCTCCAGGAATGCCAAAAACTGCCGGAAGCTATTTTCACGCCGAGCACGAAAGCCCCTGTCGGCGAGCATGACAGGAACATCTCCATGGAAGACGGCGCCGCCTGGGTGGAAGGGTTCTTCCCCGGCCACGGCAAGGAATACATGGAAAAACTGCGCGACTTGACCCTTGCGCTGTACCACAAGTGCGCCGACTACGCTCTCGCCCGCGGTATTATCATCGCCGACACGAAGTTCGAATTCGGCCTGGACGAACAAGGCAACGTCGTCCTGGGCGACGAGATGCTGACGCCGGACAACAGCCGCTTCTGGCCCCTCGAAGGCTATAAAGCCGGCCACGGCCAGCCTTCCTATGACAAGCAGTTCGTCCGCGACTACCTGAAAGCCCATCCGAGCGATACCCTGCCGCAGGACATCATCGACAAGACGATCGGCAAATACAAAGAAGCCTACAGACTCCTGACCGGCAAGGATTTCGAATAAGCTGTCCTTGCCAGGCTTCGGCCCGCGCTATTTCCGTAAAGCAAGACCTCCGGTTCCCTGACGGACCGGAGGTCTTTTTCGCTGTTTTGGGTTGTCTTTGGCTGTTTTGGATCGTCTTTTCCCTGCCGTTGGAGTCCCGCGCGTTCGCGCCGCAGGCGGCGGGGTTCCGGCAGTCTCCCCGCGGCGCCCCTCAGACGGTGACGCGCAGGGCGGCGGCAAGGGCGGCCGTGTCCAAGGTGCTCAAGGCATCCAAGAGGGCGGTATGGAAGGATCCCAGGGGGACAGGCTTCGCGCGCTGCTGCCACACGGCCTCTTCGGCCCGCTCCCCTGCCACCCCGAGCGTGGAGGCAGCCAGGAGGGCCGCTTCCCAGGGATTGGCCACGGCCAGCCAGACCCCCGCCAAGGCGCCAAGGAGGCAGCCCGTCCCGGTCAGG
>OMWZ01000021.1 GCA_900314855.1 uncultured Selenomonadales bacterium
AAACGTTTATTTATTATAAAACGTCCCCCAGGAGAACCGGTCTTCCCGTTCCATCGCGCCGGCGCGAGTTGCCTTGTTTCCTCTGCCCCGATGTGGCGGTTCGATGATTCCCTCTTTCGTACGTTCCATAATCCGGAAGAAAACGGTGCCGCGACATCGTTCCGATCTCGTAGCTTGTGCTCATTATACACGAAATATATTGTTATTGCAAATAATTTTTAATTAAGATGTATTCTTAATTATATTTATTTATAAATATTTCTGCTAGCATAAAAATGCACACCCATGATGCAAGCTGGCCCGTCGCCGTTCCACCCCGCCCCTGCAGGGCGCTAAACGGCCGTTTCCCGGGCAGTGCCGTCAGCCGCCGCGGAAAAAGGGGACAAAAAAAGCGAGACCGCAGGGCGGTCTCGCTGAAAACACGAATCTTTGCAGTTTGGGATCTCGCGATTTTCTGAGGCTTAGAAACGCAGCTGGAATTCGGACCACAGGGTCTTGACTTTGTTGTCGGAGTCTTCCCTGCTCTTCACGTCGTAGTACTGGACGCTGGCCATCATGTTCTTGGCCACCGTGTAGGATGCGGCAACCTGATAGCCCTTGAAGCCGTCGACCCACAGACCCGTTTCATACAGGTCGGCGCTCATGGTATGCATCTGGGCGGACATGGAAGGCTGATCGTAGTAGACAGCCTGGAAACCGAAGGAACCCGGTTTCTTGTAGTCGGCGCCCCACAGGTCGAGAATGGCGTACCAGCCGTTGCTGTTGTTGTCGGCGTTGGTGTGCAGGTAGCCGCCGGTCAGGGCAACATCATCGGTGAGGTTGAATTTCAGGCCGGCGTTCGTAATCTTGGCCTTGTCGTCGTTGAACATCACTTTGGCGGAGTCCGTAGCTTCACGCTGATTCCCATTTTTGAAGTTGACTTCCGTATAGCCGGCGAAGAGGTTCGTCGCGTGGCCCAGGGCCGTGTTGACGTTGACACCCCAGGCCTTGTCGCTCGGATTGTTGTCCGTGTTGTCGATTGCGCCGGTCACTTTGCCGTAGAAGCCGCTAACCTGGAATTTGTCGCCGACCGTAGCCTGCACGCCGTCCAGCAGGTCATCGTAGACCGTGCCATCAGCGAGCCACAGGTCCTGGCGGCCTGCGGTCACGTTGACAGCGCCCAGGTTGCCCGTCAGGTAGGCATGGTTGATTTTGACGTCGTCGTCTTCCCCCTTGTAGTCATACGCATTGCGGTCAGCCTTTTTGTGGAAGTACTGGTTGTTTTCCAGACGGGCCACGTAATCCCAGTTGTCGTTGACTTTGCCCGTGAAGATCAGACGGGTACGCAGACGCGCTTTGGAATATTTGCTGTCGTCTTTGTCAAATTTCTGGGTTTCGTAGCTCGTACGGATCTGGCCGGAAATCTGTACATTGTCGGATTTCTTTTCCAGGGCCGCGACGCGAACGCCCAGGGCATCCAGTTCGTCAGCGAATTCCGCCGCCAGTTTGTCCACGTTGGCGCCTTTGGCCGTCATACGCCCAATGACCAGCCGGTACATCGGAGAACGGGTTCGCGGCGTACGCGGAAGCCGTGACGCCCATGGCCATAGCCATGGCCAGTACTAAGGATTTTTTCATGTGGATTTCTCCCCTCTTGAATGTATTGTGCAAATCCACCTTGCCATCCCCGCGTCCCGTGCCGCCTTCGTGCGAGTTGCCTAGTTTCCTCTACTTCGGTCGGTCCGTTCCTGCTTTGAGGCGCCGGCGAATTTATCACCTTGTACAAAAGTCCATGCGCGAAACACGCCTTGAACTTTATGCGACTAATTATAGCATGCTGGCGACAAAACGCAATGTATATGCGTAAATTTTAGCTTTTATATGCACAAAACAGGAAAAAGAGCAGCGCTCTCCCGGGAAAGGTGTAACGAACCTTACGAATCCCCCTGTTTTTGAAAAAAGCGTCTCTCCTGCCCTCTGAAAATGCTATAATACGGGCAGCAGGAATTGCTTCCCGAACAGGACAACCCCTCGCGCGCTTTTATGAAGGAGTGATTAATATGCGGAAATCCCTGTTTTCCAAGACCTCCGTGGCCACGGCAGCCCTGGTCCTGACCCTGGGGACAGCGGCCCTGCCCGCGCCGGCGCAGGCCTTCGACTGGGGCTCCGGGGCGGTCGCCGTCCTGCAGGTCGGGGCCCAGTATGCCTATTTGAACCGGCAAGTCCATTACATCGAGACGAAAGGCCGGAATGAATACTTCGGACAGATCAAGGAAAAATACGGCGTCAATACGGACGCCACGGCCAACGCCATGCTGGACCGCGTCATGGGGCGCCTCAGCAAGTCCATCGCGGCCCAGAATCCGAAATCGACCATTACGTCGGAACCGTACCAGTATTTTGTCAACAACGATACATCGTTCAACGCCTTCTGCACCTTGGGACACAATTTGAGTGTCAACATCGGGGCCTTTGAAAAACTGGCCTACGACGAAGACGAACTGGCCTTCGTCATCGGCCACGAGCTGGCCCACGGGGAAAAGAAACATCCCGCCCGCGGCGTGACGCGCGGCCTGCCCGTGTCCCTCCTGGCGGCCTTGTATTCCAGCCAGAATCCGAACGCCGCCTCCTACATCGGCGCCACCTTGCTGAATGCTGTCGGTACGGCGAAGCTGGTCACGAAGCCCATGGAAACGGAAGCGGACAAGCTCGGGTTCGACTATGCCGTCGGCGCGGGATATAACATCGGCGGCGGCGCCGCCCTGTGGCAGCGCATCCTGGAACGGAACGGCAAAGGGCACGGCGGCTTCGCGGAGCTCTTCAACGACCATCCGCGCAGCATTTCCCGGCGCGACGCCTACAGCAAACGACTGACCAAGTGGAGCAACAACAAGGTCCGGGTCAACGCCGACACGGGGGAAATCCTCGTCCAGGGCAAATCCTTCTATACACCCAAGGATAACGGCGTCAAGAGCGGCCTGGAACAGGCCTACCTGATCGCAGGCAACCTGGCCGCCGTCTTCCACGACCCGGACCAGGCGCCCGGCGCCGTGACGACGCAAGGCGGCGTTCTCCTCGTAGGGCGCCAGCCCATCCTGACCCTGGCCGGCACGCCCGATCCGGCCGGTGTGACCAGCCGCCTCGCGGCCATCCTGAATCCGAAACAGGTGGCCAGCGGCAGTCGGAAGGACGCGACATCCCACTGACACCAGCCGGCCAAGCCAAAGGCCTCTCCTTTTCCAAGGGAAGGAGAGGCCTTGTTTATTTTCCCGCGGCACGGGGCCGCGCGGGTTGGCGAGTCCGGGTCCGCCGTTACCGTGTTTTTCTGCCGTGGGTATACGTGGGCAGCAGTTTCGGCGACAGGACCGTCGTCTCGATGCCCGCCGCTTCCCGTTCCCGGGCGAAGGCCACCACGTGGTCCAGGTTCAGGCGTTCCGCCGGGACGGCGGCGCGCCCTTTCGCTTCGGCGGCGGCGTGTTCGCCGGCGATGCGGCCAAAGACAATGATGTCCAGGAGGCTGTTGCCCATGAGACGGTTCGTGCCGTGGATGCCGCCGACGGCTTCGCCGGCCACGAAAAGGCCCGGGATTTCCGTCTCGGCGTCGCGGTTGATCAAGATGCCGCCATTCTGGTAGTGCAGCGTCGGATAAACGAGGATCGGCTCCTTGCGGATGTCGATGCCGAATTTCTGGTACATGCGGAGCATGCCCGGAATGCGTTTTTCAATGGTGCCTTCGCCGTGGAGCATATCGATGATAGGCGTATCGAGCCACAGGGCGACGCCGTCCAGGGCGGGGACGCCGTTGCCGCGGGCCGTACACTCGCGGATGATGGACGCTGCCGCCACGTCGCGCGTTTCCAGGGGATTCATGAAGGCCACGCCCTGGCTGTTGACCAGCTGAGCCCCGACGGAGCGCACCTTTTCCGTCACGAGGGCGCCGTAAATCTGGGCCGGGAAGGCCACGCCCGTGGGATGGTACTGGATGGCATCCGCGTAAATCAGTTTCGCGCCGGCCCGGTAGGCCAGGACCAATCCGTCTGCCGTGGCGCCATAGTGGTTCGACGTGGGAAAGCCCTGGTAGTGGAGCCGGCCGGCGCCGCCCGTGGCAAGGACGACCGCTTTGGCGCGGACCACGAGAAATTCCTGGCTGTCATAGTCCCACAGAACGGCGCCGGCCACGCGGCCCGTATCATCTTTCAGCAGCTCCACTGCCGGCGCGTACGTCAGGACGGGAATGTCCAGGTTCTGCGTCTCGTCGCGGAGGACGCGCATGATTTCGGCGCCCGTCACGTCCCGGCAGGCATGCATGCGCTTGCGCGACGTCCCGCCGCCGTGGGTCGTGACCATGGTGCCGTCCGCTTCCTTGTCGAAAAGGACGCCGAGCCGGCTCAGCCAGTCGATGGCCAGGGGCCCGTTTTCCACCAATTCCTCCAACAGGTCGGGAATGTTCTGGTAATGGCCGCCGCCAAAGGCGTCCAGATAGTGTATGAGGGGCGAATCGTTGGCCTTGTCCGCCGCCTGGATGCCGCCTTCGGCCATCATGGTATTGGCTTCGCCCATGCGCAGCTTTGTCACGACGAGGACCGACGCCCCGGCGTCATGCGCTTCGATGGCCGCTGCCGCGCCGGCGCCGCCGCCGCCGATGACGAGGACGTCCGTATCATAGTCGACGCGGGTCAGATCCAGCGGGACCCCTTCGAGACGGCTTTTGCCCTCCAGCAATTCCGCCAGCTCCTTCGGCACCTTGGAACCCTTGTTGGGGCCCGTCGACAGGACCGTAAAGCCCTTTTCGCTGTAGTCGGGATGGAATTCCTTCAACAAGGCATCCTTCTCGTCCGCCGTAAAGCGGGGCACTTCCTGGTGCAGCCGCTCCGCCCGCGTGGCCTCGACCCGCTTCATGGACGCGAGTATTTCCTGCGTGAATGCGCTCATCTTCTTCCCTCCTACTTCTCGATAACCCGTTCGTTATACCGCTGCCGCAATTCGTCGACAGGCGTGCGTTTCAGCTGCTCCAGCCCTGCGTGGAAAACGCCGTCGCGGATTTCCCGGACCCGGCTCTCCAGGTGGGCGCAGGGCGGTTCGATATACTTGGCCGTCAGGCGCCGCGCCAATAGGCCGACGGCGCTGTGCGTGATCTGGGCGGGACAGCGGGACGCGCAGATGTTGCAGCCCACGCAGTCGAAGGACAATTCCGCGACTTTGCGGTAGTCGCCGCGCTGGGCCGCCGCGATGTACTGCATGACGTTGAGTCCCTGGGGACATCCTTTCGTGCAGGTGTTGCAGCCGATACAGCTGTAGATTTCCGGATACAGGTGGCCCACGATGTTCTCATCCCGCGACAGGGCGTTCACATCGTAGCGCCGCTTGTTCACGGGGTACGATTCCAGGCGTCCGACGCACATGCCTTCTTCCACCTTCGTCTGGCAGGCCAGGGCGACCTTGATTTCCGTTTTCCCCGCCATGCGGTAGACCACGGCACAGGCCCCGCAGAACCCGCTCCGGCAGCCGCAGCCCCGGACCAGTTTGAAGCCCGCGTATTCCATGGCGTCCATGATGGTCAATTCCGCCGGGACCACATACTGTTTTCCCAGCAAGGATACGTGTACCCTTTCTTCCATGTTGAGTTCCTCCTCTTCCCGCCGGCAAGCCGTGGGTCAATATTCGTCCGGCATATCGTCCAGTTCGTCGCACGTGAAGACCGGACCGTCCTTGCAGACGTACTTTTTGCCGATATTGCAGCGGCCGCATTTGCCGATGCCGCATTTCATGCGCAGTTCCAGTGTCGTATAGACCTGGTCCTTGCGGAACCCCATGTCCGTCAGCGCCTCCAGGCACAACTTGATCATGATGGGCGGGCCGCAGAGGCACACGGTCTTGTCCGACGTAAAGGCCAGATCCCGGAGAAAGGCCGGCACGAATCCCACATGGCCCGTCCAGCCCTCCTGCGGCCGGTCGATGGTGAGATGCACCTGCACCCCCGGCCGGTTCGGCCAGTCTTCCGTCAATTCGTCGTACTTGACAAAATCCTCGCGGCTCCGGGCGCCGTAGACCACATCGATGTTGCCGTAGTCGGCGCGGTGGTCCAGCAGGTAGTTCACGACACTCCGCAAGGGGGCCATGCCGATGCCGCCGCCGATGAAGAGCAGGTCCCGGCCCTTGAGCTTGTCCTCCACGGGGAAATGGTTGCCGAAGGGGCCGCGGACAGCGATTTCCTGCCCCGGCTCCATGCCTTCATCCAGAAAGTCCGTAATCCGGCCCGTCCGCTTGATGCTAAATTCCATGAATTCCTGGTTTGTCGGCGACGACGTAATCGAGAAAATCGCCTCGCCCAGGCCCGGGACGGATAAAAAGGCGCACTGGCCCGGCATATGCTCGAAGAGCTTGCCGCCGCCGGGCTTTTCTACCCGGTAGGTATTGACATCTCCCGTTTCGCGGGTCACTTTCGTGAGGACGCCCACGACGGGAATCATGCTGTCACGGTTCACTGCGCTCCCCCCTTTCCGTCCGGCGCGGCTCCCACGGCGCCGAGATCCGCCGCCAGGGCCTGTTCGACCTTGACAATGTTCAGGCTCACGGGGCACGCCTGCAGGCAACGCCCGCAGCCCGTGCAGGCGTAAGTGCCGCCGTGGTCCTCGGGAAAATAGACCAGTTTGTGCAGGTAGCGCTGCCGGAACCGTTCCGTCTTGCCCTTGCGCGGGTTGCCGTGGGGCATTTGCGTGAAATCGCGGTCCATGCAGCTGTCCCAGCAGCGGTAGCGTTCCGTCGTGCCCGGCGCCGTCTTCTCGTCCCGCACGTCAAAACAGTGGCAGGTAGGGCATACATAAGTACAGGTACGGCACGTGAGGCACGTGGCCGCCAGGGACTCCCACACAGGACTCCGGAAGGCTTCCCGCTCGTGGTGGTACAAGCGGTCGTCGAAGCGCAGCTCCGCCAGGGGCAGGCGGTCGTACGATGCGTGGACGGCGTCGCGCTGCGCCGCCACGGCCGGCGGTACCGCGTCCGCTGCCGCGCCTGCCGCTGTATCCGCGGTCGTATCCGCGGCATCCGTAAAGGGAACCGCCGCTCCCAGGGCCTCGGTCAGCCGCCGCCCCTTGTCCGTGCGGGCCTGCCAGTACAAAGCCCCGCCGGCCAGCCACAGGTCGACGTCGCCGCCCGGGGCAGCTGGATCCAGGCCGAACGTGCGGCAGAAGCACGTTTCTTCCAGTTCACCGCAGGCCAGGCCCAGGACGGTCAGGCTGTCCCGGCGGGCACGATAATACAGATCGGCCGGATCCTGCAAAAAGACCTTATCCAGGATGGCGAAACCGGCCGTGTCACAACCCCGCACGCCGAAGGCCACAACGGACTCCGTCGGCAGGGGCGCCGCTTCCAGGCCCAGCTTTTTTCCCTGCTGGCGGAACCGGAGCAGGTCCTCCACCTGGGGAAAAAGGACGTCTTTCGGCGCCCTGGCCGTATGGTGTTCCAGGTCCAGGGCAGCGGCATCCCGGCCTGCTGTCCCGTCGTACCAGGCAAAGTCCGTCCTGCCGCCTTGACGGAAGGGGGCGTAGACCTTCCCCTGCCCGGCCAGGGCGTCCAACAAGGCGCCCAAGTGCCGCAATTCCAGTTTAAGCATGACGGTCCCTCCTGTCGTCCTGCCGCGTCACGGCCTCCGGTTCGGGATCTTCGAAGCGGAAGGTGGACTGCGGCGCCGGGGAATCGGCGTCGGCGCCGGGCTGACAGGGCCCGAAGAAGGCGTCGATGTCCTTGGCGAACTTATGATTGAGCAAATCGAGGCGGATACCCTGGGGGCAGACGCGGCCGCATTCGCCGCAGCCCGTACAGCGCCCCGCCACGTGAAAGGCACGGATAATATGGAACAGGGCTTCCTGGGACGTGTCGACATAGGCTTTGCCGTCGACGCCGCTGCCAGGATGGTCGAAGACGCACTGCTCGCACGTGCAGGCCGGGCAGACGTCGCGGCAGGTGTTGCAGCGGATGCACTTCGACAGTTCCTGCCGCCAGAAGGCGAATCGTTCGTCCGGCGACAGCCCCTCGAGGGTCCGCACTTCGGCATAGCGGTCCGCCGGGGCCGGGGGCGTCCCCCGCGGCGTGCCGATTTCGTCGTCGGCGATCTGGTACGCGTTGCCCTTGCAGGCGAGGCATTTGCGCAGGAGCACCTCTCCTTTCGCCACCGTCACCGGCCCCTTGGCCGTCGTGACAGTCAGGACATCGCCCCGGTCCTTGACGGCCAGGATGGTCCCGCAGCCGGCGCCGCGCAGCTTTTTCACGTCCACCATGCCGCCGCAGGGCGTCCCGATGGCCAGGATACGGTCGCGAACGACGCGGTGGTCCTTCAGGAGCTGGTTCACGCCGTACGTATCACAAGGCTTCAGGAAAACCGCCGCCCGCTCGCCCGCGCGGGAGGTGGCCAGCAAATACTTGGCCAGGTTGGCCGGACAAAAGACGTCGTACACCAGGTCCGCCAGGTCGTCGCCACGGCGGAACAGGGCCGGGGCATGGTCGTACGGGAAGATGCCCCGCTTCCAGGCCAGGACGCAGTCCGCCGCCCCGTCGGCCAGGACGGCCGCCGCCTTGGCCCGCATCAAATCCTCTATTTTCTGCATCGCATATCCCTCAACTTCACATTTTCCCCCAACGACGCGATGTGCGCCGTGAACTCGTTCATGAGGTCGGCGAACCGCGCGCCCTCCGAGGCCGAGACCCAGGCCACGCGCAGGCGGTCCTTGGCCACGCCCAGATAATCGAGCATGCTCAGGAGCAGGTCCATGCGGCGCCGCGCGTAATAGTTGCCTGTCATGTAGTGGCAGTCCCCGGGATGGCAGCCGCAGAGGATGACGCCGTCGGCGCCTTTCTGGAAGGCCCGCAGGATAAAGAGGGGACGGACCCGCCCCGAGCAGGGGACTTTGATGATTTTCACGTTGGCCGGATAGTGTTTCCGTGCCGTTCCGGCCCCGTCGGCGCCGGCGTAGCTGCACCAGTTGCAGCAGAACGCCACGATCTTCGGTTCGAAGGCCGCCGCGCCGGTTCCCGTATCTTTTCCAACCGCCGTGTCTTTTCCGGCCGCCGCCCCGGCGGCCGGCTGTTGTTTCTGTTCCTGTGTTACCAGCATAACGCATCCACCTCCGCCAGGATCTCCCGGTTCGTGAACCCTTTCAGGTCCATAGCCCCGCTCGGGCAGGCGGCGCTGCAGGCGCCGCAGCCCTGGCACAAGGCCTCGTTGACGACAGCGACAGGACGCGTTTCCCGGACTCCTTCCAGGGTCACGACGGTCTTGTCTTCCGCCGTAATGGCGCCGTAGGGGCAGACCTGGACGCAGATCTCGCAGCCGCTGCAGCGCTGTTCATCGCACCGGGCCGTACAGGGATTGGCCAGGAGCTTGTCCTTGGCCAGCAGGCCGATGGCCTTGACCGCCGCCGCCCCGGCCTGGGCCACGGTTTCGGGAATGTCCTTGGGGCCCTGGCACATGCCGGACAGGAAAATCCCTGCCGTCGGGCTCTCGACGGGCCGCAGTTTCGGATGGGCTTCCACGTAGAAGCCGTCGTTGTCGATGGAAGCCGTCACGAGCCCCGCAATCCGGCGCGCGTCGGGCGACGGCGTGACCGCGGCGGCCAGGACGATCAGGTCCGGTTCCATTTCAATCTGGCGCCCGCTGTTCAAATCGCCGGCCGTCAGGTGCAGCGTGCCATCGCGGTGGACGTCGACCTTGCCCACAAGGCCGCGGATGTAGTGGACGCCGTACTCCTCCACGGCGCGGCGCTGGAATTCGTCAAAGCCCTTGCCGGGCGTGCGCACATCGATATAAAAGACCGTCACGTCCGTGTCGGGATATTTTTCGCGGATGTACATGGCGTGTTTCGCGTTGTACATGCAGCAGATTTTCGAGCAGTACGTTTTGCCCCGGTCCGTCGTATCCCGCGAGCCGACGCAGCTCACGAGGACGACCCGCTTCGGTTCCCGCCCCGTCGACGGGCACACCAGACGGCCTTCCGTCGGGCCGCCGGCGTTGGTAAGCCGTTCCAGCTGGAGCGACGTAATGACATCCTTGCTCCGTCCCCAGCCAAGCTCGCCGAACCGCTTCAGGTCCAGGAGCTCAAAGCCCGTGGCCAGCACAATCACGCCGTACCGCTCCGTCAGGATCTCGTCTTTTTGTTCGTAGTCGATGCAGTGGTTCGGGCAGACGACGCTGCACACGCCGCACTTGCCCGTACGGAACTTGAGGCATTGCGTTCGGTCGATGACGGGGACCTTGGGGATGGCCTGGGCAAAGGGGATGTAGATGGCCCCGCGCTTCCGCAGCCCCGCATCGAACTCGCTGTCGGCCTGGCGAGACGGGCATTTGGCCGCGCAGATGCCGCAGCCGCTGCACAGGTCGGCCCGGACACTGCGTGCCTTGCGGCGGATATCCACTTCGAACTGCCCCACGAAGCCCCGCACGGCCTCGACCTCGCTGTACGAGAGGATGCGGATGTTCGGGTGCTGGGCCGCGTCGACCATTTTCGGCGTCAGGATGCACGCCGAGCAGTCCAGGGTCGGGAAAGTCTTGTCCAGCTGGGCCATCTTGCCGCCGATGGACGGTTCCTTTTCCACGATGTCCACGGGATAGCCCGCCTCGGCAATGTCCAGGGCTGTTTCGATGCCCGCGATGCCGCCGCCGATAACGAGGGCCCGCTTCGTGACCGGGCTCTCGCCAGGCGCGAGGGGTTCGTCCAAAAGCGCCTTGGCCACGGCGGCCTTCATCAGGACAATGGCCTTGGCCGTCGCTTCGTCCTTGTCCTTCAAAATCCACGCGCATTGCTCGCGGATGTTCGCGATTTCCACCTGGTACGGGTTGATGCCATTCCGTTCGGCACAGGCGCGAAACGTCTTTTCGTGCATGCGGGGCGAACAGGCGCAGACGACCAGTCGGTTCAGCCCGTGCTCCCTAACGGCCCGGGCCACCAGATCCTGTCCCTGTTCAGAACACATATATGGATAATCCGCCGCATAGACGACCCCGGACACTTCCCGGGCGGCGGCAACGACGCGGGCGACATCGACCGTTGCGGCAATGTTGCTGCCGCACCAGCATACAAATACGCCAATCTTTTGCACGATCGTTCCCTCCTGTCACTTGCTGAACTTACGGTAAGCCGCGACAATGCCCTGCTGGGGCATTTCCGGATCCAGGGCAGCGACCTCTTCCGCCGTCAGGACCGGGGCGCCCGCAGGCCGGATGGCCATCAGGCGCGCCGCTTCCATGCAGGCAGCGGGGCTGATGCCGCGGGGGCACCGGGTCTCGCAGGCAAAGCAGGACAGGCAGTCCCAGGGCGAACGGGCGGCCAGGACTACCGAGGCCCGGCCGTTTTTCAGTTCCCACACGAGGCGGTTCGGGACCAGATCCATATGTTTTGCCATGGGACACGCGCCGGTACAGCGCCCGCACTGGATGCAGCGGCGGACGGGCGTATCGGCCAGGCGCAGCAGTTGTTCCGTGTAGTCCGCTTCCTGTTCCGGTGTGCGGATCTCTGCCGGATTCACATTGGCCGCTGTCATTGCGCGTCACCTCCCTCCGTCAGGCCCAGGGCCTGCGCCAACAGTTCCGTAAAGTAGACGACGCCGACCTGCTGTTCCCGGCCGCGCTGGTGGACCAGGTTATACGCGCAGAGGGGACACGCCGTCACGAGCCATTCTGCCCCGGCGTCGGCGGCGCTCCGCAGAATCCGGTCCGTCATTTCCCGGCAATAGGTCGGCTGCGTGACCGACAGATAGCTGCCGCAGCACTCGTTCCGTTCGTCGTAGAGGACGGCCTCCGCCCCGAGGGCGCGGAGAAACTCTTCCAGGATAACCGGCGCTTCCGGGTCATCCAGGGCCATGACCCTGCCGGGACGCAGGAGCAGGCAGCCGTAATAGCCGCCGACGCGCTGTCCCGTCAGGGGATGTGTTACCAGGGACGCCAGGCGTTTCCAGCCCACAGTGTCCCGCAGGACTTCCAGGTAATGGGACACCTTTGTCTCCCCGGCATAGGGTCGTTCCAAGTCCAGGTACCCATTGACCGTGTCCCGGATGGAAGACACGTTGGCCATATCGTCGTTGACCCGCTTCAGCACATGGTAGCAGGCACTGCAGAGGGCCACGAGGACCCCGCCGTTGTCCCGGGCCGCCGCCAGGGCACGCACGGCCGCCAGCCGTTCCCCCACGGCGTCGGGGGCCTGGGGATAGACGGCGCCGCAGCACTGCCATTCGGGCAGTTCCACGAGCGGAAAGCCGAGTTTTTCCGCGCAGCGCCGCGCCGTCCGGTCCAGTTTCTTCGCCTTGGTGGACAAGGTACAGCCCGGATAGTAATTGTAGATCGTCATGATATCTCCCCTTTTCCACACCTTGCAGACAGCCGTAGGACTCCTTTCTGCAACGGTCTTGTTCTCTCGCCTGTTTATCGCCTGTTGCTTGCTTATTTCTTCTTGAACTTGACTTTTTTCACCAGGTCGCCTTCGCTCTTCAGCCACATGGAGACGCCCTGCTCGCCGTACACTTCGGCCGTCACCGTGGCGCCCTTGCCGTCCCCGTCCTCCTTGACGACCCGCGCCGTAGGCAGGCGGTCCAGGACGGCTTCCAGGGCCTGGGCGGCGCACCAGAAGGTCACTTCCGTCAAATCCCCCAGGAACATGAACTGCGTCCGTTTGCGGAATTCCCCTTCCTTGAAACGCTTGGCGTACGGCGCGGTAAAGCGCCGTCCCACCGGAACGCACGCCATAATCCGGTCCAGGCGGTAGGCGATGGGAAATTTCTGTTTGATCTCCTTCCGCGTGGCGTTTTCGTCCTGGTCGTCGAAATAGGCCAGGAGGTAAAAGTAAAAGGTGTCCGTCAAGATCCCCACGGGCTTCAGGAGCCGGACGACGGTACGGCCATCGCTGTGCCGCCGGTACGTCAGGGACACGACTTGCTGCTGCGCCACCAGGGTGCCCAGCTCCCAAATGCGGTGGATCAAATCCTGGTGGTGCCGCGGCTCCACGTACAGGGCCTTTTCGTTCAGAATGAGTTCGTGCATGCGCCGCCGGTCCGCCATGGGATAGCAGCACTGTTCCAGCTTGTCCAGAAGGACGTACAGTTCCTTTTTCGACAGGGAACGGCTTTCAAAGAGAATCTTGGCGATGGCATAGGCCTCGCTGCTCGTAAAGGACGCTACGATTGGCGGTTCGATGGTCACGGTCCCATCTTCCTGGTGGAAGACCAGGGTCCGGTCCAGGCCGCATTCAGGCCGGTCGTTTTCCAACTGTTCCCGGATTTCCCGGAAATCCCGCTGGATTGTCCGCTCCGACACGCCGAAACGGTCTGCCATTTCCTGCTTGCTGACGGGCTTTCCCGCCGCCAGGCGGGAGTAGATGTACAAAGTCCTGTCCATGTCAGGGGGCCTCCTTCTCAGAAAATTCTACATTCAATTTCATTCTATAATATAGGGACCGAAGATACAACCTCTTTCCTGTCCGAAAAAATATGATAGAATAGGAAGATAGGATGAAAACGTCCGTCAGAAAGGGGGAGTCCCTGTGGGCAGCAAGAGCGGCAGGACCGCAGCCTGGCTGGAGCTGATCGGCAAAAACAAGCTCCAGACCTTTCAGGATCATTTTGCCAAAGCCTTCCACATTGCCCTGGATATCCATGATTTGAACGGCCAGCCCTTGACCGTCTGGGCCCAGCGGCCGTTGTTCTGCTTCGCCATCCGGCAGGAACACGAAACGCAGTGCGAAGCCAATTTCCGGGAGGACCTGGAACGGGTTCGCGAAGGGGAGACCTTTATCCATGTCTGTCCCTTCGGCCTGATCCGCATGTACGTGCCCATCCTGTTCCGGGGCAAGCCCGTGGCGTACGCCGTGGGCAGCGGCATGACCTACCCCGACAGCAACCTGCCCGAAGCCCTGCGGGCACGCTTCCATGTCACGTCCTATGCCCGCGAGGAAGTCCAGGCCATCTTGTGCCTCCTCGCCAGCGCCCTGGCGCTGCTCGATTTCAATATCTCCGCCCTGCCCCGCCTCAGCCATACGGAGGCCGCTGTGACGGAAGACTGGAAAGACACTTCGCAGCTGCCGCGGGAGAGCCGCATCAGCCGGCGTGAGCTGGAAATCGTGGAGCTGGTCTGCCGCGGCATGAGCAACAAGCAGATCGGCGCCCAGCTGTCCATTACGGAAACGACGGTGAAGACCCATATCAGCAACATTTTGGCAAAGCTCAATCTGCATGACCGCACGCAGATTGCCATGCATTTTGTTCGGAAAGACGGGTAAGCCATGAGTCCCAGACAACAGTTGTCGGCTTTTTTCGACCGCACCTTCGACGCCATGGCCACGAACTTTATGCCGGCCATCGTCCTCTTTATGCTCGTGCCCTCCCTGCTGATCACCTTCGTCTCGGCGCGGTACCTGACCCGGCAGTTCACGAGCAGCCGGGACCAGTACCTGCAGGCAACCCTGGCCATCGCCTTGAGTGAGATGGAACAGCGCCAGCTCGACATCCGCCGCACGGCTGCCATCATCGCCGGCGAGCCGGGTATGCGGGAGGCCCTGCGGACAGGGGACACGGCAAACCTGGCCGCCAAGATCGCCTTGTTCCAGCAGCAGTTCGACAAAGTCGATTACATCGTCCTCCTGGACCGGGACAACCGCATCCTGGCACGGTCCAGCCCGAACCTGCGCTACCGGGAAGACGGCATCCTGTCGGAAATCAGCCGTATGGCCCAATCGGAGCGGCGGGCCATCACGACGAACGAAACCATGCCGCTGACGGACCTCTTCGTCAAGGGAAGCCCGGACTACGCCAAGTTCGCCGCCCTCTTGGAACGAAGCATGCGCGGCCGCAGCGGCCCCCTGCCACAGGCCCTGTGCGAAGTGACGACCGTACCGGTTCCCTCCGGCCCCGGCGGGAGCGGCCCCAGCATCGGCAGCCTTGTCCTCGTGGGCATCAGCAACAGTGACTATTATTTTCCCGACTACATTGCTTCCCGCGCGACGGAAGGCTTCCTGGTCCTGACCGTAAACGGCGTCCGCGTGGCGACCAAATCGACTGTCGGCGAAGACCAAAGCGAGTTGATCGGCACGCCGTCGGAACGCCTGTCCGGAAACTACCAGGGCCAGGACGGACACTACGGCGGCCGCCTGGTCATGGATGGCGTGCCCTATGTGTTCGCCGACCAGCCCTTGAAAAACCGCAAGGGCCGGATCGTGGGCTATATCAGCTTCGGCCTTCCCGAATCCCGCTTCTCGGGCATCGTCACGGACAGCCGCAACCTGTCCCTGCTCCTGGCCGGCGTGTGCCTCTTCTGCTTCGCCCCCCTCGTGTGGCTCGTGTCCTTGCGCCAGCGCCGCCAGCGCGAGGCCTTGGAGCTGCAGGTCCGCCTGCGCACGTCGGAACTCGAAAGCACGGTACGCCAGCTCGAAGAGGCAGACCAGACGAAGACGCGCTTCCTGTCCAACGTCTCCCATGAATTACGGACACCCCTGTCGGTCATCCTCAACACCTGCGAGTTCCTGAAAGGAGGCTACGGAGGCCCGCTGACGGACAAACAGCTGCGCTGCATCAACGACGCCACGGAATGCGGCAACCACCTGCTGTCCCTCATCAACGACCTGCTGGACCTGACGCGTCTCCAGGCCGGGCGCAAGCAATTCCGCCCCATGGCGATGCCCCTGGCGGAACTCATCCAGGGCTGTGTCCTGGAAATGCGCTCCTATCGGCCGAAAAACGACGTGGCCCTCACGTGGTCCCTGGAACCGGGGGATTTCTGCGTCTACGCCGACCCGCAGCTCTTGCGCCAGATTTTGTACAACCTGCTTTCCAATGCCTTGAAATTCACCACGCCAGGCTGCCATGTCACAGTGCGGGCCCGGCAGGACAAGGCGGCCGGCCTGGCCCTTCTCACTGTGGAAGACGACGGCATCGGCATCGCCCCGGAAGACCAGGAACGGATTTTCCTGGAATTCGAACAGCTCGAAAATCCCCTGACGAAAATGACGGCCGGCACGGGACTGGGACTTCCCATCGTGAAAAAACTCGTCGAACTCCACGGCGGGCACATTTCCGTCCAAAGCGCTCCCGGAAAAGGGACGGCCTTCACCTTCACGCTGCCCCTGCCCGATGCCGCCCCGCGCTCCGCATCCTGATTTCCCTTCCCATTCCCTGACAAGGAGGTGCCCTCGTGGCCAAAATTCTAGTCGTCGACGACAACCGTCAGCTCAACCGCATGCTCCAGGACGTGCTGGAAAGCTGGAAGCATACCGTGTACGTGACCGAAGACGGATATACCTGCGTAGACACGGCACGGCGCGAACAACCCGACCTTATTTTCCTGGACGTCATGCTGCCGGGCCTGTCCGGATACGAAGTCTGCAGCGCCTTAAAAAAGGACACGACCCTGCGCGAGACCGCCGTCATCCTCATGACGGCCCTGTCCGATGTGGAAAGCCGCATCCACGGCTACAGCTGCGGCGCCGACCTGTTCCTGACCAAACCGGTCCACTTCGACGAACTGCGCGTCCTCATCGAGCAGTTCCTGCAGCGCAAGCAGGACCACGAGACCATGGAAACGCGCTATGCCGTAGCGGAGACGCTGAACTTTGTTTTCACCATGGTACTCCGCCGCCCGACACCAATCAACAAGATGAAACTGGTCTACTGCAACAAACTCCTCCAGGGCATGGACTGGACGTCGGACGAGGAGGAACAAGCCCGTATCGCCTGCATGCTCGTGCCGATCCAGCCCCTGTTCCGGGAGGCCGACTACAACCTGGACCAGCTCCTGAAAGCCATGCAGCCCTTGAAAATGGCGGCGTGGCTCACTCCCATCATCCGCTTCCTCTCTGCCCCGCCGGAACAGCGGGACCAGTACCTGCCCCTCCTGACCAGGGCCCATTGCGAAAAGCCGGCCCAGCTGGCGCTCCTCATCTCCCACTATATTACCTTGTATAACCAGACCCAGGGGGACCGGCGACGCATCCTGTCCATCCTGACGGGCGAAAGCGCCAGCGCCCATTACGATCCGGTTATCCTGAAGCGTTTGACGGAATTGATCAACGCGGAAATCGTCTTTGCCTCCATCGAATCCTGAACGCTGCCGTGCGCCTGTCGTCCCCGGCGCACAAAAAAACGCGGCCCCGCAAAGAACAAGAAGGTTCTTTGCGGGACTGCGTTTTTTCTTATCGCGTCATCGCGGGCAAAACGGCGGCAGCACCCGGAGGGTGCTCCCCGCCTTTACTCGGCGTGCCCTTTCAGGTGGGTCCAGCCATCGGCCTGCTCGATTTTTCCCTGTTTCATCAAGTGGCCCAGGGCCCGCTTGAAGGCAGCCTTGGAAATGCCGAACTTGGCTTTGATGATTTCCACCGGCGTGTCGTCGCAGTAGGGCATACGCCCGTTGCGGGACTGCAGCTCCGCGAGGATGCGGGCCGCGTCGTCCAGCATGGCGTTTTCCTTTTGCTTGCGCAAGGACACGTCCACGTGCCCATCCGGCCGGATAAAGGTAATGCGGGCCGTCACTTCCTCGCCAAAGCTCAGGTAGCGTTTCGGATCCGCCTCGCTGCGGTGCAGGAAGGCGATGTGCCGCTCCGGCGTAAAGAGGAAGAAGCCGTCGCGGGTGATGTTGTAAATCGTGCCAGTCAGGACATCCCCGACTTTTTTATCCACCACCGGTTTGGCCAGGCGCGCCATGTCTTTATCGACGCGCATCGTCACGGCCGGGCGCCCGCTCTTGTCGCGGTACAGCCGGGCCCACACGAACTGGCCTGCATGGACCCGTCCCTGCATTTCCGTATAGGGCAGGAAAACGCCCCGTTCGGCGCCGATATCGACGAAACCGCCGTCCCGGGTCACGCTCAACACCTTCACGTATCCCAGCTGGCCTTCGCGCATCTTGGGCAGTTTCATGCTCGCCGTCAGGCGTTTGCGCGGGTCCAGGTACAGGTAGACTTTGACTTCGTCCCCCACCCGGACGGGCGTGGTCTGCTGCAGCTTGTGCAGCAGGATATCGTCCGATGTGTTGCCCGTGCCGGCGTCGAGCCAGACGCCCATTTCGCCTTCACGGACGGCTTTCAGGGTCACGACGTCGCCAGGGCGGTACCCCGCCGCCGGGGCCGTCATGCTTCCTCCCCGCCCTGGAACGGTTCGCTCGGCGCGTCGGCCCAAAGCTGCTCCAGATTGTAAAAATCCCGTTCCTCTTCCAGGAACACGTGGGCAATGACGTCGCCGAAGTCCACCAGTACCCAGCGGCCTTCGCCATACCCTTCCTTATGTTTGCACGGTACGCCGGCCTCGGCCATCTTATCCTCGATTTCGTCGGCAATGGCCTTGACCAAGGTCGTATTGCCGGCGCTGACAATCACAAAGTAATCCGTCAGGAAAGACAGGTCCCGCATGTTCAGGATCAGGATGTCCTTACCTTTCTTGGCGTCGGCCAAGGCGGCGATTTTCGTTGCCATTTCTTTTGCTTCCATCTCGTTTCTCCTCCCGTTTCCTCAGCTGTTCTTGGCCTGGCCGCGGCGGGTCGTGGTCCGCGGCGAGCGGTCGTTCTGCCGAGACGTCCCTTTGTCCCCGGACGCGGCGGTCCCCTTCTTCTCCGCGGAATCCGTCGAAGCCCGGGATTTCTCCGGCGCGGCGGCCGGGTCGTTCCCTTTCTCCCGCTTCTGTTCCTGCTCCGCCGGGTCGGCGGCGCGGACGGCCTGTTTCGGCGTGTCCGACGGAACGACTTCTTCCATGTCGGCGTCGTCTTTGCTCTCCATGAAGGGAATGTCGACTTCCTTCAGGGACTTTTCAATGTCGGCCCGCTTCGCCAGCCAATAGCTGGTGCCGGACGGCGCGTCATAAAAATCGCCGTAGAGCATGCCCGACCGGATCTTGTTGTCCGACAGGATATTAAAGCTCCGCACGGCTTTCAGGGCCGTGACGGTCGTCATGTCCGTTTCGACATACTTGTCCACCGTGGAAACGATGGAGGGGATCTTGGTAATGTTGTGGACGGAGAACATCTGCAGGCCCAGGGCCTTCAGGAATTTCTGCTGCCGCTGGACGCGGCCGATGTCCCCCAGTTCGTCCGCACGGAACCGGACATACTGGCCGCTCTTTTTGCCGTCCAGATGCTGGTAGCCGTGCTTGATATCAATAACGAGATCCGCATACGGATCTTCATAATGCATGTCCTTGTCCACGTACAAATCCACGCCGCCGATGATATCCATGACTTCGATGAAGCCTTGCCAATTGACGAGGGCGTAGTAGTGGATCGGGATGCGCAGCAGGTTGGCCACGGTCTGTTTCGCCATGGCGACGCCGCCGTAGGCGTAGGCCGCGTTGATCTTGTCGTAACCCCGGTGCCCCGGCAGGCGGACCATGGTATCCCGCGGGATGGAAACCATGGAAATCTTGTGATCCTCCGGGTCGAAGCTCAGGATCACGATGGCGTCGGTCCGCTTCGGCTCCGACTTGGCCGCTTCGCTGTCGCCGTCATCGATGCCCAGGAGGAGCACATTGATGCGCCTGTTCAGTTTCTCATCCTTGCCGATCTTGTCCGTCGCCGCGGCCGTGTTGGCTTCGGGAACGTTCACGAGGTGGGTGTAGGCCCACACGGCGCCCCAGAACATGGTCGTCATGAGGACGGCCAGGACAACCAAAAGGGCAAAGACGCGGCCCCAGCGCAGGCGGCGTTTCTTCCGCTGCGGCCGGCGCGGGAGCGGGGTCCGGATAGAGTCTTTCTGCTCCGTCATTTTCCGTATTCCTTCTTTTCTTTCCCCGTCGCAGGACGGATTTTTTCCCCGGCACCTGGGGGCAGCGGCTTGCCCGCCGCATCCCGCGCCGTTTTTTGCGCGCTGCCGTCCCCGGCCGCGCCCTTGACTGCCCGGCGGGCCAGGACCAGCTCATTGTACCCGGCCACGGCGTCGGGATGGATCAGCAGCTGCTGGTCCAGCAGGTACCGCAGCGTATTTTCGTAGGCCAGGAGCATGGCTTCGTCCAAATTCCGGCGGCTCGCCTCCCGCAGTTCCTCCACGCCGGGAAAGTCCCGTCCAGGTTCTGTCATGTCGGCGAGAAAAATAATCTTGGCCAGGTCCGTCATCCCGGCGCCGCCCGTCGTGTGCCGGCGGATCGCTTCCAGGATGTCGGGGTCCGTGACGCCGTATTTTTCCCGGGCAAACCAGGGGCCCAGTACGGCATGCAGCAAGATGGGCTGGGCACATTCAATGGGTCCCGGGGCCAGACCCAGGGCACGGGCCCTGGCGGCGCTTTCCGGCGTCGGCACTTCGCGGCCGCAATCGTGCAGCAAGGCGGCGACCGCTACCTTGTCCCGGTCCGCGGCATAAAAGGCCGCCAACCCCAGCGCCGTGTCGTGGACGGCGCAGGAATGGCGGAATCGTTTCGGTTTCAGTGATGCTCGCAGCAGCTGCCGCATTTCTTCGATAGTCATGCCCCTACCCCTTCTTCGTTTCCCTGGCGGCCTGCCCGGACAGGCCCTCTTCCGGGTCCCGGTACAGGCCGTGTTCCTGGATATACCGTTCCACCGCCAGGGGTACCATGCCGCGGATGGGCAGGCCCTGGCGAACGCGGCTGCGGATTTCCGTCGATGACAGCGCCGTCTCCGGCACTTCGGACAGAAGAATCCGGTCGCGGGTCCAGGGACCGAAGGCCCGCGCGAGACGGTCCAGCCCTTTGCCGGCGTCGCAGCCCGGACGGGCGGCGACGATGAAGCGGACCAGGCGGAGCAGATCGTCGGCGCGGTACCACGTACTGAGCATTTCCAGCGAATCCTCCCCGACGATGACGTACAGGTCCGCATCGGGACGGCGGGCCTGGAGCTGGCGTACCAAGTCGTACGTGTAGGACAGGCCGCCCCGTTCGTACTCCAGGTCGCTGGCATAAAAGTCGGGATACGGTTCGACGGCCAGCCGTACCATGGCCAGCCGGTCCTCCGGCGGCGCGGCGTGCCGGCGCTGCTTGTGCGGCGGGTTCAGGGCCGGCAGAAAGAGGATCCGGTCCAGGTCCATGCCGGCCGCCACGGCGGCGGCAAGACGCAAGTGTCCCTCATGGATGGGATCGTAGGTTCCCCCCAGGATACCAAGCCGTTCCATGCCCTTCCCTCCCGTGCTTGTTCCCTCAAATACACCGTTTCATGGCGTATATTCTATTATACCAACGGCCGCGGCCATTTGTAAACACCTTCCCGCCCGGCGTCAGCGGTGCTCCCACCACCAGACCAGGGTCTCCAGGGCCAGGACAAGGGCCGTCAACAAGAGGAGAAGGACGCCGCGGTCCTTGAGATCAAAAACAGTTTTAGGCCTCCCCAGAAATTCCGAGAAGGCCTGTAAAAACAGACGGATTTGTGGCAGTTTCATAAAGTTCCTCACTCGTACCGCAGGGCATCGATGGGATCGAGCAGCGCCGCTTTCCGCGCGGGATACAGGCCGAAAAAGATCCCGATACCCACGGAAAAGACGACGGAAATGAGGACGACCACAATCGACACGACGGTCTTCCAGCCGGCAACGGCGCTGATCGCATAGCTGGCGCCGATGCCTAGGGCCACCCCCAGGATGCCGCCGATAATGCCGATGACGGCGGACTCGATCAGGAACTGGAGCAGGATGTCGTGATACGTGGCTCCCAAGGCCTTGCGGATCCCGATTTCCCGCGTCCGTTCCGTGACGGAGACGAGCATGATGTTCATAATGCCGATGCCGCCGACGAGAAGGGAGATGGCAGCGATGCAGCCCAACAGGGCCGTAATCGTGTTGGCCGTACTCATCATGGTTTCCATGAGGGCCGACAGGTTGCGCACCGTGAAGTCGTCGTTGTCGGTATCCTTGATCCGGTGCCGCTGCCGCAGAAGCTGTTCCACCTGGGCCTGCGCGTCGTTGATCGTGTTCTCATTCTGGGCCTGGATGGTGATGCTGCGGATAAAAGTAATGCCCATGACACGGCGCTGGGCCGTCGTCAGGGGAATGATGACGATATCGTCCTGGTCCTGCCCGTTGGCGGACTGGCCCTTTTCCGCCAGGATGCCTACTACCTGGAACGGCGCCGAATTGATGCGGATGGTCTTGCCCAGGGCGTCCCCGTCGGGGAACAGGTTTTCCACGATGGTCCGGCCGATGACGCAGTTCCGCGCGGCGCCCGACATATCGCGGTCGTTGATATTGCGGCCTTCGGCGATGCTGTAATCCCGGATGTCCAGGATGTTCGGCGTCGTACCCAGGACCTGGGAATACCAGTTCTGGTTGCCCTGCACGATCTGGTACGTCGACTGGACCATGGGCGCCACGTACTTGATGCCGTCGACGGTTTTCTCGATGGCCTTGGCGTCCTCGTAGGTCAGGCGCGCGCCGGCGCCGGCCTGGATGCGGGCGCCCGTCGCCGTCCGCCCGCCGGACATGACGATCAGCAGGTTGCTGCCCAGGCGGGAAATGTTCTCCTTGATCTGCTCGCGCACACCAAAGCCCAGGCTGACCATGGCAATGACGGCGCCGACGCCGATAATGATGCCCAGAAGGGTCAGCAAGGTACGCAGCTTGTTGCCGATCATGCCGTCAATGGCCATCTTGACCGACTCATTGAACATAATCCTCTACCAACCTTTCGTCACTGTTCAGGCGGCCGTCGCGCATGACGAGGATTCGCTTCGTCTGCCGCCCAATGTCCGGTTCATGGGTCACCATGACCAGCGTCCGACCGGCCGCGTTGAGGGCCTTGAAAATATCCATGATCTCGTAGCTGGACTTGGTATCCAGGTTGCCCGTCGGCTCGTCGGCCATGACGATGGCCGGGTCGTTGATGAGCGCCCGGGCGATGGCCACACGCTGCCGCTGGCCGCCGGACATTTCCATCGGTTTATGGTCCAGTCGGTCGCCAAGGCCCACGTCTTCCAGGGCCTTCCGGGCCCGGGCCATGCGCTCATCCTCGCCGACGCCGGCATAGACCAGGGGCAGGGCCACGTTCTCCTGCGCCGTCAGTTTGGACAGGAGGTTGAAGTTTTGGAAGACGAAGCCGATTTTCTTGTTCCGCGTCCGCGCCAGTTCGTCGTCGCTGAGGCTGGCCACTTCGCGGCCGTCCAGGTAATACTGGCCGCTGGTCGGCCGGTCCAGGCAGCCCAGGATGTTCATCATGGTCGACTTGCCGCTGCCCGACGGGCCCATGATGGCGACGAAATCCCCTTCGTCGACACTGAAATTGACGTCGTCCAACGCGTGGAGTTCCTGGTCGCCCATGTGGAAAATCTTGACGATATCCTTTAATACGATGACTTCTTTTGCCATGGCGCCCTCCTTACATCGGAGGCCCGCCGAAGTTCGAAGTCTGCTTGGCTTGGAGCTGTTTGACAAGCAGCGTGTCTCCCTGCCGTAAGCCCTCGCCGGACACTTCCACGTTCTCGTCGCCCGACAACCCGACTGTGACGTTCACGCGGGTCTCCTTCTTCGTGGCGGCGTCATATTTTTTGACGTACGCCTGCTTCTTGTCGTAGAACAGGCAGCTCTGGGGCACGTTCAGGACCTGGTCCACCTGATGGAGGATAATGTTCGCCCGGGCCGTCATGGTCGGGAACAGTTTGCCCTGGGAATTGGTGACATCGATGTAGACCTTGTAGTACACCACGTTGTTCGTCGTCGTGGCGCTGCGGGAAACCAGGCGTACCGTACCGTGGAAAGTCTCTTCCGGGAAGGAATCCACCGTGAATTCCACGGCCTGTCCCACCTTGATCTGGCCCACGTCCGATTCGTCCACCATGGCTTCGATCTGCATCTTGTCCAGGTTCGCGATAGACATGATGACCTGCGGCGTGCTGATCCCAGAGCTGATGGTCTGTCCCACCGGCGTCGGTTTGCCGATGACATAGCCGTCGATGGGGCTGTAGATGTTCGTGTCGTTCGTGTTGGAAACGGCCTGGTCGTAGGCCGCTTTCGCCACGCTGTAGTTCATGAGGGCCGTGTCATAGGTCTGCTGGGAAATCGCGCCCTGCTGCCGCAGGCTCGCGTCCCGATCCAGGGTCAGTTTCGCATCGTCGAGCTGGGCTTTGCGCTGCAGCTCCGTCTGTTTCAGAGACGTCTCGTCCAGTTTGACCAGGAGCTGCCCTGCCGTCACATGGTCGTTTTCCGCCACGTGGACCTGCACGATCCGCCCCGTGATTTTCGAGCTGATGTCCACGTTGTCCACGGCGCTCAGGCTGCCTGTGGCCGAAACAGTCTTGCGCAGGGAGCCGTACTGGACCGTCGCCGTCTTGACCGGCGTGGCCGACGCGGCCTTCTTCTGCCGGTAATAGGAATACCCGCCGGCGCCGGCCGCCACGACGACTACCAGGGCAATCAGCAGGAAGAGATGATTTTTGATAAAGTTCCGCACGCTTTCCCTCTCCTTCCTTCGTGCTTGTTACGGGAAATTGTAGCAGTCATTTGTGGCAACTTTTTGACGTTCCCGTGAGAAATCCCCGAACATCTTACCGCTTCAAATACCGGTCCCGCAAATCCGCCAGCATGACGTCGCTCAGGCCGAGGACCGTCTGGAGATACCCCTGGGGACTCCCGCCGAGCCGGACCATTTCCCCGCGGGCCGCTTCCAGATAACTGGCGTCGGCCAGATACATGGCGCGCACCACATCGTGGGAATGGGGGTTCTGGTGGCGGTCCGGCAGGTTGTGCAGCCGCCGTTCCAGGTTCCGTTTCACCCGCTCGTTCGTGGCCATATAGTCGAGGGCGACGGTATTCCAGGAGACGCCGAGAGCCGTCAGGACGAGGGCCGTCAGGACACCCGTCCGGTCCTTGCCGCCGTTGCAGTGATAGAGCACGGCGCCGTCGCGATGGGTCAGGAGAATGTCGAAAAAGCGCCGCAGGGTGTGCTGGGACTGCTTGCCCGCCAGAAGCTGCTTGTACACATCGACCATGTACTGGGCGGCAGAATAGCCGGGCTGGCGCGTCTGGTCCACGAGGGTATCGAGAATGCTCTGCGGGGTCTCGCCGTCCTGGCCGGAAATCCCGGAAAAGCCCAGCTGATCATCGCTGAGCATGGGCAGATGGTAATGTTCGACAATCCCCCACTGGGGATCGGGGTTCTGCTCCGTTTCGAGGGCGCTGCGCAAGTCTACGACGGTCCGCACGCGGCACGGCCCGAGCAGGGTCGTCGCGTCGTTCCGGGTCAACTGGGTCAGGCGTCCGCTCCGCAACAGCTTATGGGGGCGGACGACACGGCCGTCTTCGGCCACGGTCCCGCCCAGATCCCGTGTATTCGGTTGTCTTTCCAGGTCGATGTCAATCATGGCCGCACCTGCCCGTCCCCGCAGAGGAGATATTTATACGTGGTCAATTCGGGCAGCGCCATGGGGCCGCGGGCATGGAGTTTTTGCGTGCTGATGCCGATTTCCGCGCCGAAGCCGAACTGGAAGCCGTCGGTGAAGCGCGTCGAGGCGTTCACGTAGACGCAGGCGGCGTCGACAGCCTGCTGGAAGCGGCGCGCGTGGTCGTAGTCCTCCGTGAGGATGCATTCGCTGTGTTTCGTGCCGTAGCTGGCAATATGGTCCAGGGCCTCGTCGAGACCGGACACGACCTTGACGGACAAACGCAGGTCTCCGTACTCCGTCGCCCAGTCTTCGTCCGTCGCCGCTTCGACGGCGCTGTCCACGGCCTGGACGCGGGCGTCGCCGAGGACCGTCACGCCGTGTTCCTGCAGGACCCGCACGATGCGGGGCAGAAAGGTATCGGCCACGGCCTCGTGGACCAAAAGGGTTTCCAGGGCGTTGCACGTGGACGGCCGCTGGGTCTTGGCGTTGAGGATAATCCGCTCGGCCTTGTCGAAGTCGGCACTGGCGTCGACGAACGTGTGGCAGACGCCTACCCCCGTTTCGATGACGGGTACGGTGGCATTCGCCACGACCGCCTGGATCAGGCGGGCGCTGCCGCGGGGGATGACCACATCCACGAGTCCGCGCAGGCGGATCAGTTCCTGCACGGCGCCATGGTCCGTGCTCGCAATGAACTGGACGGCGCCGGCGGGGATGCCTGCTTCTTCGGCAGCCCGGCGCAGGACGGCGGCCACGGCCGTATTGGAATGGAGGGCTTCGCTGCCTCCCTTCAGGAGGACAGCGTTGCCCGATTTCAGGCACAGGCCGATGGCGTCGGCAGTCACGTTGGGCCGTGCCTCATAGACAATACCCACGACGCCCAGGGGCACGCGGATTTTGGTCACGGTCAGGCCGTTGGGCAAGGTGGATCCACCCAAAATGGCTCCCACCGGGTCCGGCAGGGCCGCCACCTGCCGCAGGCCTTCGGCCATGTCGGCCAGCCGTTCCGGCGTCAGCAGGAGCCGATCCAGCAGGGACGCCTTCAGGCTCTTCGCCCGGCCCGCTTCCATGTCGGCGGCGTTTGCCGCCAGGACCACCGGCTCCTCCCGAAGGAGGGCGTCGGCCATGGCCAGGAGGGCCTGATTCCTGGCAGCTGTGGAAAGAGTGGCCAGTCGCCGCGCAGCACGGGCCGCTTCGCTGGCTTGTTCCCGGATTGTCATATAAATTCCTTCTTTCATAATAATACGAGGTCGTCACGGTGGATTACTTCGTCGCACACTTTGGCGCCCAGGATCTGTTCGATCTGGCTCGTCTTGACCCCTTTGATCTTATGGAGTTCCGCCGAGGAATAGTGCGTCAGTCCCCGGGCCAGTTCCTTGCCCGCGCCGTCGCGGATGGAGACGGTCTGGCCTGCCTCAAAGTCCCCGTCGACGCGGAGAATGCCCGCGGGCAGGATACTGCAGCTGCCTTCGCGCCGCAGGGCCTGGACGCAGCCGTCGTCGACCACGAGGGTCCCGTGGCAGCCGGCGCCGAAAGCCAGCCAGCGCTTGCGCACCTGCAGGCGGTTCTCTCCGGACAGGAAAAGAGTCCCCACCTCCTCGCCGTCCAGGATTCGGGCCACGGCATCCCTTTCCGTGCCCGAGGCGATGACCAGGCTGATGCCGGAGCTCGTAGCCTGCTTCGCCGCCTGGATTTTCGTCATCATGCCGCCGGTGCCGCGGGACGATCCCGCGTCGCCTGCCGCCTCCTCGACGGCCGGCGTGATTTCCGGCACTTCGTGGACCAGGACGGCGTCGGGGTGCGTCGCCGGATTCGCTGTGTAATATCCGTCGATATCCGACAGGATGACGATCAGGTCCGCGTCGGCCAGGCCGCCCACGAGGGCGGACATGTTGTCGTTGTCCCCGATTTTGAGGTCGTCCAGGGCGACCGTATCGTTTTCATTGACAATGGGAATGACGCCCATTTTCAACAATTCCATAAACGTGTTGCGCGAATTGATGTAGTGGTGCCGGTCCCGCATTTCCATCCGCGTCAGGAGCACCTGGGCCACCGTGACGCCATATTCGGCAAAAGCCTTCTCGTAGGAATGCATCAGGATTCCCTGCCCCACGGCGGCGACGGCCTGCTTGCCCGGGATGGTCCGGGGTTTTTCCGGCAGGCGCAGGCGATCGACGCCCACGGCCTGCGCCCCGCTGGACACAAGGATAATTTCCTTGCCCCGGTTGTGGAGGTCGCTCAACTCCCGCGCCAAATGGTCGATGCGGGTAAAATTCCGGCTATAGTTCGGGTAGGTGATGGTACTCGTCCCGACCTTGACGACAATCCGCTTTGCCTGCCGCAGGTCCGCCCGATTCCGAATAATCATGATCTCCCTCCTCGTGGCCTCAGCGGCGGTCGCTCCATTTGCTCTTCTTATAGACGAAGACCATGTCCAGGATGCGGACCGTATCCCCTTCCTGCACGCCGGCCTCCACCAGGGCTTCTTCGATCTTCAGCCGTTTCCAGATGAGCTGGAAGCGGTACTGCGCCTCGTCGTTGTTGAAATTCGTCATGGCGACCAGGCGCTCGATGTTCTTGCCCTTAATCTCGTAGTCCGCGTCTTCGGCGCCCTTGATGATTTCAAAGGCATCGGGGTCGCCTTCGTCCAGCGCGCCGATTTCTTCTTCCGGTTCGTCCGGCACATAGTCCCGGGCCATTTCGTAGGCCTTCCACATAAGCTCCTGCAGGCCTTCTCCGGTGGCCGCCGAAACGGGGACGAGGTCATAGCCTTTCTGCCCGACATAGTCTTTCAGCCGCGCGAAATTTTCCCGCGCGTCGGGCAGGTCCATCTTATTGGCCACGACGAGCTGCGGGCGCCGGGCCAGCCTGGCGCTGTATTTTTCCAGTTCGTGGTTGATTTTGTCGAAATCCTCCAGGGGATCGCGGCCTTCGCAGCCCGAAGCATCCACCACGTGGAGGAGGACCTTCGTGCGCTCAATGTGGCGCAGGAAGTCATGGCCCAGGCCGACGCCTTCCGACGCGCCTTCGATGAGGCCCGGAATATCGGCGAGGACGAAGCTCACATCGTCGCTCAGGCGTACAACGCCCAAAACCGGCGTCAAGGTCGTGAAATGGTAGGCCGCCACTTCGGGTTTGGCAGCGCTCACCCGGGAAATAATGCTCGACTTGCCCACGCTCGGATAGCCGACAAGGCCCACGTCGGCAATGAGTTTCAATTCCAGGCGGTACCAGCCCTGCGTGCCCGGTTCGCCTTTTTCGGCGAAGGTCGGTGTCCGCTTCGTCGGCGTGGCGTAACACGCGTTGCCCTTGCCGCCGCGGCCGCCTTTGGCAGCGACAAACTCCTGTCCGTTCTCCGTCAGGTCCGCCAGGACAACGCCCGTGGCATCGTCGCGGACCACCGTGCCCAGGGGCACCTTGACAATCACGTCCTGGCCGCGGGCGCCCGTCATGTTGTTGTTGCCGCCGGGCTGCCCCTTGGGGGCGACGAATTTGCGCTTATAGCGGAAATCGACGAGGGTGTTCAGGTTCGCGTCGGCCTGCAGGAGGACGCTGCCGCCATGCCCGCCGTTCCCCCCGTTGGGGCCGCCCTTGTCGACGAATTTTTCACGGCGGAAACTGGACATGCCGTCGCCGCCCTTGCCTGCTTCACAGTAGATTCTTGCTCTATCAAAAAACATAATGACTCCTTTTCCGTTCCTCTTCCCTTCCCGCGCGTCTCCGCGGGACGCCGCGCCTTACCGCGGCCCCTTCGCCGCGCCGCCGGGGACGTGGGATCCACCGGGAATCCGCCGCGGACAATCCGGTCCGCGCCCGCCCCCGGCGCCGGCGGGAAACATCTGCAAAATATTAGTTTATTATACCATAGAAGCGCCAAAAACAAAAACAGACCTTTCCCCGATATTTCCCGGGAAAAGGTCTGTCGGTCCGGTCCTCGCGGCACGGCCCGCGGAGTGCCGCCTGGTCTCAGGGCCACTCCTGCCAGGCGGGAATGCACAGGCCGTTGTCGAAGTTCAGCCGGTCCGGAGGCACGGAGCCCGCAGAAACGGGGTACGACAGCCCGTCTGGATTCACGTGGTCCGGATTGACCAGATAACGGCGCTGGACGCGGCAGAAAGCCGTCCGGGCCTGGGCCAGCAGGGCTTCGGCGCTGCCCAGGCTCGCGCGGGTACAAATCCGCTCCCGGCCTTTATAGATGGCGAGGCCGTCCCGTTCCCTCACGCAACAGGTGATATCCCGCTGCCGGATCCGGTAGTGTCGTCCGTTGTCCCGAATATAGAGATAGTCCGAGTCGATATCCAGGAAAGGCGCGGCCACGGCGACCGGGTCCCCCTCCGGGGATTGGCGTACATCGCGCAGGACCTCCCTGTCGCTGGCCTGAAACGTTATATAATGGTGATGCTCCCGCGGATCCCGCAGGATTGTATCCGATGGTTCCCACTCGCTGACGTAGTGGATTTGGATCACCCCTATATATCGCTTCAGCTCCGCCATCAGGGCCTTGTTTTTTTCTTCCGGATCGTTACGAAACAAATACGCCGAGGGTTCCAGGATGGCATATTCGACACGCTTCCGCGCGAACTCCGGGTCGATGGTTCCATCCAGGGTATGATGGATCGTGTCCAGGAGCTCCTCCGGGGAATGGAACCGGATGTAGCGCACGGGGCCACAAACCCGTTTCATCTCCGCCATCAGGTACCGCGTTTCCAGGGCAAGCTTTTTGCGGCTGGTACAAACTGCAACACACTTCACTCAATTCCCTCCTTTCGGGCTGCCGCTCCCTGCCGGCAGGATTCCCGATGCTGTGTTGGGCCCGCGGGCATTGCCACCGTGGGCGTTGTTTCATTATAACACAAAAATGCACCGGATTGAATCGCTGTTAATTGAAAATATTGAAATATCTGAAAATATCTGTCAAAAAGAAAAAGCACCTGGACACATTCCAGATGCTTCCTTGCCAAATTATGGCGGAGTGGCGGAGATTCGAACTCCGGCGAGCCTTGCGACCCCTAACGATTTAGCAAACCGTCCTCTTCAGCCAGCTTGAGTACCACTCCGTATGAACTTTTCGTTACTTGCCCATTATATCCTATTTAGGGAGAACTGGCAAGAGGTTTTCCCCGGGTTTTTGCAAAAAAGAAAACAGGCACGGCCCGTGCCATGCCTGTTTTTGAATTTCTGTGTGCTTACGCCAAGCCAATCCGGAAAGGATTATTTGCCCGGGAAGAACGGCCAGAAGATAGGAATCAGGGCTACCGAGACGACGAAGCAGACGATAACCAGACCCAGACCAGCTTTTACATAGTCCATGAACTTGTATCCGCCAGGGCCAAGTACCAGGGTGTTCGGAGGCGTGCCGACAGGCGTTGCGAATGCGCAGGACGCTGCAACGGCGATAGCCATCAATACAGCGTGCGGAGAAGCGCCCAGCTGTTTGGAAATCGCGATGCCGATCGGG
>OMWZ01000026.1 GCA_900314855.1 uncultured Selenomonadales bacterium
ATCACTCCGATCGCCATGGAACAGGGCCTGCGCTTCGCTATCCGCGAAGGCGGTCATACCGTTGGCGCCGGCGTTGTCGGTGAAATCATCGAATAAGCGGCCGTTCCGCTGCTTCCACGGCAAAACGGAAGGCTCTGCGCAGGGGACCTGGACGGATCCTGTGGCCGCGGGGCGGCAAGGGCACACTTTAGGGAGGACCGGTCGGCGGGAACGACCGGCCCTTTTCTTCCAAAAATATTTTTTCCGCGGCGTCGGGCGTGCGACGTCCAACGGCTCTGGGGGCCCGTCGGGGCAACGCGGGAAAAAGTGTAATGTAATTGACATAAATAATCAACTGTGTTATTATCATTTAGTGACAATCCTGTCCTAGAGTATTTTCAAAGCGAAAGAGGTGGCAACGATGCGTACGTTGATTACGATGGCATGCACGGAGTGCAAGAACAGAAACTATCAGACGAACAAGAACAAGAAGAACGATCCCGATCGTCTGGAGCTGAAGAAGTACTGCCCGCATTGCAGAAAAGAAACTTTACATAAAGAAACCAAGTAATCCCTGCGCGCAGGCGCTCAGTAGAATGAGGATGTGAAACGAATGGCCGACCAGAAAGACGCGGTGGCGGAAGTCAGCACCCCTAAGAAAATTGCAAATTTCTTCAAGGAGTCCAAGGTCGAACTGCATAAGGTGACCTGGCCTACGAAGCGGGAGCTGCTGGTGGATACGGCGGTAGTCCTTGTGGCCGTGGCAATCGTGGCGGTGGCCATTTGGGTTGCGGATACGGTGTTCTCGGCGGCGATCCGCTTGCTGTTACGGTGACGCACGAAGGAGGTAGGGGCCTGGCCCCGCTTTAATTATGGAAAACAATGATGCTGAAGTTCTGGGAAGAGGAAAAAAGCATTGGTATGCTATCCATACTTATTCCGGCTACGAGAATAAGGTAAGTGCTAACCTGGAACGCAAGGTCCATTCCCTGGGAATGGAAGACCGGATCTTCCATATCATGATTCCCATCGAGAACGAGGAAATCGTCGACGACAACGGCAAGAAACGCATTGTCGCGCGGAAAGTCTTCCCGGGCTATGTGCTCGTGGAGATGATCGTGGACGACCGCACCTGGTATGTGGTCCGGAACACCCCCGGTGTGACGGGCTTTGTGGGTCCGGACAACAAGAACCCTGTTCCGTTGTCGGACGAGGAAGTGGAACGCATCTTCGCGGCCAGCGCCGAACAGGCGGAGGCCTCCGAGGAAGGCGAGGACACCATGGTGGGAACCGTGGCTGCCGCGCCGGCGAAGATCCACATCAATTTAAGCTTGCAACAGACGGTTCGCCTGAAAGACGGGGCCTTCCGGGGCTTCGAAGGCGTGGTTTCGGCTATCGACGAAGAACGTGGCATCGTCACGGTACTGGTGGACATGTTCGGGCGCGAAACCCCTGTTGATATCAATTATACCCTGGTGGAAGAAATCGACTGAAAAGGAGGTGTAATCAGAAATGGCAAAGAAAGTTTCCAAGGTTGTAAAATTACAGGTCCCTGGCGGTAAAGCTACCCCGGCACCTCCTGTAGGTCCTGCACTGGGCCAGGCCGGCGTCAACATCATGGCATTCGTCAAGGATTTTAACGCCCGTACGGCACAGCAGGTCGGTCTGGTAATCCCTGTCGTCATTACCGTTTATGAAGACCGTTCCTTTACTTTCATCTGCAAGACTCCCCCAGCGGCAGTATTGCTGAAGAAAGCCGCCGGCCTTGAAAAGGCATCCGGCGAACCGAACAAGAACAAGGTCGCTACCCTGAGCCGCGACAAGGCCCGCGAAATCGCCCAGATGAAGATGGCGGACCTGAACGCTTCCGATCTGGAAGCCGCGACCCGCATGGTCGAAGGCACGGCCCGCAGCATGGGCATCGTCATTTCCGACTAAGGAGTCCCGACCCTGCCGCCTTGGCGGCACCCCCGGCGTGAAGCCGGAATTATCGTGGGAGGCAGAAGCCGTTAGCACCACTGGGAGGTAATGTTACATGGCAAAACATGGCAAGAAGTACATCGACGCTGCCAAGCTGATCGATGCCGACAAGTTCTATTCCCCGAAAGAAGCGGTAGAACTGGTCAAGAAAACCGTTGTCACCAAATTTGACAGCTCCATCGACGTATCGTTCCGTCTGGGCATCAACCCGAAATACGCTGACCAGCAGGTCCGCGGGGCAATGGTGCTGCCGCACGGTACGGGCAAATCCAAAAAGGTCCTTGTGTTTGCGGAAGGCCCCAAAGCCGAAGAAGCAAAAGCGGCCGGTGCGGATTACGTCGGCGGTCAGGAACTGATCGACAAAGTTGCGGGCGGCTGGTTCGATTTCGAAGTCTGCGTCGCTACGCCGAACCTGATGGGCAAAGTCGGCCGTCTGGGTCGTGTCCTCGGCCCGAAAGGCTTGATGCCTAACCCGAAAGTCGGCACCGTAACGATGGACGTTGCGAAAGCCGTTTCCGAGATCAAAGCCGGTAAAGTGGAATACCGTGCCGATAAGGCCGGCAACGTACAGGCTATGATCGGCAAAGCTTCCTTCAGCGAAGCTGATCTTCTGGATAACTACGTAGCCCTGGCCCAGACCCTGATCAAGGTCAAACCGTCTGGCGCAAAAGGCCAGTATATTAAATCCGTGACCATGTCCACTACGATGGGCCCTGGCATCGCGATTGATGTCCTGAAAGCCGACAGCGCGAAGTAAGATCCGGAACCCCTACTAAATCAGAAGATAATCGGGCCAAAGACAGCAGGTGCCCCCGCGTAAGTGCCGTATGGTACGCCTGCCGAGGCCGGAGACGTTATAGAAAAAGTAACGACCTCCGGCTGCACCGGCCGAGAGGTCTTTTTGATTTATACAAATCAAATCTAAACAAGAAGGAGGTGCAAATTCATTGAAGACTAAAGCAGAGAAAGCCGCACAGTTGGAAGAACTCCGTAAAGTGTTCGCAGACGCGAAGAGCATTGTTCTCGTCAATTTCCATGGCCTGTCCGTCGCGGAAGACACGGAATTGCGTCGCAAGACCCGTGAAGCCGCTACGAGCTACACCGTTTACAAGAACACTCTGATCTCTATCGTCGCGAAAGAAGCCGGCCTGGACCTGGACTCTGTCCTGTCCGAAAACACGGCCCTGTGCTCTTCCGACACGGATGCCGTTGCTGCCTGCAAGGTTATCAGCGAATTCGCAAAAGACCACGACAAACTGGTTGTCAAAGCCGGCGTCGTGGAAGGAAAAGTAGTATCCGTAGAAGAAGTCAAGGCACTGGCTGCACTGCCGCCGAAGGAAGTATTGGTTGCCAAAATGCTGGGCAGCCTCAATGCTCCGATTTCCGGCCTGGTACGCACGCTCCATGGCACGATTGCCAAGGTGGTTTATGCCCTGGATGCCGTTCGCGCGGAAAAGGAAAAACAGTCCGCTTAATGGGCGGAACCCTGACGTATGTACTGCCTGAGGCAGTCTAAAATCTAAAATTCATTTTAAATTGATGGAGGAAATTATAATGAACAAAGATCAGATTATTGAAGCCATTGAAAGCATGTCCGTACTGGAACTCGCTGAACTCGTAAAAGCCCTGGAAGAAAAATTCGGCGTATCCGCTGCTGCTCCGGTTGCCGTTGCCGCTGCTGGCGCTGCTCCCGCTGGCGCTGCTGAAGAAAAGACCGAATTCGACGTTATCCTGAAAGACGCTGGTTCCGGCAAGATCGCCGTTATCAAAGCGGTCCGCGAACTGACCGGCCTGGGCCTGAAAGAAGCCAAAGCCCTGGTTGACGGCGCTCCGAAAGCTGTCAAGGAAAAAGTTTCCAAAGCCGATGCCGACGAAGCCAAAGCCAAACTGGAAGAAGCTGGCGCTACTGTCGAAGTAAAGTAAGCTAACCCATTTCATCCCGGAAGGGCCCGACACCCTTGGTGTCTCGGGCTATCCGGGATTTTTTTGCGTTGTCTCTTGACAGAATACATCCAGACGTGTTAATATTATGTCCCAACATTAAGAGCGGGTTTTTGCGCTTTTTTTGTGACAACTCACCATGGTTTTCAGAACCATATTTGCCGGAAGGAGCGGCACGGGCTGTTCCAACGGCGTTCCATACGCTGAAAACGCAGGCTTGACTACAACGGTCAGACAGTGCAGTGGTTCACGTCGGCCGCCATATCGTTCGGGATGAAGTACGTTCGTCGCAAGGAGGAAACAGGGAGTCTTGAGGTAAGGCCCTTGTTTTTTTTGACCCTTGCCAACGTACTTGGTTTTGTATTGCCTGACATCATTTTTATAAGGAGTGAAGGGTTACATGTTTAAACCGGTTCAGACAGGTGACAGAACACGGTACAGCTTCGGGAAGATCAACGAAGTCATCCCGATGCCCCATTTGATTGATTTGCAGCGCAAATCCTACGAATGGTTCATCGACGAAGGCTTGAACGAAATCTTCCACGATATTTCCCCCATTAAGGATTTTAACGGCAATCTGGAGCTTTCCTTCGAAAGCTTCGAGCTCGGCAAGCCGAAATACTCCATCGAGGAATGCAAGGAACGGGATGCTTCCTACTGCGCTCCTTTGAATGTGAAGGTCCGCCTGCTCTACAAGGATACGGGAGAAATCAAGGAATCCCCCGTTTTTATGGGCGATTTTCCCCTCATGACGGCGACGGGCACCTTTGTGATCAACGGGGCGGAACGTGTCATTGTAAGCCAGCTGGTTCGTTCGCCCGGCGTGTACTATGACAAGCAGATGGATCCCAGCGCCATTTACCTGTACGGGACGACGGTGATCCCGAACCGCGGCGCCTGGATTGAATACGAAACGGACCTCAACCATGTCATCTACGCCCGTGTGGACCGTACCCGCAAGGTGCCGGCCACGGTGCTGCTGCGCGCCATGGGGCTGGAAACGAATGAAGAAATCCTGAACTTCTTCGGCGATACGCAGATCGAAACCCATACGGACGACGGCGTCATTACGGTGGAAGCCGTCAAGGCGACCCTGGAAAAGGATACGACGACGAACCGCGACGAAGCCATCGTCGAACTCTATAAAAAGCTGCGTCCCGGGGAACCGGCGACGGTGGAATCGGCCAAGCAGCTCATCAGCCAGACCTTTTTCGACGACCGTCGTTACGATCTGGCCTATGTGGGCCGGTACAAACTGAATAAAAAGCTGGGCTGGCGCAACCGCTTGGCGGACTGCGTCCTCGACGAGCCCCTCGTGGATACGGAAACGGGCGAAATCATCGTCGAAAAGGGAACCCTCTTGACGCAGGATGTCTTGGACAAGGTGGAGGAAAGCGGCATTTACGCCGCCGAAGGCATCCACCAGGTGCAGATCCGCGAGTTGAACGGCAAAGTCCTGCGCATCATTTTCACGTCCGGTATCGATGAAAAGCTGCGCACCATCACGAAGGAAGACATCCTGGCCTCCTTCGGCTACCTGCTGAACGTTATGGACGGCCACGGCGAAAAGGATGACATCGACCATTTGGGCAACCGTCGCGTCCGCTGCGTCGGCGAACTGCTGCAGAACCAGTTCCGCATCGGCTTGGCCCGGATGGAACGCGTCGTCCGGGAACGTATGACCATCCAAGATGTGGATGGCATTACGCCGCAGGCCCTGATCAATATCCGCCCCGTGGTGGCGGCCATCAAGGAATTTTTTGGCAGCAGCCAGCTGTCGCAGTTCATGGACCAGAACAATCCCCTGGCCGAACTGACGCACAAGCGCCGCCTGTCTGCCCTGGGACCGGGCGGTCTGTCCCGGGAGCGCGCCGGCTACGAAGTCCGCGACGTCCACAACTCCCATTACGGCCGTATGTGCCCCATTGAAACGCCGGAAGGTCCGAACATCGGCCTGATTGGCTCCCTGGCCACCTTTGGCGTCATCAACCGTTTCGGGTTCATCGAAACGCCGTACCGCCGCGTGGACAAGGAACACAAACGCGTTACGGATGTTATCGATTACCTGACGGCCGATGAAGAAGACAAGTTCATCGTCGCCCAGGCCAACGAACCGCTGGACGAGAACGGCTACTTCACGGGCGAGCGTGTCACGGCCCGCCGCAAGGACGATGTCCTGAGCCTGAGCCCGAGCCGCGTGGATTACATGGACGTTTCGCCTAAGCAGGTTGTGTCCATCGCTACGGCCCTGATCCCGTTCCTGGAGCACGACGACGCCAACCGTGCCCTCATGGGCGCGAACATGCAACGCCAGGCCGTTCCCCTGCTGACCCCGCAGGCTCCTGTGGTCGGCACGGGCATGGAATATAAGGTGGCTACGGACTCGGGCAACTGCATCCTGGCGAAACACGCCGGCGAAGTCATCCGTGCCACGGGCAGCGAGATCCAGGTCCGCGCGGAAAATGGCGACATCGACAGATACGAAGTCCTGAAATTCAAACGTTCCAACCAGAGCACCTGTGTCAACCAGCGCCCCATCGTCTTCAAAGGCGACAAAGTGGCCGCAGGCCAGGTCCTGGCAGACGGCCCGGCGACGGACCGGGGCGAACTGGCCCTGGGCCACAACGTCCTCGTCGCCTATATGCCGTGGGAAGGCTACAACTACGAAGACGCCATCCTCCTGTCGGAAGATCTGGTGAAGAACGATACCTATACATCCATCCATATTGAAGAATATGAATGCGATTCCCGCGATACGAAACTGGGACCGGAACAGATTACCCGCGACATTCCGAACGTCTCGGAAGAAGCCCGCAAGGATCTGGATGAACGGGGCATTATCCGCATCGGCGCCGAAGTGCGCCCCGGCGATATCCTCGTCGGTAAAGTGACGCCGAAGGGCGAGACGGAACTGTCCGCCGAAGAGCGCCTGGTCCGTGCCGTATTCAATGAAAAGGCCCGCGAAGAGCGCGACAGCTCTTTGCGCGTGCCCCACGGCGAAACGGGGATCATTGTCAGCGTCAAGGTCTTCACGCGGGAACACGGCGACGAACTGCCGCCGGGCGTCAACGAACAGGTCCGCATCCACATTGCGCAGAAACGGAAAATCCGCGCCGGCGACAAGATGTCGGGCCGTCACGGGAACAAGGGTGTCGTTTCGCGCATCCTGCCCCGTGAGGATATGCCGTTCTTGCCGAACGGCGAACCGGTCCAGATTGTGCTGAATCCCCTGGGCGTGCCGTCCCGTATGAACATCGGCCAGATCCTGGAAACCCATTTGGGCTGGGCGGGCCTGCACCTGGGAATGAAAATCCAGCAGCAGATGGAAGGCCTGGAACAGGAACTGCGCGACACGGGCTATGACTTCGACCGCTACGGCATGCCGAAGACGACGGATATCGGCATGGCCGGCAACGAGACGCTGACGGCCGTCAAGATGGCCGTCCCGGTTTTCGACAGCGCGAACGAGGAAGACCTGCAGAACATCGTCAAATTGTCCGGCATCAATCCGTCCGGCAAGACCACGCTGTATGACGGCCGTACGGGCGAACCCTTCGACAACCCCGTTACCGTCGGCTGCGTATACATGCTGAAACTCCATCATCTGGTCGATGACAAGATCCATGCCCGTTCCACGGGCCCGTACTCCCTCGTTACGCAGCAGCCGTTGGGCGGCAAGGCCCAGTTTGGCGGCCAGCGTTTTGGAGAAATGGAAGTCTGGGCACTGGAAGCGTATGGCGCCGCCTATACGTTGCAGGAAATCCTGACCGTCAAGTCCGACGATGTCGTGGGCCGCGTCAAGACCTACGAAGCCATCGTCAAAGGGGAGAACATCCCCGAACCGGGCGTGCCGGAATCCTTCAAGGTCCTGGTCAAGGAATTGCAGAGCATCGGCTTGGACCTCCGCGTCCTCGACGAAGACGGTGAAGACATCTCCCTGCAGGATGACGAAGACGATATGGCAGACGGCCCGGTGGAAGCCATCCAGGAGTTCCGTCCCGAAGCCCCTGTCCTGGACGGGAAACAGGACAGCGGCGACGAACGCTACCGTGAAGAGGAAATCTACAACGGGACCGAATCCGACCAGGAAGACGAAAACAGCGGCGACCTCAACAGCTACCACGAAGTGGGCGAGGACGATCCTGTGGACGACAATGACTAAGAAGGGAGAGAGAAGTACTTGTTAGACGTTAACAATTTCCATTCTATGCGAATCGGTCTGGCATCTCCGGAGCTGATCAGATCCTGGTCGCACGGCGAAGTAAAAAAGCCGGAAACCATCAACTATAGAACCCTGAAACCGGAAACGGACGGCTTGTTCTGCGAGCGCATCTTCGGGCCTGTCAAGGACTGGGAATGCCATTGCGGCAAGTACAAACGCATCCGTTACAAGGGTGTCGTGTGCGACAAGTGCGGCGTCGAAGTCACGCGCGCCAAGGTGCGCCGCGACCGTATGGGCCATATCGAGCTGGCTACGCCGGTTTCCCATATTTGGTACTTCAAGGGTATCCCGAGCCGGATGGGCTTGATTCTTGATATCTCTCCCCGCTCCCTGGAACGCGTCCTGTACTTTGTCAACTACATCGTGCTGGATCCGGGCGAAACGGGCCTGACGAAAAAAGAACTCCTGACGGAAGCGGATTACAAGAATGCCATCGATAAGTATGGTTACGGTTCGTTCCGCGCGGATATGGGCGCTTCGGCCATCAAGGAACTGCTCGAGGAAATCGACGTGGACGCCCTGGTCGAGGAATTGCGCGCCGAGCTGAAGGACGCGTCGGGCCAGAAGAAGATCCGCATCGTCCGCCGTCTCGAAGTGGCGGAAGCATTCCAGAAGTCGGGCAACAAACCGTCGTGGATGATCCTCGACGTCATCCCCGTGATCCCGCCGGACCTGCGCCCCATGGTGCAGCTCGACGGCGGCCGCTTCGCGACGAGCGACCTGAACGACCTGTATCGCCGCGTCATCAATCGCAACAATCGCCTGAAACGTCTCCTGGATCTGCACGCGCCGGATATCATCGTCCGCAATGAAAAGCGTATGCTGCAGGAAGCGGTGGACGCCCTCATCGACAACGGCCGCCGCGGCCGCCCTGTCACGGGCCCCGGCAACCGTCCCCTCAAGTCCCTGTCGGATATGCTGAAAGGCAAACAGGGCCGCTTCCGCCAGAACCTGCTGGGCAAACGTGTCGACTATTCCGGCCGTTCCGTTATCGTCGTCGGTCCGGAAATGAAGATGCACCAGTGCGGCCTGCCGAAGGAAATGGCCCTGGAGCTGTTCAAACCCTTTGTCATGAAACGTCTCCAGGACAACGATCCGACCCGTAACATCCGAGCGGCCAAGCGCATGGTCGAACGGCCGACGACGGAAGTCTGGGACGTGCTGGAAGAGGTCATCAAGGAACATCCGGTTCTCCTGAACCGCGCCCCGACGCTGCATCGCCTGGGCATCCAGGCGTTTGAACCAATCCTGACCGAGGGCCGCGCCATTACGCTGCATCCTCTGGTCTGCACGGCGTACAATGCCGACTTCGACGGCGACCAGATGGCCGTCCATCTGCCACTGTCCGTGGAAGCCCAGGCGGAAGCCCGCATGATCATGCTGTCGGTCAACAACATCCTGGCCCCGAAAGACGGCAAGCCTGTCGCCGTCCCGACTCAGGACATGGTCCTGGGCGCTTACTACATGACCATCGAAAAGCCTGGCGCCAAAGGGGAAGGCAACCGCTACAGCAGCATGGAAGAGGCCCTGATGGCCTACGACCGTCATTTGATCGACGTCGAGGCGAAAATTACTATCCGTATCCCGAACACGGAAATCTATCCGGAGCCGAGCGACGAAGGCTACAGCCTGGTCGAAACGACTATCGGCAACGCAATCTACAACGAAGCCCTGCCGAAGGAACTGCGCTTCTACAGCAAACGGACCGACGCGAAGGGCCGTGAATACTGGCATCTGGGCCAACTCATCACGAAGAAGGAACTGGGTAAGCTGGTCGCCAAGGCCCATAAGCTTTACGGCAACCTGGGCACGGCCAACGTGCTGGATATCGTCAAGAAAATGGGCTATGACAATGCCTGCAAATCGGGCATTTCCATCGCGGTCTCCGATATCCATGTACCTGCGGGAAAACAGAAGATCATCGCCGCCTCGGAAAAACAGGTCGACCGTACGGAAGCCATGTACCGCCGCGGCCTCATGACGAACGACGAACGCTACAAGAAGGTCGTCGATATTTGGAACAAGGCGACGGACGATGTGGCAGACCTGCTGAAGGAAATGAATGCCGCCGACAAGTTCAATCCCATCGCCATGATGGCTGATTCCGGCGCCCGCGGCAGCATCGACCAGATTAAACAGCTGGCCGGTATGCGCGGCCTGATGGCCGATCCGTCGGGTCGTATCATCGACCGTCCTGTCAAGGCGAACTTCCGCGAAGGCTTGACCATTTTGGAATACTTCATTTCCAGTCATGGCGCCCGCAAGGGCCTGGCCGATACGGCCCTGCGGACGGCTGACTCGGGCTATCTGACCCGCCGTCTGGTCGACGTCGCGCAGGATGTCATTGTCCGCGAGGAAGATTGCGATATCAGCACGCTGAATCTCGTCCGTGAACGGGCCCGCCTGGTCAAGGAAGCCCTCCGGTGCAGCGCCAAGAAGATGCGCGCCAACGTCATCGGCCGCGTCCTCGCCGCCGGCATCGTCAACGAGGCCGGGGACATGGTGGCAGAAGCGGATACGAAGATCACGAATGAGCTGTACCAGCGTCTCATGGATGCCAAGGTGACCGATATCAGTGTCTACGTGGCGAATGAAGCGGGCGACCTGACGGAAGAACGCGAGGACATCGCCATCAACATCCCGAACGACAGGGCCAACGCGGCGCTCCACGAAATCATGGAACACCATTACATCGACCGCGAATTGGCGGAAGATGTGGTGAACGCGGCGGGCGAAGTGTTTGCCAGGAGCGGCGAGCCCTTCACGCATGACGTGGCCCACAAAGTGCTGGAAGACGGCACGGTCACGACCGTTTCCGTCCGCAACAACGAGATCGAGGGAATCGACGTCACGGCCATTACGGAGAACGGCACGGAAATCGAATCCCTGGAAGAACGCATTACGGGCCGCACCCTGGCAGAGGACATTACCGCCGCCGACGGTACCGTTTTGTACCACATCAACGAATACATCACGGAACCCATGGCGAAGGAAATCGCGTCCCTGCGGACGGTCGTCAAGATCCGTTCCGTCCTGACCTGCAAATCCAAATTTGGCGTCTGCCGCAAGTGCTACGGCCGCAACCTGGCAACAGACCGAAAGGTCGACGTCGGGGAAGCAGTCGGCACCATCGCGGCCCAGGCTATCGGCGAACCGGGCACGCAGCTGACCATGCGCACGTTCCACACGGGCGGCGTTGCCGGCGCGGACGACATCACGCAGGGCCTGCCCCGCGTCGAGGAATTGTTTGAAGCGCGGAAACCGAAACATCCGGGCATCCTGTCGGAAAATGCCGGCACGGTCCATATTGTCGAGGAAAACGGCGCCAAACAGCGCAAAGTCATCGTGGTCGGGGCACCGGAAGACGAGATTTCCGAGCAGACCTACCAGATTCCGTATGGCGCCAAACTGGCGGTCGAGGAAAACCAGGTCATTGCCAAGGGCGAGCGCTTGACCGAGGGCTCCCTGAATCCGCATGACATTCTCCGGATTTGCGGCCTGAAGGCGACGCAGCGGTATATCGTGCAGCAGGTCCTGAGCGTCTACAAGTCCCAGGGCGTCGGCATTAACGACAAACACATCGAGGTTATGGTCCGCCAGATGCTCCGCAAAGTCCGCATCGAAGAAGCGGGGGATACGAGCATGCTGCCCGGCGAAGATGTCGATGTGGCGATTTTCAACGAAAACAACACGGCGGCCCTCGACGCCGGCAAGACGCCTGCCAAGGGCAAACCGATCCTGCTGGGTATCACGAAGGCCTCCCTGGCGACGGATTCCTTCCTGTCGGCCGCTTCCTTCCAGGAAACGACCCGTGTCCTCACGGATGCCGCCATCAAGGGCAAGGAAGATCCCCTGCTGGGCTTGAAGGAAAATGTCATTATCGGCAAGCTGATCCCGGCCGGCACGGGCATGCGCCGGTACCGCGATGTCGGGGTCCAGTACCTGCAGGACTGCAGCGCCGACGAAGTCCCTGTTCCGATGGAACACAAATAAAACGAGAAAAACAGGCAAGGCCGCCGGTGCAGGACTACCCTGCGCTGGTGCCAACCCCCCCCCAGCCCCCTCCGGGGTTGGGGGGGTTCTGTGTCCCGTGTGGAAAAAACGGCGCCGGCTCCCTGTGTTTTTCCGGCAGGGGCAGGGGGAGGGAAAGAAACAGGGGAGAAAGTCCGGGAAATGGCTCCTGGAGCCACTTTGTAAAGCCTTTAAAAGAATGTCGTGAAACACGTGGGAACGTGGAAACAAAGAATCCCATGAATCCATTGCTAAGGGCTATAAAAAACCTCAAAAAAATATTGACATCGTTTGTTAGAGATGTTACAATATCCCAGTATCACGCGAGAGGTATGCCCATTTCAAGGAGTGAAAGACATGAATCTGGAAGCACTGACGGCAGCGTCCAAGCGGGTTGTCGGAATCAAGCAGACCGGCAAGGCCCTGCAGCGGAAACAGGCTGCGGCCGTATTCCTGGCCGACGACGCGGATCCCCGGATTACGGATCCGATTCGCAGGGAATGCGGGGAACAGGGTGTGGAAATCGTTCCGTGCGAAACGATGCAGGCCTTGGGAAAAGCTTGCGGCATTCATGCCGGCGCGTCCGCGGCGGCGATACTGAAAGCCTGATAGGGACTTCGGGAAACCGGAGTTTTTATAAATACTAAATCCAATTGATAGAAAGGAGGTGCCCGATATGCCTACAATTAACCAGCTGATTCGCAAAGGCAGGGAAGTCCTGACGACGAAATCCACTGCGCCGGCCCTGAAAAATTGCCCGCAGAAACGCGGTGTCTGCACCCGTGTATACACCACGACGCCGAAAAAACCTAACTCTGCACTGCGTAAAGTAGCCCGTGTCCGTTTGACCAACGGCATCGAAGTCACGGCCTACATCCCGGGTATCGGTCACAATCTGCAGGAGCACTCCGTTGTCCTGATCAGAGGCGGCCGTGTCAAGGACCTGCCTGGCGTGCGTTACCATATCATCCGTGGTTCTCTGGATACTGCCGGCGTTGCCAACCGCAACCAGGGCCGTTCCAAATACGGTGCTAAACGCGCTAAAGCAAAGAAATAATCGCGCTTAGCTGAAACAAGCAAAACCGCAAAGGACTACAGATTGATATAAAGGAGTGAAAAAGCATGCCGAGAAAAGGCTCTGTTCCGAAAAGAGACGTACTGCCGGATCCGGTGTACGGTTCTAAATTATTGACCCGGTTTATCAACAAAGTAATGCTCGACGGCAAGAAGGGCGTTGCTGAACGCATTGTTTATGATGCATTTGACGTTATCCGTGCCAAAACGGGTAAGGATCCCTTGGAAGTATTTGATGCAGCAATGAAGAACGTCATGCCTGTCCTGGAAGTACGGGCACGTCGTGTTGGCGGCGCCAACTACCAGGTTCCTGTTGAAGTTCGTACCGAACGCAAGACGACGCTGGGCATCCGCTGGCTCGTGAACTACGCCCGCCTCCGTGGAGAAAAAACCATGTGCGACCGCGTGGCTGGCGAGATCATGGATGCGGCAAACGGAACCGGCGCTGCTGTCAAGAAGCGCGAAGATACCCACAAGATGGCCGAAGCAAACAAAGCGTTTGCACATTACCGCTGGTAATCCCGGCCAGATCCTGTTATATGTTTTGAGGAGGACAAAAGAGTGGGTAGACAAATTCCGCTTGAGAGAACAAGAAACATCGGCATCATGGCCCACATCGATGCCGGTAAAACCACTACGACTGAACGTATCCTGTTCTACACCGGCAAGACCCATAAGATCGGCGAAGTCCATGACGGCGCTGCGACGATGGACTGGATGGTCCAGGAACAGGAACGCGGCATCACCATCACTTCCGCGGCCACCACGTGCCTGTGGACTGGTTCGGAAGGTCAGTATGATGCCCATCGTATCAACATCATCGACACCCCGGGCCACGTTGACTTCACGGTAGAAGTTCAGCGTTCCCTCCGCGTGTTGGACGGTACCGTCGCTGTTTTCTCCGCCAAGGGCGGCGTCGAACCGCAGTCTGAAACCGTGTGGCGCCAGGCTGACGAATACGACGTTCCCCGTATGGCCTATGTCAACAAGATGGATATCGTCGGCGCCGACTTCTTCCGTGTCATCGACATGATGAAGGATCGCCTGAACGCCAACCCCGTTGCCCTTCAGATTCCCATGGGCGCTGAAGACAGCTTCAAAGGCATGGTCGACCTGATCCGCATGAAAGCGATCGTGTACGACGATACCCTTGGGAAAGAAGAAGAATTCATCGATATTCCCGATGAGTACAAAGAACAGGCCCAGGAATACCGGGAAAAACTGATTGAGACCGTTGCCGAAGGCGACGATGAGCTCATGATGAAATTCCTGGAAGGCGAAGAGATCACGAATGACGAACTGAAAGCCGCCATCCGTAAAGAGACCTGCGCTTGCAAGCTGAACCCGGTCATCTGCGGTTCCTCTTACAAGAACAAAGGCATCCAGCCCATGCTGGACTGCGTGGTAGACTACCTGCCGTCCCCGGTGGACATCGCCCATGTCAAGGGCGTCAATCCGGAAACGGGCGAAGAAGAAACCCGCCCGACGGACGACAAGGAACCGTTCTCTGCCCTGGCCTTCAAGATTGCTACGGATCCCTTCGTCGGCAAACTTGGCTTCTTCCGCGTCTACTCCGGCGTTGTCACGGCCGGCTCCTACGTTTACAACTCCACCAAGGACAAACGCGAACGCATGGGCCGCATCCTGCTGATGCACGCCAACCACCGGGAAGAGATTCCCGAAGCCTACTCCGGCGATATCGCCGCTGCCGTAGGCTTGAAATACACGACCACCGGTGATACGCTGTGTGACGAGAAGGCACCGATTATCCTGGAATCCATGGTATTCCCCGAACCGGTTATCTCCGTTGCCGTAGAGCCGAAGACGAAAGCCGACCAGGAAAAGATGGGCATTGCCCTCCAGAAACTGGCCGAAGAAGACCCGACCTTCCGCGTCCGCACGGATCCGGAAACGGCCCAGACCATTATCTCCGGTATGGGCGAGCTGCACCTGGACATCATCGTCGACCGCCTGCTCCGCGAATTCAAGGTGGGCTGCAACGTCGGCAATCCGCAGGTCGCTTACCGCGAAACCATCCGCAAGACGGTCAAGTCCGAAGGCAAGTTCGTCCGCCAGTCCGGCGGCAAAGGCCAGTACGGCCACTGCTGGCTGGAACTCACGCCGTTGGAACCGGGCGCAGGCTTCCAGTTTGACAACAAGGTCGTCGGCGGCGCGATTCCGAAGGAATACATTGCCCCGATCGAAGCCGGCGTCAAGGAAGCGATGGAAAACGGCGTCGTTGCCGGGTACCCCATGGTGGACATCGCCGTTACCGTATACGACGGCTCCTACCACGAAGTCGACTCTTCGGAAATGGCGTTCAAGATCGCTGGGTCCATGGGCTTCAAGGCCGGCGCTGAAAAAGCGAACCCGGTCCTGCTGGAGCCTTACATGAAGGTCGATGTGACGGTCCCTGAGAACTACATGGGCGATGTCATTGGCGACATCAACTCCCGCCGTGGCCGTATCGATGGCATGGAAGCCCGCAACGGGGCCCAGGTCATCCACTCCTTCGTTCCGCTGGCAACCATGTTCGGGTATGCGACGGACCTGCGTTCCAAGACCCAGGGCCGCGGCACCTACACCATGCAGGTTGACCACTACGAAGAAGTTCCGAAGGCGGTCGCTGAGGAAATCATTGAAAAGAATAAAGGGACGAAGGCGTAACGCCTGACCTCCCTTATTCAAAAAAATATCAATTCAAATTCACTCACTAAGGAGGAAGAAAAAATGGCAAAGGCTCATTTCGAGAGAACGAAACCGCATGTCAATATCGGCACGATCGGACACGTCGATCATGGCAAAACGACC
>OMWZ01000005.1 GCA_900314855.1 uncultured Selenomonadales bacterium
CACGCTGGTTACTATTTCCGATCTCAACGGTAACGTAATCAGCTGGGCTTCCGCCGGTGGCTTGGGCTTCCGCGGCAGCCGTAAGAGCACGCCGTTCGCGGCACAGATGGCAGCTGAAACCGCTACCAAGGCCGCGATGGACCACGGCATGAAGACTGTAGAAGTATACGTTAAGGGCCCCGGTGCCGGCCGTGAAGCTGCAATCCGCGCTTTGCAGGCCACCGGTCTGGAAGTGAACTCCATTAAGGACGTAACCCCCATTCCGCACAATGGCTGCCGTCCGCCGAAACGTCGCAGAGTATAATTACAGGAGGTGTAAACTTACATGGCAATTGATAGAGTTCCTGTTATGAAACGCTGCCGCGCACTGACCGTCAGCTCCTGCACGCTAAGAACAAAGTTAGCGAATACGGCGCACAGCTGAAGGAAAAACAGAAAGCAAAATTCATTTACGGCGTGCTGGAAAAACAGTTCCGCCTGTACTACGAAAAGGCGAAGAAGATGCCCGGCATCACCGGTGAAAACCTCCTGATCTTGCTGGAACGCAGACTGGACAACGTGGTGTACCGCATGGGCCTGGCATCCACCCGCCGTCAGGCTCGTCAGCTTGTCACCCACGGCCATATTGCCGTCAACGGCAAGCGTGTCGACATCCCGTCCGCGCTGATCAAGGTCGGCGACGTAGTTTCCGTCATGGAAAACAGCCTGAACAAAGCCTACTTCAAAGGCATGAACGAAAAGCTGGCAGGCGTTACCACCCCGGCTTGGCTCGTGTTGAATGCGGAAGCACTGAATGCGAAGGTAGATCGTTTCCCGACGCGTGAGGAAATTGATGTTCCGGTTGTGGAACAGTCCATCGTCGAACTGTATTCCAAGTAATACTGAGCATCAAGTGCCACCAACCTGTTTGCGTATTGTGGTAATACGCGTGAGAAGGAGGCTTTCCGAATGATTGAAATTATTGATCCGAAGTTGGTTACTTCCGAAATTTCCGCGGACAAGCGGTATGGCAAATTCGTCTGGGAACCGCTGGAACGCGGGTATGGCATCACCCTGGGCAACAGCCTCCGCCGCGTCCTGCTGTCTTCCCTGGAAGGGGCGGCAGTCAAAGGCGTAAAGATTGAAGGTGTCCTGCATGAGTTCACCACGATTCCCGGTGTCCGGGAAGACGTGGCGGACATCATCCTCAACATCAAGGCCCTGTGCCTGAAGTTGCACGCTCAGGACAACAATGCTCCCAAGGTCCTCCATATCGAGGCTGCCGGAGAATGCGAAGTAACGGCCGGGGACATCGAACCGGACAGCGACGTGGAAATCCTGAATCCGGAGCTGCACATCGCGACCCTGGACAAGGATGCCGTCCTGAAGATGGATATCTATGTCGATAAGGGAACCGGTTACGTACCTTGCGATCGGAACAAGAGCGAAGAAATGGGAATCGGTTGGATTCCCGTCGATTCCATCTATTCCCCGATTACCCGTGTCAAATTCGGTGTGACGGATACCCGTGTCGGTAACGTGACGAACTATGACAAGCTGACCCTGGAAGTCTGGACCGACGGCAGCATCAATCCCGATGACGCCATCAGCCTGGCTTCGGGTATCCTGATCGGCTACCTGAAGCTGTTCCAGAACAGCACGGTCATGGAACCGGAACCGGGAATCGTAGGGACTACCACCCAGGAACCGGAACCGGCCACGGAAGAAGATCCGAAGCTGGCCATGTCCATTGAGGAGATGGACCTGTCCGTACGCAGCAACAACTGCCTGCGTCGCGCCGGAATCAACACGGTGGGCGATCTGATCAACAAGTCTGAAGAAGATTTGAAGAAAGTCCGCAACTTGGGAACGAAATCCTTGGATGAAATTATGAAGAAACTGAAAGAATTGCAGTTATCCTTACGGGATAACGAAGACTGATAAGGGGGACGGAATCAATGGCATACAGAAAACTGAACCGTGCATCCGGCAACCGCAAAGCCCTGTTCCGCAGCCTGTCCAGCGCCCTGATCCTGACTGGCTATCCTGGTAGACGAAACCGCTACCACGAAGCTGTTTGAGGAACTGGCTCCGAAATACAAGGAGCGCCAGGGTGGCTTCACCCGTATTTACCGGGTAGGCCCTCGTCGCGGCGATGCAGCGGAAATGGCCATCATCGAACTGCTCTAATGGCAGGGATGGCCTGACGGCCTGTACAACGCAACCAGCCCGGCACGGGACGCCTGTGCCGGCCCATAGCAGGGATGCCGAATCCCTGCTATTTTTATTTTGGAGGTTTTCGCCGTTCCGGGCGGCCGCCGGGCGTGTTAACCGCGAGGATAAAGAGGTTGACGTTTTTGCGCTGCCCCAGTATAATGTAAGAGTTAGAAAGCGCGAAGATATGGGGAGGAGCGTCTCTGCGACCTCTTTTCTGTCATAGGAGTGGCAAAGGATGGAAACGAAAAACGAGCGTCCGTTTATCGAAATCACGGACTTGACCCATCTCTACAGCGACGCCGAGAACCACGAGGTCAAGGCACTGGACCAGGTAACCCTGTCTGTGCAGCCTGGCGAGTTCGTGGCGATCATTGGCACCAACGGCAGTGGCAAATCGACCCTGGCGCGGCATTTGAACGCGTTGCTGCTGCCGACGGAAGGAACGGTCAAAATCCGGGACATGGATACGCTGGACGAGAGCCGGCTCTGGGACATCCGGCAGGATGTCGGCATGGTTTTCCAAAATCCGGACAACCAGATTGTCGCCGCCATCGTCGAAGAAGACGTGGCCTTCGGCCCTGAAAACATCGGCGTGCCGCCGGCGGAAATCCGGGAGCGGGTCGAGAAGGCCCTGCAAGCCGTCGGGATGACGGAGTACCGGATGCGGGCGCCCCACCTGCTGTCGGGCGGGCAGAAGCAGCGCGTTGCCATTGCGGGGACGTTGGCGCTGGGCTCCCGCTGTATTGTTTTTGATGAACCGACAGCCATGCTCGACCCCCAGGGACGGCAAGAGATTGTCCGCACCGTGCGGACCCTCAACCGGGAAAAGGGCATCACCGTCCTGTACATTACGCACAATATGGTAGAAGCTATTCACGCGAATCGTGTCGTCGTCATGAAGAAGGGGAAAATTCTCTTCCAGGGGACGCCGAAGGAAGTGTTTTCCCGCGTGGACGAATTGGAAGCCCTTGGCCTGGAAGCGCCGCTGGCTGCCAAAGTGGCTTCGGAACTGCGTAAAACGGGAGTCCCGTTGCCCGAGGGCATCATTACCAACGAGGAATTGGCCCAGGCCCTGGCCTGACAGCTCTCGAAACTATGGCATATACAGAGGATGACTACTTATGTCTATGGAACTGGAACACGTTTCCTTTACGTATTCGAAGGGCACTCCCTATGAGAAAGAAGTGCTCCACGATATTTCCCTGACCATCGAAAAAAGTGATTTTACGGCAATTATCGGTCATACGGGCAGCGGCAAATCGACGCTGATCCAAAATTTGAACGGCCTGCTGCATCCGACGGCGGGACGCGCCCTAATCGAAGGGACGGATCTGGCCGGCAAGTCGCCGGAAGCCCGCGCCGCCCGCAGCAAGGTCGGCATGGTCTTCCAGTATCCGGAACACCAGCTCTTCGCTGAAACGGTCTATGAAGATGTGGCCTTCGGGCCCCGTAACCTGGGATTGGGCGAGGACGAGGTGGAACGGCGTGTTCGTGAGGCCATGGCGTTCGTTGGCCTTGATTACGAGGCGCTGGCGCGGCGTTCGCCCTTCAACCTGTCCGGCGGGCAGATGCGCCGTGTCGCTATTGCCGGCGTCGTGTCCATGCAGCCGGAGTACCTGATTTTGGACGAACCCTCGGCAGGGCTCGACCCGGGAGCCCGCCGCGACGTCTTCCGGGAAATCCTGGAGCTGTACCGTAAACGGAAAATGGGAATGATCATGGTGACGCACAGCATGGAAGACGCCCTGCAGTTTGCCACGCGCCTGATTGTCCTCAATGACGGCCGTGTCTTTTTGGACGGCAAGCCGGCGGATCTCTTCCGCGAACGGCGGCAGGAGCTGATCCGCGTCGGCATGGATATTCCGGAAATCTACAAGCTGGCGGACGCGCTGCGGGCCGCCGGCATCGATATTCCCGAAACCATTACGGACCGGGCGGCCCTCGTCAAGGTGCTCCGTAGACGAAAGGGAGGAAAGTAAGCCATGTTGGGGGATATTACCTTAGGCCAGTATTATCCTGGCAACAGTTTCATCCATGGTCTGGACCCGCGCACGAAAATCATCGTGACCCTCCTGTCGATTGTGGCAGTCTTCCTTGCCCAGAGCGTGGCGGCGTACGCGATTTTGTGGGCCATGGTGTTCTTTGTCATCGCTGTTTCCCGACTGCCGTTCCTGCTTGTCCTGCGGAGCGTCAAACCACTCCTGTTCATCATTGTCCTGACCCTGGCCATGCACGTCTTGATCGGGCAGGGGGAGACGGTACTGTACCAGTGGAAGTTTATCCGCGTGACAGAGGAGGGCGTGGCCATGGGGGTCAAAATGTCCATGCGCCTCATGCTGCTCCTCATGTTCTCGTCGGTCCTGACTTTTACGACGTCGCCCATCGTCCTGACGGATGGCATCGAATCGCTGCTGCGGCCTTTCCGCCGCGTAGGCGTGCCGGCCCATGAGCTGGCTATGATGATGACCATCGCCCTGCGTTTTATCCCGACCCTCCTGGAGGAAACGGATCGGATCATTAAGGCCCAGACATCGCGCGGCGCCGACTTCCAGAGCGGCAGCCTGCTCCAGCGGGCGAAAAATATGCTGCCCATCCTGATTCCCTTGTTTATCAGCGCGTTCCGCCGGGCCGATGAGCTGGCCGTGGCCATGGAAGCCCGCTGTTACCACGGTGGGGAAGGCCGTACGCGCATGCACCAGCTTGCCTATCGCCGGGGGGACGTGGCGGCCTTTGGCTTCGCCGTCGTCCTGCTGGCTCTCCTGGCGCTCCTGCGCTGGGGACCGCTGGCGCGGTTGTAATTCTCTCCCTACAGGTGACAGTCATGCGTACCTTGAAACTTACCGTGGCCTATGACGGGACGGCCTATGCGGGATTCCAGAGGCAGACCCGCTTTCCGGCCATCCAGAATGTCCTCGAAGAGGTCCTGTCCCGTCTGTGCGGGGAACCGGTCCAGGTGACCGGCAGTGGCCGCACGGACGCCGGAGTCCATGCCCTGGGGCAGGTCGTGTCTTTTACGACGGCAGGGCGCATTCCGACGGAGCGCCTTGTCCGTGCCCTCAACGCTTTCCTGCCCGGGGATATCCGCGCCCTGGCCGCGGAAGAAACGGCGCCGGAGTTCAACGCCCGCAAGGACATTTGCTGGAAAGAATACCGTTATGTGGCGCAGTACACGCCGGTACCGGATCCCTTTACGCGGAACTATGTGTGGCAGCTCGACGAAGAGCCGGACCTGCGGCGTCTGCAGGCAGCGGCGGCGTGCCTCCTGGGAACGCACGATTTCGGCGGGTTCCAGAGTACGGGCAGCGCGCCCGTGTCCCCCGTCAAGACTCTCTTTGCCTCCCGCTGGGACGCAGGCGGGTCGGTCGGTGTCGGCAGCGGGCGGCTGCCCTGCCTGGTCTATACGGTGGTGGGGGACGGCTTCGTCTATCACATGGTACGGAACCTGGTCTGGTCCATGCTGCAAGTCGGCCTGGGCCGCAAACCCCTGATAGCCCTGGAAGAAGAACTCCGCCTGCCGCGGGGGGCCTTCGAGAACCGTCCCGCCCCGGCCCAGGGCCTGTATCTGGCCCGTGTCGGTTACACGCCGGAACGGCCGGAATAAAGCCGCCGTTCTTTATTTCCCAAGGAGGTCGCTTATGTTTTTTCATCGCAAGAAAACCTTTCCGTCGCCCTTTACGGGAGAGCTTCATCCCATTACAGACTGCCCGGACGAAGCCTTTTCACAGAAAATGACCGGCGACGGCTTTTTTGTCTATCCGACGTCCTTCGACGTTGTGGCGCCCTGCGACAGCACCGTGGAGTTCGTCTTTGACACGAGACACGCCCTGGGCCTGCGTACGGACCAAGGCCTGGAATACATGCTCCACATTGGTATCGATACGGTGGAAATGCAGGGATGTGGCTTTACGGTCTTTGTGGAAAACGGCCAGCACGTCCGGAAAGGGGACAGACTCCTCTCCTTCGACGATGAAGCCATCAGGGCGGCAGGCCATTCCGACGCCTGTCTTTGCGTCTTTACGGACGAGGCGGGCCCCAAAGATGTCCAGGTCGTCCGGACTGGAAAGATCCGGGCCCTGGAGGACGCCGTGGAGTACTGAAAAAGACCGGCGGGATTTTCCGGCGCCCGCGCCGGCCGCCACAGACAACGGAAGAAAAAGACCCCTTCGCTTGCGTGAAGCCGAAGGGGTCTGATTGTTTTTCGACGCTGTCAGAGGACGTCGTCCTGGAAGAAACGGCGCAGTTCCTCACTATCTTTTGTCAGGGACAAGGCGGCCATGAGCTTCAGGCGTGCTTTCTGCCCGTTGATTTCGTCCGCGTGGATCAAATCCAGGGGTTTCATGTAGCCGGCGCTGCCCAGATAGCCGTAGACGGGGACGACCTTGCCTTCGGGGACGCGGCTGGCCAGGACGACGGGAATACCTTTGCTGCGCACGTATTCGATGCCTTTCAGGGCTGTCGGCGGTACGTTGCCGCAGCCCACGGCCTCGACGACGAGCCCATGGACCGGTTTGTCCGCCGCCGCGCGGAAGAAAAGATCGCTCATGCCGGCCGTGACTTTAATCAGTTCCACGTCCGTGTCGAGATGGTCCGTCACGATGCGCCGCAAATTTTCGCAGGCGCGGCGGAACACGACACCGTTGTAGTAGACGTGCCCCACGGGGCCCCAGCCGGGCGAAGCGAAGGTGCTGCACGATACGGTATGCATTTTCGTGACTTCGGCCGCCGCGTGGATTTCGTCGTTCAGGACGAGCAGGCAGCGGCGCCCCGCGGCGGCGTCGCAGGCGGCGACGCGGACGGCGGCCAGGATGTTGGCCGGGCCGTCGTAGCCCATCTCACTGGCGCCGCGCATGGCCCCCGTAATGGTCACGGGCTTTTCCGTCCGGCAGAGAAGGCTCAGGACGTAGGCCGTTTCCTCCATGGTGTCCGTGCCATGCGTCACCGTGACGCCGTCCACGTCGGGGCGGTCCGCGTAGGCATCGATGGTCTGGGCCAGGTCGCACATCATTTCCGGCGTCACGTGGCCGCTGGGGACGTTGGAAAATTCATGGACCTCCACCCGGGCGACCTCTTTCAGGGCCGGGACGGCCTGGATGAGGTCGTCGCCGCTGACGGCCGGGACGAGGCCGCCCGAGACAGGATCTTGTTTCATGGCGATGGTGCCGCCTGTGGTCAAAATGACGATATGTTTCAAGGGAATCCTTCCTTTCTGCAGGTCAAGGCCGAAAGTGCGGTGTTTCGCAGGCTGCCGGCGGGATGCTAAGGTGATTGTACCACAGGTCGGCGGGAGGGACAATCCGCGAGGAAAAAGACAGGGAGTCGACGGCGATTCCTATTGACTGTATGACCTTCGTACGGTTTACACTTAACACGTTACGGAAGATGACTCCCTGCGTGTCCGCACGGGGAGAGGGGCGCCAGCTCCACATACCGAGGTGGCAAGTCCCTTGAATCCGAATATATCAAAGGAGAGATGGAAGCATGGCAACGAACAAAAAAGAAATTCCGACGAATGTGGTGGTTGAAGTCGCGACGGCGAAAGTAAAGGCATTCCAGGATTATATTTCCAACAACAACATCGGAGGCTTTGTCCTGCAGGATTTCCAAAACGAAGTCCATGCCCACGCATTCCGCAGCAACCTGGCCATCGAAGGACAGAACCTGCCCTTCATGATCCTGCTGGACGACAGCGTGTACACGATTCTGCAGGTCATGGTTGCCTCCTCTATTGCGACGGGCGACAAGAAAAACAAGATTTGCGTCTATCTGAACGACCTGAACCAGCAGTACCGCATGCTGAAATATCATGTGGACGGGGCTGGCAATGTCCTGCTGACTTGCTCCATCCCGGCCGGCGTACCTCATTTCGAACCGGCACTGGTCATTGCCATCCTGAACCAGGTACAGGGTCATCTGAACGCCGTGTATCCGGACATCATGAAGAAACTCTGGGAAAAATAAGGGCGGAGTACGAAAAGGAGGAAACAGATGGTAAAAGAACTGGCGATGGCAGCTGTCCTGACGCTGAGTACGTTTTCCGTCACAGGAACGGCCCTGGCTGCCACGGGTGTAGTCGATGTCAACGCGGTCCTGCAGCAGAGCACGGACTTTCAGAACGCCGGGAAGAAAGTAGCGGCGGAACAACAGAAACTGCAGGAGCAGTTCGCAAAAGAATCGGCCTCCCTGACCAATAAGGATAAGCAGGCCCTGGCGGAAAAACTGAACCGTCAGTTGGCGGAATTCGAACAGAAAACGATGACGCCGGTCCAGCAAAAGCTCCATGCGGCTGTTGAAAAGGCTGCCAAAGCGAAGAAAATCGATACGGTCGTCGTATCCGGTGCCCTGTTGCTGGGGCCGGTAGACACGGATCTGACGGAAGACGTCAAAGCCAATATGAAATAAGAGCTTTGAATAAGGGCTTCCCGGTACTCCTGGAAGCACAATCAAAACAAACCCTGTCCCGTCCTGGTTTTCCGGAAGGGGGCAGGGTTTTTCCTTGTTTCTATGGGTGGGTCAATCGACGGAAGCACGGGGCGCGACTTGCAACAATAGGGTATTGACATATTGAGACGGATCGGACGTGCTCCAATAGTCGATGCGCGGCTTGACGAAGACATCGCCCACAGCCACCATTCGGTTCCGCTCCAGGAACTGGGCCATCATCCTGCTGGCGCGTGCGGCGTTGTGGAAGTAGTCGCCCTTGAGATGCAACACCAGGTACGAGCCGGCAGGGGAGACGAAATTGGCTTTCTGGATCCCGTCTTCGGCAAAGATTTCTGTCATGACGGCAAACGACTGGCGCGGGTTGCCGTAAAAAATTTTTCCCTTAACACAATCCAGCCGGTCGCGCGGTCTTTGAAATCCCTGTTCGCGAATAGTTTGGATACGTGGGCCGCCCGTGTCGTAATGGGACCGATATCGGGCTGCAGCATCGCCGGGTCGTTGCGGGGGTTCCCGTAGCAGGGCCCCGAAGCAGTGGCGTAGGTCGAAACGATATAGTATTTTTCTGGGTAATCCTTCAACAGGACTTGATCGAGCAACAAGTGCCGGGATGAAGCCAGCCGGTCCTCACAGGCCTCCAGGATTTTTATGAGTCCCTGTTGATGGCGGATGATGGCGGCACAGTGCTTCCTTTTGGCGGCCAACAGTTTCCGCAGCTTGTCGAGGTCGTTCGAGCGAAGATAGGCCTTGATGTCCGGTACGGAAATATCGAGTTTACGCAGGAAATAAATGATTTCCATGTGCAGATACTGATCGTCGCCGAAGTAACGGTAGCCGTTATCGGCGATGTAATCCGGGACCAGGAGGCCCATTTTCACATAGTAAAACATAGTCTGTTTGGGGATTCCAAACAGGCCCGCCAACTCCCCAGCGGAATAGTAGAGTTTTCGATCTTTGATTAGCATACCGAGTTACCTTAGACATAAAAAAACAGAAAAGACAGGCGGGCGTATTCCCCGGGAATACAGCCGCGCACGAAGTTTTTCTGCTCTGCTGACAGTCGCTTTCGCTCCAAACAGGCGGCACCCCGACTCGGCTCATGGCGGTTCCCTTCCCTTGTGAGGGGATTACAAGGAAACCACTCGCCATACGGTTGCAGGACAGCTCCGGAGTCACACCGGATTCCCCGCACACAGTCTTACGACTTCTGTTTGTCGTATCTTATGGACTTGTTAAAAATAATTACTTATATAAATATAATACCTTTTTAAAATTAAGTCAAATATTTGACAGAACTGTAGGAATTGCGCGACGGCTTCTTGACCGTATGAAGGTCGTACGGCGTAAGATAAAAGCAACAGTGGGTATTTAGGCTTCTTCTTCAGCCAAGGGCAGAAGAGTGCCGGAGGTCCTATAGTCTGGAGGTAGGAAAATGATGGGTCGAGTGGCAGTTCAGAAAATCTTGGGGAGGAAGAGAGTGGGACTCCCGCTAGGGACGGCAGTGCTTCTTTCCTTGCTACAGCTTTGGCTTGGAACACCGATGGGCTATGCATCGATGAGTGCGGAGACGGCTGGGGCCGGTTCGATTCCGGAAGATTTTTCTGAGTACAATTTGGAAACGATTACTGTTGAAGCAAAGCGGCCGGACTGGGAAACCAAATTGTCTCCAGGCACGGTTACGGTAATCCGACCGGAGGACTATAAAGGAGAACAAAAATCCTTGCCGGACTTATTACGGGAGGTACCCGGCGTACACGTCCGTGAGGTGAATGGCAAAGGACAGTATACGACCGTCACAGTTCGCGGTTCTACAGCAGCTCAGGTCGGTATTTTCGTTGACGGTGTTCTGACCAATCTGGGCGGTGACGCGGCGGTCGACATATCCACCATACCGGTCAAGAATGTTGAGAGAATCGAAGTATATCGCGGTTATATTCCTGCCCGGTTCGGCGGTACGTTTATGGGCGGCGTCATTAATATCGTGACGAAGAAACCAACGAAAATCGGGGCCAGTGCCGAAGTTGGGAAAACTTCCTTAGGCGGCGATAGTGTTGCCATTGAAGTCACGGCACCGTTGGGGGACGGAAGTCTGCTGTTTGGCGTTAACTATGAGGATAGCGACGGTGATTTCAAGTACGACAATATTGCGACCAAGCGGATTCTTCCCCACCTGCAGCTTACTGTGGATAGTTTGGGAAACAGCATATCCAATTTTTACAGACGTAGGGTAGATATCGCTCAGGAAAGTGGTAAGACCACACTTTCCCCAGAGCAGTTCGAATATTATAAAAATCACATCGATGAATGGCAAAACTTTGTCAACAACACAGGAACGAACCCGAATTCAGGACTTTACCAGAATGTTCGTGACAAGTATTACAATGTGAGCACAGAGCGTATCAACGAAGGCCTAGGTTTTGACGACAGAGCTGTTGAGCTAGTTAAAAACTCGGAGAAGGCCGATGCTTACCTTGAGATGGCAAAATTTGTTTATCCCTGGTACGATAACGCAACGGATGACAGAAAAGAACGCGTTTTAGATCAAGTCATCAAGGACGATTGGGACGGGCGTTACAGTTACGGAGGGGTTATTTCTAAACAGACGGATCATAGCTACGACGATAAGAATCCTCCGGGAGACAAGTACTATGACCCTACATTTAGGGAAAAAATGATAAAGGAATATTTGGAACGATATGCTGCACCAGATGCCGATAGAAATGCGGCGGAATTTGTGGATGGTATGAAAGATGAGAAAAATTTGGAAAGCTTAAAAAAGCAGAAAAAGGAAGCCGAGAAGCGCTTACAGCAGGCAAAAGATAAGCGAAGATACCGCCGCTATAACGATTATAGAAATAGTAGCGTCCTGGCAAAATGGCAGAATCAAAACTGGATGGCGAAGCTGTCGTGGAATGAAATTAATCGCCACTTACCGGATTCGGTTTGGGGGGATAGTGCAAATGACGCGATGGATTCCTACCGCACCGATTTGGAAGATATTTATTACGCGGAAAGCAGAAGGCAGAAATTGAGTAATACGGAAGCCCTACTGCAACACAGGAGCCAAGTCGGAAGGTTGGAATGGGGATGGCAATTCGACTATCTCCATCAAAACAAAAGATACAGGACGGAAACAAAATTAGAGTATCCGGACAACTTTCGTTGGAAACAAGTTCCCTTACGTGAATGGAGCCGCTACAAATCCAATAAATATAATGGTCAGATTGACGGGACGTATCAACTTGATTCTAGAAATTTGCTCGACTTTCAGGTCAACTATTCACACGAGCGATTGGGTGTGGAGGGGTCCTTAATGGACAAAGTGTTGGGCGACGATGTTATCGGCAATCTTTTAGGACAGATGAGAAACCGGTATGACCAAAATATTTTTAACTTTCAAATGCAGGACAGTATCAATTTGGATTCGAAAGGAACCTTGGTTTTGACTCCTGCTATCCGGTATAACCAGTCTAAGATTATCGGTTATAGTGACGGGAACCGTTTCAAAGAAAACCAAAAGAGCCGCTTCCACTGGCTTCATCCTAAGGACAGCCAGACAAACGGGAAGGGAACGTGGCAAATTGCCTTAAAAAAGCAATTCGACGACCATTTTACGCTGCGTGCCACAGGCGGCACCTACTACAGATTACTGAATATGTATGAAATCGCTGGGGATGGCGCTGGTATTTTGCCGGCATCCCGGGACGGTAGCGAAAACGTATTCCCGTTGCCGGAAGAAGGAAAACAATTCGATTTCAGTGCACTTTGGAATGGAAAAGTTCTGGGAGCGGACAATACTACGACGGTAACGTATTTCTGGCGCCACTCGGATAATATGTTGCAATTGTACCGGGCAGGCTTGGATTACTGGTCCTATTTTAACGATAACCGGGGACAGGCGCACGGCTGGGAATTACAATCCAACTTCAAATGGAAAAAATTCGAACTGGACGCAAAAGCAACGCAAACAATAAAAACGGTGCAACGTCGGAATTCCTCAGTTCATTACGACTGGATGGAGGTCCATCCTACCTATCAGCCGGAGTGGGAAACGAATGTGCGACTGATTTATCATCCTACGGACAGGTGGGCTGTTTTCGGGGAAATGCACTACACAGATTCCTACTTCACTCATTATTCCACAAGCATTGCTGGCGGGCTTGAAAATTACCTGGCCGGAAAACCGACCAGTAATTTGACGGTGTATAACGCAGGTATCAAATGGACTCCTTCGCCATCTTGGTTGGTGGCGTTCGGTTGTAACGATATCTTTAACAGGGGACCTAAACAAAGGGTTCGCAGTAGCACCTATTCCTACGAGCCGGGATATATCAATGTTGAATATCCTTTACAGGGAAGAACGTATTATGCGACAGTCAAGTACATGTTCTAATATAAAGAAAGGAAGGATTTTATGAAAAACAGCAGGTTACCGAAACTTTTGAACAGTCAGCAAAAGAAGGCTATTTTGGCTATGTTATTGGGTGGCAGTATTTTGGCGACCCCTACTGCATTTGCCGCAGGATCGACGCTTATTGTTGGTGTAGCGTCGGATTATGCTAGCAGTGAATTGGGAACTGTTACTGGATCTCGTGTGACGACACAGGTGGATGCCACGGCAAACCGGGCTGTTATAGGAAACTTAAATCGTGATCCAGCGGCGTATTCCCTGAACTATAATGGCAAAGCTGGATTTGCTCTCCGACAATACACCTATAGTACCACGGATTTAAAAAATACAACTGTTTATATTACGGATGACGATGGATCTATAAAGCCAATCGCGACAGGAATCATTCCTGGCGTGGCCAATATGCACGCCAGTGCAGGATACGGAAACTATATTGCAGCTACAGGGTATGATTTGGGCAATGTTTCGTTTGCGCACGTGAATGATGCAGGTAAGTTGGAATCCAGCAATCAGTCAATACGCAGTTTGAAAAAAGATATCGTTGAGTACGCTTATGAAACCGATGGTGGAAAGGCGCTCTTGACAAATAAGAATGCGAGTGTCCATGGTGAAGGCATTTATGTGGAAGGCAATGATGTTTACGCAGTGGCATCTGTGAATCCAGAAGGAGGTTATGATCCTTATACAGACGGGCTTATTTTACATTATAAGGTATCGGATCAGGGAGAACTGTCCTATCAGGGGTATGGCGTAATTGGGAAAAATACCGATTCCGTCAGAATCAGTAAATACAACGATTATCTGTCCGTGTCCAGTATCGGGGGAATGCAGAATTATGGGAACTCCAATTGGAGCGACGACGATGACTCGACACAAACAAATATTAACCTGATACGGATTAGTCAGGATTTAAGATTCAACGACAAAGAACATCAGACATATCAAGGTGCAAGGGATTCCACTTTTGTTACTCTCCCTAATCAAATTAAAAAAGACGATGTTGATATCCACGATATGCAAGTGCTTCCTGACGGAACCGTGTATGTTTGTGCCTATAAGCTTGCCGCCTCAGGCGCCGGGCTAGAGGAAAAAGTCTACAAGACAACTATGGCGAACTTGAAGTCTGCACATCCGCAGGACTGGCAGGTCTTGGTTTCTAGCGAAAAAGAAGGTTGGTTCGGTAAAATTTTTGCGGAATATTATACAAACCGGCTGTGGATTGAAGGTGGAAACACACTGGATGTTTATACGGATGGTGACGCATCCCCAACGTATCACTGGAACGCGAAAGATTTTTCAAATAATGAAAATTTTTATCAATGGAATTCCGTAGCTCTGGTAGAAAACGACACGGTTACGGGCACAAAAGCAAGACCGTACGTTTCTATTGCTGAGGGCTTAACCACGTATTCTCCTGTGAATCCGGACGGAACAGAGAATCCCGATGCCGGTACCGTGATAGGAACCCACCGGTCAGGCATTACCGGAACAACGGAGGACGTCGCATTTCAAGAAAATACAAGCGACTTTTCCAACTATCTGTTTGACAAAGATGCCATTATTGTAGATACGGAAAACGGTGAAGGGAATGGTGATCTTACTACAAATGTGAAGGCGGCTATTGATGTCCATAAGGGAAAGGATGTAAAAATCGATGCCAAAGATCATACGCTGAGACTGCAAATCAAAACCGACGTTGGATTGCCGTCGGGAATTTATGTTGGCAATGGAAAAAATGCGACGTTTGATGCCGGTAGGGTAGTCATTGGAACTTCTACCGGAAGCACGAGCGGAACTTCGTTGACAAATGCCATCTGGGTCGATCCAAGTGCCAGTACGACAAGCCACTTGACGATTAACGCACCTGTCAGCATTACGATTGCCGAAGGGGAGCTTGGAAAGAAGGCCGATAGTTGGGGCGGAAACGGTATTGCCATCAGAAAGACGAACCGTTGGGGAGAAGCGTCCAACAGTGCATCTGGTGCGTCCAGCATTGAAATCAATGGGGATGTAAAAATTGCCGGAAAAACAAATCAGCACTGGGGCATTCCTTTGAATCCGAATAATGTGTATTCCAGATTTAATAACTCCGGTATTTTGACATCTGTTGATAAAGCTGCGGTGACCGTCAACGGAAATGTTGATTTTACCATTTATGGCAACGGTATTACAACGAATGCCAAAGATAGCAGTGTTTCGGTTAAGGGAGGAAAAATCGTAGTTCCCAAGCAAATGGGCTATGGATATTATGCCTTAGGCGCATACCAGGGAACGATTAATATGAATACCGACGGAGCGACTCCCGGGGAATCCACTGTTAAATTAGACGGCGATATTTTTGCGTTGAAAACGGGCAAAGTAAACGTCGCCTTGACGACTACAGATTCTTACCTAAATGGAATTGTCGATAGTGGCGGTACTGCTAATGTTTGGCTGCAAAATGGGGCACAATGGACAAATCACGCGCAAAATGCCCGCTATGCAAAAGAAACAGAAGACATTGGCGCAGGACAGCAATCCCATGTGAGTAACCTCGTTGGTGGCACCGAAGGAAAGGAAGGGGTCATTTATCAGAAAGATACGACGCCGATTAAGGTAGACAACTACAGCGGCAATACGACGGTCATCTACAAGCACGATGGCACGACTCCAACGACTATCAACGGCGGCGATTTCAAAATCACCAATGCCGCGGCGGATTCTGCCATTACATTGCTGACGGACAATGCGGCTGTTACAACGGATAATCAGGACGATGTCCTGAATGCGTTGGCAAACAAACTCTGGTACACCAATTATTTGAACGGCAACCTTTCTGGTACGGTCAAGATTGCCGAAGGTTTGACGGCGTCCAGCGTAAAAGTGAAGAGCGGTCCTATTGCTTTCTCTGACGGTACGACCGGTACGAAGCAGGCCGGGCAAGGGTACTATAGTTCGGAACCCTCCGAACCAAAGCCTATCCCTTCGGAATTCAGCGTAGTCATTACTGGCGGTGATTCGCACGATGCGGTGTACCAAGAAGCAGGTGTCAAAGACGGAACGAAATATGCCTTTACACAGGACACGACAATCCGTCCTGAATTTAAGCAATATAGTTCGGAACAGGCAGCAATACAGCCGGGCAGCTCTACGGCCCTGACGATTTGCAATGAGGGACATAGGCTCACCTTGGATGTCAACGATGCCTCGCAAACGCTGCTTGCAGGGATTAGGAACCAAGCTGGAAAAACTACGGAGGTCACGGCCAATCAGCTGGATGTCAAGGTTACAAATAGCAAGGGTGACGGAAAAGCATACGGTCTGTATACATTCGCAAACGAAGGTAGCAATCTGACGGTTACCGGCGGCGTTGATATCAACGTGACGGGACCCTACTTGAGTCATGGTGTAGCTGCGTCTGCCAAAAACTCTTATATTGACTTACAAGGCGGCATTGGCAAGATGATTGCCATCAAGACAAACAAGAATGTAAAAGATTCTGCAGCCGTATCCTCGACGGATAAGGGATCGGCCGTTTATATCAACTATGATAAAGAGACTGGAACGCTTAAACATTCTGATACAACCGTTAAAATTGACGGAGACGTATATGCAGAAAAAACATCTAAGGCTGCGTATGCGGCATACGAAAAGAGCGGTTCTGTAGGCTTAGGCCTGACGGGAAAGGAGTCCTATCTGCACGGTGCCATTGGGTATCGCAATGACACTGACACAGAAGAAGACGAATGGGGCGATGAGACGGTTAGTGCCGTATATGTACCTGGTACGGTTCACCTCATTTTGGATAACGGAGCAACCTGGACGAACGAAACGGCCGGAACAACCACGACCTGGGCAGATTGGAAGGGCAGCCATGTATCGAACCTGGCAGGTGGCAGTAACGCGAATCATGCCGGCGTCCTCTTCCAGAACGACAGCAATCCGATTACGGTAGACGACTACAGTGGCTACACGACGGTCATCTACAAACACGATGCGTCAAACCCGCAGACCATTATCGGCGGTGATTTCAAAATCACCAATGCCGCGGAAGACTCTGCTATTACGCTGTTGACGGACAGCGACGGCATCACGTCGGGCTTTGCGGATACTGATAGTGCCATCGACCGCAACAATGTCAGCGAAGTACTGAATAAACTGGCGAATAAACTGTGGTATGTGAACCATAATGATGGCAACCTGAAAGGCACGGTCAAGATTGCCGAAGGCCTAACAGCATCTAGTAGAGAGAAGAAGGTCGGGAATATCACGTTCTCGACTTCCGAGACAGGAACCAAGCAGGACGGGCAGGGCTACTACGCCTATACGCCGGCCAAAGATATGAAAACCGGCCCGATTTTTAGTGCGGAGGTCATTGATAAGACTCGGGCTGCCGACAGCAACGGCAACGTCGCCGTAACTATTACGGAAGCGACGGCGGAAGGAAAGTTCGTTTCCGCGATGTACGCCGGATCGACGTCGTACGACAAACAGCATCCAATGGCGGTGGATATGAGCGGTCATAATTTGACCTTGGAGGCTAAGAGCAGCAACCAGATTGCCGCGGCTATTTATGCAACCGATAATGCCCGTATGAAAGTGGCAAATTCGGCAGACGACAAAAAGCTGACCCTTCGTGCCAGTAATGAGGCCACTAGGGCGGCAAACGGTATTTATGTCAAGGGATCGTATGCCGGCGTTTCGATTGAAGGCGGTGTCGATATTGACGGCGTTACGACAAAGGGGGATGCGGCAACCGGGATTTCCGTTTTGGGAAAGCAAAGTGAAGTAGCTGTCGATGGGCCTCTTACGATTCGCAACGTGTATGGCAAGAGAGGCCGTGGGCTCGGTGTTAATGCTTCTGGCATCCTTGTGACTGGTGACGAATCCAAGGTGAATGTCAATGGGCTCGTCACGGTAGAAGGTGTCCAAGGTGCCGCTCTGAAGACTGTCGGGAAAGAAACAGTCATTTCCGTTGGCGGCGGCACGGTTACGGCTGCGAAAGATGCGGAAAAGAATCACAATTATTATGCGGCACGCGTCGAAAAAGGCACTATCAATATCAATATGAGTGGAGATGCTGCTGGGACCAATACGACGAAAATCACCGGCGACATGTATGTAACAGGCCAATATGGGAAGCGCGTCGTGGAATATAGCGGCGGGGAGCTGATAGATTGGACCAATGCAGGTAAATTGAACGTCGCTCTGACGAATAAGGATTCGTTCTGGACCGGTATGGCGGCTTATGACCAATACAACGACGATTATGGTACGGGTGGCAATACGATGCACGATATCGGCGAACTCAACCTTTACCTGCAGAACGGCGCAATATGGACAAATGAACAACAGTCACACTTGACGACGACAACCGTTGATAAGTCCGTATACCAAGGCAGCCAGCTGGCTGCCCTCCACGGCGGCAGCGACGCGGATTGTGCGGGCGTTATTTACCAGAATGATAAACGGCCGATTGCGGTGAACATGTACAGCGGTAACACGACGGTCGTCTACAAGCACGACGCGTCGAATCCGCAGACCATTATCGGCGGCGATTTTAAGATTACTAATGCCACGGAGAACTCCGCTATTACACTGCTGACGGATAGCGACGGCATCACGTCGGGCTTTGCGGATACCGATGATGTGGCCGATCGCAACAACGTCAGTGAAGTGCTGAATAAACTGGCGAACAAACTGTGGTATGCGAACCATAATAATGGCAAGCTGAAAGGCACAGTCAAGATTGCGGAAGGCCTGACGGCATCCAGCAAAGAAAAGAAGGTAGGGGACATTACGTTCTCGACTTCCGAGACAGGAACCAAGCAGGATGGGCAAGGCTACTATGCCTATACGCCGGCGGTCGATATTCCGGATAGCCAGACCACGGATACTTTTGGTAAGGCTATTTTGGGTTCTGAAGAATACGATTCGGTCTACGTGAATGCTGGTGTTCTGAAAGACGGAGTATATCACTTTACGAAGAACACAACAATTGCGATTGATGGCAAAAAGGATCCTGAGGAACAAACCAGGGATTTAATTTATGGCGATAACTGGGTTGCCAGAAGTATTACGGCGGCTATTTCCGGGGCGCTACCGCAAAAGCATGCTGATGGAAGCAATACCGATTTCGCAAAAGACGATCGTTCTAATGTTACAATCGACCTGAACCATAACAAACTGAATCTTAAACTTAACTATGACATGGGCGCTGGCATCGCGGCTGTGGGACACGGAGCGCAGATTGACCGCGGCGGTACGGTGGAAATCAACAACGCCGGAGCTATCAATGTCGATTTAAAGACGAAGGGATTGTCGGCGGCGTTGTTCGCAAACCTCGGCGGCAAGATAACCATCCATAACGGAGGTGAAAATGCCGAGAATACGGTGTTGAAGGCACGCGCTATGTCAACTGCTAAAAATAACGCAGCGGTCATCAAGACGATGAATGGGAATCGTAGTGCCCTGACTCAAGACGGCAAACAATCTGAAATTACCATCGATGGTTTGGTGGATGTGTTGGCGGATGGTAAAGCTGATGAGAATGGGTATGCAGCAAATGAGGCGGTCAGCGCGGTCGCTTCGACCATCAATATCGGTGGCGGCAGCATTCAGGCTGTCAACGGTGCTTGGGCGGCAATTCGTGCTTATGGAGAATTCGTATCGCCGAATTATGGTATCGTAAACATTAACGTGGAAAATAAGGTGATGGGACCGGACAAAGATGGGTCCAAAGCCTACAATGTCAAAAGCTTTGATATCGGCAATTACAAAACCCAGATTGTCGGTGATATCGTCACGAATGGCGGTATGGGAACGAAGGGGCAAATTAACGTTGGCCTGAATGGCAAAGACTCCTACTGGGAAGGCAACTATGCGGATACGCGCGGCTATGGTGTTACGCAAGGCGTGTTGGGCGCGGTGAATCTTAAGATGAAGGATGGAGCGCACTGGAAAGGCTTTGGTAATGGCAGTATGAACGTGCAGATGACCGGCAATGATACTTACTGGTTGGGCTTCAATATAGATAAAGATTCTATGCAATTGAGTCTGAATGATGGTGCTACTTGGCATAATGCCATCACGAAGGATCAAGTGGATCAGAAGAATAAAGCTGCGACAGCCAAGGTTGGGCATCTGAGTGGCACTGGTGGTATCATCGACATGACCGGTGCGAATGTCTTTGTGGCAATGTCCAGCAGTTTGAGCGGAAGTCCAACATCCGATGCTTCTTCTGCTATCACAGAAAGCAAGAATGGCGTAACAGGTGATGTGGAAATCGGAAGTTATTCGGGCAGTCAGACCGTTATTTACAAGCATGAAATCGTGGATAACACGGCCCGCGAAAACGCTGGGTTCTACGGCAATAAGGCAGCGTCTATCATCGGCGGCGACTTCAGGATTGCGAACGCGGCGGACGGATCTGCCATTACGCTCCGGACGGACCGCGACGGACTAAACCTGGATTCCACGCTGTATACGGACAAGAACCTGGTCAACGATACGTTGGACAAACTGGCCAACAAGCTGTATTACACGGCCAACGACGGCAAACTGAGCGGTAAGGTGGAAATTGCCGAAGGCCTGACGGCGTCGAGCGTGTCCAAGCGTCTGGAAGACATCACCTTCTCCACGGAGAGCACGGGTACCAAGACGGCCGGCCAGGGCTATTACCGGTATGACCTGTCTTATCCGGACAGCCAGATCACGAATCCCATGGACAAGACGATCGACGGCACTCAGGAATCGGAAGACGCCTACCGGAATGCAGGCATCTACAAACCGGGTACGGACGAATACGCCTTCACGGAAGATCCGGCGACGGTCAACGGCGACAAGGACAAGGTTGTCGACGGCACGAACAAAGATCTGACGCTGAAAGGCAAGACGCTGGAACTGGTTGCCCAGTACGGCGGCACCGGCGTCTATACAGAAGACGGCAAGAAAGTCGCCATCGACAACAAAGCGAACATTACGGCTAAGAACGGTACGGGCGTGCAGGCTGACGGGGAAGGCTCCCTGGTAAGCTTGACGAACGGCGGCAGCGTACAGGAAACAGCGAGCGGTATCCAGGCCACGAACAAGGGCACGGTGGATATCAAGGGCAGCTTCGACGTTAACGCGACGGACAAGGCAATTTCCGCAACGGACGGCGGCACGGTGAACGTGGCAGCCGGTACGTTGAAAGGAAGGATAGAAGCCCAAAATGGCGTGGTCAACCTGAACAGTGTAGAGGCGGCCGCCCCGCTGAAAGTGGAAGGTGACATCGAAACGGCAGGAGAAGGCAAGGTCACAGCCCACTTCAAGGGTGCGGGATCGGGCCTGGCGGGCAACGTGGCCGGCGACGGCACGGTGGAACTGACCGTTTCGGACGGCGCAGCCTGGAAGGGCGACAGCACCGGCGAAGGTGCGACGACGGTCACCCTCGGCAAGAACGGGACCTGGACCGGCAGCAGCACGAACAACAAGATGATTGTGAACCTGGCAGGCCGCTGGACGCCGACGGCAGACAGCATCGTAGACGAACTGAACGGCAAGGGCGGCACGCTGGATAAGAGCAACGCTGCTTCGGGGACGACGAACATCGGTTCCTACAGCGGCAGCACGAACGTGGTGTACAGACATGACGCTTCGGATCCGACGAAGATTGTCGGAGGCAAGGTCGTCATCGGAACGGCCGCGGCAAACTCGAAGGTCAACCTGATTACAGACCGCGATGGCCTGGACCTGGGGTCCGGCAAGGCTGCGGACAAGAATAAGGTCAGTGAGACCCTGAACCGGCTGGCCCATATGCTGACGTACAAAGACCATGGAGCCAACGAAAACCTGAAGGGCAGCGTGAAGATTGCCGAAGGCCTGACGGCCGGCAGCAGTGACCTGCGCAGTGAAGCAATCACCTTTGGGGAAGACGGAGTCGGCAAGTACGACTATACGGCGACCACGGAAGAGAAGCCTGAGGTTATCGAGGGCAATTACGAAACGAAACTGATGAAGGGCGCGAAGGAAGCCATGATCGGTGCCATTTCGCTGTGGCGGAACAACAACAACGACTTGCAGCGCCGCATGGGCGACCTGCGGCTGAGCAGGGAAGAAAACGGCATCTGGGCCCGGTACCTGGGCGGCAAGAGTGCCATGGACAGCCAGAACACGGAAGTGGACAGCCGGTACAACATCTACCAGGTCGGCTATGACCATAAGGCAGGCGACTGGACTTTCGGCGCCGCCCTGGATCACGGCAAGTCCAGCGATTCGCTGAGCGGTGGACATGGCGATGGTGAACTGACGACGTTGTCGGCATACGGCTCCCTGTTGAAGAAAGACGGCCAGTATTTGGATCTCATCGCCCGTGCCTCTCGCGTAAAGGACGAATATACCGTCCGCGGCGAACTGGGACACAAGCTGGACGGGGACTATAAGACCTGGGGCCTGTCCCTGAGCGCGGAATACGGCAAACGGTTCACGCAGGACAACGGATTCTACTTCGATCCGAGCGTAGAACTGACCATCGGCCGCCTGAACGGCAAAGATTACGACGCCGTCAGCGACTACAGCGGCAACAAGAAGCTGCATGTCAGCCAGGAGGCGTTCAACAGCGCCATTGGGCGCATCGGTTTCGGCATCGGTCAGGAAACGGAAAAAGCGAACTACTTCGCAAAACTGGCCCTGGCCCACGAATTCGCCGGTGACATCGACACGACATTCCGTGCGGACAATGAGCCGACGAAGAACACGCATATCGACCTGGGCGACACGTGGCTGGAACTGGAACTGGGCGGCACGGCACAGTTGAGCAAAAATACATACCTGTACGGCACATATACGCGCAGCTACGGCGCCGAAGTGAAGACCAAATGGCGTGCGGACGCAGGCCTGCGGTTTACATTCTAAACAGCGTGTGGCAAATCAGCAATGGCTGCGTAAAAAGGAAATAAGATGAAACGAACCGTTCCCGGATTCAACGGCCAGGAAAGTGTCTATCCGGGGCGGTTTGTTTTCATTGTGGCAACTACGTAAAGGAGTTCCCTTGACCGTATAATGGGCTAAGGTTTAAATACAATAAACAAGGCAGGAAAATGCGCATCGCATCAGCGAAGATGCCAACCTTGTTGTTGGGAAATACACCATCTGTACGGGGGAATAAAGGAGAGTCCGCTTGAAGGACACTGCCATTTTCACTAAAATACATAGAGAACAAGAAAACAATCCGGACCCATTTCATTCCGGGGCGTTTTTAGAAAGGAATTAATAAAATTGCTGGAATCGGTCAATATATCCAATTATTCCTGGGATGTAGGAAACGTCCTGCAAAAAGATCCTGCAACGCTTCCCCGCTTTTTGGAGCGGCACCATCTGGACGGGTACGAGCTGTTTTTGGGACCGGACCTGGACCGGGACTTTTTTCCTTTATCCCGGCTCCAGGGGGTCCACTTGCACTTTTTCCCCAACTGGGTCGATTTTTGGAAGGGTGACGACGAGGCGCTCCTGACGTCTTTCGGTGACAAGGAAGCAATCTTGCGGATTTTCGGACGCAGCCGCGACGAGTGGCTGGAAAAACAACGGGACAATATGAGGGCTGCGGGAAAGCTGGGCGCCAAGTACGTCGTCTACCACGTGGCCAATGCCCGCATGGAAGAGATCTATACGCGGCGGTACCGCTACGGCGATGACGAAGTGATTGCCGCCCAGATTGAGGTGAGCCGGGAAATTGTATCGGCTTTGCCTGACGACTGTCTGTTGCTGTATGAAAACCTGTGGTGGCCGGGTCTGAATTTTTGCCGTCCCGACCTGGCGGATCGTCTGGTGGAGGCGACACCGCATGAAAAAACAGGATTTATGCTCGATTCAGGACACTTGATGTGTACGGACTGGTCCTTGCGGAACGAGGCCGAAGGCGTGGATTACGTGTTACGGCGGTATGCCGAACTGGGGGAACTGCGGCACCGGGTATACGGCATGCACCTGCACTGCTCGTTGTCCGGCGAATACGCGGCGGCTGTGCGGAAAAATCCGCCCCGGCAGGCTGGCGGCTTCGACTGGATGTCCTGTTACCAGTACATTACCCGCGTGGATCGGCACGAGCCTTTTGGGACAGATGTCGTGCGCCGTCTGGTGGAAACGGTGGCACCACGCTTTTTGACCCACGAATTCGTCATGCGGTCTTTTCCCGAATGGGAGGAACAGGTGTCGCGACAGCAGCAAAGCCTGTGGGGCACCCCGCTGGGGCGGGAAGGAAACGCCTGAAAGCAACAAGAACCGGAATCCGGCACGACGGCCGGATTCCGGTTCTTCCTTTTGCGTTGCGGGGAACCTGCAAATCGAATACAGGCGGGCTCGCGGGCAACTACTGGAGACGGACCGGGAGGAATACCTTTGTGACGTAGGCGCTGGGGTCATTCGAAAGCCAGTGGTTGACCCGGGGCTGCACGTAGAGATATTCTCCGGCGGCAAGGCCGCGGCTTTGGAGAAAGGTGTCCAGCCGGCCTGCCAGATCCCGGGCCTGCAGGGAAAAGATGCCTTGCAGGACCGCTGTCAGCCACAGGCCACCCGGCGCAATCCGGTCGGCCGGCTCTCCCGTGGCGGCACGGGAAAAAAAGAACCGGCTCTTGGCTTGGGTCGGGCCGGCGAAGAATGCCTTCGTTTCCAGCATCCAGCCCGCCGGAAAGGTCAGGTTGGGCGTCGTGCCGTCGGGACAGGCGTGACGGGCATAGGACATTATCCGTTCTTTCCACGTTTCTTGCCCTTCCACGGCTGTAATCAGGAGAGGGCACGGATTGCGCCGTTCCAACCGGAGCTCCCCCGGCGCGGTTTCTGGCAGAGCGGCCAGGACATCTTGTGTGGCTTGCAGCCGGGTCAGCAGTTCCTCCTGCTGTCGGATCAGGTCGCGGCACTCCTGTGCCCGGTCCGTAAGCAGGGACTGCATCTCCTTACGGCTGCGGGCGCCCAGGTAGCGGTGGATTTGGGGCAGTGAGAACTGCAGGCTTCGTAGCCGGACAATGAGGTCCAGGTCCAGATACTGGTCGATGGAATAATGGCGGTAACCATTTTCACTGACATAGGCCGGCGAAAGGAGACCGATGCGGTCGTAATATTGCAGAGTTTGTTTGGAAATGCCGAAGAGGGAAGCCAATTCCCCTACAGTGAAAAAATTTCTTGCTTTTCTTGCCATGAAACACCTCAAAATCCTTGACGATATACTAGGTATATGGTGTAACGTTATAGAGAATGCATAAAAAACTCATTTAGTATTTTATATTATCAAGTATTATAACACAAAGTAAGGAATGGTACGAATGAAAAAAATTGCCTTTTATGGTAAAGGCGGCATTGGCAAGTCCACGACGGCGGCCAATGTTTCGGCGGCCCTCAGCGAACGGGGCCTGCAGGTCTGCCAGATCGGCTGCGATCCGAAGAACGATTCGACGCGGCTCCTGCTGGGCCACATTTGCCGCCGGACGGTACTGGGCATGGTCCGGGACAAAGATAACGTAACGGCGGAGGACATCGTCCATACGGGCTATCACGGCATTCGCTGCGTTGAGGCCGGCGGGCCGGAACCGGGCGTGGGATGTGCAGGCCGGGGGATTATCGTGGCCCTGGAAAAGCTGCGGACCCTGCATGCCCTGGATGACCAGGACCTGATTCTGTACGACGTCCTGGGTGACGTCGTCTGCGGCGGCTTCGCCGTACCAATCCGCGAAGGCTATGCGTCGGACATCTATATCGTCTCTTCGGGGGAACTCATGAGCCTCTACGCGGCCAACAACATCGCCAAGGGTGTCCAGCGCTTCGCCGTGCGGGGCGGCGTCCGATTGGGCGGCATCATCGGGAACGGGCGCAATACACCACGTGAAGAGGAAATGTTGCGTGATTTCGCCAGGCGGCTCCATACGCGGCTCGTTGCCTTCGTCCCGCGGGATATCGTGGTCAACAAGGCGGAAAATAACCGGCAGACCGTGCTTCAATATGCGCCGGACAGTACCCAGGCCCAAATCTATCGTGACCTGGCCGAAACGCTGCTGATCAATACGGATTTGACGGTTCCGACCCCTTTGTCTTTTGAGGAATTGGAAGATCTGGTGGCACAGTATGGAGCTTAAGGCAAAACGGTTTATCGGGAAGAACAAGAGCTGCTCCTGCAGCATGACCGGCGTTTGGCGGGCCGTCACCTATTGTCGGGGCGTGGTGGCCGTGTTCCACAGTCCCCGTGCCTGCGCCCACATCGCCCGGACCATGGACGTGAACAGCGCCTTTTCAACCCGTGCCGAAGGCCGGCGCGGCAAGACGGAGACGATCCCCCTCGTGTCGGTTCAGTTGAGCGAACGGGAATCCATTTTCGGCGGCGTGGACAAATTGCAGCAATGCCTCGCCTATGTTGTCGACACGTATCATCCGGAGTGCATTGTTATCGCCAACTCCTGCGTGGCCGGTGTTATCGGTGACGACGTGGAAAGCGCCGCTAGGAAAGTGGAAACGGCCTACGGCATTCCCGTCCTTACGGTGGGCACCTTCGGATTTTTGGACGGCGAATATTACGAAGGCTATCTGGAAATGGCGACGAAGCTTATGGACCGATTTTTCCGTCCCTGCCAGAAGGAGCCGGGAACGGCTATGCTCCTGGGGGACAGCGGCGGCCCTTGGGGTAGTTACGCCCGCGAGGTGACGCAGATCCTGGAACGGATCGGCATCCGTGTCATCGGACAATTCCCGGGCTTCATGCCTTTCCGGGAGTTGCCGGACCTGCCGCGGGCTCAAGCGGCCATTATCCTGGGCGGACGGCGTAAGCCGGCCGACGGCCTGCAGCGACTGGCCGCCACCCTGGAGGAACGGTTCGACGTTCCTTTCGTGCGGGACAGCTATCCCATCGGGGCGGCGGGAACCTTCCGTTGGATTCGCGACATGGGGCGGCTGTTTGGAAAAGAGGCGGCAGCACGGGATGTAGAAGCCGCCGAGCGGGAGCGGCTGCATCGGGCGCTGGAACGGTACCGTCCGTCGACGGAGGGAAAAACGGCCGTGCTCTGCCTCGGCCGCTGGCTCCGTTATTTCCAGCCCGATACGATTCTGGAAACGACGTCCCTGCTGGGCCTTCATGTCACGGGTATCTCCCTGCTGGACGGCTACACGCCGGCGGAACGGGAGAAAATGGAGCAGGCCGTGCGGAGCTGTACGACCCTGCCTCTGGTGGACCGGGAAACCGGGGCCCGTCTGGCCGGCGAAGCCGATATCGTACTGACAACCCACGAAATCCAGGGCCGGGGCCTGCGCCAGATTTTCCTGCCCATGCTGCCCCAGGCCGGTATCGGCGCCATGGTGCGCATGATGGAGGCCATATACCGTACGTTGTGCAGCCGGCAGGCGAGGGGAGGAATCCGTTATGTCTGAAACAACATGGCAGGATACGTGCAGCCGCAACGACACATGTGGCCTGACGGGCGCCGCGGCCTTTTTTTGCGGCATCCCCCGGTCAGAGGTCCTCGTGAACGGCCCCCTGTGGTGCTATTACTACGCCCTGCGTCATTTGGAACACGGCCAGAGCGGCGTGGCCCAACGCATGGCCGTGTCCCAGCCGGACAACAACGCCATCGTCTTCGGCACGGAAAAATTTTTGCTGGAAACATTGGATCGGCTGCAAAGGGAAGAACACCGGCCGGATTTGATGCTCGTCGAAAATAGCTGCGCCCTGAGCCTCATCGGGGATGATTTGCAAGGCATCGTGCGCAAGGCCGGCTTGCCCTTTCCCATCGTGACCATGGATTCGGGCGGACTGGACGGCGGCTTCGCTGAGGGATATGCCAAGGCCTCCGTGGCGTTGCTGCGCCAGTCCCGCTGGCCGAAGCTGCCCGTGCGCCGCGGCACGGTCAACGTACTGGGCTTGACGCCTTTTTATTATAACGGCGCCGCCGACGCGGATGAAATCGTCCGCCTGCTGACGGCTGCCGGGTACGAGGTCAACGCCGTGCCGGGTTGTGGCAGCGACGTGGCTGCCCTGGCAAAACTTCCCCAGGCCGAATACAATCTGGTCGTGCAGCCGGAATTAGGCCTGCCCCTGGCCAAGGCACTGGAAGAAGCGTACGGGACACCCTACACTGTTCCGGGCATGCCCTACGGTCTCGACGGTACCCTGGCCTGGCTGGACCGCATCGGGCAGGTGTTGCCGGGACAGATGGACGCCGTTCGTCGGGAAGGGAACGCTGCACGGGACGAATTGGCCGTGTGGGAGAACGAACTCAGCCTGAACTGGGGCGCCTTGTGGTTTGACGAAATCTTCGTCGCGGCTCCGGGCACGACGGCCGTCTGCCTGGCCGATGCCGTGCGGACGGAATGGATCGACACGGGCCGCATGACCGTCTATTGCCAGAATGATGTCACGACAACGGCGGGACTGACGTCCCACGAGGCGGACGCTGTCCTGACGGCCGGCAAGGACAGCGGGCAGGCGGCGCGAATCCTGCGTGGCCTGCACGGGGCCCTGCTCCTGGCCAGTAGCAACGAAAGCGCTTTCGTACAGCGGGATCGTCAGGCCGTGGCGGTCCGCAACATCGCGGTCCCTGTCAAAGATGAAGCCCTGCTGATCCGGCAGCCTTTTTGCGGCCTCCGAGGCGCGGCATTTATGGCGCAGCGCCTGTGGAACGCCTACATCGGACTGAAACTGGCGGACGGGAAGTGAGAATATCATGACAGAAAATCGACAAAGGATACGAATCGTCGTCCGCCTCTTCCTGGCCTTCGCCGCCCTGAGCGGTTTCTTGCTGGCCAGTGCCTGTGGAACGAAGGGAGGCTCCGGCGGGGAGGAAACGGCCGGCGGCGGGAAAACGGGAGGCTATACTGTGACGGATGTCCGTGGCCGTACCGTGCATTTGGCAGGCAAACCGCAGCGCATCGTGTCCCTTACGTACGGAACCGACGAAATCCTGCTGGCCGTGACGGGGGAACAGCGAATCGCCGCTTTCAGCCGCTGGGCCGGTGAACCGGGCATTACCTTCATTACGAAAGAGGAAGCGGACCGTGTCGGCAAGCTGCACAGCCTTGCCTCCGAAGAAATCCTGCGCCACCGACCGGACCTCATCGTTGCGTCCGTGGCGACGGCGCCGGAATTGGTTAAAACACTGGAGCAGATGAACGTGCCGGTCTATCTCGCCGGTTCGCCCGATACGTACGACGAAATGAAAGCCAAGGTCACGGGCGTGGCTGACGCCGTCGGCGAACCAGAACGGGGGCGGGCCGTGACGGACCGTATGGACCGTGATATGGCGGCGTTGGAACAGCGCCTGTCGCGCCTACCGAAGGAACGGGAGCGGACGGCCGTTGCCTTCAACTTCGTCGGAGCCATGGGCTACAGAGACGGCCTCATCGACCATATGCTGCGTCTGGCGCACATCCGGAACGGGGCGGCCCTGGGAGGTCTGAACGCGCGGGGCCAGACCCTGTCCAAGGAGCAGGTCGTGGCCGTCAATCCCGACGTCTTTCTGCTGCCGACGTGGAACTACGACAAGAAACAAGATGTCGAGGCCTACGCGGCGCAAATCGCCTCGGACCCGGCCTATCGGACCGTAAAGGCCGTGCAGTCGCACCGGTTGCTTTTCGTGTCCGACCGGTACCGGTACGTCGCTTCCCAGTACCTGCCGGAGGCCGTGGAAGCATTTGCCCGTGCCGTCTACCCGGAATTATTCACACAGGAGGGATTGCAATGACTTGGCGACGCAGACGGGCCGTGACGGTCCTTTTCTTTGCGGCTGTCCTGCTGGCCGTGGCGTCTTTGTCCCTGACCATCGGACAAATCGCCGTCCCCATTCCGGATGTTCTGGCTATTACGGCGCGGCGTCTCGGTTTTCCCCTCGCGTCGGCAGAGAACGTGTCGGCCATGCAGGAGGCCGTCGTATGGCAGATCCGCATGCCCCGCACTCTTGTCGGCCTGCTTGTCGGGGCCGCCCTGGGGATTTCCGGGGCGGTCATGCAGGGCATCTTTGCCAATCCCCTGGCTGACCCGGGCATCATCGGCGTGTCGGCTGGTGCTTCGGCTGGGGCGGTCCTGTGCATCGCCCTCGGCCTTTCGACGGTGAACCTGTTCTTTATGCCAACTTTCGCTTTCGCCGGGAGTCTCTTCGCCGTCGCACTGACTATTTTCCTGGCCCTGCGCCGGGGTAAGGTTCCCGTCATGCCCCTGCTTCTGGCCGGCGTGGCCGTCGGCATGTTCCTGGGCGCCGTCACGTCGGGTCTATTGACCTTCATGAACGAACAAAAGGTGCAGGAATACCTGTTCTGGATCGTCGGCGGACTGGACTACCGCCGCTGGGAACACGTGTATATGGCGGCAGGCCCTATTTTGGCGGGAGCCGTCGTCATGGTCCTGCTGGCGCGGCAACTCAATATCCTGGCCTTGGGCGAGCAGGAAGCGCGGGCCGTGGGCATGCGGGTCCTGCCCCTGCGGATGGGACTCCTGCTGCTGGCGTCCCTGACGACGGCCAATTCGGTCTGCGTCAGCGGCAACGTCGGCTTCGTCGGTCTCGTCATGCCGCACATGATGCGGCTCCTCGTCGGTCCGGACCACCGGATCCTGCTGCCGGCCAGTGCCCTGGGCGGTGCGTCGTTCCTTGTCTTGTGCGATGTCCTGGGCCGCGTCATCATGCCCCCGGCGGAGCTTCGCGTCGGGGTCATGACGGCCTTGATCGGAACTCCCTATTTCCTCTTCCTGCTCCGCCGCATGCGACGGAACGATTCCCTGTGACGCAGGAAAGACGGTTCGTAAAGGAGGAAATGAAATGGAAAAAGTCTTGTTTTTAACGAATGTCATCCGCCGCTTGGCGATGATGCAGGAAACTTTGGGGACGTTGTCGGGTACTCCTAGCGCCATGGCGCATCCTGGCGAATGCCGTTGGATCACGGAGTCCACGGAGTGGAATGCCGAATGGGTCCGCACGTTGGAGGACAGTGGCCTGGTTCTGGTGAAATGGATGGGAACAGGCCTCGACACGCCCTTTTTGAACAAACTCCTCGATGCCTTGCAGCGGCGGGGCCTTCCCTACTACATCGACGCTGCCGGCAGTGACAGGCCGGAACTGGCCCAAGGACTTTCCGACGCCCAGGTCAGGGACATCCGCCAGTATTTTGTGCACGGCGGCCGGGACAATTACACGCTGCTTTGGCGCTACGCCGACGCCTTTCTGGACGGCCAGGGCGACACCGTTCCCAAGGCACGGCCCCTGGTCTGGTATGGCATTTACCATCCCGATGAGGCCGAGCCTTTCGCCACGTTGGAAGCGTACGGAAAAAAACATCTCCGTGCCGGCCGGCCGACGCTGGCCATCTTGTTTTACCGCGACGAATGGGTGTGGAAGGACCTGGCGTACCAGACGGCCCTGATCCGTGAAATCGAAGGCCGGGGGCTGAACGCCGTTTGCGTCTTTACGAACGGCATGCCGTCGGAAGAGGCGGGCATGCCCAGCCTGCGGGAGGTGTTCCGGCGCTGTTTTTTCCAGGACGGCGTGCCTGCCGTCGATGTCGTCTTGAATACCATGAAGTTTTCCTTGACGAGCAGCGGGCCCCTGACCATCGACTTTTTGAAATGTCAAGGCATCCCCGTGCTGGCAGCCTACACGGTTATGACGCCCTACGAGGAATGGAAGGATTCCTTCGAGGGCATGAATGCGATGGAAGTGTCTATCAGCGTGTCCCTGCCGGAGTTCGACGGGACCGTGCACGGCGTTCCCGTGGCCTACCGGCACCAGCTGGAAAACGGGGACATCCGCTACCTGCCCATTCCCGAGCGGGTGACGCGCATGGTTGCCAAGGCGGAAAAGTGGGCCCGACTGCGCCACAAGGAGAACAAAGACAAGAAAATCGTCATCCTGTTCCACAACTATCCGCCGAAAAACTCCAACATCGGCAGCGCCGTGGCCCTGGACACCATGGAAAGTGTGCGGCGTCTGCTGGCAGCTATGCGCGATCGGGGTTACAAGGTCGACTTCGTTCCCCGCGATACGAAGGAGTTCATTTCCCTCCTGACGGCCTGCGCCACGAACGACCGGTCCCTCCTGACAGACGACCAGATCGCCCGGGCGCCGAAGGTGTCCGCCAAGGAATACGGCGCCTTGTATGAAACCCTAGAGCCCTCCGTGCAAGTGCAGATGGAAAAGGACTGGGGACCGGCACCAGGCACGGTCATGGCCTGTGACGGCGGCCTGCTGGTGCCGGGCATCGAAGACGGCAACATCTTTATTACGGTCCAGCCGCCCCGCGGGTTCGGCGAGGATCCGGAAAAAATCTACCACGATCCTTTTGTGGCGCCGACCCATCACTATCTGGCTTTTTACCGGTGGCTGCGCGACGGCTGGAAGGCCGATGCCGTTGCCCATATCGGCACGCACGGTTCCCTGGAATGGCTGCCGGGCAAAAACGCGGGCCTGGGACCGACGTGCTATCCTGACATTGCTTTGGATGATTTACCCGACGTCTATCCCTATTTGATTTCCATTACGGGCGAGGGCATCCAGGCGAAGCGGCGCGGCAGCGCCTGCCTGATTGAACATTTGCCGGCTCCGCAGATGCAGGCAGGGTTGTACGACGAATTAGCCGAACTGGAAAAAGTCATGGACGAGTACGTCCATTTCGCCCGGACGCAGCCGGAAAACCTGGCCGCCCTGGAGAACATGGTGCGGGAAAAGGTAGCCCAGGCGAATTTGGCGAACGAAGTCCCGTATGAGGAAGGGCAGCCTTTCGGCGAGTACGTGGCGGCTTTGCACCATTATTTGACCGATTTGAAAGACATGCAAGTCCATACGGGACTTCATATCCTGGGACAGGCACCGGAAGGGGAGGAACTGCGGGAAACGCTGCTTCTCCTGACCCGCCTTGCCAACGGCACCGTGCCAAGCCTGCTGGAACTGCTGGCCGGTACGTACGGCCTGGCTTATCACACGCTGACGGAGCAGAGTACGGTTTGGTACGAACCGCTGCAGCTTTCCTACGGCATGCTGCTGGACCGCATCCAGGACCAGGCCAGGGAAATCATAGCGACCCTGGCCGGCGGAGGCTTTACGGATCAAGCTGTCGAAGAGGTCCTGATGGATGACAGCATTCGCCGGGAACCGCAGTCGTTCCGCGACGGGCTCCGGCAAGTCTGCGCGTATTTGTGCCACACAGTCGCCCCAAATCTGGCGAAAACGACCCAGGAAATGGCAAACCTGCTCGACGCCTGGGACGGACGGTACATCGAGCCGGGACCGTCGGGATCGCCGTCCAGTGGCGGGGCGGACCTGCTGCCGACGGGGCGGAACTTTTACGGCATCGATCACCGGGCTTTGCCGACGCCGGCGGCGTGGAAATTGGGCATGGCCCTGGGGGACCAAGCCGTGGAACGGTTCATCGCCGAAGAAGGGCGGTATCCGGAAAGCGTGGGTATTGTCCTCTGGTCCGGGGCCAACATGCGCAGCCACGGGCAGTGCATCGCCGAATTCCTGTACCTGATGGGCATCCGCCCGGTCTGGCAGAGCGGCAGCATGCGCGTCTGCGGCCTCGAAGCCATTCCCTTGTCGGAATTGAAGCGGCCCCGCATCGACGTGACGGGCCGCATCAGCGGATTGTTCCGCGATACCATGCCGGCCCCTGTGGCGTGGCTGGATAAGGCGGTCCTGCTGGCGGCCGGCCTGGACGAAGACGACGAGCAGAACTACGTGCGGAAGCATGTCCGTGCCGACAGCGCCGGCCTGGAACGGGAGGGGATGGCGCAGCCCGAAGCTTGGCGGCAGGCGGCGTTCCGTATCTTCGGCGATGCCCGGGGAACGTACGGTGCCGGCGTGGCAGCCCTGCTGGAGGCCAAAAACTGGGAGAGTATCGACGACTTGGCCGACGTCTACGTCCGCTGGGGCGGTCACGCCTACGGCGGCAAGACGAAGGGCGCCTTTTTGCCGCAACTGTTCCGCAAACGCATGGCCAGCCTCGACCTGACGATTAAAAACGAAGACAATCACGAAACGAATCTATTGTCCAGCGACGATTACAATGCCTACCACGGCGGCATGATTGCCGCCGTCCGCAGTATCCGGGGCAAGGCTCCCCGCTCTTATTGCGGCGATAGCACGGACCGGTCCCGCGTGGCCCTGCACAGTGTGCAGGAGCAGACAAAGCGTATTTTCCGCAGCGAAGCTATCAACCCGAAATTTCTGGAAGGCATGAAGAAACACGGCTACAAAGGCGCGGCGGACCTGGCGAACTATGTGGCGCATAGTTTCCAGTGGGACGCGACAAGCGCCGTCATGGAAGACTGGATGTACGAAGCGTACGCCCAAAAATATGCCTTGGACCGGGATATGCAGGCGTGGATGAAGGACGTCAATCCCTGGGCCCTGCAGCGCATTGCCGCCACCTTGCTTGAAGCGCAACAGCGGCAGTTGTGGCATGCCGACGCGGAGACGTTGGATGCTTTGCGGAAACTCTACCTGGACATGGAAGGGGATCTGGAGGAAAGGGCGGATTGCCGTGGGTAAAGGAGGCAAACGGGTGAAATTATACGAGTTGACGACGGGAGACCCGGTTTACCGTTATGACAAGAGTATCGTCGTCTTTTTGCAAGGGCACCGGAAGGTGCTCAGTACGTCGGTATACAATGGCGGGTATCACGAAGATTTCACCGCTGTGTACAATCATGATGCCAAAGGGGCGCCGGGTATGCCTTGCGAAGTACTGGCCGATACTTACACGGAACACATGCGTTTGCTTTCCCGGCGCCTCGGTCTGGCCCCGGACAAAGTGACTGGCATGGTCACGGCGGCGGATATGGAAAACGTGGCCATCGAGTCCCGGTCGTACAAGGAACTGACCGTGACGGCTATCGTCACGGGCGGCATCGAGACCAACGGCGGACGGGTCGGGGATCCGGCCGACTATTATGCCCCGCGGGAAAAGCAAGGCCGGCCCGGTACAATTAATATCATTCTCGTACTGGACACGGATTTACCTGCGGGAACGCTGGCACGGGCCCTTGTCACCTGTACGGAAGCCAAGACGGCGGCCCTCCAGGAACTGATGGCTGGCAGCAACTATTCCACAGGTCTTGCCACGGGGTCCGGAACGGACCAGACTATTCTGGTGGCTAACACCGACTCGTCGCTCTATCTGGAAGGAGCGGGCAAACATGCAAAGATGGGCGAACTCATCGGATGCGTCGTCAAAGCAGCCGTGACCAGGGCCTTGGCACGGCAGTCCCATTTGACGCCTGTGCGGCAGCACGACGTCTTCCGGCGCTGGAAACGCTTCGGCGTGACCCCAGAGACCTTGTGGCAGGCATACGGGGAGGAGGCCGCGGCGCCGGTCTGGAAGCCGCTCTTTCTCGAGACGGCGGAAACACTGGCGCGGGAGCCGGACATGGTGACGGAAACGTCCTTGTATATCCATCTCCTCGACCAGTTTCTGTGGGGCTTGCTGGATGCCGGCGAGGTCCTGCCCGCGGCGCAGCGTGTCCTGGTGGCCCTGGCTACTCCGTGCGGTGGCGTACGGCCCTGCCTAGACGACGTGTCGGTCCCTGCCATGGCTGAAGCCTGGTCCCGCCTGTTCCTGCGGCGGGTTTGCCGGCGGCTGGACAGTGTAGTCGCAGCGAAAACACCGGAACAGGAATCGTAAGGGAAGATGGTGGGACTATGCATCGGTTTGCGATAAACAGGCGACTGGCGGCCTTTCTGGGTACGCTTTGTTTCTGCCTTCTCGTCGTCCTTGCTGGCTGCGTCAGCAAAAGCGGCGGCCCTGCGAAGGAACGCACGGCCTATACCGTCACGGATTCCACGGGAACGGTATTGTCATTGCCGGGCCCGCCGCAGCGCATCGTGTCTGTCTCCATCAGTTCAGATGAAATCCTGCTGGCCCTGGTGCCGCCGTCCCGCTTGGCCGCTGTGACCTATTTGGCCGACGATCCGGGCATTTCGAACGTGACGGCGCCAGTGAAGTCCATTGCGGGCCGTGTCCGCTCTGTCACGCCCGAAGCGTTGTTGAAATTGAATCCCGACCTGATAGTGGCGCCCGATTATGTGAAGCCCGATATGGTCAAGACCTTCCGGGACGTGGGCATTCCCTTGTATGTGTATCACACGGACACGAATATCCGGGAGGTGGAAGAGACAATCCGGGCGTTGGGGACCTTGGTGCAGGAGCCGGACAAAGCGAACCGTCTCGTACTGACCATGGAGCAGCGCCTGCAGGCCGTGCAGAAACGGGTCGCGGACATCCCCGCGGCACGGCGCAAACGCGTCGCCTACTACGGGGCGGGCGGCTTCTATTATATGCCGAAGTCCTCGTTCCAGGATATCTGCCGGAAAGCCGGCGGCGCCGACGTCACGGAAGACTTGTCCTACGACAAGCCCGGTATCCTGCCGCAGGAGATCCTGGTCGACCTCAACCCGGATGTGTTTATGATTACGGCCTGGAATTACGACGGTAACCACGACCCGGATAAAATGGCCCGGGAGCTGTTGGCGAACCCAGCCTACGGGGAAACGAAGGCCGTTCGGGAGAAGGCCGTTGCCATTTTGCCGGCGACCCATATCCTGTCCCTGTCCCAGCACATCGTCGACGCCGTGGAGGACCTGGCCCAGGCCCTCTATCCGGACCACTTCCCCAAAGGCGGAACCCCATGAGAGTCGCATTCTGTCACTCTGTCTTACCGGGTAGGACCGGCCTCCTGTTGTTCGATTGGGACGAAACGACAGGAGAACTACTTTTTTCCCAATTCGCTTTCATCCTGTTTTCCGAACTGGAGGAGGTATAATTTTGGAACGCACTGCAGTCTATCCGTTTACTGCCATCGTCGGGCAGGAAGAAATGAAGTTGTCCTTGCTTCTCAACGTCATCAACCCCCTGTTGGGCGGCGTGTTGGTCAAGGGCGAGAAGGGAACGGCCAAGTCGACGGCCGTGCGGGCCCTGGCGGAACTGCTGCCGCCGTTGGACTGTGTCCGGGGCTGCCGCTTCCACTGCGACCCGGAGCACCGGGAGGACTGGTGCGACGATTGCCGTGACGCCTGGGAGGATGCGGCAGAGGTGCCGTCGGACTGGTGCCCCATGCGGGTCGTGGAACTGCCCGTCAACGCGACGGAAGATCGCGTCGCCGGCACGCTGGATATGGAAACGGCCATCCGGCAGGGAAAAAAGAAATTCGAGCCGGGTATCCTGGCCGACGCGAACCGGAATATCTTGTACGTGGATGAGATCAATTTGCTGGACGACCATGTGGTGGACATCTTACTAGATGCCGCCGCCATGGGAGTCAACACGGTGGAGCGCGAAGGCATTTCCTATTCCCATCCGGCCCGCTTCGTCCTCGTGGGCACCATGAACCCCGAAGAAGGGGATATCCGGCCCCAGTTGCTAGACCGCTTCGGCCTGTCCGTGACGGTCACGGGGGAACACGAGCGGGAGAACCGCATCGAGGTCATCAAGCGGCGTCTGGCGTACGAACGGGACACCGACGCGTTTTTGGCACAGTACGCCCGGGAGCAGGAGGAGCTGGCACAGAGGATTCTGGCGGCTCGGAAACTGTTGCCGAAGGGGACCATCGACGACGATACTTTGGGTAAGGTGGCCGACTTGTCCCTGGCCTTGGGCGTGGACGGACACCGGGCGGACATTACGGTCATCAAGACGGCGTTGACGAACGCGGCGTTTCACGGTCGCACGCGAGTGGAACGGGACGACCTGCTGGCAGCGGCAAAACTGGCCCTGCCCCACCGCATGCGCCGCCGTCCGTTCGAGGAAGGCACGCTGGACTGGGACAGGGTGACGGAAATCCTGGCCTGAGGAGGAGTCATGGAACGCGGGAATTTATATCCTTTTGTGGCCGTCGTGGGCCAGGAAAAGGCAAAACGGGCCTTGCTGGCGGCACTGGTCAATCCCGCTGCCGGCGGGGTACTGGTCAGCGGGCGAAAGGGCACGGCCAAGACGACGCTCGTGCGGGCTGCGGCAGAGCTGGCAGCACCGCAACGGTTGGTCGATGTGCCCTTGAATGTGACCGAGGATCGGTTGTACGGGACTCTGAACCTGGAAGCGGCAGTGCAGGAAGGTCAGCGCCGTTTCGAAGCGGGTTTGTTGGTCGAAGCCGACGAAAACCTGCTCTACGTGGACGAAGCCAACCTGTTGCGGCAGGAGCTGCTGACGACTATCCTCGACGTGCGGCAGCAAGGGAGGAACGTGGTGGAACGGGACGGTTTTTCCTTTGCCCACCGGGCGCGGTTCGTTCTGCTGGCTACCATGAACCCTGAAGAAGGAACCTTGCCGCCGACTCTCCTGGACCGCTTCGGACTCTTCGTGGACGTGGACTCCCTGCAGGAGCGCGGGAATCGTGTGGAAATCATGCGGCGCCGTCTTTCCTTTGAACGGGATAAGACGGCGTTTCGGGAGCGGTTCCGCGGGGAAATGGAGACGCTGCGGGACCAGGTCCGGCAGGCCCGGACACGGCTACCATCTGTCGAGGTCAGTGATGCGATGATTGCCTTGGCGGCGGAGTGGTGCAGCCGGTCTTTTTGCGCTGGTCACAGGGCGGACCTGTATCTGTTGGAAACGGCCCGCGCTTTCGCCGCCCTGGACGGACGGGACTATGTCCTGCCCGACGACATGGGAGAGGCGTCAGTGTACGTGCTGCCCCACCGTATGCGGCAGATTCCGCCGCAGGAACAGGAAGACGGGGCGGAACCGCCGGACGATTGGCCTGACGACCGGACCGACGAGACACAGGACGACGCACCGGATACGGCGCAGGACAATCCGCAGGACGGGGACGGCGACGACGGGCCGGAGGACAATGGGCAGAACAAACCCGACGGGGACGGCGACGACGGGGAGACCGGGGACGGGCGGGGGACACCGGAACCCGGAGACACGCTGGACGGGGCGGAAAACGGGGAGTCGCACGGCGAAGCCCCGGCACCGGACGAACAGGTCGCGTCCATTGCGAAGGGTTTTTTCGTTCCGCCCCTGGTGTGGGACGACCAGGGAGACCGGATTGTGCGCCGCGGCAGCGGCAAACGGAGCCGGACCCGGACCGATTTGAAACAGGGCCGCTATGTCCGGGCGGCGCAGTACGACGGGAAGACGAGCGATATTGCCCTGGACGCGACCCTGCGGGCGGCGGCCCCGTACCAGGCGATGCGGCCGAAACAAGGGTGTGCCGTCACGGTGACGCGAGACGATTTGCGCCGGAAAGTGAGGGAGAAACGGGTCGGCATGACCCTTCTGTTCGACGTGGACGCCAGCGGTTCCATGGGAGCCCGGGAACGCATGGGGGCCGTCAAGGGGGCCATCTTCCAATTGCTGGAGGATGCGTACCAGAAACGGGACCACGTCGGCATGATTGCCTTTCGCCGGGACGCGGCGGAGGTGCTGCTTCCGCTTACGCGCAGCATCGATTTGGCGAAAAAGTGCCTGGAAACCTTGCCGACGGGAGGCCGTACGCCGCTGCCGGAAGGGTTGGAAAAAGCCTTGGTCGTCCTGGACGGTGCCTTGCGGAAAGATCCCGGCGCGAACTTACTGCTGATCCTGGTGACGGACGGCCGGACGAACCGTGCCGCCGCAGGGGATCCTGTCGCCGAATCTCTGTCGTTGGCAGGGAAAATCGCGAAAACCGGCGTGCCGTCCCTGGTCATCGATACAGAACAGGATTTCATCAAGCTGGGCGTTGCCCGGGATGTGGCGGCCGCCATGGGCGCCCAATATTACACCTTGCAGGGCCTGACGAAGGAAAAACTCCTTCGTATCGTGCGGCGCGCAGGCCGCCCGGCAGGACGGTAGAAGGGAGAGTATCAACATGGATGAAAAACGGATCACCTTGCGGGACCTGGCCGTCGGCTACGGCAAAACGCCGGTCCTGCAGGGCCTCGACGCCGACGTGCGGTCCGGAGAATTCATCGGTATCATCGGCCGGAACGGTGCCGGCAAAAGCACGCTCTTGAAAACCGTCCGGGGATTTTTGCCGCGCCTCGGCGGGGACATCTTATATGGAGGACGTGCCCTGTCCGGATATACGGAACAGGAATTGGCCCGCCAGGTGGCGTATCTGGACCAACACATGGAAGTCGGTTTCTCTTATACGGGACTGGAAGTGGTCCTGGCCGGGCGGTATCCCTACCTGAAATGGTGGGAAGGGGAGTCGGATCGGGACCGGAAAATCGCCCTGGACTGCATGCGCTACACCGGCACGGATGACTTGGCCGATCGACCGCTGAACCAGATATCGGGCGGGCAGAAACAACGCATCCTTCTGGCGAAGGTACTGGCGCAGCGGACGCCGATTTTGTTCCTCGACGAGCCGACGACGGGCCTCGACATGGTGTATAATGAAGAAATTTTCCGGTTCGCCCGGGAACTGTCCCAGCTGGGGAAAACAGTCCTCATGGTCGTCCACGAGTTGAATATGGCAGCCCGGTATTGCAGCCGCATCTGGCTGTTGGGGGAGCACCGTATGTTGGCGGACGGCACCCCGGACGAGGTGTTGACGGAACCGCTCCTGGGCCGCGCGTACGAAGCCGATGTAGCGATTGTACGCAATCCCGTCAATGGCAGCCTGGAGATTTCCACCCGGCCGGGACAGGACGGGGAGCGGCGCAAGAAACTTTTGTTCCGGGCCGTGGGCTGGGAAGAAAAAATCTCCGAAAAAGAGGGGGGTTAGGTTGACAATCCCCTGCAAAGTGAGTAAAATGTATTTACGTGATTTTGCGCTTTGAATTCGATTAGCCCCGATGTAAAAGAGCAACTCTCATCATCACTCGCGTTTTACAACTGCATCTGTACCGCTTCAATGCAGGTGCCCTGTAATTAGGAAGGTATTTTAAACCGAATCATCCTGGGAGGGACATTGAGAATGAAATCTTTCATGGCAAATCCGTCCACTGTCGAACGTAAATGGTACGTTGTGGACGCGACCGATAAAACTCTGGGCCGTCTGGCCGCAGAAGTTGCCAAAGTCCTGCGCGGCAAGAACAAACCGACCTTCGTCAACGCCGATAAGGTCGTGCTGACGGGCAAAAAGCTGACGCAAAAACTGTATTTCCATCATACGGGTTACCTCGGCGGCAGCCGTTTCATGACCGCCAAGACCCTGTTGGAAACCAACCCGGTCAAGATGGTGGAAAAAGCCGTCCGCGGCATGATTCCCAAGAATCGCCTCGGCGAGCAGATCTACAGCAAACTTCACGTCTATGCTGGACCGGAACATCCGCACGCAGCACAGAAGCCGGAAGTATTGGAAATCAACGTACGGTAATCAGGAGGAGATAACATTATGGCAGAAGTAGTTTACAGTGCGACCGGCCGTCGTAAATCTTCCGTTGCCCGTGTCCGCCTGGTTCCGGGTGCAGGCAAGGTCGTTATCAATGGCCGCGAAATGAATGATTATTTTGGTCTGGAAACCTTGAAGCTGATTGTCAATCAGCCGCTGGAACTGACCAAGACCAAAGATAAATACGACGTCCTCGTCAACGTTGTCGGCGGCGGCGTTTCCGGCCAGGCCGGCGCAATCCGTCACGGCATCAGCCGTGCCCTCGTCAAGGTGGACGAAGAATTCCGTCCGGTCCTGAAGAAGGCTGGCCTCATGACCCGCGACCCGCGCGAAAAAGAACGTCGCAAATACGGCTTGAAAAAGGCCCGCAAGGCTTCCCAGTTCAGCAAACGCTGATTGGTGTCGTATCCAGTTGCCACGCGAAAATCCGGAACTTCGGTTCCGGATTTTTTTTATGGGCTTGACCATATGCCTGCTATATGGTTTACAATGACTTCCAGGGAACAAGGAGGTGTTTTTAATGACTTGTACAAGCAGACATCCGGAATTCCAGATTCCGACGGATCCTCACGGCAAGCGCCGCTACGAAAGCGCCATGCGCCATGTGGAAGCGGCGAAGAAGGCTGGCAAGTCCACGGAGGAAATCCATGCGATTTTCAAGAAAGTCATGGCATTCGATCCCTCTGACATCGATTCGATTCCGAAGGATGAAGCCCACGCCAAATATCGCGCGGCGATGATCCATATGCAGCATGCGCTGAAGAATGGCAAGTCTTCCGAAGAAGCTCATGCCATTTTCAAAAAGATCATGGCTGGGGAAGGGTCGGGCCATTGTCCTCACAAAGGCTGACCAATCTGATCCCACGCAAAAAACTACCCGCACGACACGGTTCGTGTCACGTGCGGGTAGTTTTTGTTTTTTGCAATTTTAGTGGGTGCCGTGTACGACACGGACGCCGTGCCCTTCCAGGTAGTCGGCCATTTTGGCGATCCACGGGCAGGTGTACCGTTCCTCCGGGTTGTCTTTGCGTTTCTTACTGGTGCAGTGGCTGAAATGGACGACATCTACCTTCTTTTCCACGATCCGGTCCAGTTTCTTTTTCAACCCCGGATCTTCTTCGAGGGTATGGCCGCAGCCGTTGCAGGTCATGACACTCATCAACTGCAGGGGCTCTTCCCCATACTGGGAAAAATGTTTGTCCTTTTCGTTAAAGGCCCGCAGACACCCCATGGCGGCGCAGCGCATGCTGACATCGAGGCAGCGGATGATGGCGATTTTCTTCATAGGGATTCCTCCTTCTTCTTATCTTCCTCAGTATAGCATAGATTCCAATTCCCGGCTTTGTTAAAATTGTAACATCTGCTACGAAACAGAAGGGCTGCACTAGTGCGAAAAAAAATTTCCTTCGTTGTGGCTGGTGACATTTTATGTCACCCTTGTTTTTTATAATGGAAACATAAAGCAATGGCAGAGAGGAGCGTTCCCATGGAAAAATACATTACCCTGACCGGCATGAAACATTATGACCATCCCGTTTTTTATCCGAAGGATATTCTGCGCTGCGTGAAAGAACCGAAGAATCCAGTCGACAGCGAGGCCATTTACGCGGAAATTCCGTTGTTCGGCAAGGTGGGGTACGTGGCCAACACCTGGCATACGAAAGCCCAAGGGACGTATTCTGCCGGACGCCTGTACGATACGGTGGAAGACGAGTTCTACGCGGAACTCTCCTTTATCCTGCCCAACGCCATGATTGCCCGGGTCGTGGAGGCTACGCCGGATGTCCTGGAACGCTACTACAGGAAAGGGGAAGAGGGCAGGAAGGATGGCCAGCACCCGCCGACGATTCTGTACGAAAAAGCGGGGAGCGATGGATGTGATTGACAGAAGGACAACGCCATAGGGGAAGCGGTTCCTGGAACCGTGACAAAAGATAGGGAACCGCCTTGACAGTATCTTCTCGGGGAGAGAGGGCCGCCAGGCGGTTTCATTTTATTCCCGTCGCTATCTTGGATGATTTTCTTTGTATTTTCGGATAAAGAACTGTTTCAGGGCACACTCTGCGGCAGATTGGCGGACGACGCGGTCTTTGCGGAGCCACCGGGAAAAGCAGCCGCCTCCGCAAAGGGAAAAATAAGAGCAGCGGCGGCAGGGTTCCATGGCGTCGCGGATTTGCTGCCCAACAGTCCGTACTTTCTCCGGATCCCGGCCGGTCCGCACATTGCCAAGGCGGTACTGGGGCCACCCCACTAGGGAGGAACAGGCGTAAATGTCTCCGCGGACATCGACGAAAGCCGCTTCCCCGCGCATGGCGTAACACTGGGGAAAGTCATATTGTCCCGTCTGCGCCAGGCGATGTACCCGGTTCTCTTGTGTAAAATGGATCTTGCGGCCTGTCAGTTTTTCCAGATCTTTCATGCGGGCGTAGGTTTTTTCCAGGGCTTGCGTCATGGCTTCTGCCGTCGGGGCCTGCATGGCAGTCCCGCGGCCTTGTTCGCGTAAGATGTCGAAGCCGACCTGGCGCACATTCCCATAGAAATGGGCTATATCCGCTATGCCTGGCAGCTCTTCGACAGAGTCGGCTGTCACAACACAGGTCAGGCCCGCGCCAATATCCTGTTTGGCCAGATTTCGCGCGGCAACGGCCACCAGGTGCGACGAAGAAGAACCGTCCTTGGCGACGCGCATGCGGTCCATCAGGGACGGACGGCCATCACAGGACAAGCCGAGCGCGACACGGTGCTCATAGAGATAGCGGCCGATTTCCGGTGTTAGCAGGGCTCCGTTGGTTTGGAGCTGCAACTGGGCGTCGTAGTGACTTTCTTCGATGAGGCGGATCAGTTTCTGAATCAGGCGGTAGCGCAGAAGCGGTTCTCCACCGGAAAACTGGAGCAGGAAACGGCTGCCGCCGCGGCCGGCAAGCCGGACGGCAGCCACCGCCGTCTCTTCGTCCATATCTTCCGCCGCGATGGAAGCGGCGTAACAATACCGGCAGGCGAAGTTGCAGCGTCCCGTTAGGGTCAGGACCAGCATCCGTATGGGGGGCAGGTCCCGTTCCGGCAGGCACGGATTATTCGTTGTCATCACAGTTTTCCTCCATTCCTCTGTCAGGACTTTGCGGCGTGTCCGTCAAGCCCGGTCTTGGTGCCGATGGACAGCGATGTCCTTATGAATTATATTAAAGCAAATAATAAATAATTTCAATAAGGATATATTGACAATATACTTGCTATATCCCTTATACTGGCACTGTCAGCTCTGAAGGAGGGAATCGTGATGAAAAAAGTTGGACAGTCCTGTTGCCTGCTAGGGGCCCTTGCGGTAAGTGGGCTCCTGCTGCAGGGAGTTCGGGCCTATGCGGCGGAACCGCAGGAATATCTCTTGGATCCTTTGGTCATTACGGCACAGCGCAGGGAAACGAAAGAGCTGGAAACGCCGGCTTCTGTTACGGTTGTGCGGCACGATGACTTTGAAAAACACGGCGATTCGACGGTCATGGAAGCCCTGCGCCGCGTGGCCGGTGTCACGGACTATTCCTATGGTCCCGGCGGCGACGACGTAGGCAGTTCGTACAGTCGTGTCATGCTGCGCGGCTTTGACAAGGGTGCGTTGGTCATGGTCAACGGCGCACCGGTCAATGTCAATAACTATGCCTCGGTCAATTCAATCCCCCTGGACGCCATCGACCGCATCGAAGTCGTCAAAGGCGCCAACTCCGTCCTGTACGGTCCGGAAGCCTTGGGTGGCGTCATCAACATTATCACGAAAAAAGGAACCGGAAAAACCCGTACGACGATTCGTGCTACTGGCGGCAACTATCGCAAGGCCTATACGGTCACGACCCAGGGCGACGGATTCCTCTTTTCGTATAACCGGGATTACCTGGATGAGTTCGACCACGCTCAAATGGACCGTCCTTCGGCCGGAACGTACCGTGTCAATGGAAAGTACCAGCGTTCGAACTTTTTTACGAGCCTGGCGTTGTCGCCGGACTTGCAGCTGAACTGGAACTATGTCAAATTGGATCCGATGTTCGGACAGCGGGATCTCAAGACCGGAAAGGTCAAGGGGACGCAGTATGACTACGAGGACACGAAACACACGGCCAGCCTCGTTTATACGGACAAACCACACCGGATTAAGACCATTCTGTCTTACAACAGTAAAAAAGTGGACGGCCGGTCGATTACGTCTAACGTGGTGAAACGCAGCGCCGATTCCAGCAACTACACGGTATCCAACCTGTATTTCGATACGCAGAAGGAATGGACTTTCGGCACGGGAGATCGGGACAGCCTGATTGCGGGCGTCACGGGCAAGCACGAAAAGTACGACCAGAAGTACGCCAACACGGCGGACAACATCCGGAATAGTTTCGGTGTGTACGCATCGTACCGCAAAGCGTATAACGACCGCTTCAGCACGATCCTGGGTTTCCGGGGCGAACACATCGGCCATACGGAGTTCGAAGGCGAAGACCATAACGTGTTGTTGCCACAGTTCCAGTCCTTGTACAAAGTGGACGACAAGACGTCATGGTATGTGAATGTCGGCCGCGCGTTTGAAATGCCGGCAATCAACTCCCATACCTCTTCCGGAGGAACGAGCGGGGATATCATCCGTAAAAATGGAATCAAACCGGAATCAGGCTGGACGTATGAAACGGGGCTGAAGCGCCTGACGGACACATCGTCAGCGAAACTGTCTGTCTTCTACATGGATTATAAGAACAAATTCCAGTGGAAATATTTTGATTGGCTGCCGGATCCCAAAAACAAGATTCAGGTCAATCTGGGCAAGTTCCAGAATACGGGCGTCGAGTTGGAATACCAGAAGAATTTAGGCGACCGTTGGGATTATACCTTGAGTGCTACGTACCAGAATCCGAAATCCCAAGATGAGGAAACGGGCGTCTGGAGCCAGGAATCGGCTCGCGTCCAGTTGAATGCCAGCGCTGGTTACACGCTGCATAAGTTCCGCACGGACCTGAGCCTGCTTTTCCTTGGCGACCGGGAACCAAGCTCCTATCGGTATAATGGGGCATCGGCAAGCAAACTAGGACCGGATCACGACTTGAAAAACCGCGTTCTTTTGAATGCGGCGCTCAAATACAGCCCGACGGACAACCAGTATGTGCTGCTGAATCTGAACAATATTCTCAATCGGGACGAACCGGTCAGCACCTACGAATACTATGACCTGCCCTTCAACTGGACGGTTACGTACAACTTCACCTTCTAGACTCCACTTCGGGACATAAAAACGGCGGCCTGCGTTGTCGAAAGACAGCGCAGGCCGTCGGTATTTGTGGTGTTACCCCGGTTATCTTGCCCACCGGTGGGAAGGCCACAGGACGGGGCAGAAAACCCTGTCCCACAGGCTCCGTTCGGGAGCTACGCCTACGCGCAGGACTTTGCCGCTCCTTGCGTCCAGGAGGAATTCGGTCTCTGCGCCGTCGTGGGTGGCACGTACCTTATAAAACAAGGGGCTGTTGGACAGATCACCGGCGGGATAGCCGTTCCCGCGGAACCCCTGGACGCCTTGGGGAGCGTCGCCGTTCCAGCAGGCCCCCTGGCCGCCCTGGGGGGCGTCGCCATTCCAGCAGGCTCCCCGACCGCCCTGAAGGGAGCGCTGGTTCCACGAGCCTCGCCGGCCGTCGCGGTCATGGTGGAACTTTTGCCACTCTTTCTGTCCCGCCGGACGGCCCTTTTGTTGCCAGGGACCGTCGTAGCGGTTCGTTGTTTCCAACAGGACCGATTGGACCTGCAGGGAGCCGGCATCCGTACCCAGGGCTTCCGCCACGCTCTGTCGTGCCTGTTCCGGCGTGACAAGCTGGATGTTTTCCTTGGCAACGAGGCTGGTCAGGATCTTGCTGCGTGCCTCCATGGCCTCGGCACGGGCCACGTCGTGACGGTAGTACGTGTAGGCATGGCCGCCGACGCCCAGGATGGCCAGCAGGACGAGGACTGCGCCGGCCTGTTTCCAGCTGCGGGGAGAGCCGAGGCGCTGATACCATTTGCGCGGTTCTTCCGTAGTGGCGCCTGCTCCAGTATTCTGGGCCGAGGCCGTCGTTTCGTTGGCGCCGCCCGCGGTATCCTGCATCCCTTCAGCATCCGTATCCTTCGTTTCTTCCGTTTCGTTCGTCCAATCCTTACGTTCCTCCATGATTTTTTCCTCCTTGTGAAAATTGGGGTCGAGGCCGGGATTCCCGGCGGATTTCTTTGCTTTACTTGTATCATAGGGGATGAAGATGAAACGAAAATTAAGAGGGGTGTGTGGCGGGAATTTTTTTGCTCCGGACAGACCAAAGGCCACGCCGTAGGGCATGGCCTTTGTCCCTGATCCATCGCGGGCGGGGCTGCTCCCTGTCCGTAGTCGGGGATTATGTGGTTGCCGCGGTTTCGGCCTTGGGCAGTTCCAGAAGAAACGTGCTGCCCTGGCCGGGGGTGGACATGACCCTGTATTTGCCGCCGTGGAGGGAGAGGACGAGCGCCGTGAAGGAAAGCCCCAGCCCCAGGCCCTGGTGGGTGCGGTGGCTGCGCGACGCATCGGCCTGATAAAAACGGTCCCAGACACGGGCCATCTCTTCTGGCCGCATGCCGAGGCCATCGTCCCGGACGGACAGACGGTACGTGGCGCCCTGGTCTTCCAGGGTCAGCGTGACGGTGGAGCGGGCGAATTTCAAGGCGTTGTCGAGCAGGTTCCCCAGGGCGCGCTGGAGCAGGATGGCATTGCCCCGGACCGGCGCCGGTCCGGCCGGTATCCCCGTGGTCAATGAGATGCCCTTTTGGCGGAACAGGAGCCGGTAGTCCTGCAGGGAATCGGTTGTGACACGCGCCCAGTCGAGGAGTTCTTTCTGTACGGCGTCCGATTTTTCCAACCGGGCCAGTTCCAGCAGTTGCTGGATCAGGAGGGCCATGCGTTTGCCCTGGCTGTGGATCGCGCGGAAGCTTTCCTTCGCTTCGTCCACGCTTTCCACGTAAGCGCCGGCATACTCGCTTTCCGCCATGATGGCCGCCACGGGCGTACGCAGCTCGTGGGACACATCGGAGGAGAAGCGCTTTTCCCGTTCCAGGGATGCCTCGAGGCGGTCGAGCATGGTGTTGAAGGTTTGGGCCATCTGGTGGAGTTCGTCCTTGCCCGGTGCCAGTTCGATGCGACGGGACAAGTCCTGTTCTTCCCCGATACGGCGCGCGGTCGCGCTGATGATTTCCACGGGCCGGAAGCCGCGTTTGATGATCCGGTATCCGCCGACGGCGGCAAGAAGGATGAAGAACGGCATCAGAATCAGGAAACTGCGGACCAGGAGGACGGCCTGTTTGGCGGAGTCGCTTTCCACGGTGACGCTGCGGATCCAGTAGGTCGTACCGTCGGGATGGGAGGGACTGGAGGTGCCCGATAGGTCGGGCAGATCATGATGCATGCCGTCCTTCATGCCGGGACCCATGCCCCCCATGCTCCCCATGCCTCCCATACCGCCCTTCATGCCGGGGCCCATGCGCCGGGACAGGTAGCGGGGCTCCACGGGCCGGTCCTCATAATGGAAAGTCCTTCCGTTTGCCGTGAATTCCCGCGGCCCCTCGCCCTGGAAGGGCAGCTGGCCGGCGTCGGGCATTCCCTGGGGAAGCTGGCCGCGAATGACGTTGCCTTCCTTGTCGTAGAGGATGGTATAGATGCCGTCGTCGAAGGGATCGAACCGGTCAGGGGCCTTGACGGCTTTGCCTAGCTGGTGGCGGACTGTGTCCTGCACGAGGCTGATACGGAGTGTGTCGTTGATCTTCACCATGGCGCCGCCGAGCAGCAGGAAGAGCAGGCACAGCAGGATGGTGTACCAGGCGGTGACCCGCACGGCGATGGGGATGTTACGAAACCATTGTTTCCACATTTTTCGCTCCCGATCTTTATTTCTGAGGGGTTCCAGACTTCCTGTCGTCTTCCCGGATGGTGTAGCCCATGCCGCGGACCGTCTGGATAAGTTTTACATCGTGGCCTTTGTCGATTTTGCGGCGCAGGTTGTTGATGTAGACGTCGATCATATTGGAGGCTCCCTCGTAGGAAAAGTCCCATACGTGTTCCTGGATCTGGCCGCGGGAAAGGACGCTGCCGGCGCTGCGGAGCAGGCATTCCAGGATGGCATATTCCTTGGCGGTCAGCTCGATGTCCTGGCCGGCACGGCAGACGCGGCGCGTCGAGGTGTCCATGGTCAGGTCGGCGACGCCGATGGTGTTCGACGTTGCCTTGTAGTTGCGCCGCAGCAGGGCCCGCAACCGCGCCAGCAGCTCCGGAAACTCGAAGGGTTTGACGAGATAGTCGTCCCCGCCGGCATCCAGTCCGGTGACCTTGTCGTCGAGGGAATCCCGTGCCGTTAGGAAGAGGACCGGCGTGGTGTCGCCCTTGGCACGCAGGCGCTTGACGAGAGTGAATCCGTCCAGCTTCGGCATCATGACATCGACGACGAGCACATCGTATTGCGCCACAGCGAACAACTCCAGGGCTTCCTGCCCGTCAAAGGCGCTGTCCACACTGTAGTTTTCCTTTTTTAACCGTTTGGTGATGACCTTATTCAGGGTCTCTTCGTCTTCCACAACCAAAACCTTCATAGTAGCAACCTCAGCTTGTCTGAATGGATGGATCTCTTCTCGAGGGGATTCTATGTCTATGCCTCCAGTATAGCAGAATTTGATGAAGGAAAGGTTAAAAATTGCGAAGCGGCGGACTTTTACATCTTTCCATGGAAGGATAATTGATGTACAATAATTACAAATAACATACACAAGAACGAAAATAAGGAAAGGAGGCAGTGGCGCCGCGTGTGCCACGAGAACACATGGAACAAGGCAATCTTACGGATGCACAGCTGCAATATCTGGATGTATTGTCCCGCCAGTTCCCCAACCAGGCGGCTGTTTTCACGGAAATCATCAACCTGCAGGCCATCCTGAACCTGCCGAAAGGGACGGAGCATTTTATGAGCGACCTGCACGGCGAGTACGACGCGTTCCTGCATATCCTGAACAACTGCTCCGGCGTCATCCGGGAAAAGGTGGAGCAGCTGTTCGGCAACACCCTGACGGAACAGGAGCAGAAAGACCTGCTGACGCTCCTGTACTATCCGAAGGAAAAGATGGATTTTATGGAGCGCGACAAGCCCTTGTCGGAAACATGGGGGAAAATGACGCTGCGCCGCCTGGTACGGCTGGCGAGAATGCTGTCGTCCAAGTATACGCGGTCCAAAGTGCGGAAGGCCATGCCGGAAGAATTCCGGTACGTCATTGACGAATTGATGCATGCCACGCCCGACGAGGACCAGAATCAGTATGCCTACCACGCGCGCATTCTCGACACGATTTGGGAGACGGGCAGTTTCCGCCTTTTTGTCGGCGCCCTGTCCTACCTGATCAAGCGCCTTGCCGTGGATCATCTGCACATTGTCGGCGATATTTACGATCGCGGGCCCCATGCGGATAAAATCATGGACGAACTGATGAAACATCATTCCCTAGACCTGGAGTGGGGGAACCACGACGTCCTGTGGATGGGCGCCGCGGCGGGCAGCGAGGCCTGTATCGTCAATGTTATCCGCAATAACGTGCGCTATCACAACTGGGAGATCCTGGAGAACGGGTACGGTATCTCCCTGCGGAATTTTGTCATGTTCGCCGATAAGTTCTACAATTACCGGGAAAGCAAGGAGCCTTTGGTCAAGGCCATCAATGTCATCCTCTTCAAATTGGAAGGGCAGGCTGTCCTGCGCCACCCCGAGTGGAACATGGATGACCGGCTGCTGTTCGACAAAATCGATCCTGTCGCCGGGACGGTCCGGCTTCCGTCGGGGACATATCCGTTGAATACGACCGATTTTCCCACGTTTGACCCTCACGATCCGTACGCGTTGTCTCCGGAAGAGCGGGAAATTGTCGAAGAATGGCGGCATGACTTCCGCAACAGCGACCGCCTCCAGCAGCACATGCGGTTCTTCTTCAGTCACGGCTCGCTGTACCGCGTCATGAACAACAACCTCATGTTCCATGGCGGCGTGCCACTGGACGAGCAGGGCCATTTTCGGCCGGTCACGCTGCAGGGCAGGACCCTGAGCGGGCGCGCCTACATGGACTGGGTGGATCATCTGGCCCGCAAGGCGTTCACGCGGCGGAACCAGGAGGACCAGGACTTTTTCTTCTATCTCTGGATCCATCCCGATTCGCCGGTAACAGGCCGCATCATCAAGACCTTCGAACGGAGCCTTCTCGACGACGAAACGACGTGGCCCGAACCGCAGGACCCGTACTATCGCCTGCATCGGAAAAAGGAGATCTGCGTCCGGGTTCTTCACGAATTCGGCCTGGATTCGCCCCAATCGCACATTATCAATGGGCACACGCCGGTCAAGGTGTCCCAGGGGGATACGCCGGTCCGGGCTGAAGGACGGGAAATCTGCATCGACGGCGGCTTCTGCAAGGCTTACCAAAAATCCACGGGCATCGCGGGATACACGCTGATTTTCAATTCCCACGGTCTGCGCATCAAGGCCCACTATCCCTTCCAGGATATCGAGCATGTATTGACGAGCAACGCCGATATCGATTCCATCACGACGCAGGTCGAATTGGAGCCGAAGCGCATCATGATTGCCGATACGGACAACGGCCGCCGCCTGCAGCAGCAGATCGACGGACTGGAACTGCTTCTCTACGCCTACCGCAACGGCTGGGTGCTGGAAAAGCAGGGAAAAAAATAAGCGGGAAGACGGAAAATTTCCGGCTGCGGCCGGTTTGCATCCCGGCCCAAATTATGGTACTGTTATGGCAGGAAGGCATGACGCCCTATACAAATAAGGCATTTCTGCCCTGCGGAAACGCGTTTTGCCGTGCCAATACATATTCCAGGAAAGAGTCTTGGTTGTCTTGTCTACAAAAAAGCGCAATCTCCTCGTGTGCCTGTTGTTGGTGGCGCTGGTGGCGTCCGGAAGCATCTTGGCAACAGACTATTTCGATGACCGGATCTGTTTGCCCCCTATCGGCAATGAAACGCCGAAGGTGCCTCCTATCACGGCGCTTTGCTACCACGAAGTGACGCCGGCGCGGCCGAAGGACATTTATAATGTGCCGCCGGACCAGTTCCGCAGCCATATCCGCCAGTTCCGCGAACAGGGCTGCCACTTCATCGACCTGCAGGATATCGAGGAGTATGTGAAGTACCATAAACCCCTGCCGGAGAAACCCGTGCTGATCGCCTTTGACGACGGCTACAAGGACAATTACACCTATGCGTTCCCGATCCTGAAGGAAGAGCGCGCCAAGGCGTCCTTTTTCGTAGTGAGCCATTCCATTGGCGCAAAAAACCGCATGACGGTGAGCGACCTGAAGGAAATGGCGGCAGCGGGATTCAAAATCGGGTCCCATACGGTGAATCATGAAACCCTGACGGGGATGAGCGACAAACAGCTCGACTATGAGTTCAAGACATCGCGGGACGAATTGCAGAAACTGCTCGGGATTAGGATCTACTGTATCGCCTATCCTTGCGGGTTCGCCAATGACAGGGTCATGAAGGAAGCCAAAAAATATTATGATTTTGCCTTCATCTCCAGCGTCGTCCCCAATCGGCCACAGACCCTGTTCAACATCAATCGTTACGGCGTTTTCAACTGGAATACGCGCGTGGCGTCCATTTTCCGCCAGACTGTCTTCAAATGAGCCGGTCACAAGGCGGGGAGGGGGACGCGCGGAACGCTTCCCACGCAGAAGAAAGGACTGTCCGAACCAGAAGGTTCCGACAGTCCTTTTTGTGCGCTAAGAGGGGCTAGGGAATCTCCCGCGCTTCAGCAATTCCCCGTATACACGGAACGCAGATGCCGGCGCGCCACGCCGGCCAGGCGATACACGGTGGCGGTCGGCGTCTCGTCGCGGTCGACCATGTTCCAGCGCGGAAAGAACTTGGACACATGCAGGGGAATGTCCGGCGATAAGGAGGCGACCCAGGCCGCGAGGGCATCCATTTCTTCTTCCGTATCGTTTTCGCCGGGGATGAGGAGGGTCGTCAATTCCACGTGGGCATGGCGGACGGCCTCCACAATAAAAGCCTGGACGGTGGTCAGGTCTCCGCCGAGACGGGCGTACCAGTCGGGAGTAAAGCCCTTCAAATCGATGTTGTAGGCGTCCACGATGGGGGCCAGTTCCCGCGCCAGGGCCGCGTCGAAACAGCCGTTCGTGACGACGACATTGTACTGCCCCTGGGCATGGATCAAGGCGCCCGTGTCGCGGATGTATTCCCACGACAGCAAAGGTTCGTTGTAGGTGAAGGCCACGCCCAGATTGCCGCGGTCCCGCAGGCGCAGGGCCTCACGGGCAACTGCCCCGGGCGGGGTGACAAGGGGCCGGAAGGTATCGGACCCGGCCTGGGAAATGGGAAAATTCTGGCAAAAGGGGCAGCGCAGGTTGCAGCCATAGCTGCCCAGGGACAGGATGGTCCGGCCCGGATGGAAGCGCGCCAGGGGCTTCTTTTCAATGGGGTCCAGGGACGTCGCCGTCAGAACCCCGTAATTGCCGCATTGGAACGCGCCGTCCCGGTAGAGGCGGACATGGCAGAACCCGCGGGGACCGCCATCTTCCAGGCGGCAGTGGTGGGGGCAGAGGGAACAGACGGGCATGAAATCACCTTCTTTTGGCAGGTTGCAGCGGTTGGGGAGCGGGGCGGGAGGCACGGCGCGCTCAAAAATGGCGCACGACTTCGAAGCGTTCCAGGGTGACGCCGTCTTCTTCTTCGGCGATCCCCGCTTTTTCCCGGGCGATGGACACTTGTTGTTCCACCGTCTCGACACCGTCCAGGTTCGGCAGGAGCAGGCCGGTGCGGCTGCCCTTGGTGACCACGACGCCGTAGCGTTTGACATCCAGGGCGGCGGGGGACGGAATCGGCTCCAGGGGCCCGAGGACGTCCACACTGTAGACCAGGTCCGGCAGTTCCGGCGGCGTCACGGCGGTGAACCGTGGGTCCTGGCTGCAGGCGGCGACCGCATTGTGACGGATTTCTTCGGCAATATTGTCATACATGGGGCCGATGGTTCCGATGCAGCCCCGCAGGGAGCCGTGTTCCTGGAGGGACACGAAGACGCCGGCCCGGCGCTCCTTCATGTCCCCGGGCAGGTCTTCGGGAAGGCGCGGCATGCTGCCCGTGCGGACGAAGTGTTCCACGACGGCCCGGGCTAGCCGGACATAGCGATCCTCGCGCTCTCGCTGTTCCTGGCGCCGCGCCGTGCGGATTTCGTCGTAGCGCGACAGATAATGTCGCGAGGCATCTGTCCCGGTCGGGCGGAACACGCAGACGCCGTACCCGACCCCGAAGGGACCTTCGTACGAAAGTTGGCGTGCCTCCACGGCCAGGCCGTCCAGGGCGCCGGCCAGGATGGTAAAAGACCGGTGGCCGCATTCGGCGGCCCGGGACAGGAAGTCTTCGTCAAAATCAAATAGTTCGTCGAAGCGGCCATGGCTTAGGATGTCCATGACGCGGCGATCGTAGGCGGGACCGGCTGAATCGAAGCCGTAAGGGCCGTCTTTCGTCAATTTATGCGACAAATCCCCGCTGGCGATAACGACAGCCCGGCGAGAAAGCCGCGAAGCTGTTTCGGCCAGCAGCATGCCCAGGCGGTAGTGCTCTTTCAGGGACAGGCCGGACAGGCCGATGCGTACGACCTTGACGTGGGGCAGCAACGGTTGCAGGTAGTGCAGGGGCAGCATGGTGGCGTGATCCAGTTCCGGCATGCGGTTTCCCAGGGGGCCGGCGGAGACCTGCGCTTGTCGCGCCAGGACGCCGAGTTGTTCCGCGAATTCCGTATCGTAGACGCAGGACATCTGGACCTGCGGGGCGCCGAACGCGGCGAAGGATCCTTTGGCTCCCTTGCCGGGGGAGATATGAAAATAATTCGAATAGAGCAGACTGTGAGGGGACAGGATGACGACGACGTCGGGCCGCAGGTCCGCGACGAACCGCATGGCTTCCCCGCAGGCCTCCGTGGTGGCCTGGATGGCGCGCTCTTCCCCCTGGCCGATGGCGGGCAGGAGAATAGGTGGATGAGGTACGGTAACCGCACCAAGAATAGACATGGAATCCCTCCTCCGGTGAACAGTTTTTGAAAACACGCCGGTTCTCCCTTCTATTATAACCGCTTTCGTTGACAGGACCAAGGGGCGTTGGTAAACTGAAACCAGGGGAACGACAGGTTTCCGGAAGAAGGCTGCCTTCCCATCAATGACGAAAAGAAATGGATGATTACGATGTCCGAATTCGAAACGGAAAAAACGGGCGGGACACCCGCGGAAGCGCCGCGCCGCCGGGAGCGGAAGCAAAGCCGCGCTGTGGCCGGCGAGTGGGGCCGTTTCCGACGGGCATGGCACTGGCTGGTGCCGCTGCTGGTCGTCGCCCTAACGGTGGAAACGCTCCCCGTCCTGGCGGAGTACGGCCTGGTCGCTCCCTGGTTCCGGCTGCCCGTCTTGGCCGGCCGCTGCAATCCCTGGGGCCTGGTGGAGCTGTTGCTCTTCCTGCCCATTGCCTGGACCGCCCGGGAATTTTACGGGTTTGCCTGGCACGATTTCCGCGCGGAAATTCCCTCGCCGGAAGTCCTCCTGACGGTCAGCGCGGCCGCTTCCTTTTGCATGGGCCTGTACACGGCAGTGCAGATGGCCTTGGGCGTGCCGTACGATGTCCTGCCGCCGCTGTTTTTCCCGTACAGCGGAATCTGCCTGACAGCGGGCCTCGGCGCCAACGCCCTGGATCGGTGGGGCAAGGTATCCCTGCCGTCTTTCCGCAACCGGCCGGCGCTGGTACTTCTGAGCGGCGCCATCCTGCTGTCGGTTGTCGCCTTCCTGAGCTTCTTTTTCACGGGGCGCCACACCTTTCCCCTTTGGCAGATCGTGGGCTCCCTTCTGATTTTGGCCTGTCCGGCAGGACTGATGCCGGCGACCTCCCTGCCGGCCTTTGTCGCGGCATGGCATACGGCGCGGCAGCAGGTACTCCTGCGGGATGGCACGGTGCTGGGCGATTTCTGCCGGACAACCATGTTCGCTTTTTCCGAGACGGGAACCATGACGCGGGACCGGGTCCAATTGACGGATACGTTCGTGTTCCACCAGGCGCCGGAAACAGGGCTGCTGGGCCTGGCGGCGGCCATGGTACAGGGAGCGGACACCCCCGAGGCGCAGGCCATCCGCGAAGCGGCGGAAGGATGCCGCCTGCCGTCCCTCGCGGAAGTAAACATGCCTCCTTCCGGCGGCTTTGAAGCGCTTTGTTTCCACGAACGGGTCCGGCTGGGAACGAAGGAATACGTTTCCCGTTTTCTGGTCCTGCCTTCGGACGGAGACGCCTATGCGGACCGCCTGCTCCGGGAAGGGAAAACCGTGTGGTACCTGACGGTAGGACGCCGTCTGTATGCGGTGCTCGGATTTTCCGACACGTTGCGGGACGAAGTGCCTGCCGCCATGGACGCCTTGAAGAAGGAGGGCGTGCGGACCGCCGTCTTGACCGGGGAAAACCGGCGGGCGGGCCAGTATCTGGGGAAATTGTCCGGTGCCGACCGCGTCGCGGCGGAACTGGCGCCGGAACACAAGGCGTCCCTGATCCGCGCCTTCCAGGCCGGCGGGGATATCCTGGCCGCCGTAGGCCGCGGGGCCGACGATGCCCCGGCCCTGGGGACAGCCGATACGGGCCTGGCCCTCGGCAGTGGGGACAAAGCGGTCTGGCAGGCGGCGCAGATCGTACTCCTGGACGACGATTTGGGACATTTGCCGCGGCTCCTGCGCCTCAGCCGACGTTGCGCGGCAGAGGCGCAGCGCGGGGCCTGGGTCGTGAGCCTGTTCAACGCCCTGCTCGCGCCGGCGGCCTGCGGCATTCTGACCTTGTTCGGCGGGCCTATGCTCACCCTTCCCATGGTCTTGGGGGCAGCCTTCCTGTCCTTCCTGTATTTGGCTGCCGCGGCCTGGTGTTTCAAAAAAAGCCGCGGCTAGCGGCGATTGGGAAGGACGCGGCGGACCAGGGATCCCCGCAAGGCTTCATCCGGGCAGCGCGGGCTGCTCTGTTGACGCACTTCTCGCCGGCCCCTATAATGAAAAGTATCTGATGATGGTTTTCGTTTCCACGCTGGCGACAACGGGAAACGCGAGTGGATAGAAGGAGGAATTTCCCATGGCAACCATTCAACCGTTCCACGGCCTGCGTCCGTTACCGGAACTGGCGGCGGAAATTGCTTCCCTGCCGTATGATGTGATGGACACGGAAGAGGCGCGGCAGGAAATAGGACGGCACCCGTTGAGCTTTTTGACGGTGACGAAGGCAGAGGCGACCCTGGCACCGGGAACGGATCCTTACAGCCAGGCCGTGTACGACAAGGCGCGGGAGAACCTGCAGGCCTATGTGGCCGCCGGCCGCATGAAACAGGACGAAAAATCGTGTTACTACATTTACCGTCAGATGATGGACGGACACATCCAGATTGGGGTGACAGCCTGTGTCCCTGTGGCGGAGTATCGCGCGGGCATCGTGAAACGGCATGAACTGACGCGTGCTGAGAAGGAACAGGACCGGGTGCGCCACATTGAGGCGACGCGCGCCCAGACCGGCCCCGTGTTCCTGACCTACCGCTGCCGGCCTGAAATCGATTCGTACATTTTGCGCCTTATGGGAGAACGGGAGCCGGTCTACAAGTTCTGTGCCGAGGACAACGTGAGCCATACGCTCTACGTTGTAGATAATCCCTTGGAAGTGCGGGAACTGACACGTCTTTTTACGGAGGTGCCGGCCTTCTACATCGCCGACGGCCATCACCGGTGCGCCGGGGCGGCCCGCGTGGCGGAAGAACGGGAACGCACGGACACGGGCGTCCACATGATTGATGAAATGCCGGAGTATGAATATTTCCAGGCCGTCCTTTTCCCCGACCGTATGCTCCATATCATCGACTACAATCGGCTGGTCAAGGATCTGGCGGGCCACACGAAGGAGGAGTTCCTGCAGGCCTTGAAAGCCTCTTTCGATGTCCTTCCCCAGGACCGGCCGGTCAAACCCGCGTCGCGCCATTCTTTCGGGATGTATCTGGACGGAAGCTGGTATCTGCTCCGGGCCAGGGAGGGGTCTTTCGACGCGGCAGACCGCATCGCCGCCCTGGATGTGTCCATCTTGCAGCAAAACGTGCTGGAGCCGCTCCTGCGGATCGGCGATCCCCGGACCGACAACCGTATCGATTTCGTCGGCGGCATCCGCGGCCTGGGCGAGTTGGTGAAGCGTGTCGACAGCGGTATCTGGGCCGTAGCCTTTTCTTTGTATCCGACCTCTATGGGGGAGGTCATGGAAGTGGCCGATGCGGGCTTGATTATGCCGCCCAAGTCGACTTGGTTTGAACCGAAATTGCGGGATGGCATCGTCGTGCATTTGATCTGAGAAAGAAGAGGGGGGACGTCTTGATGACGAATCGTATTTTCAATTTCAATGCCGGTCCGGCCACGCTGCCCCTGGAAGTCCTGCGGGAAGTGCAGGCGGAATTGCTTGATTTCCAGGGGACCGGCATGTCCATCCTGGAAATCAGTCACCGGAGCAAGGAGTTTCAGCAGGTCCTGGACGACGCGAAACAGGATATCCGTGATTTGCTGCACCTGTCGGACGATTTCGGCATCTGCTTTATGGCCGGCGGCGGGACGCTGCAGTTCAGCTGTGTGCCTGTCAATTTCCTGACGCCGGGGACGATCGGCGCCTACGCCGTGACGGGAAGCTTTGCCGACAAGGCCCTGGAAGAGGCGCGCAAGGTCGGGGAGACAGCTGTTGTCTACTCTTCCCGGGAACACGGCTACAACCGCGTTCCTCTGCCGGCGGAAATCGTCCTGCCGGAACGGTGCGCCTACTTGCACATCACGGGCAACAATACCATCGAAGGTACGGAGTACTTTGCCTATCCCGAGACGGGGGACATCCCCCTGGTGGCGGATTTGTCGTCGGATATCCTGTCCCGACCCATTCCCACGGACCGGTTTTCCCTGATTTACGCCGGCGTGCAGAAGAACATCGGTCCGGCCGGCGCGGTCCTCGTCCTGGCGAAGAAGCAATTTCTGGAAGGGCGCAGCGGGAACATTCCCGTCATGCTGAACTATGAGACCCTGATGAAGAAAGACTCGACGTACAACACCCCGCCGGTCTTCGCAATCTACATCGTGGGCAAGGTCGTGCGCTGGCTGAAGGAGCACGGCGGCCTGGAAGCGCGGGAAAAGGTAAACCGCGCCAAGGCGCGGCTCGTCTACGATGCCGTCGATGCCCACGCGGATTTCTACCGGGGCAAGGCGGACAAAGACTGCCGTTCCCTCATGAACGTGACGTTCAACTTGCCGACGGAAGAATTGGAAGCGGCCTTTGTCACCGAGGCGAAGATCTGCCAGCTCGGCGGGCTGAAAGGACATCGCAGCGTCGGCGGCATCCGGGCGTCCATCTACAATGCCATGCCGGTGGAGGGCTGCCAGGCGCTGGCGGACTTTATGGAACGGTTTTGGAAAGAGCATCACTGAGCGCGCGGCCGACGGAGCGGCGCGGCAGGAGCCGGGGCTGACGGGCGGCGGGAAGCGGGTAGGGTCGGAAGGGAAGCGAGGGCACGGTGCGGAAGCAATTTATCTACAAGGCGAAAGAAGGAAAAATGGTTCATGGCAGCTGCCTGGCGGCGCTGCCTGACGGACGGCTGCTCTGCGCCTGGTTCGGCGGGAGCCGTGAAGGGGCGGCGGATACGGAAATCTGGTTTTCCGTGGGCTATACGGCGTCGGAGTCCCTGCCGGTGCCGGAAGCGCCGGCAGACGAGGAGCAGGGTCTGCAATGCCGCTGGACCCCGGCGGTTTGCCTGACCCGGGAGGAAGAGGCCTGCTGGAATCCGGTCCTTCTTGTGTATCGGGAACACGTGTTCCTGTATTACAAGACCGGCAACAAGATTGCGGATTGGCAGACGAAGGTCCTGACGGCCCGGATGGATACGCTGTTCTGGAGCAAGGCGCGGCCCCTCGTGCTGGGCGACACGAGCGGCGGCCGCGGCCCCGTTCGGACGAAACCCGTCGTGCTGGTTTCGGGCCGCATTTGCGCTGGCGGCAGCGTCGAGCGGGGCGAGTGGCAGGCTTTCTGCGATTTTAGCGACGACGACGGACAGAACTGGACGAAGGGACCCCTGCTGGGGCTCAACCTGCTCACGGGCAACGCCGAGGCCACGAGCGGCTCCGGGCAGGAGCGATTGCCGTCGGAACTGCCGCCTCTGAGTCCCCAGAGCTTTAACGGCCGGGGCGTCATCCAGCCCGCCTTGTGGCAGGAAATGAACGGCCGCCTGCATATGTATATGCGCAGTACGGAAGGATATTTGTATAGCAGCATCTCGGAAGACGATGGCCGGACCTGGACAGATCCTGTCGCCACGGCCCTGTACAACAACAACAGTGGCTTTGATTTGATCCGTACGCCCGGCGGCCGCCTTTTTCTGGCGTGCAATCCCGTTAGCGGCAACTGGGGGGCCCGTACGCCGCTGTCCTTGTTCCTGGGACGGGAGGACGGCAGCGAATGGGAAGTGTTCTGCCGCGTTCAGACGGGGAAGGGCGAATACAGCTACCCCAGCCTGACCTACACCTTCGGCGGCCTGTGGTGCTCCTATACCTACAATCGCACAGCCATTGCCCTGTGCTTCCTGACCTGGAAGGACATTGCGGCGCGGCGTAAATTCCGCGTCGGGTGAGTTCGTGTCCAGGGCGTGGGCAGCCCCCAAAACAGCGTATTAGCGTACGCTGTTTTTTTAATAATGTCTGAAATTTCTTGAAAAATAGGTGGAAAGGGCATGCGGTATATGGTAAAATGACGGTAAAGTTGTTCGGAACCGGCGCGGGCTCCCGCGCCAGAATGGGAAGAAAGGATGCGGATTCCATGAAGAAACTTTTTGCACTTTGCCTGTTGGTCTTGTTGACCATCGCCCTTGCCGGCTGCGGCGGCGGGGAAAAGAAGGCGGCCTACCCGGCGGACGGGGACATTACGGTCCTTATTCCGAAAGCTCCCGGTGGCGGCACGGACACGAGCGCCCGCGGCCTGATCCAGTTCCTGCAGAAGGAACTGCCCGGCAGCAAGTTCGTACCGGTCAATAAACCCGACGGCGGCGGGATTACAGGAATGGTCGAATTGGCGAAAGCCAAACCGGACGGACATACCCTCGGCATGGTCACGGTCGAGCTGGCTATGTTCCCCCATCAGGGCAAGGCATCGGTAACCAATAAGGATTACGCCGCTATTTGCGCGCCAATCGCCGCGCCGGCGGCCCTCATCGTCCCGAAGGACGCCCCCTACAATTCGCTGGACGAATTTGTCGCCTACGCCAAGGCGAACCCCGGCAAGATCCAGATGGGCAATTCCGGGACGGGCGCCATCTGGCACATCGCGGCGCTGAACTTTGAAAAGGAATTCGGCGTCCAGTTCAAACACGTGCCGTATCCGAAGGGAAGTGCTGACATCGCCGCAGCCCTGGCCGGCAAGCACATCGAGGCTACCCTGGCCGATCCGAGCGTCTTCAAGAGCCAGGTTGACGCCGGCAAGCTGAAAATCCTCGCTGTCATGGCCGATACGCGGAGCGAGCTCTATCCGAATGTACCGACCTTCAAAGAACTGGGACATCCCCTGACCATCCGCGCCTGGGCCGCCCTCGTGGCGCCGAAGGGCACGCCGAAGGAGAAACTGGATGTCCTGCGCAAAGCGGCGGAAAAGGTCTGCAACAGCAAGGAATTCAAAGATTACTTCAAGAAACAGGGCATCGACCCGACGGCGATTATCGGGGATGCCGCCGACAAGATGCTGGCGGATGATGACGCCATGTACGCGAAGTTCCTGAAGAAATAATTTTTCGGCAGGGAAGCGGTAAATATGATATAGTATCAAGGTGGCCGGCTCGCCAGCCACCTTGATTTTTTGTATAAAAGTTTTTTCTGGAAGGTGTTTCCCATGTTTTCCATGCTTGTCTGCAATTATTTCGTGTCCGCCGTTTTCCTGGTCCTGGGTGGGGCCATGGCGTACGGCGCGTTGGAATTTCCCCTGGCGATGACGGAACACGGGCCGGGTCCGGGGTTTTGGCCTTTCTGTCTGGGCGGCGCCCTTGTGGCGGTGTCCCTGTTCCTGTTTTGCTTTTCCCTGTGGCATCGGGAGGCCCTGAAAGCCCGGCAGGTTGCCTTCGCGACGGAGGCCAACGTACCGGTCTACAAGGCCATGGGACTTCTCGTCCTGCTGTGCGCGGCCATCGGGGTGCTGGGCTTTTTTCCGGCCTTGGCGGTCTTCATCCCGGCCCTGATGTATCTGCTCCGGTGCCGGAATCCGCGTTGGATCGGCGGGACGACCGTCGGTGTCATCCTCTTCGTCTATGTGGTCTTCGGCCTGGTGCTGAACACCCAGTTTCCCCAGTCGGTATTTTTGGAATAAGGAGGCGGTCTGGAAATGGCGGATATCCTTGCAGCGCTCGGCATGGTCGCCGAGCCCTTCAGCCTGGCCTGCCTTGTTTTCGGGGTCTGGGTCGGAATTATGTTCGGGGCCATGCCCGGCCTCAGCGTCAATATGGGGTTGGCCCTGCTGCTGCCCCTGGCGTTTGCCTTTAAGGGTATTGCGGGCATCCTCATGCTGCTGGGCATCTACTGCGGTGCCATTTACGGCGGCAGTATCAGTGCCATCCTGTTGAAAACACCGGGGACGCCGGCCAGCGTGGCCACGACCCTGGACGGTTATCCCCTGGCGACGAAACTGCACCAGCCGGGCCGTGCCCTGGGCATTTCGACTATGGCCAGTACCTTCGGTGGGATCTTCAGTACGGTGTGCCTCGTCATCATGGCGCCCCTTTTGGCGAAAGTGGCCCTGCAATTCAGCAAACCGGAATATTTCGCGCTGGCCGTGTTCGGCCTGTCCATCATTACGAGCGTGTCCAGCGGCAATGTCATTAAAGGCGTCATGGGCGGGCTCGTGGGGCTCTTTCTGGCCACGATCGGCATCGATGCCATGAGCGGCGTGATTCGTTTTACCTTCGGGACGAATTACTTGCTGGGCGGCGTCAGTTTTATCCCGATTTTGATTGGCGTCTTCGCCCTGGCCCAAGTCCTCCAGTCTATTGAAGACAATTGGAAGTATATCCACCAGACGACGAAGATGGCCATCGACCGGACTTTGCCGCGGCTATCCGACATCCGGCGCGTGTTTGTCACCCTCCTGCGGAGCAGCGTCATCGGTACCTTTATTGGCTGCATTCCCGGGACAGGCGGGGATATTGCGAGCTTCGTCGCCTACGACCAGGCGAAACGCTGGAGCCGGCACAAGGACAATTTCGGCCAGGGTGAGCCGGAAGGAGTGGCGGCGCCGGAAGCGGGCAACAATGCCGTCAGTGGCGGCGCCTTCATCCCTGTTTTGACCCTGGGAATCCCCGGAGACGGCGCTACGGCAATCATGATGGGCGCTCTCATGGTCCAGGGCATCCAGCCCGGCCCGATGCTTTTCCTAGAAAAGGCGCCGTACGTGTATGCCATTTTCCTAGGATTGTTTTTTGCCAACGTGGCCATGTGCCTCATGGGGTACTCCCTGATTCGACTTTTCGCGAAAGTGACCCAGGTCCCGACGGTTATTCTCCTGCCCCTGATCCTTGTCATGACTTTCGTGGGCACGTACAGCTATAACAATTCCATGAGCGACGTCTTTGTCATGGTAGGCAGCGGTATCCTGGGGTATTTCCTCAATAAGCTGGAATTTTCCATGAGCTCCCTGATTATCGGGATTATCCTCGGGGCCATGGCGGAACAGAACTTTGTCGGCAGCCTGATTATGAGTGATGGCAGCCTGTCCATCTTCTGGACGCGGCCCCTGTGCCTGTTCTTCCTGGTGGCGGCGGTCGTCATGCTCCTGGCGCCGCTGTTCAGTTTTGGAAAGAAAAAAAAGAAGGCGGCGTGACAGAATCTTAATGTTCCTTTCATCAACCTGTGGCATGATGAAGACGTACCAAAGAACATCCGGAATCGGAAAGAAGGAACAGGAGGACAAAACTATGGCAACGAACAAGATGACTGTCACGACGAAGAAATCCCTGGCGCGGGCAGCCTGCGCGCTGGCCCTGCTGCTGAGTCTGGGTGGGGGAATGGCGAGTGCCGCCCCGGCGCCCGTCAGTATCGATGGGGCCCGGGAATACGCGGTTTCCGAAGCGGGCGTACCGGCTTCGGCTGTCACGTATATAAGATCGGAATCCGATATGGAAGGGGGCGCGAAAGTCTACGAGATCCGGTTCCATACGGATACGCACGGCTATAAATACGAAATCGACGCCGCCACCGGCGCCATCCGGGAAAAGAGCGTACGCCTGCTGAACCGGGGCCGGCACGACACGAACGGGAATCCTTCGAACCGGATCGACCAGGAACGCGCCCGGGAGATTGCGGCCCGCCAGTTCGGATTCTCTGCTTCCGATGTCACGTTCTATAAGCTGGAATTGGATACGGAACAGGGGAACGCGGAATATGAATGTGGATTTTACAAGGACGCGGTGAGATACAGGGTCGATGTGGACGCCGTCACGGGCGACGTCGTCAAATACGCCTATGACCACGATGGATACCACAGGAACCGGCACGATGGCCCCCACGCGGGACATCATCCTCGTCGTTCCCGCTGACCTGTCACGGGAAAAGGAAAACGGCTTGCCCTTCCCATGGGGAAGGAGCAAGCCGTTTTTTAGTTTGTTATGGCCTTGTATTCCGCGCCGCGACTTGTGTTCGGCGTCCCCTCCTTTGCCTTTCCTGCCGCCCTGCATGGCGAGGCGGCCGTCATGGGGACAGGACGGACCAGCAGTCGTAGGTCAGTATCCGTGGAAAACATCGGTCACAATGTGGTCCGCGGACACGCCCAACCCGGTCAGGCGCTCCGTAAAGGCCCGGTTCATCCCGGGGGAGCCGGCAATGAGGTATTCCGCCGTGTTCCCGTGTCCTTTGGCGTAGGCGTCCGTATCGGCCATGAATTTGTCCCTGTCCGCAAGCAGGCGGATGTCCAGGGCAGGAACGGTCTGCTTCAGCTCGTCCCAGAATCCATTGTAGGCGAACTCGCCCCGGTCGTCGGAGTAGAGGAGGGTCAAGGCATAGCCGGCTGCCGGTGCTTCCGCATACGCCCGCAGCAGGGAGCGGAGGGGCGTGATGCCGATGCCGCCGGCGAGGAGGAGGGCCTTGTCATAGGCTCCGGGATGGAAGGCGAAGGAGCCGAGCGGCGCCGCCACGCCCATCGTATCACCGGGTTTCAGCCGGCGCAGGAGCGTGTCCTTGAAACTCGTGTGGGGCTCGGCGATGCGCGTCGTGAACATCAGGCATCCGTCTTCCGGGGCCGACGCAATCGTAAAAATCCGCGTATCCCGGTCCTGCGGGTCCAAAGGATAGCCCTGCAGCTGCCAGGCCGCGTGCTGGCCGGCTTTCCACGTGTATCCGGCGGGAATCTCCAGCAGGAAACTGTAGGAATCGCTGGTTTCCTGAACGATTTTGATTACAGTGGTCGGGAAGAATTTCATCACATACCTCCTTTGCGTTGGTGCGGCGCGGGGCGTGTCAAGCCTCCGCCGGCTGCCAGCCCTTGCAGACATCGATCCAGCCGAGGTTGTCCGTATACTGCTCCAGCTCCGCCGGCGTCAGTTCGATGGCGTTGTTTTCTTCTCCGGCGGCGGGAAAGACGGTCGAAAAGCGCCGCAGGGAGACGTCCAGATAAATCCGGACTCCCTCGTTGACCCCAAAGGGGCAGACGCCGCCGACGGCATGGCCGATGGCCGGTTCCACCTCTTCAAAGGGCAACATTTTCGCCTTGATGCCAAAAAGATGCTTGAACTTGGCATTATCGATTTTCGTGTCTCCGGAGGTGACAATCAGGATCGGTCCCTCCTTCGTCTGAAAGGACAGGGTTTTGGCAATCCGGCAGGGTTCGGTCCCGGCTGCCTGGGCCGCCAGTTCTACCGTGGCGCTGGAAGTCTCGAAAGTAATGATACGGCCGGCCTGGCCGAGCCGCTCAAGGTACGCGCGGGCGCGTGCAACGGACATGAAAACACCTTCATTTCTGGAATACTGGGCCGCCGTACGCGGCCTGTCCCTTCATTATATCATACTTTGGCCCGTTGCGGGCGGTGGGACAGACAGGTCTGCTTCCGCCAAGGCAAGGGCAAAGTCGTCGACCTTTTCCAGATGCAGGATCAACTGAAAGAGGGCATGGCTGGACGCCTGTCCCAGGACAGGCACGGCCAGGTGGAGAAATTTTTTCTTCGCTTCTTCCCAAGAGAGGGGATTGTCCGGGTCTCCTTTTGGACAGTCCACATGCCGGGTCAGGACAGTTCCGTCCGTCAGGGTGACCAGGACTGTGCTGGCCAGTTTCGACGGGTTGGCCTGATGGATGGCTTCCTCTTCTTCGTTAGGGACCACGAAAACACGGCGCATGAGAGCTTTTACCGCAGGGTTGGCAATGGCCCTGTCAGTGAACTCTTCGATGCCGACCACGCCGTTGACGAGCATGGCGGCACAGCAGTACTGGAGGCTGAATTTGCAGCCATAGGGCGTTTTCGGGTTTCCGTTGTTGATCAGGTAGTTGGTGATTTCATTGACGCGGACCTCGATTCGCTCGATCTGCTCCGGCTTCAGGTCCTGTTCGTCCCGCAGGGTCTGCAGGGCGTAGAGGGCGGCGTGGGAGTGCTTGCAGCAGGCGTAAGGCTTGAAAGAATTATCATCGATTTTCAGACGGCCACGGAAAAGCCCTTCCGTCAGCTTTTCCAGATGGGGTGTTGCCGACATGGCGCGGCAAAATCCTTTTTCCCCTTCCAGGATCTGCGACGCCGCCGTAAACCCGTCCTGTGCCAGATAGGCTGCCAGGACGCCGGCGAAAGCGCTCTTTCCGGCATGCAGGGGCTTGCTCATGGCGCCATCCTTTAAAAATTCCCAGAGTCCGGCAGCCTGGGTCCCGGCGGACCCGTAACATTGGATGGTCCGGTCCGTGTCGAGATGGAGCAGATTGGCCGCTGCCGCGGCGGCGCCGAAGGTTCCAGCCGTGCCGGTTGTATGCCAGAAATAATAAGATTCGGGGTTAACGGATTCGCCGACGCGTCCACTGGCTTCGTAGCCGGCACAGACCGCGGCAATCATGTCCGTTCCTGGCGCATGCTCTTTTTCGGCGATGGCAAAGACGCCGGGGATGACGACGCAGGCTGGATGGATAATGGATGGATTGTGCAGGTCGTCAAAATCCAGGGAGTGCGACGCGGCGCCGTTCCAAAGTGCGGCCTGGTACACCGTATCCTTGGGCAGGCCAGCGGCGAATACGGTCGCTTCCGACCGGCCGGAAGGGCCCAACACGCGGCGTAGAATCCGTGACGGGGTCTCCAGGGAGCCGCGGATCGCGATGCCGAGCCAGTCGAGCATACACCGTTTGGCCATCTCCCGCGCGTGCGGGGCCAAGCGGTCATACGTCAACATGGCCGTAAAGGAAGCCAATTCTCTGGTGTATGTCATCTTATGCTATCTCCTTCCCGGCTGTATTCGCGTCTTCGAACAGGGTGGAGCCGTCCTGATGGTATTCGCCGAAAATCTCCCGCATGACGCCGCAGATTTCGCCGAGGGTGGCATAGGTTTTGACGGCGTCGATCAGATACGGCATCAAATTGTCCGTACCCTGGCAGGCTTCGCGCAACCGGTCCAGGCTGGCCCGGACGGCCGCGTTGTCCCGCTTTTCTTTCAGGCTGTTCGTCCGGGTGATCTGCCGTTCGCCAACGCCCAAGTCTGCTTTCAGGACTTCGTTCGTCGTGACCGGCTTGTCGTCTTGGTATTTGTTGACGCCGATGACCGTCCGGCGGCCGGTTTCGACGTTCTTTTGGTCCTCATAGGCGTGGAGGGCCATTTCTTTCTGCATGTAGCCTTGTTCAATGGCCGCCACGGCGCCGCCCATCTTGTCAATCTTGTCGAGGTATTCCATGGCTTCTTTTTCAATCTGGTCGGTCAGGGATTCCACATAATAGGAGTCGGCCAGGGGATCGATGGTGTTGGAGATACCGCTTTCGTATGCCAGCATCTGCTGGGTGCGCAGGGCCAGGGTAGCCGATTCTTCCGTCGGCAGGGACAGGGCTTCGTCATAGGCGCAGCAGGCCATGGACTGGATGCCGCCGAGAACGGCGGACATGGCCTGCCAAGTAATGCGGGCCACGTTATTTAAGGGCTGCTGGGCTGTCAGGACGGAACCGGCCGTGTGGACATGGACGCGGAGCATCATGGCCTTCGGCACCGTCGCGCCGTACCGTTCCTTCATGATGCGGGCCCACAGCCGGCGGGCGGCGCGGAATTTGGCGACCTCGGAGAAAAAGTCGAGGCCGGCCGTGAAGATCCAGCTGATGCCGGGGGCGAAATCATCGACTTTCTGACCCGCCTTGATAGCAGCGTCGATGTAGGCCATGGCATTGGCAAACGCGAAGGCGATTTCCTGGATTGGGGAAGCGCCGGCTTCACGGATATGATAGGCGCCGACACTGATGGTATTCCACTTGGGGATGTTCCTGGAGCAGTACGCGAAGGTATCCGTAATGAGGCGCATGGACGGGCGCGGAGGGAAGATGTATGTGCCGCGGGCGATGTACTCCTTCAGGATATCGTTTTGGATGGTGCCGCGCAGCACTTCGGGCCGGACTCCTTGTTTTTCCGCCACGGCCACGTACATGGCGAGCAGTACGGCTGCCGGACCGTTGATGGTCATGGAGGTGGAAACCTTGTCCAAGGGGATGCCTTCGAAGAGTCGTTCCATATCGGCCAGGGAGTCAATGGCGACACCGACCTTGCCGACTTCCCCGTGGGATAGTTCCGCGTCGGAGTCCAGGCCGATCTGGGTGGGCAGGTCCATGGCTACGGACAGGCCCGTCTGGCCGGCCTGGAGCAGATACTTGTAGCGGGCGTTCGTCTCTTCGGCTGTCGCAAACCCCGCATAGGCCCGCATGGTCCACAGGCGGCTGCGGTACATGGTAGGCTGTACGCCGCGCGTAAAGGGGTACTGGCCGGGGAACCCGTTCTTTTCCATATAATCGGCGCCCTGTATATCCAACGGGGTGCAGATTCTTTTTTCCGTCATATGGGGCCGTTCGGGAAAACGGGCCGTTGCTTTGTCTACTATGGCCTGATATTGCTGAAGTCCTTGTGCCAATGTGGTCATGATTTTTCTCTCCTTGTTTCCAGATGCATCGTGCCGTACCGGCGGAAATGCAATTCCATGTCGAAGCAGTGTTCCAGGTCGACCGGTTCGTGTCCGCCGGTCAGCAGGGAGCGCTCCAGGTATTCCGTGAGCTGGGACCGGTAATCGGGGTGGGCGCAGTTCCGGATAATGGATCGGGCGCGCTGGACCGGATCCAGTCCGCGCAGGTCCGCCACCCCCTGTTCTGTCACGAAGACCATCGTATCGTGTTCTGTGTGGTCCGCGTGGGTGACCATGGGGACGACCTTGGAGATGCGGCCGCCTTTCGCGGTGGATGGCGTGCAGAAGAAAGTCAGGTAGCCGTTGCGCATGTAGTCGCCGCTGCCGCCGATGCCGTTCATCATACTGTCGCCCAGGATATGGGTGGAATTGGCCTGCCCGTAGATGTCGAATTCGATGGGGGTGTTCAGGGCGATGACGCTCAGCCGCCGGATGACGCCGGGATTATTGCTCACATCCAGGGGCCGGAGCACCAGGGCCTTTTTATACAGGCCCGGATCTTCCTGGTACATCTTCCAGACCCGTGGCGATGGGGTAAAGGCGCAGCCCGACGCGGCGGTGACTTTGCCCATCCGGATGAGATCGAAGACCGAATCCTGCAGGATTTCCGAATACATGGTCAGGTTCTCGAAATCGGACTCTTTCAGGCCTCCCAGGACGGCGTTGGCGATGCTGCCGACACCGGATTGGAGGGGCAGCATTTGTTCCGGGAGGCGACCGTGGCGCTGTTCGTTCTTCAGAAAATCGACCAGGTTGGCCGCGATTTTTTTACTGTCTTCATCCGGAGGTGTCAGGTCTCGCACGTGATCGACCATGTCCGATTCGACAATGGCGTCGATGCGGTCGATCCCGCAGGTCACGTAAGGCGAGCCGATGCGGTCTGCCGGATGGTAGATGGGGATTTCCCGCCGGAAGGGCGGCTTGTTGCACAGGTAGATGTCGTGCATGCCTTCCAGGCTGAGAGGAATCGATGTGTTGACTTCCACGATGATTTGGCGGGCGTGTTTGACAAAAATCGGCGTATTGCCCACGCCGCTGCCCAGGATCAGGTCGCCCTGTTCCGTAATGGCTGCTGCTTCCACCACAGCCACGTCCACGTCCCCGAGGAACCCGAAGTCGACTTGGGGGCCGAAGTGACTCAAGTGGGCGTCTACGTAATGGACCCGGCCGGTGTTGACTCCCTGACGCAGGGCCTTGTTGGAAGCCGCGTAGTACGGGGCGCGGCTCGCGATGCCGTCGACCTCGGACAGGGCCTCTTCGATTTCCGGCCCGACGGAAGCCCCCGTCCAAATGTTGATGCGGCACTGTTTTCCCTGCCGGATGGCCTCGGCCAGGGCCAGAGCCGTCTGTTTGGGATATCCCGACGGTGTAAATCCGCTGAAGCCGACGTTCATGCCGTTCCGGATCAGTTCTTGGGCCTTCGCCGGCGTGACGATTTTGTCGAACAACGCGGGATTTCGCAATCTGCTGCTGTCCAGCATGATGTTCCCTCCTTTCGTGGGGCCGCGTGCGGTATTGTCCCGCGGTGACCTTTTCGCTTACAGCGTAAGCCAGGGAAAACGTATTCGTAAAATAGCAAAAACCTCGTGGATATATAGATATTTTGCATATCTTGTTTGCCTCATCCACGAGGTTTTGAAATAGGGTTTGTCCCATTTTCTTGTTTTTTCGCTTTTTTTGTAAAATCGGGCGCAAGGACTTCTCAAGGCGGTGTAGGATGATTATAAATTTTGATTATAAGAATAGGATAAAAATCAAAGCATGGTTTATAAACCTATAGCCAGAACGTATCATCGGAAGTATAATAACAACAGGAACAGGAAGGAGGGATTGGCACGGATTTGGAGTATTACCGCAACTTTATCACCATTGTCGAAGCCGGCAGTATCAGTGCCGCGGCCAAGAAGATCTCCATCGCCCAACCGGCCCTGAGCAATCAATTGAAACAATTGCAGCGTCATTACGACGCGAAATTGATTGAGGTCAAGCGCGGCGGACACCGGATGGAACTGACCGACGCGGGGCGGGTCCTGCTGCGCAAGGCCCGGCTGATTTGTGACGAGGAAGCGAATGCTTCCAAGGAAATTTCCGACTGCCGCGCGGGTTTCTCCGGAACCTTGCGTTTCAGCCTTTCCCCGTCCATGTCCCCGTGGCTCATTTCCCGCTACTTGACGAAATTCAACAAATTGTACCCCGATGTCAATTATGAGCTGCACGAATGTCCTCCGGCGGAACAGGTGGGGGAACTGCTGTCCGGCAAGGCGGAGTTTTGTGTGACCAATGGCGGCCCGCGGATGTCTCCGCATCAGTTCAAGGTGATTTTCAGCCGCAAGGAACGCCTCATGGCCTTCTTTAAAGCCAACAGTGTCTTCCTGCACGACAGCAGCCCCAACATGGCCCTGGACGAATTGGACGGGATGCCGGTCTGCCTTTCCCTGGGGACAGGCATGTACTTTCTGAATGTGTGCCGCGAATCGAGAGTGCACGTGCGGATCCTGAGCATGACCACGACGAAACTCTCCGCCATGAACTGGGCCAAAGCCGACGCGGGCATCGTCATCGTACCATCGGAAATGGAAGACGAAGTGCCGCCGGGCCTCTTTCGCAAGAGCATTGTCGACGAGCGGATGTTTCAGCGCAAGACCTTGTGTGTCGTCAAGGATCGGCCCTTGTCTACGGTGGGGAAAAAATTTCAGGAATTCTTCCTTCAGGAAGTGGAACTTCTCGAAGATGCCAACGAACCCCAGGCGTACTGAAAGGCCGCGGGGATACGGGGTTCGGGAAAATCAGGCCATACGATGTAAAAGTTGGGAGGTAGGAAATGGGACCGTTAACGGATGTCCGTGTCCTGGATTTGTCGCGCCTGTTGCCAGGACCGTTTTGCACGCGCCTTTTCGCCGATATGGGCGCCGACGTCATTAAAATCGAGGAACCGCGCCGGGGGGATTATTCCCGGGAGTTCGAGCCGCGCCGCGGATCGATGTCGTGCTGGTTCATGGAAGTGAACCGCAACAAGAAGAGCGTGGCCCTCGATTTGAAGGATCCGCGCCAGAAGGCGCAGTTCCTGGAACTAGTGAAGACGGCGGACATCGTAGTGGAAAGCTACCGTCCCGGCGTCCTGCAAAAACTGGGCGTCGACTTCGCGGCAGCCCGGCAGGTCAATCCAGCCATCGTCTATTGTTCCATCGCCGGCTTTGGTGCCCAAGGACCCTTCGCCCACCGGGCCGACCACGATCTGGGCTACCAGAGCCTGGCCGGCCTCGTGTCGATGAGTGGCATCAAGGACGGGCCGCCGGCTATTCCGGGAACACTCGTGGCGGATATGCAGGCAGCGGCTATGGCCGGCATGTCGATCCTGGCAGCCTTGCACCATGCCCGCCGTACCGGGGAGGGGCAGTCCCTTTCCCTCAATCTGTTTGACGTTTGTCTGGCCATGGTGCCCGGTGTCGCTGCGACGTATTTTGGTTCGGGATTCGTCAGTCAGCGGGGCAATAACTGGCTTGGCGGCAATTTTCCCAATTACAATGTCTACCGGACGAAAGACAATCGTTATGTAACCGTCGGCTGCCTGGAAGAAAAGTTCTGGCGGGAATTTTGCCACGTCCTGGGGCGTCCCGACCTGATTCCGGCCCTGGAGAAAGAAGAGGACTATGCGGCCCTGACGGAGGAAATCGGCCGCGTGATCGCCACGCGGACCCTGGCGGAATGGGTCGCCGCCGCCGAAGAGCACGATGCCTGTCTGGAGCCGGTCCTTCGTTTTGACGAGGCCCTGGCCTTGGAACAGACCAAAGCCGACGAAATGGTCCTGGAAATCGATGATCCCCGCTATGGCACATACCGCCAGATGGGATTCGTGCCCAAATTTTCCGCCACGCCCTGCGCCGTCTACCGCCCGGCGCCGGCCTTGGGTGAGCATACGGACGAAATCCTGGGCGCGCTGCGGACATAATGCCGCCGCGCCGGTACCGCGGGTACCGACGGCCGTCTGCGTGCCCGGACAAAAAACCGCCGGTTCCGTGAGGAACCGGCGGTTGCGTCTTTAGGAGCGTATTCAGTTGATTTCCGGGGTCGACCATTTTTCCGGGATGCCGTTGACCGTGTCCGTGACTTCGAGCGTCGCGTCTACGGTGGCCATGAGTTTTCCTACGGCGTTCGTGACCTGGGCGGAAATAGTGATGAGCTGTTTCTGGACGTTTTCCACAAAGCCTTCTACATAGATGGTGCTGTCGAAGTCGCAGTTGCGGATGAACACGATGTTGGACGACAAGGTCCGCGTCCTTTTTCCGATCGTCAGAGCCGTCAGGGGCAGGACTGCGTTGGAGACGGCGGCAATGACCCCTCCGTGCAGCACATTGCGGTGGTTCGCGAACCGATCATGGAGCGTTTCCAGCGAAATGCGGCTGTGGCCGCAGGAAACGTTATCCAGATGGATATCCATATAGCGGAAAAAGCGGTTTTCGCCAAACATTTCCCGGATACGGGCGGGGATGTTTACATAGAGGCCCGTGCCGGGGTCTTTCTTGATACGGGTTTCTTCCTGTTGCATAATGACCTCTTTTCTGCGGGCGCGCCCTCGGCGCCCACCGCTTCTATTGTACCCGGAACGGGCCACTTTTTCAATGTTTCCGCCAGGGAAACGGGAAAGTTCGAAAAGTGAACACACTTTCACGGGACGAGACTACGCGGGAAAAAAATTTTCCCTGTCCGTTGTCCCCGGCCTGCTGTCACCCAGGGAGGGACTGGCGCCGCGCGCGCCCCGGGGACGCGGCGGGTAGGACAACAAAAAACGCCTGCCGGGGCAGGCGTTGCGAAGTCATGGTGAAGTCAGGGTTCCGGTTCCAGGACACGGGATTTGGCGGGCCGCTCCCCGGCCATCTTTTGGGCTGCGGTGGGAACGCGCCGGATTGTGTCGGCAGGCCGCGGCATCCGGTCCCGGGGGACGACGCGGATTTGTTTGCCCGGCAGCAGGGTCTGGACGAAAGCCTTTACCACCACGGGATCGAAACGAGTCCCGATTCCGTCCATAAGGGCGACGGCCGCCTCTTCGGGCGATTTTTCCCAGTTCTGCGTGCAGGGATTCACGATACCGTCATAATAATCGGCCACGGCAATGATGCGGGCTCCCAGGGGGATGTTCACGCCTTTGAGACGCTTCGGATATCCTGTGCCGTCCCACCGCTCGTGATGGTCTTTGATCAAGTCCACGATGCCGCTGAATTCTTCCATGTTCTCCAACATGCTGCAGCCTGCTACGCAGTGCCGCTTGTACTGCGCCATTTCCCGGACACTCAAATAGGGAAATTTGTTCAGGATGCTGTTGGGAACGCTCAACAGTCCGATGTCATGCATCAATGCCGCCGTATGGATCAGGCCGAGTTCCCGCGCCGAAAGGCCCAGCTTGGCCGCCGTGGCAATCGAATAATTCGCGACCTGGCGGGAGTGCAGGTACAGGACCTCACTCTTGCGCTGCAGCATTCCCAGCAGGAACTGGCAGGTCTCGCTCGTTTTGTCATTGTACGCGAAATCCAGGTATTGCGGATAAGAAAACATAACATCACGTCCCAAAAGCATGGCAAAGCACATCCAATTTGATTTAACGACAAAAAAACGGCTTGGCAGCCGATTCCGGACCTCTCTTTTTCCGTCCCTGGTCCGTTTCACTCAGTACCTAAAGTATAGAAGCCCCGCCGCCTTCCGTCAAGACAAACAGATTTTCGCCATTCTGCCGGGTCGTTTCCCGTCCGTTCGGGACAGGGAAAGAAATGGTTATATTTATGATGGGTGTTTGTTGATTTATTCATTTGAATGTGCTATAGTGTTCAAAAGATAAAAACAACCTGGGTCTGTGGTTGAAAGTCGATGCCAGTTGCAGGCCAAACGATCCACGTAAGCAGCGGAAATCCGCTGTGAGCACGGTGCAGCTTAGACGTAAGTCCTGCCGCGTAAGCGAGAGAACGAGTAGTGGGGAGCGGAACGCTTAGGAGCGAAACTTCCAGCAGGCGAGTGTGGGGGCGAAAACCAGGTCAGCCGGGGGGTTTTTATTTTTTATTTCCGTGCTGTCGGACGGGGACATCCCCGTGGCGGCGCGGCCAGTAAGAAGTAGAGAACAAACAGAGGAAACGGCAAGTATTATTGAGGGGGAGTCACAAATGAAAAAACTGACTGCGTTATTGGCGGTATTCGTGCTGGCCGTAGGCCTGCTGGCGGCAGGATGTGGCGGCGGGGACAAGAAAGCGGCAGATGGCAAGGATCCGATCCTGGCGAAAGACGAATTGATCGTCGGCACGGAACCGTCCTTCGCACCGTTCGAATTCCCGAAAAAGAATTCCGAGGAACTGACCGGGTTCGACATCGAACTGATCCAGGCCCTGGCCAAGGACATGGGGTATAAAAAAGCTACCATTAAGAGCATGGGCTTCGACGCTTTGATTCCGGCCGTGAATACGGGCAACCTGGATGTGGGTATGTCGGGCTTTACCATTACGGAAGAACGGAAAAAGCAGGTCCTGTTCTCCCAGCCCTATTATAAAGCAGGGCTCGGCCTCGTCGTCCGCAAGGAAAACACGGACGTGAAAAGTGTGGACGACCTGAAAGGCAAGACCGTGGCCGTACAGCTTGGCACGACGGGTGCTCTCTACGCGGAGAAGCTGAAGGATAAAGGCGTAACGGTCAAGACCTTTAACACGTCGGATCTGGCCTGCATGGAACTGAAGAACAAAGGCGCCGATGCGGTAATCAGCGACAAACCGGTCCTGCAGTATTTCCTGGCCCAGGGCGGCAGCGGCTATGCCAAGATGATCGGCACGGGCCTGACGACGGAGGATTACGGCATTGTCGTTTCCAAGAAACACCCGCAGCTGCAGGCGGCCCTCGACAAATCCCTGGACAACCTGAAAAAGAATGGCGAATACGACAAGCTGTACGAGAAATGGTTCGGTGAAAAACCGGCTAAATAATTTATAACCATGCAGAAAATGCATATACAGTATATGCATGAGTATGCAAAAACATTCCGGAAGGAGACGGGAAAATGAAGAAATTTTTGTTGGTCCTGATGAGTTTGATGATGCTGGCGCTGGCTGTCGGCTGCGGCGGCGGGGAAAAGAAGACCGCGGAACAGCCCAAGGTCCTGAAGGTGGGGACGGAACCGACCTTTGCCCCCTTTGAATTCCAGGAAAAGGATTCGAAGGACTTTGTCGGCTTCGACATGGACCTGATCCGTGCCGTCGGCAAACAGCTGAATATGAAGGTAGAAGTCCAGAATATGGGCTTTGACGCCTTGATTCCGGCCCTGAACGCCGGCAATATCGACGTGGCCGTAGCCGGCATGAGCATTACGCCGGACCGTCAAAAGGCCGTCGATATGTCCGATCCGTATTACGTATCGGGCCTGACGATTGTTGTCAATAAGGACAACAATGCCGTGAAGGGCCTCAAAGACCTGGAAGGCAAGGGCATCGCCGTCCAGATCGGTACGACCGGTGCAGAAAAGGCCGGCAGCGTCAAAGGCGCCAAGGTCAAGACCTTCAATACCAACGCCGAAGTTTTCCTTGAACTGAAGAATAAAGGCGTCGATGCCGTCATCATCGACAAACCGGTAGCCGAGTACTATCTGGTCAAGGGCGGCAAAGACACGGCCAAGCTGGTCGGCGAAACGATGGAAGCGGAATCCTACGGCATGTCTCTCAAGAAGGGCAGCCCCCTGACCGCGCAGATCAACAAGGCCTTGTCCGATCTCAAGAAGAACGGCGAATATGACAAGATTTACGAAAAGTGGTTTGGCTCCAAGGCTCCGGCCGAGAAAAAGTAATTCCCCTGACAGGGACTAGAAGGATTTAACACTTTATGGATTTCGATATCGAATTGATTACAGGGTCCTTGCCCCTTTTGATGACGGGCGCGGCCATTACGCTGGAAATCACGGTGCTGTCCGTATTTTTCGGCATGGTCATCGGCGTCGTCGTCTCGCTCATTCGTCTGACGAACATCAAGCCCCTGCGGTGGCTGGGCAACGTGTATGTCGACTTTATCCGCGGCACGCCGTTGCTGGTCCAGATCTTTATCGTCTACTTTGCGCTGCCTGCCGTGACGGGCAGCCATGTGGACGCGTTCTTCGCCGCCATTTCGGCCTGCTCCATCAACAGCGGAGCCTACGTGGCGGAAATCTTCCGCGGCGGCATCCAGGCCATCGACAAAGGCCAGATGGAGGCCGGCCGCAGTCTCGGCATGAGCTGGTGGCAGACGATGCGCTACATCATCCTGCCCCAGGCGTTCCGTCAAATCATTCCGCCCCTGGGCAATGAATTCATTGCCATGTTGAAGGATTCCTCCCTGGTTTCCGTTATCGGCCTGGAAGAGTTGACGCGCCGCGGCCAGCTGGTCATTGCCAGGACCTACGCGTCCTTCACTATTTGGATGGCAGTCGCCATTATCTACTTGATCATGACCTTTGCCGTAGCCCGGCTGACGGGTCTCTTGGAAAGGAAATGCCAGACGAAATGAAAGAACCGCTGATTCAAATTCATGGATTAAAAAAGGATTTCGGCGACCTGGAAGTGCTGAAAGGCATCGACCTGGACGTACAGGAGCGGGAAGTGGTCGTCATCATCGGCCCGTCGGGCAGCGGCAAGTCGACGCTGCTGCGGTGCATCAATTATTTGGAAGTCCCGACGGCCGGCGCGGTCACTTTTGACGGGATTCCCCTGAACGGGGACGCGAACATCAACGAAGTCCGCAAGGAAGTCGGTATGGTGTTCCAGCGGTTCAACCTGTTCCCGCATATGACCGTACTGGATAACCTGACGCTGGCGCCGATGAAGGTCCGCGGCATTTCCCGCAAGGAAGCCGAAGAAACGGCCATGGTCTACCTGACGAAGGTCGGGCTGGCGCAGAAGGCCCAGTCTTTTCCGGATCAGCTGTCCGGCGGCCAGCAGCAGCGTGTGGCCATTGCCCGCGCCTTGTGCATGAGGCCGAAGGCCCTTTTGTTTGATGAACCGACGAGCGCCCTCGATCCGGAAATGATCAAGGAAGTCCTCGACGTTATGAAAAAGTTGGCCGAGGACGGGATGACCATGGTGGTCGTGACCCACGAAATGGGCTTCGCCAAGGAAGTGGGCGACCGGGTCCTTTTTGTGGACGAAGGGTACATCATGGAGCAGGGCACGCCGGAGGAAATCTTCGACCACCCGCAGAACCCCAGGACGCAGAGCTTCTTGTCGAAAATTTTATAAGGCCCTTGGGACGGGGCCTGGGAAAGACATGTATCGACACGGGTACATGTCTTTTTTTGCGCGCGCCCGATGTGGGAAACGGCTCCCCCTAAAGGGCGGGTGCGGAGTGACCAAAAGTTTACAAAAAGCTGCCGAAAATCTTCCGGAGTTGATAATTTTCGGAATAAGAAGGGATTTTTTTCCTGTTGTCGAAGTATGATATAAGCAGGAAAGAGGAAAGTGGATTTCGGAAGGGCGGCCTGCCCGCCGGATCCTGTTCCAATAGATTCCCCGGCACGCGGGGCGACAAGGAGGTTTGTACTATGGCTGTTATGGTAAAAGGTAGGAACACGGTTGTATCTCCGGCAGTGAAAGCGTATGTAGAGAAAAAGATTGAAAAAGTAACGCGTCAGTTTAAGGCAGTCGGGGACATTCAGGCGGTCCTGAAAGTCCAGAACGGCATGCACATCGCGGAAATCACGGTGCCCGCGAAGGGTGTGATTTTCCGCGCGCAGGAAGCGACGAAGGATATGTACGCGTCCATCGATCTGGTCGTGGAAAAGATTGAACGGCAAGTCCATAAATACAAGACGAAATTGATGAAGCGGAAATACAACAACTTCCGCGACCTGCCAGCAGAGTTGCCGGTGGCGGAGCCGGAGCCGGCTGTCCAGCCGGAAACGGAGGAATTCCAGATCATCCGCAGCAAGAGTTTCGTCATGCATCCCATGACGCCGGATGAAGCTATCCTGCAAATGAATTTGCTGAACCATGATTTCTTCATGTTCTTCGATCCGGATTTCGGCGGCGTCAGTGTTGTCTACCGCCGGAAAGATGGGAATTACGGGCTCCTGGCCCCGACGGTGGAATAAGCCGGGACGGACTTGGGACGAGATCCTGTCCCAGGTCCGGATGTCCTGCGGAATTTAAGAAGGGTGCTGCCTGTGGGAGGTTCCCCACGGGCAGCACCCTTTTTGATTGGTGCCCACTTTCTGGTTCCGGGCAGCCGGAGTCATCCTTCCAGGGCGTGGAGGATCCGATAGAGCTTCTTTCTCAGGTCTTCCACTTCTTCCGGGGTAAACAAGGCCCCTTTCTGGTTGAGCAGGCAGCCCATGGCATAAGGAACCTGCTCGGCCGTTTTCCGGAGGGCGGTTCCCTGCGGGGTGATTTCCACGACCACGACCCGCTCGTCTTCTGGCTTCCGATAGCGTTTGACATAGCCCAGGGCTTCCAGTCTTTTCGGTACGGGGGTCAAGGTGCCGGAATCCAAATACAGCCGCTCTCCCAAATCACGCATGGTGATGACCGTTTCTTCCCACAGCACCATCATGGTCACGTACTGGGCATAAGTCAGGCCGATTTTTTTGAGGAAAGGCGCGTAGGCGGCCACGATTTTCCGGGCACTGGCATACAGGGGGAAACAAAGCTGGTTTTTCAGGAGCAGGGGATTGCAGGCATTGTTTTTATTCATGGGGAAAGACCTTCCTTTTCGTTTCCCCAAAACGATTTTGCAAAATAAAATTTATATAAATTAAAATGAAAGCGTGGGAGAAAGGAGCCAAACGATGTCCCTCTATGATTTTGTGGTAAAAACCAGCCAAGGCAAGGAAAAATCCCTGGCAGATTACCAAGGCAAGGTCCTGGTAATTGTGAATACGGCCAGCCAATGCGGCTTTACGCCCCAATTCAAGGAACTCCAGGAACTCTACGGCAAGTACCGGGGGCAGGGGCTGGAAATCCTGGGGTTCCCCTGCAATCAGTTCGCCGGACAGGAACCGGGAACCAATGAGGAGGTCCAACAGTTCTGCCGGTTTAATTATGGAGTGACGTTCCCGATCTTTGCCAAAGGCGATGTGCGGGGAGAGAACGCGCAGCCCCTGTTCCGGTATTTGACCCGGGAAAAGGGATTCCAGGGGTTCGATCCAGAACATCCGCTGGCGGAAATCCTGACTAACGCCCTGAAAGAAAGATTCCCGGAGTATCTGGAAGGCAATTCCATCAAATGGAATTTCACCAAATTCCTGGTGGACCGGAACGGACGGGTCGTGGAGCGGTTCGAGTCCACCGCATCCATGGAACGGCTGGAAGAGGCCATCAAGAAATGTTTGCAGGCATGATCTGCAGGAATGACAAGAAAATAGGAAAAGAAGAAGAGAGGAAAAGACGATGAGCATTTACGGACAAGCGAAAGGAACCAAACTGGAAGCCATGATGAAGAAGATGGCGCAGGCGGAAGCCAACGGGACCATGATGTACTACGCGCTGGCCCGACTGGCCAAGGAACAGGGCTATGACGATCTGGTTCCCCTGTTCCTCGAAGCCGCCGGGCAGGAAGCGGTCCATGCCGGATTCTACGCGGTGTTGGGCGGGCAATATCCCCAGGATTTCTGGGGCTTGGTGAAGGGTCTCCAAAAGGCGGAAACCAAGGGGGAAGCCCAGGTAAAAGCTATGGCGGACAGCGTGCGGGCTGCCGGATTCGCGGAAGCAGCGGATGAAATGGAGCTGTTTGCCAAACAGGAAGGCCATCATGGGGTGCTGATGGGAGAGATCCTGGCCCGGTATCCCCAGGAAGAAAAGGCGGAAGCCCCGAAAAAAGTCTATGTCTGCCCTGTTTGCGGCTATGAATATGAAGGGGATATCTACAGCGAAAGCGACGACTGGGTCTGCCCGATCTGTGGCCAGCCCAGGAACGTGTTCCGGGAAGTGAAGTAAAGAGAGTCCCGTCGAAGGGCCGTGAAGAAAGGATTTCTTTCCTCTCTTCACGGCCCTTTTTCGTGTTGGCCCATGGCTGGCGGGCTGTGTGGGAACCCTGCCTCACGCGCCCGTTTCGTTGGCGAAATTCTGCAGCAGCAATTCCTGGAAGGCATGGACAGCCGGGGAAAACAGGTGGTCCTTTTTCCAAATCAGGGACAGGCGATCCGTCAGGGGCGGGTTGCAGGGCCGGAAGCACAGGGGAGAGCCGGTGGTGTTGATCAGGCCGTCGAGTCCCATGGCGCAGCCCAATCCCCCGGCCACCATTTTGGCCGCATTGGTAAGAAGGGTATAGGTACCTACAATATGGAGCTCTGTCAAGGGCTTTCCCAGCCAGGCCTGGAGCGTCCCCGACTGTAAAGCCTGCTGGGACAGGATCAGGGGCAGGTCCCGGACCTGTTCCGGGGTCAGGAAGCGCCGGGCTGCCATGGGATGGGTGCGGGGCAGCAGGATGCCCCACCGGTCTTCCGGTTCCAGGAGAACGCCGGTGAATTTTTCTGGATCCGATGGACCGTACACCAGGCCCAGGTCCAGAAGTCCCTTGTTCAGCAGTTCCCGGACACCGGCGGCATCACTGCTGAAAATCCGGTAGCGGATGCCGGGATGCTTTTGGGAAAAACTCACCGCCACCTGGGAGATGAGCCGGATGACATCGGTTTCCCCGGTACCCAGGTAAATATCCCCGGTAATCTCCGCGGAAGCCTGGATTTCGGACCGGGTTTTTCGATACAGTTCCAGCAGTTCCTCCGCCCGCTTCCGGAACAGGATTCCTTCCGGGGTCAGGGACAGATGCCGGTTCTCCCGGTAAAACAGGGGCTTGCCCATTTCCTCTTCCAAGGCCTTCAGCTGCCGGGACAGGGTGGGCTGGGTGATGTGGATACTTCGGGCCGCCTGGGTAATGTTGCTCTCCTGGGCGATTAGAAGGAAGTTTTTCAGCGTTTCCATATCCATAGGAATCCCTCCTTTGCCCCTATTATATCATGCAAAAAACGTATTGGATACAATTTAAATAAAGAATTTTACATGAATTGGATTTCCGTTTATACTCAAGGTGTCCTGAGAAAGCGGCCAACCAACAACGAAAGTAAACGACAAAAGCAATCAACAGACTGATCAAGGAGACAGGGATATGCTTGGAAATTTTACCTATGAAAATCCTACGAAGGTGTTTTTCGGCCGGGGAGCCGTAGAAAACCTGAAAGAAGAACTGACCCGTTATGGGAAGCGGGTGATGCTGGTCTACGGCGGAGGTTCCGTCAAAAAGAACGGCATTTATGACGCCGTGCGGGAACAGCTGGCCGCCGCTGGCAAAGAAGTGGCGGAAATTGCCGGGGTCATGCCCAACCCCACCATCCAGAAACTTCGGGAAGGAATCACCCTGGCCCGGGCTCATCGGGCGGATTTCATCCTGGCCGTGGGCGGCGGTTCCTGCATCGACTACGCCAAGGCCCTGGCCATGTCCATCCACGAAGAGGAAGATCCTTGGGAAAAATATTTTGTGAGGTTTGAAGACCCTGCCTGCGAAGTGGTTCCTGTGGGCTGCGTACTCACCATGGTGGGCACCGGTTCGGAAATGAACGCGGGTTCCGTGATTTCCGATCCGGAGAAAAAGGAGAAACGGGGCAAGGCTTTTGCCGACGCCAGGCTGTTCCCCCGGTTCGCCATCATGGATCCGGCCTACACCATGACCTTGCCCCGCTACCAAATGGTTTCCGGGATTTATGACATGTTCAATCATATCTGTGAACAGTATTTTTCCGGCATTGATGACAACACCAGCGACTATCTGGCGGAAGGGCTCCTGCGATCCGTCCTTCATGCCAGCCGGATTGCCGTCCGGAACCCCCAGGATTACGAAGCCCGGAGCAACCTGATGTGGGACGCCACCTGGGCCTTGAATACCCTGATTGCCAAGGGCAAGACCACGGACTGGATGGTCCATATGCTGGGGCAGGCCGTCGGGGGAGTGACCAACGCGGCCCACGGCATGACCCTGGCGGCTGTATCCCCCGCCTATTACCGGCATATCCTGCCCTATGGACTGCCCAAATTCAAACGGTTCGCGGAAGCGGTATGGGATGTGGATCCGACCGGGAAAAGTGATCGCAAGATTGCCGAAGAAGGTCTCCAGGCCATGGAAACCTGGATGGACGAACTGGGACTGGCAAAGAATCTGACGGAACTGGGAGCCTCGGAGGACATGATTCCGGATATGGTCCGGGGCACGCTGATCCTGGACGGCGGGTACAAAGTATTGGACGCGAAGGAAATCGCGGAGATTTTTCGGGAGAGCCTGTAAGAGAAAGGAGCTTATGATGAGAATCGGGAAGAAAATGAAAATGACCCTGTTGATGGCGGCACTGGGTGCCTGCCTGCTGCAAGTGGGAGGGACGGAAGCGGCTGCCGCCCCAACGGCAAAACCGGCCAGCGAAATGCTGAGCCGGGGGGTTAAGATGGAAAAACTTCCTCTGACCCGGGAATGGGACAAAGTGTTTCCCCGAAGCGACAAGGTGGAACATCAGAAAGTGACCTTCCACAACCGGTATGGGATTACCCTGGCGGCGGACCTGTACACCCCCAAAGACATGAAAGTCGGGGAAAAACGGGCAGCCATCGCGGTAAGCGGCCCTTTCGGGGCGGTGAAGGAACAAGCTTCCGGGCTCTATGCCCAGCAGCTGGCGGAACGGGGCTACATCACCCTGGCCTTTGATCCTTCCTTTACCGGGGAAAGCGGCGGCAATGTGCGGAACGTGGCCTCCCCGGACATCAATACGGAAGATTTTTCCGCGGCCGTGGATTTCCTGGCTACCCGGAAAGACGTGGACGCCAACCGGTTGGGAATCCTGGGAATCTGCGGGTTCGGGGGCATCGCGCTGAACGACGCAGCCATGGATACCCGGGTGAAAGCCACGGTAAGCTCTACCATGTACGATATGACCCGGGTGCTGGCCAATGGCTACTACGACAAGGAAGACAGCCCGGCCATGCGGCATCAGAAGCTGGAAGCCATGAACGCCCAGCGGACGGAAGACTATCAAAACAATACGTTTGCCAGGGCCGGCGCCAACCTGAAGCCGGAGGAACTGAAACCGGACACGCCGGAATTCATCAAGCAGTACACGGCCTACTATGAGACCAAGCGGGGCTTCCATCCCCGGTCCGTGAACTCCGTGGGGGGCTGGAATAAGACTTTCGCCCTGTCGTTCATCAACCTGCCCTTCCTCCAGCGGAGCAGCGAGATCCAGAGCGCCGTGATGGTCATTGCCGGGGAAAAGGCCCACTCCCGGTATTTCAGCGAAGACGCCTTTAAGGCACTCAAAGGCAGCAACAAGGAGCTGGTAATCGTGCCGGGCGCTACCCATACGGACTTGTACGATCAGCTGGACAAGATTCCTTTCGACAAAATCGATCGCTTCTATCAGATGTATTTAAAATAACCTGATGGGAGCCGCGTGTGTGACATCTTGGTTCGCGCACGTGGCTCCCGTTTCTTTTTGCCTGTCGCGGCAGGTATCGGCAGCCGGAATTTTCCGGATAAGAACGGCCCCACCTTTTGACTTTTAGGGCTGTTTCTGATAGAATTTTAGACTAGATATTAATGTCGATAAGTGTTTTCAGCGACCAATAAGGAGTGATCAATTTGCTGGAATCTTTGATAAAGAAAATCTTCGGTGACCCCAGTGAAAAGGAATTGAAACGATGCCGTCCTATCGTGGCTAAGATCAATGCCCTGGAACCGGAAATGGAGAAACTGGGTTCGGCGAACCTGCAGGCCAAAACGCAGGAATTCAAACTGCGCCTGCAGAAAGGGGAGACGCTGGAAGATATCCTTCCGGAGGCGTTTGCTGTCGTCCGGGAAGCGTCCCGCCGCGTGACGGGCATGCGCCATTTCGATGTGCAGCTGGTCGGTGGCATCGTCCTGCATCATGGCAAAATCGCCGAGATGCGCACGGGCGAAGGCAAGACCCTGGTCGCGACCTTGCCGACATACCTGAACGCCTTGACGGGCAAGGGCGTGCATGTGGTGACCGTCAATGACTACCTGGCCCGCCGCGACAGCGAGGACATGGGCCGTATCTACAAGTTCCTGGGCCTGTCTGTCGGCCTCATTACGCACGATATGCAGTTTCCGGACCGCAAGGCGGCCTACCAGGCGGATATCACCTATGGCACGAACAACGAGTTCGGTTTTGACTATCTGCGGGACAACATGGTCGTCGATAAGGACCAGATGGTCCAGCGCGAGCTGAACTATTGTATAGTCGACGAAGTGGACTCCATCCTCATCGACGAGGCCCGTACGCCGCTGATTATTTCCGGACCCGGCGAAAAGCCGACGGAGCTGTACAATGTCATTGCCCATGTCGTGTCCAACATGAAGGAAGGCGAAGACTACACGGTCGACGAAAAGCAGAAACAGGTCGCACCGACGGAAGTCGGCATCGCCAAGGCGGAAAAGATGCTTGGTGTCAAGAACCTCTACGACGTGGAACACGGCGTAGACTTTGCCCACCATATCATGTGCGCCATTCGCGCGAAAGCGCTGATGCAGCGGGACAGGGATTATGTCGTGAAAGACGGCGAGATTATTATCGTCGACGAATTTACGGGCCGCCTCATGTATGGCCGCCGCTTCTCCGAAGGCCTGCACCAGGCCATCGAAGCGAAAGAAGGCGTCAAGGTCCAGCGCGAAAGCCAGACGCTGGCGACCATTACTTTCCAGAACTATTTCCGTATGTATCATAAACTGGCCGGCATGACAGGTACGGCCAAGACGGAAGAACAGGAATTCCAGAAAATCTACAGTCTGGACGTCGTGGTCGTCCCGACGAATAAACCGATGATCCGCATCGACTATCCCGATGTGATCTACAAGACCCGCCGGGCCAAATACAAGGCCGTGGTGAAGGAAATCGTCGAGCTGCACAAGACGGGCCGTCCGGTCCTGGTGGGCACGACGTCCATCACGCAGTCCGAAGAGCTGAGCGCCCACTTGAAAAAGGCCGGCGTTCCCCATAATGTGCTGAATGCCAAGTACCACGAAAAGGAAGCGGCCATCGTGGCCCAGGCCGGACAAATGGGCCAGGTCACCATCGCGACGAACATGGCGGGCCGCGGCACGGATATCGTCCTGGGCGAAGGTGTCGCCGAGCTGGGCGGGCTGCACATCATCGGGACGGAACGCCATGAAAGCCGCCGTATCGATAACCAGCTGCGCGGCCGCTGTGCCCGGCAGGGAGACCCCGGTTCGGCCCGTTTCTATTTGTCCCTGGAAGACGACCTGATGCGCATCTTCGGGTCCGACAACATCAAGACCATGATGGACAAACTGGGCATGGAAGAGGACGAGCCCATTGAGAACAAGATGGTCACCCGCTCCATCGAAAGTGCCCAGAAGCGCGTCGAAGAACGGAACTTCAATATCCGGAAGCAGGTCCTGCAGTACGACGACGTTATGAACCAGCAGCGCGAGGTCATCTACAAGGAACGCCGCAAGGTCCTGGACCAGGCGGATCTGCGCGAGACGGTCATGAATTTCACCCACAAGATTGTCGACCGCGCCCTGAGCATGTACTGCCCGCCGGAAGCCTACTCGGAAGACTGGGACCTGAAGGCCCTGATCAAATACTGCGAAGAGTTCTTTGCCCCTTACGGCACGCTGCGGGAGGAAACGTTGTCCGACCTGAGCCGGGAAGAGTTGGGCGAGTACCTGCATAAACTGGCCGACGACACGTACCAGGAACGGGAAGACATGATGAGCCCCGAAATCATGCGAGAACTGGAAAACCTCGTCATGCTGAAGGTCGTGGACCAGCACTGGATGGAACACCTCGACGCCATGGACATGCTCCGCGAAGGCGTGGGCCTGCGCGCCTACGGCCAGAAGGATCCTCTCGTGGAATACAAGTTCGAGGCCTATGATATGTTCGAAGGCATGATCGACGCCATCGAGGACGATGTGGTCAAATACATGTTCCGCGTCAATGTCGTCACGCAGCCTGTCGTGGAAGACCGGCTGGAAAACGCTTCCACGAACAACCCCAACGTGGATGTCAGCCCGGCGGACGCGGAAAACGAAGCCGCCCGGCCTTACGTCCGCAAGGAACCGAAAGTTGGCCGCAATGACCCGTGCCCCTGTGGCAGCGGGAAAAAATACAAGGACTGTCACGGCAAGGACAACTGAGCCTTTCCGTGCGGGACGCCGCCTGCCCGGGAAGGACAGGGCGGAACGATCGTGTCATTCAGCGGGAGCCTGGCCGGAAACAGGCAAATAACCAGTAAAGGACGTGAATAAGTTGCTGCTTGAAGAATACAGACCCATCATTGCGAATCTCAAGAACAAACTGGACGAAATGAGGGGATCTCTTTGACATCCCCAGCAAAGAAGAACGCATAGGGGAATTGGAACATACCATGGGCGAGCCGACGTTTTGGGATGACCCGGACAAAGCGGCGAAGGTCACGAAGGACGTGACGGACCTGAAAGCGGAAGTCGAGGGCTATGACAACCTTGTGGCGAGCCTGGACGATCTGGAAGTGTTACAGGGCATGGCGGAAGAGGAACAGGACGAGTCCCTGATCCCCGAACTGGACGCGGCCCTGGCCGAAGTGCGCGAGAAATTGCAGCATCTGGAGCTGGGCATGCTGCTCAGCGAGGAATATGACGCGAACAACGCCATCCTCACGCTCCATGCCGGCGCCGGCGGAACGGAAGCCCAGGACTGGACTTCCATGCTGCTGCGCATGTTCACGCGGTTTGCCGAGCAGAATGGCTACGCCGTGGAAACCCTGGATTTCCAGGCCGGCGACGAAGCGGGCGTGAAGAGTGCGACCCTGCAGATCAACGGGCACAATGCCTATGGCTTTTTCCGCAGCGAGAAGGGGGTCCACCGCCTGGTCCGTATTTCGCCGTTTGACGCCAACGCGCGGCGCCATACGTCCTTTGCGGCGGTCGACGTTATGCCGGAGCTGGACGAGACGGTCCACGTGGATATCAACATGAAGGACGTTCGCGTCGATTACTATCGCGCCAGCGGCGCCGGCGGCCAGCACGTCAACAAGACGTCGTCCGCGGTCCGCATGACCCATTTGCCGACGGGCATCGTGGTCCAGTGCCAGAACGAACGCAGCCAGCTGCAGAACCGCGAGAAGGCGATGCAGATGCTCCGCGCGAAACTGTATATGTACGAAAAGGCAATCCAGGACCAGAACATCAAGGATCTTGCCGGGGATTACCAGGCCATCGAGTGGGGCAGCCAGATCCGGTCCTATGTGTTCCAGCCCTATACCATGGTCAAGGATCATCGGACAGGCTGTGAGACGAGCAATGTCCAGGGCGTCATGGACGGCGGCCTCCAGCCGTTCGTCGAGACGTACCTGCGGCAGGAATATGAAAAGAAGAAACTGGCCCAGAAACAAATCTGATTTCCTCTCCGGAAGCCGAAGGGGAGGCCGGGAAAAACACAACAAGCACGACCGGCACAGCGGCAGGGAAGGGTTTCTTGCCGCTGTGTAGACATTGTGACGGAAGGGGCATCACGACGTCATGACATTGTTAGATTGGAAACAACGCTATCATCCACTGATGGTATGCCTGGTCCTCGTGGCTTTTTGCGCCGCCGCCTGGCTGGTGCATACGCGGTACCGCGTGGAAAAACAGAATGACACGGTGGAACAGCTCATGGATTACCAGGCCATCCTCATGATGGCCCGACGCGAGGGCGTGACTTCGCGTCAGCTCTTGCAGCGGTTCCACGAGGCCGGGATCACGACCCTGGCCGTGTACGACACGACCCTGGAACGACAGGACCGGGAAGGCGTCCTGATCGCGGTACCGGGAGCGGAACTGCGCCATGCGGCGCCGGGCTCCTACGGCGGGGTCTTCGACGGGCTGCTAGCGTCCGGTTCCGTGCGTCCGGACACGGTCTATGTGGCCCGCGGCAAGGATGACACGGCATGGAGCGAAACCGTGGAGGACCTGCGTCTCCGCTACGGCACGGATCGTGTCCATCCTGTGGCCGGCCGGGAGGACCTGCTGGAAATCCTCGGGGATGACCGCATGCTCCAGGTCCCGGACTACCGGGCCAAGACGCCGATCATGCAGGCGCCGCTGGGTCTGTCGACAAAGGAGCTGAAGGAGGTCCATGACGCCGGCTTCTATGCCGCCGTCCGCCCCCAGAACTATCTTCCGGTGACGGAAGAAGCCGTGCGCAGCCTTTTTCGCCGCATCGACGCGTCAGGCGCGCAAGTCACGCTGTACGTGCCGGCCGGCACGGATGTCCTGGGATATCCGGACAAGATTTCCCTCCTGGGGGATGCCCTGTCCCAGCGAAATATCCGCCTCGGCCTCCTGGAACATGTGACACAGCTCCAGTTCACAAAGTTTGAGGGACTGGATCCGCTGCTCCGTGCCGTGGATTACAATGCCCCCCGTATCTACAACATCGACGCGCTGGAAAATTCCAAGCTCCAGATGCCGGACGCCCTGCGCCGCTGGGCCCTGGCGGATGAAGAGCGGAATATCCGCGTCAACTATCTCCGTCCCTTCAACAAACCGCAGCAGGGAGTCGATATCATCGACCTGAACCTGTCGTACGCGCGGCAGATCACGGAGCAGGTCAAGGCCCGCGGGTTCCGCATCGGCGTAGCCACGGTCCTGCAGAACCCGTACGGCCCGCAGGTCTTGGCGGCCGATGGATCCCTGCGCCGGACGGATAACGGCGCCGCCGTCTTCGGCGGACCCTATTTCCCGGCGAAGGCCGGCTTCCTCGTGGTCGCCCTGGGCGCCCTGGCGGGGCTGGCCCTGTACGGGAACCTGATCTGGCGCCGCTTTACCCTGCGGTGGCAGCTGGCCTTCGTGGGCCTGGGCATAGTCGTGACGGCCGTCGCGCTCTTCTGCGGGCGCGGCCTCCTGATCCGGCAGCTGCTAGCCCTGGCGGCCGCGGCAGTTTTCCCCGTCCTGTCCCTCAGCGTCATCCTGCGGCTGTGGGAAAACATCCAGGGCCGGGAGACCCCGACGGCAGCCATCGTGGGCCATGCCCTGTGGCAGCTCGCCCTGGCCGTGGCGATTTCCCTCGTTGGGGCCACGCTGAATGCCGCCATTATGGGGGATAACCGTTTCTTCCTGGAAGCGGACATCTACCGCGGCGTGAAACTTACGTTTGTCCTGCCTGTCCTGCTGACCTTTTTCCTGTTCCTGTCGGAAAACGACATCTTCCACGGCGGCGGCGACGCTGTCCACGTGCGGCCCGCGTCCCTGGTGAAGCAGGTGGTGGAAGTCTGCCGGACGAAATTGTCCTTGTATCATGTGGTCTTCCTTGGCGTCCTGCTCTTTATGGCCTACATTTTCGTGGGCCGGAGCGGCCATACGGACGGCGTGCCGGTGCCGGCCATCGAAATCAAGCTGCGCACTTTCCTCGAGCAGGTCATGTACGCCCGCCCGCGGGAAAAAGAGTTCATGATCGGCCATCCGGCCTTCTTCCTGGCAGCCTATGCGGCCTACCGGAAAGCGCCGGCCTGGCTGCGTCTTTTCCTGGTGCTTGGCGCCGTAATCGGCCAGGGGTCTCTCGTCCAGACCTTTTGCCATATGCGCACGCCGGCTGTTATGAGTTATATCCGGGCCCTGGACGGGTACGCCCTCGGCGCGGTCCTCGGCATTGCCGCCGTCGTTCTGGTTTCCTTGCTGCACCGTCCGGTGCTGCGATGGATAAGGAGATTTTCTGTTCATGAGTAACATAGTCATTTCGGGGTATTACGGCTTCAACAATGCCGGTGACGAAGCCCTGCTGACGGCCATCCTGCAGGCGCTCGGGGCCGTGGCTCCCGAAACCGGGCTGACGGTCATTTCCGGAAACCCGGCGGATACGAAACTGCGGCATCATGTCGACGCCATCTACCGGTTTCACGCGGGACACATTCTCCGGGCCCTGTCGCGGGCTGACCTGCTGATCAGCGGCGGCGGCAGCCTGCTCCAGGACGTGACGAGCAAAAAGAGTCTCTTGTATTACCTGACCATCCTTGTCCTGGCCAAACTGAAGGGCTGCAAAATGATGCTCTTCGCCCAGGGCATCGGCCCCATCCGGAATTCGCTCATGCGGTTCCTGACGAAGGTCGTGTGTCGTCAGGCCGACGCCATCACGGTCCGCGACGAAGATTCGGCGGCGGAGCTGGCCCGGCTGGGGATTCCGCCGGAACGGGTACAGGTCACGGCGGACTGCGTCCTCACTCTGACGCCGTCGGACAAGGTGGCAGGCCGTCTTCTCCTGGAAGAAGCGGGACTGGACCTGCGCAAGCCGATCTTGGGCTTGTCCGTGCGCGCCTGGCCCGACAATCTGCACTGCCTGCAGCAGCTGGCCGCCGCGGCGGCCGCCCTGAGCGAAAAATACGATGCCCAGATTGCGATCCTGCCCCTGCAGTACAGCATGGATTGCGAAACGTGCGAACTGCTGCGCGGATATTTGCCCCGGACCCGGCAGCCCGTGGCGTTCCTGCATCGTCATTTTACGACGGAGGAGTTCCTGAGCATCATCGGCAACTTTGACCTGCTGATTGCCATGCGCCTCCACGCCTTGATTTTTGCCGCCATCATGGACGTGCCGCTCCTGGCCGTTTCCTATGATCCGAAAGTCGACGCGTTCGTCAAGGCCGTCGGCGCCCGGGCGGCCGGCACGGTGGAAACCCTGGAGGCGGCCGATGTCGTGGCCGCGGCCGACGCCGTGTGGGGACAGGATGTCACCGCGCAGGCGGAGCGGATTGCCGCCATGCGGGCCCTGGCCCGCCGCAACGCGGAAATCGCCTGTTCCCTGCTGCCCCATTGACGGGGGCAGCCATTGTCATGTCACGAAAGGGGAATCGTCCTGTGTTGGATATGAAAGATGTCAGTATGGTCTACCCCGGAAATCATGTGGCGCTGAAGAACATCAACGTCCACATCGGCGCGGGGGACTTTGTTTTTATCGTGGGTCCCAGCGGCGCCGGAAAATCCACGTTCATCAAGCTCCTGTTCCGGGAAATCGTTCCGACGACAGGGACCATTATCCTGGACGGGCAGGATATTCCGACGCTTACGCGGAAGGAAATCCCGTACATGCGGCGGAAACTGGGCATTATCTTCCAGGATTTCCGCCTGTTGCCGGACCGCACGGTCTACGATAACATTGCCTTCGCCATGCAGGTCATCGAGACGCCGTACCGCCAAATCAAGCGGCGCGTCATGAATGTCCTGGACCTGGTCGGCCTGCGGCGCCGCGCCTTTGCCCATCCGAACGAATTGTCCGGCGGGGAGCAGCAGCGCATTGCTATCGCCCGGGCCATCATCAACGACCCGATGCTGGTCATTGCCGACGAACCGACGGGGAACCTGGATCCCGACACGAGCCGGGATATCATGGAAATCTTCCAGGAAATCAACAACGGCGGGACGACCATCCTGATGGCGACCCACGACAAGGAAATTGTCGATACCATGTCCAAACGAGTTATTGCCATCGACCATGGCGAAATTGTGCGCGACGAATTGAACGGAGTATACGGTTATGAGTCTGAGCAGTAAAGAGTATTTCATCCGCGAGACGGGCAAGTCCATCAAGCGCAATGGCGTCATGAGCGTGGCTTCCATTTCGACCGTCGCCGTGTCGCTCCTCGTCCTGGGGCTGTTCCTCCTGTTGTTCCTCAACACGGACAATCTGGCCAAGTATTTGGAAAGCCAGGTCCAGATGACGGTGTATATGCAGGATGCGGCCTCGGCGGACGATCTGGAAGCCGTGGAACGCAAGCTGCGGAGCCTGCCCGGTGTCGTCCAGGTTAAGGAGGTCACGAAGGATCAGGCCATGGACCGTTTCAAGGAACGCCTGGGCGACCAGGCTAGCCTGTTGAAAGCCCTGGGCAAGGATAACCCGTTCCCGTCCTCCTTTGAAATCCAGGTGGACCAGCCGTCGCGTATCCGCGAACTGGTGCCCGTCGTGAACGAGTTGCCCAAGGTGGAAACAGCCAAGTTCGGGCAGGAAGTGGTGGAACACCTCTTCGCCCTGACGAAAATCCTCCGCGTCGGCGGTGCCGTGCTGATTCTCTTCCTTTGCCTGGCGACCCTCTTTATTATCGCCAATACGATTCGTCTGACCGTCTTTGCCCGGCGGAAAGAGGTCACAATCATGAAGTATGTCGGCGCCACGGACTGGTTTATCCGCTGGCCCTTCCTGCTGGAAGGCATGACCCTGGGGTTCGGCGGGGCCCTGATTGCGTGCGTCTTCGTCGACATCATCTATACGAGCCTCATGGGCCGCATTTATCTGACCCTGGCTTTTTTCCCGATCCTTCCGGCCTGGCCGACGCTGCTGTTCACGGACGTTTTCATCCTGGCCTGCGGCACCTGTATCGGCGCGCTCGGGTCCTACCTGTCCTTAAAGAAATTCCTGCGGGTCTGAGGGGGCGAGAATATGAGGATACGAAAATATACGGCGGCCCTGTTGGCCGCCTGGCTGACGGTCCTGCCGGCAGCACCGTCCCTGACGGTGGCCTTGCTGCCCGTGACGGCGTATGCGTCGGCCGTGGAGGACAAACGGCAGGAACTGCAGGATGCCCAGAAACGGGCCGAGCAGGCTCAGGAACGGGCCCGTAAGGCCGGCGCTACGGTGGAAGTGGCCAAAGGCCGTTTGGGCGAAGTCATGGCCCGGCTGCACCAGATCCAGACGGACATCGGCGCCCTGCAGAAAAAGGCGGACGCCCTGCAAACGGCCATTGACAAGAACCAGGACATCCTGGCCCAAAAGAAGGCGGAAATGGCCCGGCGGATGAAAGTCTACAAAGCGCGCCTCCGCGATATCTATGAACACGGTCAGATCAACTACCTGGATGTGCTTCTCGGCGCCAGGGACTTCGGCGACTTCGCGTCGCGCATGTACCTGCTCCAGAAGATTATCCGCAGTGACCTGAACCTGGTCGAGACGGTCCAGAAGGAAGCGGCGGAAATCGAAGCGCGGCAAAAGGAATTGGACCGCCAGATGGACGAGATCAAGAACGACCGCGCGGCCCTGGAAGAAAAGAAGGCCGCCGCCGAGAAAATCCGCCAGGAACGGGCCCGTCTCCTGTACCAGGCAGAAGAAGAGAAACGCAGTTCCGAAAGCGAATACCAGCGCATGCTGGCTATCAGCGAAAATATCAAGGCCATGATCCAAAGTATGGAAGCGGCGTCGTCTATGCCTTCGGGCGGCGGCAGCGGCTCCTTTATCTGGCCCTGCAGCGGCCCCATCACGTCGTATTACGGCTGGCGTACCCACCCGATTTTCCAGACAAGGCGGTACCATTCGGGGATGGATATCGCCGTCGACACGGGGACGCCCATTCACGCGGCCGCGTCCGGCACTATCATCTATTCCGGCTGGATGGGTGGCTACGGCTACTGCGTCATGATCAGCCATGGCGGGGGCCTGGTCACTCTCTACGGACATAACTCGAGCCTCGCCGTCAGCGAAGGCCAGCGCGTGTCCCAGGGACAGGTGGTCGCCTACGCCGGCAGCACGGGGTACTCCACAGGTCCCCATTGCCATTTTGAAGTCCGTCTGCACGGCGAAGTGACGGATCCCATGAATTACCTGCCGTAAGACACGAAGCAGAAAGAACACAACGATGAAAAAGAAAATCAGTTTTTGGTATGTGCCCCTGGCCGTCGTCCTGACCGTGCTGGTCACCTTGGGCGGCGTGCTGGCAGGGCTGCAGGCCCTGACTGGACAGCATGCGGCCCAGCTCCTGCGCCTGCTCTATGTGGTCCACCGGGTCCAGGCGGATTTCGTCGGCGACCCCTTCCAGACCAACGCCCTCTATGACGGGGCCATGAAAGGACTCGTCAAGACCCTGAACGATCCCTATTCGGAATACCTGGATCACAAAGCGTTTCAAAGCATGAGCCAGGTGACGAACGGTACCTTCGGCGGCATCGGCGTCGTCCTGGGACAAAAAGAGGGGGAACTCATCGTCGTGGCGCCCCAGCAGGGTTCTCCCGGGGACAAGGCCGGCATCAAGGCCGGGGACAAGATCCTTGCCGTCGATGGGGAAGACATGGCGGGGCATAGTCTGGAGGACTGTGTCAGCCGGGTCCGTGGGGAGAAGGGAACCCACGTGAAAATCAAGCTGCGCCGCAAGGACAGCGAAGCGACCTATACCGTGGACATCATCCGCGACGATATCAAAATCGAATCCGTGGCCGGTGAAATCCTGCCGGGCACCCGCATCGGCTACATCCGCATTGCCGTGTTCAACGAGCAGACGGGAGCCGACTTTGCCAAGACCTACAAGGAACTGGAGGGGAAGGGCATGCAGGCCCTCCTTCTGGATTTGCGTCAGAATCCCGGCGGGCTTTTGACGGAATCCCTGAAGGTGGCGAATTATCTGGTGCCGAAGGGGCCCGTCGTGACCATCACGGACAAGGAAGGCCGGTCCCAGGTCTATGAATCGAACTTGCCGGCCGTCCGCTATCCCCTGGCGGTCCTCGTGGACCACGGCAGCGCCAGCGCCTCGGAAATCGTCGCCGGCGCCATCCAGGATACGAAAGCCGGGCGTCTTTTCGGCGTCACGACGTACGGCAAAGGATGCGTCCAGACCATTTACCAGCTTTCCCCCGATACGGCCCTCAAACTGACGACGGCCATGTATTACACGCCGTCGGGCCGGTCCATCCACAAGAAAGGGATTACGCCGGACCAGGTCATCCCCCTGCCGGAGCATCCCACGCAGGATGTCCAGCTGGAGGCGGCACGGCAATACCTCCTGGAGCAGCTGCGGAAATAAGGCCGGCTGGATCCTGCCGGACAACATGAACAAGCGGAGCCCCGTCGGAAAGGACGGTGGCTCCGCTTGTTTGTTTCGGGGAAGGCGCGGCAGTTGCGGGGGCGCGGGATGGACCTCAGGGCTTTTCCACGCCTGTCAAGTCCCACGTGGGGACAAAGTCGCCGCTGGCCGCTTCGCCTTCCTGGACAAAGCCGTCTTCGATGCCGCTGGCGAACAGGTAATCCTGGATTTCCCTGTATTCCTCGTCGGAAACCTTCCGGTTGATTTCGGGGTATTTGGCCGCGTTGCCGCAGGGGATGTACTGGTGCATGAGACTGAACAGGACTTGCCCCGGTTGGAAAGTTTCGGCCACCCAATCGATGACGGCCTTGCTGTTTTCCACGAACCCCGGCATGATCAGGTGGCGGATGAGGACGCCTTTTCTCAGCAGCCCGTCGTCGCCGATTTCGTAGGGGCCGACCTGACGGTACATTTCCAGGATGGCGTCGCGCGCGATCTGCCAGTAGTTCCAGGCGTTGCTGTACTTGATGGCGGCCTGGTCATCGCTCCACTTGAGGTCGGGCAGCCAAATCTGGACCTTGCCTTCGAGACGGCGCAGCGTATCGATGGTCTCAAAGCCGCTGGTATTGTACACGACCGGGACAGGCAGGGGTTCGTCGAGACTTTGCAGGACGGCTTCCGTAAAGTGCGTCGGCGTCACGAGATTGATGTTGTGGACGCCTTTGTCGATGAGTTCGCGGTAGATTTCCTTCAACCGTCCCACGGAAATTTCCTTGCCGATCATGCGGGATGTAATGTCGTAGTTCTGGCAGAAAACGCAATGGAGATTGCAGCCCGTGAAGAACACCGCGCCGCTTCCCTTGCCATCGGTCCCGCTGATGACGGGTTCTTCCCACAGATGAGGCGCCGCCCGGCTGACCATGGGCAGCATGCCGACGCCGCAGGACCCGAAGGTCCCCGTTGCATCATGAATGCTTTCGGGGCGGTCGACGCCGCACCGGTGCGGGCAAACGTAACAATAAGTCATATGCGACCCTCCTTCTTGTTTCCCGCCTATTATACCATTGTTGACAAGGACCGGACAAGGACGGTATAATGCAGGTGGTCATGTCACTGACGGAAGTGGATTCACCACATGGAGCATGGCCGGATCTGCCGACCGTCTGGGCGAACGCACAGGAGGGGTCGGCCTTTTTTGTTTTCCGGCCCGCCTGACCTTGAGACTTTGAGACTTCAGGAGGAACAACATGAACGAATTGGCTTTGAAGTACGGCTGCAATCCCAATCAGAAGATTGCCAAAGTGTATATGAAGGATGGCAGGGACCTGCCCTTTACGGTGCGTAACGGCCGTCCGGGCTACATCAATCTGCTGGATGCCTTCAACAGCTGGCAGCTCGTCAAGGAGCTGAAAGAGGCTACAGGGCTGCCCGCCGCCGCCAGCTTTAAACATGTCAGCCCCGCCGGAGCCGCCGTGGCGACGGACTTGTCGGAGACGCTGCGCAAGATCTATTTTGTCGATGACCTGACCCTGTCGCCCCTGGCTTCGGCGTATGCCGCCGCCCGCGGCGCCGACCGCATGTCTTCCTACGGGGACTTCGCCGCCTTATCCGATGTGTGCGACAAGGAAACGGCCCTTCTGCTGCAGCGCGAAGTTTCCGACGGCGTCATTGCCCCGGGTTACACGGAGGAGGCCCTGGAAATCCTGAAATCCAAGCGGAAAGGTTCCTACCTGGTCCTCCAGATCGATCCGGACTACGTGCCCGAAGTGCAGGAAACCAAGCAGGTCTTCGGCGTCTGCTTCGAGCAGAGCCGCAACAACGCCAAAATTACCAAAGATCTTCTGGCCGAGCGGCCCACGAAAAACAAGGAACTGCCGGACAAGGCGGCCCTGGATCTTCTCGTGGCTCTCATCACCCTGAAATACACCCAGTCCAATTCTGTCTGCTACGTCAAGGATGGCAAGACCATCGGCGTCGGCGCCGGCCAGCAGTCCCGCATCCATTGCACGCGTCTCGCCGGCGGCAAGGCGGACATCTGGTGGCTGCGCCAGCACCCGAAAGTCATGGCGCTGCCCTTTAAGGCCGGCATTCGCCGTCCGGACCGGGACAACACGATTGACGTCTATATTTCCGAGGACTCGGAAGATGTACTGGCCGACGGCATGTGGCAGCAGTTTTTCACGGAACAGCCTGCGCCGCTCACGCGCGAAGAAAAAAAGGCCTGGGTTTCCCAGCTGCAGGGCGTATCCCTGGGCAGCGACGCGTTCTTCCCCTTCGGGGACAATATTGAACGGGCCCGCCGCAGCGGCGTCCAGTATGTGGCCGAAGCCGGCGGTTCCATCCGGGACGACCATGTCATCGAGACGGCGGACAAGTACGGCATGGTAATCTGCTTCACGCACCTGCGCGAATTCCACCACTAAGCGACCGGGCAGGAAGTGCAAAAGAGACCGGGCAGAAAAGAAATCATTTCTGCCCGGCCTTCGCTGTTTTTCAGGGGCTCCGGGGAGGGGATAGTCCCTTTCCGGTTTCGCAGGGAGCTGGTGCGCGGCGGGAAGCCGCGGGCCCTCACTGCAGGACGAGCCGTCGCCCGTTCCGCAGGGTCACGCCCTGTTCCATGGCGTTGTCCATGTCGATGGTTCCGATGTAACGGTACCGTTTCATTTCTTTTAGCACCAGGACAGCCCGTCTGCCGCACCCCAGGGGATTCTCGAAGGGGTTGAGCTGAGACGGTGCGTTCGGCAGGGCGGCGAGCATGGCGCTCTCGGGCAGGTTCAGCTGGCCCGGTTCCTTGCCCAGGTAGCCCTTGGCGGCGGCGCGAAGACCGTAATATCCGTTGCCGAAGTAGGTCGTGTTGAAATACAGTTCCAGGATTTCGTTCTTGGAATAATAGTGTTCCACATACATGGACAGGGCTGCTTCCTGGAATTTGCGGGCCATGGTCTGTTCGCTGGATAAAAAGACGTTCTTGACCATCTGCTGCGTCAGGGTGCTGCCGCCCTGCAGGATCTCGCCGGCTGTCAGGTTGACAAGGGCCGCCCGGAACATGCCGGTCACATCGAAGGGACCGTGTTCATAGAAGCCGTGGTCCTCGATGGCGAGAAGGGCCTGCCGAGTCTGGGGCGGGATTTGCTGGTACGGGACCCAGTCCGGGTCGGATTGGCGCGCGGCGATGATTTCCCGGGCGTGCCACAGGGATGAAACGCTGAAGAGAAGGGAACTGCCGTTTTCCTTCGCGGCGCCGGCCAGTTTTCCCGTCGCATCCGTCGAGCGGCGCGCGAGACGGCCGGCGTTTTCCGCCGCGTCCCTGGCCCGGAAGAGGAAGTTGCCGGCCTGGTCTTTCCAGCCCGTGCCTTCCTGGTCAGGGGACGTTTCCTTTTTCACCGCCGCGCCCTTGTCCGGCGCGGGCATGGTGCCCCGTTCCTGGGCCCCTGTCTCCGTGACGGCTCCGCGGTCCGGCAGCGCGGAGCGGTCCGGTTGGCGGGGCGCCAGGATGGTCCAGCCCAGGTACCCTGCGGCCAGGAGGACCAGGAGAAAGAGTATTTTCGGGAGTCTGCTGCCACGGCGATGCTGCATGACGAAGCCCTCCTTGTCTCTGAATTCTGCGGGGCCGCGGTTCCGCGACCCTCTCTATTGTAGCAAGGAATGGGCCGTTTGGCAAAATGTGCCTATAAAAATGCAGGCCGGTGTGGTAAAATAAAATATATTGCCATTGTCCAAGGGCAATCAATCAGAGGAGGTAGCGACATGTTACGGAACGAGGATATCGGCATTCTGGTCGAAGCATTACCGTATTTACGGGAGTTTAAGGATAAAGTCGTCGTCGTGAAATTTGGCGGCAGGGCCATGACCGACCCGGCCCTGCGGGACAAGCTGCTGCAGGACGTCATCTCCCTGCAGAGCGCGGGCCTGCGCCCCATTATCGTCCATGGCGCCGGCCCGGAAGTTCCGGCCATGCTCCTGAAGTCCGGCAAAAAGGCCACGTTTGTCCACGGCCTGCGCGTCACGGATGAGGAAACGGTGGCCCTGACGGAGATGGCCCTGATCGGCCGGACCAATACGGACCTGGTGGCCGAAGTGAACCGTCTGGGAGGCAAGGCAGTCGGCCTGGATGGGAAGGACGCGGACCTGATCGTGGCAAAGAAGCATTTGGCCGACGTCTATGAAAACGGCGAAGTCAGCCTCGTCGATATCGGCTATGTCGGCAGCGTCGAAGCGGTCAATACGGACCTGCTCCACTGCCTCCTGGACGGGGGCTACATCCCCGTCGTCGCTCCCACCGGCGTCGGGCTGGGCGGCGAAAGCTACAACATCAATGCCGACAGTGCCGCCGGAAAGATTGCCGGGGACCTGCAGGCGGAAAAACTGATTGTCTTGACGGACGTCAAGGGAATTTACGAAGATTATCGCGACGAGAACAGTTTCCTGTCCACCCTGACCTTTGACAAGGCGCAGGAGCTGATCAGCGGCGGCCGCATCGACGGCGGCATGATTCCCAAGGTCAAAGCCTGCATTACGGCCCTGTCCGGCGGGGCCCGCAAGGCCCACATCGTGGATGGCCGCGTCGACCACGCCATCCTGGTGGAATTGTTCAGTGACAAAGGGATCGGCACGGAAGTCGTCCGCGCCTGAGGAGACCCGTACCAAGGCAAGACAGAGAAGAAAAGGGAAGAGGAATCGTGATGAAGTTGATCCACAAAGATTTGTTGTCTATCCATGACTTGACGGCGGACGAAGTCGTCCACATCCTGGACGTGGCGGAAAAACTGAAGACCATGCAGAAGCGGGGCGTGCCCCATGAATTCTGCAAGGGCAAGACCCTGGCCATGCTGTTCTCGAAAGCTTCCACGCGGACCCGCGTGTCTTTTGAGACCGGATTTTACCAGCTCGGCGGCCATGCCCTCTACCTGAGTGACAAAGATTCCCAGATCGGCCGCGGCGAACCGATCCGTGACACGGCCCGTGTCCTGAGCCGTATGGTGGACGGGATCATGATCCGCACCTTTTCCCACGACGCTGTCGTGGAACTGGCCCGGTACGCCGACATCCCCGTAATCAACGGGCTGACGGACCTGCTGCATCCCTGCCAGGCCCTGACGGACCTGCTGACCATCCGGGAGCACCGGGGAACTCTGCGGGGCCGCAAGCTGGTCTACGTGGGCGACGGCAACAATATGGCGCACTCCCTGATGTACGCCTGCGCGAAGGTTGGCATGGATATGGTCTGCGCCAGCCCGGCGGGTTACCAGCCGAACCCCGTGGTGGTCCGCCAGGCCCAGGAAGATGCCCACGCCATGGGCTGCACCATCTCTGTCGAACCGGATCTCCGCAAAGCGGCGGCAGGCGCCGATGTGCTGTACACGGACGTTTGGACGAGTATGGGCGAAGAAGCGGAACGGGACATCCGCCGGCAAGCGCTCCACGAGTACCAGATCAACAGCGGATTGCTGCAGGTGGCCAAAGACGACGCATTGGTTATGCATTGTCTGCCGGCGCACCGGGGGGAGGAAATCACGGAAGATGTCCTCGAAGGACCGCATTCGGTTGTCTTCGACGAAGCGGAAAACCGCATGCACACACAGAAAGCCATTATGGTCCTGCTGATGAGCGACGCGGCCCTTTGAGGGGACCCTGTCGCCCGTTTCGGGACAGGCAGGTTGCATAAATGAATATTTAATCAAAAACAAATGAAAAAATATTAAAAAACAGCTTGCATAATTTTGCGGAAGTGATACAATAGAGCTGTTCTTGAAAACAGACTCCGAAAAACGGAGCAAGCCCGGTTTTAAGCCGGATAGGAAACAAAATTAAGGATAAGGGAGGCCATAGTCATGGCAAAGGTAGACAAGGAAAATATTAAGAAAGTTGTATTAGCATACAGCGGCGGACTGGATACTTCGGTCATCATTCCCTGGCTGAAGGATCATTACAACAATTGTGAAGTCATCGCCGTTACGGCGGACTTAGGACAGGGGGACGAATTGGATCCCGTCCATGACAAGGCCCTTGCTTCCGGCGCGTCCAAGTGCTACATCCTCGATTTGAAGGAAGATTTTATTGAAAATTACGTATGGCCCTGCGTCAAAGCCGGGGCCGTCTACGAGAAGAAATACCTGCTGGGCACCTCCTTCGCCCGTCCCCTCATTGCCAAACACCTCGTGGATATTGCCCACAAGGAAGGGGCGGACGCCATTGCCCACGGTGCTACGGGCAAGGGGAATGACCAGGTCCGGTTCGAGCTGGGCGTCAAGGCCTTGGATCCGGACATCGCTATCATCGCTCCCTGGCGGGAATGGGAACTGAAATCCCGGGATCAGGAAATCGATTATGCCGCTGCCCATCATATTCCGATTCCTGTTTCCCACGACGACGATTATTCCATGGACCGCAACATGTGGCATCTGTCCCACGAAGGCTCCGATCTGGAAGATCCGTGGAACGCGCCGCAGGACAAGATGTTCAAGGTCACCTGCACGCCGGAAACGGCTCCGGACAAGGACGAATTCGTTGAACTCGAATTCAAGGAAGGCGTGCCTGTCGCTGTCAACGGGGAAGCCTTGAGCCCGGCCCAGATCGTGGACAAACTGAATGAAATCGGCATCCGCAACGGGGTCGGCATCAGCGATATCGTCGAAAACCGCCTCGTCGGCATGAAGAGCCGTGGCGTCTATGAAACGCCGGCAGGCTCCCTCATCTACTATGCCCACAATGAACTGGAAAACCTGTGCCTGGATAAGGACACCTATCACTACAAAGAAGGCCTGGCCCTGAAATACGCGGAACTCGTCTACGATGGCAAATGGTTCTGCGCCCTGCGCGAAGCCATGGACGCCTTCGTCAACGAAACCCAGAAAACCGTCACCGGCACGGTCCGTTTGAAACTGTACAAAGGCAACATCATCTCCGCCGGCGCCAAGTCCCCGTATTCCCTGTACAGCCAGGAATATGTCACCTTCGGCGAAGACCAGGTCTACGACCAGAGTGATGCCACGGGCTTCATCAACCTCTTCGGCCTGCCGCTGGCTGTCCGGGCCATGATGAAGAAAGGAACCCTGAAATAATGGCGAAACTTTGGGGCGGCCGTTTCCGTAAAAATACGAACGAATTGGTGGACGCATTCAATGCGTCCATCAATTATGATAAGAGGCTGTATCGCGAAGACATCCGCGGCAGTATCGCCCACGCCACCATGTTGGCCCGGCAGGGCATCATTTCCATGGAAGACAAGGACAAGATCGTCCAGGGCCTGCAGGACATCCTGGCCGATATCGAGGTGGGGAAGTTCGAATTCCGGGTGGACTTGGAAGATATCCATATGAACGTGGAAGCGCGTCTGACGGAGCGCATCGGCGATGCCGGCGCCCGCCTGCATACGGCGCGGAGCCGCAATGACCAGGTGGCCCTTGACATGCATATGTATGTCAAGCGCGAAGTGGCGGAAATCGCGGAACTTTTGATCCGCTTCGAGCAGGCCCTGCTGGCCGTGGCCAGGCAGCATGACAAGACGCTCATGCCAGGCTATACGCATCTGCAGCGGGCGCAGCCCATTACCTTCGCCCATCACCTGCTGGCGTACTTCAATATGCTGCGCCGCGACTTCGATCGCCTGCTCGGCGTGTTCGACCGGGCGGATATGATGCCCCTGGGGGCTGGCGCCATTGCGGGCACCACGTTTCCCATCGACCGGTTCTTCGTGGCGGAGCAGCTGCACTTCAGCCAGGTATATCCGAACAGCATGGATGCCGTCAGCGACCGGGATTACATCCTGGAGTTCCTGTCGTTCGCGTCGATCCTCATGATGCACATGAGCCGCCTGTCGGAGGAATTGTGCCTCTGGAGCAGCACGGAATTCGGCTTTGTCGAGCTGGACGACGCTTTTGCCACGGGTTCGTCCATGATGCCCCAGAAAAAGAATCCCGACATTTCGGAGCTGGTCCGCGGCAAGACGGGACGCGTCTATGGCGAAATGATCGCCCTGATGACAACCCTGAAAGGCCTGCCCCTGACGTATAACAAAGACTTGCAGGAGGACAAGGAAGGACTGTTCGACGCCATCGACACGGTCAAATTCACCCTCCAGGTCTATGGCGACATGATTCGGACCATGCAGGTCAAGACGGACCGGATGAAGTGGGCCGTTTCCCATGATTTTTCGAACGCGACGGACCTGGCGGACTACCTAGTGCGCAAAGGGCTACCGTTCCGCAAGGCCCATGCCGTCGTGGGACAATGCGTGGCCTATGCCATCGGGAAGGATAAGTTCCTGTTGGACATGACCCTGGAAGAATACAAGCAGTTCTCGGATCTCTTTGAACCCGACCTGATGGCCGCCCTCGATCCGGAACACTGCGTCAATGCCCGCATTTCCTACGGCGGGCCGAGCTACGTGGAAAACGACAAGCAGTTTGTCGTCTGCGACAAGGTCCTGCGGGAGCAGGAAGCCGCCCACCAGACGCTCCTGGAAAAACTTTGATCCCATTATCCTTAATTGTATTGGATTCGGCACCTGCCTTCGCGCAGGTGCTTTTTTTTCGTGTCCGCCCGGTTTCCATAGCGGAAAAGACCGGCCCTGTGCTATAATAGGCCTGTACCATGCATACTGGTGTTTTATGCCGTTTCGAGCAGGATGGACGCCGCGGCAGCGTCACAGTGGTGAAAGAAAAGGTGATTTTTTTGCAGGGACAGTTACAGGGGCTGATTCGTACCATCGGGATCCTCGATGTGGTGGATATCGTGGTCGTCTCCTACTTCCTCTATAAAATCTATACGATGCTGAAAAACACCAGGGCCGCCGCCCTGGTCAAGGGACTGCTGGTCCTGGCGTTCATCATGCTGGTCAGCAAGGCCCTGAATCTCCACGTCATCAACTGGCTGCTGGAAAAGGCCATGACCATGGTCATGGTCGCCTTGCCCATCGTGTTCCAGCCCGAATTGCGCCGTGCCCTGGAACAGATCGGCCGCGGCCGTTTGTTCCGGAAGGCCGGGGAAATCGACGAAGAAGAGTTGAACGAGATGATCAACGCCGTCGCCAGTGCCGCTTCCATTATGTCCCGCCGCAAGGTCGGCGCCCTCATCGTCTTTGAACGGGCCGTGGGCCTGGAAGAACGCATCGAGACGGGCGTGCAGATTGATGGGCTCGTGACGGACAGCCTGCTGCTCAATATTTTCGAAAAGAACACGCCTCTCCATGATGGCGCCGTCGTGATCCGCGGCAACCGGATCGTGGCCGCGTCCTGCCTCCTGCCGCTGACGGAACAGCGCAACCTGAGCCAGGAGCTTGGCACCCGCCATCGTGCCGCCATCGGCCTGTCGGAACAGTCCGATGCCCTGGTCCTGGTGGTCAGCGAGGAGACCGGCACCATTTCCATGGCCCGGAACGGCGAGATTTTCCGGTATCTCCAGGCTGAGGACGTGAAAGATATGCTCCGCAGCGCTGTTCTGGTGCGTACGCAGCTGACGCTGATGGAATTCATCAAAGGCAAGGCGCTGGATCTCCGGGATCGGCTTCTGGCGGACAAGGCGGAGGAAAAGAAATGAACAGTTTTATGGATCACCAGCGCGAAGGCAAGTCCAACAATTGGATCCCCCGCATTATCTGTCTGCTTCTGGCCATTTTTCTCTGGGTCTATGTCATGGGAGAACAGAACCCTATTACGGAACGGGATGTCGTCGTTTCCCTGGGCCAGCGCAACCTGGCGGACAATATGGTCGTCTTCAACAAACCCGATAAAATCAGTGTCCGGGTCCGCGGCCCCCGGACGGCACTGGCCAGCCTGACGGAGTCACAGGTCACGGCCTACGTGAACCTGGCCAAACTGTCTGCCGGGCCCCACACGGTCCTGGTCAATGCCTTCTTCCCGCAGGGCGAAGTCGTGGACATCAGCCCCCGTATGGTTTCCCTCTTCGTGGATGTGCGGCGGGAAAAGATCATGCCTGTCACGGCCCGTATCCTGGGTAAGCCTGCGACGGATGTTGCCGTGAGCAAGACCCAGCTCCTGCCGTCGGAAGTGAAGGTGACCGGGGCGGCCACGCGGCTGGACGCCATTGAAAAGATTGAAGTTCCCGTCGATGTGAGCGACCGCAGCGAACCCTTCCAGACTACGGCCCAGCCGGTAGCGGTTGGTCACGATGGCATCGACATGGAAGATATTACCTTTGACCCGGCGCAGATTACCATCCGGACGAACCTGCTCCATGAGATGGTGACGAAAGAGCTGCCTGTCAAAGCCGAATTTACAGGAACCCTGCCCAGTGGGATGCAGAAGACGAGTTCCACCGTCAATCCCTATAAGATTACGGTGTCCGGTCCGCCTTCCATCGTCAATGCCATGACGGAAGTGAAGACCGATCCGATCGACCTGGCGGCCCACGGCAATGACCGTTCTGTCCGGGTCAACGTGTCCCTGCCGGAGTCGGTTCGGGCGGACAACCGCACCGTGACGGTGGAATACACCATTACGTCGGACACGAATTGACCGGCGGGAAAAGGCGGAACGCTGGCGGGAACGGATCCGCGGAAGCGGGCGAAGCCCCGGCCCCGGACGGGCCGGAAGCGAAGGAGTAGGACAGCAAGTTCATGAAGAAAACCCTTTTGCGCATCAACGATGTAAAAGTATCCTTGAAAACAGAAAAAACGTTGCGGGACGCCGTGGCAAAAAAACTGGGCGTCCGCCCGTCGGCCTTGTCGGAGGTGACGGTGCTGCACCGTGCCGTCGATGCCCGCCGCAAGGACGACGTGTGTCTCCTGTACCACGTGACGGCGGCGGTCGATGTGCCCGCCGGGCACCTGAAAAAACTATCCGGCCGGCCCGGGGTGACAGAATACGTCCGGCCAGAGCCGGAACCGCCCCGCCTGGGCACACTGCCCCTGGCGGAGCGGCCCGTCGTCATCGGAGCCGGTCCCGGCGGTCTGATGGCAGCGTTGGAGCTGGCCAAGTACGGCTATCGTCCTCTTTTAGTGGAGCGGGGCCGCTCCCTGGCGCGCCGCGTGGAAGATGTAGAAGCCTTTTGGCGGACGGGCCGTTTCGATCCCTGCTCGAATGTACAGTTTGGCATGGGCGGCGCGGGCACCTTTTCCGATGGGAAACTGACGACCCGTGTCAATGATCCTGTCATGGCGGATATCCTGCAGGCTTTTGTGGCTGCCGGGGCCCCGCCGGAAATCCTGACGGAACATAAGCCCCACGTGGGAACGGACAAACTCCGGGCCATGGTTACGGGGCTGGCCAGGAAAATTGAACGCCTTGGCGGCGACATCCGCTGCGAGACGCAGGTTACGGATTTCCACTTCCGGGATGGCGCCCTGACGGGCCTGGTTCTGAACGGGACGGAAATGGTGCTGACGACGACGGCTATCCTGGCTTGCGGCCACAGTGCCCGCGATACGTATGCCGTTCTGGCGGAACGCCAGGTCGGGATGGAAGCCAAAGCCTTTTCCATCGGGCTGCGGGTGGAACATCCCCAGACCCTGATCGACCGGGCGCAATATGGGGCGTTTGCGGGCCATCCGCGCCTGGGGCCGGCGGATTACGCCCTGGTGTACCATACGCCGGACCGGAGCCGCGCGGCCTATTCCTTCTGCATGTGCCCCGGCGGCCGGGTCGTGGCAGCCGCGTCGGAGGCGGGAGGCGTCGTCGTCAACGGCATGAGTTTGTATAAGCGGGATTCGGGAATCGCCAACAGCGCCCTTGTTGTCAATGTGACGCCGTCCGACTTCGGTACGGACCCCCTGGCGGGCATCGCCTTCCAGCGGCAGTACGAACGGCTGGCCTTCACGGCCGGCGGGCAAACGTACCATGCGCCGGCCCAAAGCGTGGAAACTTTCCTGCGGGGCACCACGCCGGCTCTTACGGGACAGTACAGCTACCGCCCCGGCGTGACGCCGTACCGGCTGGAAGAAGTCCTGCCGCCCTATGTGTCGTCTACGCTGAAACTGGGCCTGGCCCAGTTCGGCCGGCGCCTGGACGGGTTTGACGGGCCTCAGGGTATGTTGACGGGCGTGGAGACCCGTACTTCCGCGCCCCTGCGGATTTTGCGCGGGAAGGATTACCAGTCCGTGACGCACCGCGGTCTCTATCCCTGTGGGGAAGGCTGCGGGTACGCCGGCGGAATCATGAGCGCCGCCCTGGACGGCTACCATGTGGCGCGGGCGCTGATGGCCCTGTACCGGCCCTTTGCCTGAGCCATCCTGTAGGAAAAGACAAAAAAATAAAATCCCAGCGGGATTTGCGTGCGATTCCTGCCGTTCGGTGGACACTTTCGACCGTTCGGCAGGTTTTCCTTTTGTTACGCTGCCTTCCCCGCCTATAATACAGGCAGAAACACAACCGGGACTGTCGGTTTGTGTCCGTGTATGATTGCGTGATAGGAGGGGATTGTTGTGGCAGCAAAAGACGTGAATCTGAAAAAAGCCCTGGAAGGAACTCCCCCGCTGGGTTCGGACTGGGCCAAACGGTATGGTCTGTTGGCGGCGTTCGTGGTGCTGGCCGTCATCCTGGCGCTGCCCGCGCCGGCAGGTCTGTCCATCGCGGGCCAGCGCATGCTCGGGGTGCTCTGTTTTGCCGTCGTCGTGTGGATCACGGAAGCCGTGACGTACCCTGTCAGCGCGACCCTCATCGCGTCGCTCATGCTGATCCTGTTGGGCACGGCGCCGTCCCTTGTGCCGACGGAAGCGGCAGCAGGCAAGGTCATAGGCTTCGGCAAAGCCGTGACCATGACGTTCAGCGGTATCAGCGCCGGGGGGACGGTCCTTGTGGGCGCGGCCATGTTCCTCGCGGCAGCCATGACCACGACAGGCCTGGATAAGCGCATTGCCCTGACCATCCTCTCGAAAGTCGGCTCCAAAACGAGCCGAATCGTGGCCGGCATGATTTTCGTGGGGTTCGTCCTGGCCTTCTTCGTCCCGAGTACGACGGCCCGCGTGGGATGCATCATCCCCATTGTCCTGGGCATCATTTCGGCCTTCGGCTTGTCCATCCACAGCCGTTTCGCCGCGCTCCTCATGGTCGCGACGATTCACGCGGCGTCCATCTGGAATGTGGGAATCAAGACGGCGGCGGCGCAAAATATGGTTGCCCTGGGCTTTATTGAACGGGAACTGGGCGGCACCATTACCTGGCTCCACTGGTTCCTTACGGCGGCACCTTACGCGGCGGTCATGTCGGTCGTCCTCTATTTCATCTGCATGAAGATGCTGCCGGCGGAAATGGAGGAAGTGGCCGGCGGCGACGAAACGGTCAAGCAGTCCATGGCAGACCTGGGACCCATGACGGCGGCGGAAAAGAAACTGCTTGCCATCTCCGTCCTGCTTCTTTTCGCCTGGGTTACGGAAAAGGTCCTGCATCCCGTTTCCACGACGGCATCGACGGTCATCGCCATTACGCTCATGTTCCTGCCGGGTATCAACATCATGACCTGGAAAGACGCCCAGTCCCGCGTTTCCTGGGGTACCTTGGTCCTTTTTGGCATCGGCATCAGCCTTGGTTCGGCCCTGCTGAGCACGAAAGCCGCCATGTGGCTCGCGACGCAGCTCGTGGCGAGCCTGGGGCTGGCCTCCATGGGAGTCTTTGCTGTTTTTGCCATCCTGGCGCTCTTCCTCATCATCGTCCATCTGGGCTTTGCCAGCGCGACGGCGGTGGCCTCGGCCATGATTCCCATCATGATCGCCGTCCTGAAGAGCCTGAACATCCAGGGCCTCAACATCATCGACATCACGATGCTGCTCCAGTTCGTCGTCAGCTTCGGGTTCATCCTGCCCGTCAACTCCCCGCAGGGCATTCTGGCCTTCGCGACGGATACCTTTACGGCCAAGGATTGTATGAAGGTCGGCATTCCCCTTACGGTTATCGGGTATGTCCTGCTCCTGGTCTTCGCCCAGACCTATTGGAAGGTCCTGGGTATCCTGTAAGACGGAGGAATCTGGCCCTCCCGACTTCTCCCGGCGGCGTCCTGCCGGTTAGCGGAAGCCGAGCCGGCGCCGTACCTCCTGGAGATGATTCCGGCTGATGGGGATGTTCATATCGTCCTGTCCCTTCAAATGGAGCAGGTAGGCCCCGTTGAACCAGGGGACGATTTCTTCGACGCAGTCCAGATTGACAATATACTGGCGGTGGACTTGCAGGAATGGCGGGCCGTCGAGAAAGGCGGCCATCTCCTGCAGGGTCAGCTGGGCGTAAAAGTCACCCTTGCCCGTGCGGACAAAGACTTCTTTGTTGCGCACATAGGCAAGGGTGATTTCTGATTTGGTGACGGGATAGAGCTTGCCGTCGCGGGACACGGTCAGTTTGTCCCCGCTGTCCGTCCGATCCGCCGCGGCAGGGGCGTCCGGCAGTTCTGGCGCGCTTTGCCGGCGGACGGCGTCAAGCAGTCCTTTGACCTTGACAAGGGTCCGGGTCAGGGCGAGCTGCGATACGGGCTTGGTGATGTAGCCGATGGCGGGGGTGCTGAAGGCGTCGACGGCGTATTTTTCGTAGGCCGTCACAAAGACCACGAAGACAGGCAGTTTCAGCTCGCCGACGCAGCGGGCGAATTCCAGGCCATTGAGTCCGGGCATGTGGATGTCCAGGAGGACCAGATCGCAGGGGTGGGATGCCAGGTAATCCAAGGCCTTCTGGGCGACATTGAATTTGGCGACGACCGTAAAGTCCTGGTGGGCCTGGAACAAGTATTCCAATTCGTCGCAAATGGGCATCTCGTCGTCGACAAGGATGGTGCGGTATGTCATGTTCGAACCTCCCTGGTGACAGGCAGGGAAATGGTGACCGTCGTGCCGGCGCCGGGCTGGCTCTGAAACACGATGGTTCCCCTGCCATGATAGATTTTTTCGATGCGCTGGATGACATTGGCGGTGCCGATGCCTTTGGATTCCATCCGCTCCAGCTGGCGGAGCTGCTCTGCCGCCATGCCGGCGCCGTTATCGCGGATTTCCAGGCAGAGGCGTCCGGCCGCGCAGGAAACGGCAAGGGACAGGCGGCAGTCTTCGGCCTTCTCGAAGAGGCCGTGCGTGACGGCGTTCTCCAGCAGGGGCTGCAGGATGAAGGCCGGGACGGGCTCGTCCAGAAGCCCCGGGTCGGGCGGAATGTCGACTTGGGTCGTCAGGCGGTCGCCGAAGCGGACCTGGACAATGCTGAGATACGCTTCAGCATTGCGGAGTTCTTCTTCCAGGCGGATGCGCGGTTCATGATGCGCAAAGGCGAAGTGGAGCATATCGGACAGGTTGATGAGCAGTCTTCGCGCCGTTTCCGGGCGGGTACGGACGAGAGATACGATGATGGATAAGGTGTTGAACAGGAAATGAGGGTTGATCTGCGACTGCAGGGCCTTGAATTCGGCCTGTTCCCGCAGGAGACGCTGTTCCTCGTAGTCTGCCAGCTCAATCTGTGTCGACAGGAGGTGCGCCACGCCTTCGGCCATCTTGATGTCCACCTGGGACAGGCCTTTTTTACGGGTCTGGTAGAAGCGGACCAGTCCTGTCGGCTTGTGGTGGACCTGCAAGGGAACGGCGATGCCGTAGTAGAGAGGGCACCGCGGGTCGCCGCAGCCGTGATCCCCGGCGAAGACGGCGACCTGCCCCGTCTGGAGGACCTTGATGGAATCGGGAAAATGGAGGCACGTGCCCGGCACATGGTACCGCGAAGGCAGGCCGGCGTAGGCCAGGCACTTTTCCCCGTCCGTAATGGCGACGGCGTCCACGTCGGCCACGGCAAGGATGATATCCGCCGCTTTTTGGGCTGATTCACGGTCCAGGCCGTTGCGCAGGTAGGGCATGGTCTCGTTGGCGATGCGCAGGGAGATTTGGGCCGCCTCGGCGCCGGCCGCCTCGTACTGTTTCTGCATGTCCTGCAGGATGAGGACAAAAAGGACCGTGCCGATGATGGTGACCGCCGTCGTCGGAAGGGCTGCCGTGCGTTCGAAGGCCAGGGCCTGCTCGAAAGGTTTTGCCAGGAGCAGGGTCAGGCTTTTTTGCAGGACCTCGGCCGCCAGGGCGATGGCGGCGGCGATTTTCCAATTCATATGGGTAAAGGGGCAGCGGAATCGGACGAGTCCAGCCAGGATGCCGGCCAGTACCGTGGCGATGCCGCAGCTGGCGGCGGTGAAGCCGCCCAGGGAGTAGCGGTGCAGGCCGCCGATGATGCCCGTGGCCAGCCCGACCCAGGGGCCGCCGATGATGCCGCCGATGAGGACGCCGACAATACGCGTGCTGGCCAGGGCCCCGTGGATGCGGGTGCCGTAATAGGACGACACGATGGCCAGGAGACCGCAGACGACCGTAAAGACGATGGCGGAACGGAGCGTCAGGGGAGCCAGGATATACTGACGGAACCGTTTGTTCCGTCCGACCAGGTAAGCCACCATGGCAGGAATGCAGACATTCCCCAGCAGCATGAATAAGAGACGCATGAAAATGCCTCCTCCCGGAACGATTCCAAGACAACAATCATTCTGGAATAAATTATACCACAGCCAGGGTCCGATAGGGCAGACTTGCAATCGCCATGCCTAAAGAGTATAATTATTAAGATTCAGATTGGTTTGGCGTCCGCCGGGAAGCGGCGCCGTACCCGCACTAGACAGCAGGAGGATTCTCATGGCACGTTTATTCGGAACAGATGGTGTCCGCGGCACGGCGAACACGGAATTGACGCCGGAACTGGCGTATAAATTAGGGCGCGCGGCGGCGCAGTATTTTGGCCGCGAAGTGTCCCGGCCGAAAATCATTATCGGGCAGGATACGCGGTTGTCTGGCGACATGCTGGCCTGCGCCCTGGCGGCCGGTGTCTGCAGCGCCGGCGGCGACGCCCACATGCTGGGCGTCATCTGCACCCCTGCCGTTTCCTACTTGACGGAACAGGTTCATGCCAATGCCGGTGTTGTTATTTCCGCGTCCCATAATCCCTTCGAGGATAATGGCATCAAGTTTTTCGCTCACAACGGCTACAAGCTGCCCGACATGGTGGAAGATGAGATCGAAGCCATCGTCCGCAAACCGATCGACTACGCGAAGGCTCCCAGCGGCTCGTCCCTGGGCCGGGTTATCCGGGAAACGGGGCTGGAGGAAGTCTATATCCGCCACATCGTCAGCACGGCGCCGTGCAAGCTCCACGGACTGAAGGTCGTCATGGACTGCGCGAATGGCGCCAACAGCCGCATTGCCCCGACCATCCTGCGGCTCCTTGGGGCGGAAGTCATCCCCATTTTCAACGAGCCGAATGGCATCAACATCAACAACGGCTGCGGTTCCACCCATTTGGATGCCCTGCGCCTGAAGGTCCTGGAGTACGGCGCCAACGTCGGCATCGCCAACGACGGCGACGCCGATCGCTGCCTCGTTGTCGACGAGAAGGGGCAGGAACTGGACGGCGACCAGATTATGCTGATCCTGGCGCGGGAACTCATGAGCCGCAAGAAATTGAAAGATAACATGCTCGTCGTGACGGTTATGAGCAACATCGGGCTCCATAAGGCCTTCAAGGAAATGGGAGGCCGGACGTGCAAGACAAAGGTCGGCGACCGCTACGTCCTGGAAGAGATGCTGAAGCATGGGTACGGACTTGGCGGCGAGCAGTCCGGACACATCATCTTTTCGGAATTCGCCAAGACCGGCGACGGTATCCTGACAGCGGTGCAGCTGCTCTGCACGATGGCGCGCAACAACCAGCGCCTGTCCGAGCTGGCGAAGCTCATGACGCGCTACCCCCAGACACTGGTCAACGTCCGCGTCAAGGACAAGAACGGCTGGGAAGAGAACGAGGCGATTCGCAGCATCGTGGCCAAGTACACGGAAGAGTTGGGCGACAACGGGCAGCTCTTGGTCCGCGCCTCCGGTACGGAACCTTTGATCCGCATTATGGCCGAGGGCCCGAATCAGGTCGAACTGGAGAGCATCGCCGAGGAGATCGCCAAGGTTGTCCGCGGCGAATTGGGCTGACGGAGAGAGGAGCGGTTCCGCGGGCGCGGGCCCGTACGACCGGGCTCTGTATCGTCCCGCCCGGCACCTCGATTGACCAAATGGCGTTCGTGTAGTAAAATATGGTATGCTGGATTCCGTGTGGGTTGTACCGGGCCTGCACGGTTTCCGTTTTTTAAGGAGGTTCGTCACAACAGTATATAGGAGCGCAAGTGCCACGTTTCGGCGTGGCAGACGAGGCAGAGACTTATCGAGCAGTCAGCGGGTGTCTCTTGGTCCCACCGCAGGCCAGAAGTCCGACTACAAAGCCCGGCAGCAATGCCGGAGGTAAAATGTCGGGCGCGCGGTTCCTGGTACACCACGGTCCCGTAACGTCGGGGCCGCGTACGCATCAGTGTCTACAGGAGGTCCACTATGTGTGGTATTGTAGGTTATATTGGCAATCAACAGGCTTGTCCCATCCTGCTGGACGGAATGAGCAAATTGGAATACCGCGGGTATGATTCCGCGGGCATCGCTGTCTATGACGGCAAACGCATCGACATCGAAAAATGTGTGGGCCGTCTGCAGGCCCTGCGCATCAAGATCCAGGGCCACGAACCCCAGGGCACGGTCGGCATCGGCCATACCCGCTGGGCGACGCACGGCAGGCCGTCGGACCGGAACGCCCATCCCCATTGTGATGAATCGGGGCGCTTCGTCGTCGTCCACAACGGTATCATTGAAAACTATCTGGAATTGAAGGAATATCTGCTGGAAAAAGGCCATCGGTTCTCGTCCGATACGGATACGGAAGTGGTAGCCCACTTGATGGCGGATCAGTACGACGGGGATTTCCTGAGCACGGTCAAGAAAGTAATCCGCCGGATCGACGGGTCCTACTCCCTGGTCTTCCTGTGCGCCGACGAGCCGGACAAGCTCATCACCACCAAAAAAGACAATCCGTTGGTCATCGGCCTGGGCGAAGGGGAAAACTTCATTGCGTCCGATATTCCGGCGATTATTGGCCATACGCGCCGCACGTATATCATGAGCGACGGGGAGATTGCCATCGTCACGAAGGACGCGGTCCGGGTTGAAGACCTGAACGGCAATCCCATCAATAAGAAAGTCTACAACGTCACGTGGAATGCCGAAGCGGCGGAAAAGGGCGGCTTCGAGCATTTCATGCTGAAGGAGATTTACGAACAGCCGAAGGCCGTCCGCGAGACCATGCGCGGCCGCCTGGGCAAGGAAGAGGGAACCATCGATTTCCCCGAGCTGAACTGGACGAAAGCGGACCTGCGGGGCATCAAGAAGGTCTTTATCGTTGCCTGCGGCACGGCGTACCACGCCGGTCTTGTCGGCAAATACTATCTGGAGAAATTCGCCCGGATCCCTGTGGAAACGGACATTGCCAGTGAATTCCGCTACCGCGATCCCCTGGTGGATTCGAGCTGCCTCATGATTGTCATCAGCCAGTCCGGCGAGACGAGCGATACCCTGGCCGCCCTGCGCGAAGCCAAACGTCTTGGCGCCCGTACGATGGCTGTCACGAACGTCGTGGGCTCTTCCATCGCCCGCGAGGCCGACCAGGTCGTCTACACCTACGCAGGCCCGGAAATCGCTGTCGCGTCGACGAAAGCCTACACGACGCAGCTCATCGTTATGCTCATGCTGGGCATCTACGTCGGCCGCCTGCGCGGTGAGCTGTCGGACGAATTGGCCCGTACCCTGACCCGTGACCTGCGGGAGATCCCCGAACAGATTCACGCCATGCTGGAAGACACGGAGCAGATCAAAATCTTCGCCAAACGGTATGGTTCCAGCGAGAACGCGTTCTTCTTGGGCCGCAGCCTGGACTATTTCGTCGCGTTGGAAGGCGCTCTCAAACTGAAGGAAATTTCCTACATCCATGCCGAAGCCTATGCGGCGGGCGAGTTGAAGCACGGCACGCTGGCCCTCGTCGTCGAGGGACTGCCGGTTATCGTCCTGGCCACCCAGGCCGACGTTTATCCCAAGACCATCAGCAATTTGAAGGAAGTCAAGGCCCGCGAAGCCGAAGTCATCGCCATTGCCCTGCAGGGAGACCGCGAAATCGACAAGGTAGCGGATCATGTCATCTATGTTCCCAAGACGGATAAGTTCCTGGCGCCGATCCTGGCCGTCCTGCCGTTGCAGCTCCTGGCGTATTACGCTGCCCTGACCCGCGGCTGTGACGTGGATAAGCCGAGAAACCTGGCCAAGTCTGTCACGGTGGAATAAAGAAAGCAGAACGGAAAGGTGGAAACGCAACCCCCTGTCGCGCCGCGCGGCAGGGGGTTTTTGTCCGTGCCGGCGAGGGGGCGGGGGAGGATGAAAAAACAAGGCTGCGAAGCATTCGTTCTTCGCAGCCTTGTTTTTTAAGCAAGAAGTGAAATTTTCCCTGCGGTGATATTACCGTTTGACACGGGCGCCGGCGCCACCCATGATGGCTTCGACTTCGTCGACGCTTGCCATGGAGGTATCACCAGGGGTCGTCATGGCGAGAGCGCCGTGGGCCGCCCCGTAGTTGACCGCCTTTTCGGCGTCGCCTGTGGTCATGAGGCCGTAAATCAGGCCGGACGCGAAGGAATCGCCGCCGCCGACGCGGTCCATGATTTCCAGTCCGTTGTAGTCCTTGGCCTTGTAGATCTCGCCATCTGCCCAGCACAGGGCGCTCCAGTCGTTGACCGTAGCCGTCTTGACCGTGCGCAGGGTCGTGGCGACGACTTTGAAATTCGGATAGGTCTTGGCCGCTTCGTTGATCATCTTCTTGTAGCCTTCGACGTTCAGCTTTTTCAGGTTGGCGTCGTTGCCTTCGATCTTGAAGCCCAGGCAGGCCGTAAAGTCTTCTTCATTGCCGATCATGACGTCGACGTACTTCGCGATTTCCTTGTTGACTTCCTGCGCTTTGGCCTGGCCGCCGATAGCGCTCCACATGGAGGGGCGGTAGTTCAGGTCGTAGGAAACGAGGGTGCCGTACTTTTTCGCGGTCTTAATCGCGGCGACTACGGTTTCAGACGATTCGTGGGACAGGGCCGCGTAAATCCCGCCTGTATGGAACCAGCGGACGCCGAGAGTGCCGAAAATGTAATCGAAATCGAAATCAGAAGGCTTCATCTGCGAAATCGCCGTGTTGGCGCGGTCCGAGCAGCCGACGGCCCCGCGGATCCCGAAGCCCCGTTCCGTAAAGTTCAACCCATTGCGGCACAGCCGGCCGATGCCGTCGGTCTTGCACCATTTGATGAGGGATGTGTCGACGCCGCCCTGACAAATGAAATCTTCCATCAGCCTGCCGACTTCGTTGTCGGCGAAAGCCGTAATGGCCGCCGTGCGCATACCAAAGCATTTCCGCAGGCCGCGGACGACGTTGTATTCGCCGCCGCCTTCCCACGCGCGGAACGAGCGGGCCGTGCGGATGCGGCCTTCGCCGGGATCCAGACGGAGCATGATTTCGCCCAGGCTCACGGCGTCAAAACGACATTCTTCAGCAGGTCTTACTTTCAAATCCATGTTGTGATAGCTCCTTTATCCTATTTAGACGCGATGTTCCGGTTCGTCGGCATGCTCCGCTCAGCCGCGAATCATTTTGACGAGGGCTGCGGCCTCTTCGGCCTTGACTTTGATGTCTTCGAACCGGCCTGCGGCAATTTCGTCCTTTTTGGCGATCCAGCTGCCGCCGACTGCCCAGATTTTGTTGTATTTCAGGTATTCCGGCGCATTCTCCAGGCTGATGCCGCCCGTCGGCATAAAGTATGTGTTGACATAGGGGCCGGCCAGGGCCTTGATCATTTTCAGACCGCCCGCTGCTTCGGCAGGGAAGAATTTAACGACTTTCAGGCCGCATTCCAGGGCCATCTCGATTTCCGTCGGGGTCTGGATGCCGGGCGTCACGGGGATATCGTTGTCGACACAGTATTGGACGACTTTCGGATTGAAGCCTGGGCTCACAATGAACTTGGCGCCCGCCGCGACGGCGCGCCGCGCCTGCTCGACCGTCAGGACTGTGCCGGCGCCGACAAGCATATCCGGGAATTTCGACGCCATGATGCGGATTGATTCTTCGGCCGCATCCGTGCGGAACGTGACTTCCGCCACGGGCAGGCCGCCATCACACAAGGCTTTGCCAAGGGCTTCCGCGTCTTTGGCGTCCTCCAGGACGACGACAGGGATGACGCCCAGTTCATGAAATCTTTCCAGTACAGTGGACATATCAGGATACCTCCTCATTATCAAGCTGCTCCCGCAATATAGCATCTTTTGACTATTTGCGTCATGATTACAACTTTAATCAAATAGATTATAACACGGCCCTTGTAAATGGCAAAGAAAATGTAACAGGTGAAAAACAGGAAAAACGAGAAATCAAGTCAGGGACGTAATATGTCCCGATAGGACTGTTTTCTCGATTCAAAAGAAAATTAATACAAATATCAGAAAATTCAAGAAAACGCTTGCTGCGCGGGTTAGAACTTGTTATGCTTGATGTATACAAGATATATGCAAAAAGTATGCTAAGAAAGTGAAGAGCCTATGGAACGAGCCGTAAATTTAAAGGACAAGGCCTATGCCATTATTCGGGACAAGATTATCCGTTGTGTCTATAAGCCGGGAGAATTCCTGGTGGAAGCGGAACTGATTGAAACCATCGGCGCTAGCAGGACACCCATCCGTGAGGCCTTAAACAAGCTGGAACAGGAAGGGCTGGTGGACATCCTGCCCAAGCGGGGAATCGTGGTCCGGGATGTTACCCTGGCCGACATCAACGCTATTTACGAGATCCGTTTTCTCGTGGAACCGGCTGTGCTGAAACGGTACGCCTGCCGTCTTCCCAGAAGTTTGCTGCAGGACTTGAAGGAACGCAACCGCAAAGCCGGACAGGAACGTCAGCGGATTACGGAGTACAATCTGGACGAGGACATCCATCGCACGCTCATGATGGCCAGCGGCAATCCCTTTCTGGTGGATCTGATGGACAAAATCTACGCCCAGAATCACCGCATCCGGATTTTGTCCGGCGAAGCCCTGACATACCGTATGCAGGAGACGCTGGCGGAACACGACCGTATCCTGGACTGCCTCCTGCAACAGGACTATGAAGGTGCCGCCAGGGCTTTGGAAGTACATCTCCACCACTCCCAGGAAGGAGCCGTGCGACTCATGGCCACGAGCCGCAGTTCTTGGGGCTATGACAGGACGGGGGTCTGGTCGTTGGGACAACTGGCCGGGAATCCCTGACATATTGCGCAAGAAAAATGGTTATTTTGCGTCGTATCCCCGCATAAAGGGATACCAAGGAAAAGAGGAGGAAAACGGATATGACTAAGAAAGCATTGGCAGCAGCGGTATTGGCAGGTATCATGGCACTGGCGTTGACTGGGTGCGGCGGCGACAAAAAGGCAGAGAAAAAGGCTCCCGCCGGCAACGGGAAAAAAGTGGTCCTGCGCGTTGCCTATGAAAACAGCAAGACCGAGCCAGTCGGCGTCGCTTGGGAGAAAGCCAAGGAAATCCTCGACAAAAAATCCGGAGGAACGATGGAAATCGTTACATATCCTGACTCCCAGCTCGGCAAGAAATCAGCTTTGATCGATTCCATGCTGATGGGCGAAAACGTTTGCACCCTGGCGGATGGCGCTTTCTATGCGGATTACGGCGTGCCGGACTTTGGTATCGTTTTCGGGCCTTTCTTGTTTGACAATTGGGATCAGTGCTGGAAGCTGACCAAGTCCCAGTGGTATAAAGACCAAAGCGATAAGCTGGAAAAGAAAGGACTGAAGCTCCTGGCCTCCAACTGGATTTACGGCGAACGTCATACCTTGACGACGAAACCGGTCAACACGGTAAATGACCTGAAAGGCCTGAAAATCCGCGTTCCGGGGAACAAAATCCAGACGGAAGGCTTCAACGCTCTCGGCGCGACGGCAACGGGTATGCCTTTGGGCGAAGTCTATCAGGCCCTGCAAAGCAAGACGATCGAGGGCGCGGAAAATCCGTTGGGCACTCTCTATGGCAGAAAGCTCCAGGAAGTTGCCAAGTATTTGATCCTTGACGGACATGTCAAGAACTTCACGACCTGGGTTGTTTCGGAAAAATGGTTCAAGGGCTTGACCCCGCAGCAGCAGCAGTGGCTCCTGGAAACGGCGGAAGAAGCAGGGAAGTACAACAACGAAGTCCAGCAGAAGACGGAGAAGGAATACCTGGACAAGATGAAGAAGGAAGGCGTCACGGTCGTCGTTCCGTCTCCGGAAGTCCTGGCAGGCTTTAAGAAGAAAGCCGAATCTTTCTATGCGAAAGGTAAGGAATTCGGCTGGTCCGATGGCCTTTATGAAACGGTCAAGAACGCTATGAAGTGAGTTTAACCAGTGCGAAGAGCTTAGAAACCGGAGCCGGCTGTGCCGGCACAAGATAACAGACCGCGGTGCCTGCCTTCGGGCGGGCATCGCCTGTTGCCTTTTCACTCGTCAATCGTAGGAGCAAGAGAATGAAGGAAACCAAGATCAGCTGGAAAAGCTGCATCCTCAATCTGGATATCGCCATCGCGGCTGCGGTGCTGGCGATTCTCATAGTCCTTACTTTTGCAGGTGTCATTTGGCGCTACTGCCTGTCCCAGCCCTTTACGTGGATGGAAGAAGCCCAATTGGCCTGCATGGTCTGGATTGTATTTTCGGCGGCAGGGGCTGCCTTCCGACTGGGAAACCACGTCGCCATCGAAATGATTGTCGACATGTTGCCACCCTTCCTGCAGAAGGTGACGCAAGTCTTTATTTCCGCTGTCGTCACGGCCGTCCTGGGCTACCTGTTTGTCCATACGCTCGATTTCGTGGAAATGTTCTACAACACGGGACGGAGTACCAGTATCCTGAAAATTCCATACTGGCTGATTTACGGCATTGCAATCCCTGCCTATATCGACATGCTGGTCAGTTATTTCTACAGTGTGTTTGCCAATGTAAAATCCGAAACAAAGGAGGCGGCATCGTCCCATGAGTGATGTATTGCTTTTCTCGTCCATCATGATGCTGGTACTCCTGTTTCTGAAGGTACCTGTCTTTGTCGCGGTTTTAGGGGGATCGCTTGTTTATTTCATCATGAACCCTGATATCAACTCCGTGATTTTCGCCCAGCAGATGATTTTGGGAACGGAAAAAATCTCCCTGCTGGCGATTCCGTTCTTCGTCTGTGCCGGTATCGTCATGAACTATACAGGCGTCACGAAGCGCATCATGGACTTTTGTGAAGTCGTCACCAGTCATCTGCCGGGCGGATTGGCTCAGGTGAATGTCATGCTGTCTACGGTCATGGGCGGTCTGTCTGGATCCAATCTGGCTGATGCGGCCATGGAAGCCAAGATGCTGATTCCCGCTATGACTAAAAAACATTTTTCTCTGCCGTTTTCGTCCGTCGTTACGGCAGCTTCGTCCATGATTACGCCGTTGATTCCGCCAGGTATCGCCATGATCCTTTACGGATGCATTGCCAACGTATCCATTGGCAAGCTGTTCGTGTCCGGTATTGGCGTCGGATCCCTGTTGTGCGTTTCCATGATGATCCTCGTCGGGATTATTTCCAAGAAGCGCGGTTACGGCAAATTGTCCACGGAAAAGTTGACGAAGGAGAAGGTCGTCGGCGCCCTTCGCCCGGCCCTCCTGCCGCTGCTCCTGCCGATTATCATCATCGGAGGTATCCGTATCGGCGTCTTTACGGCGACGGAGGCCGGCGCTATCGCGATTATCTATGCCATTTTCCTGGGGGTTGTCTATCGGGACATGAAACCGTCCGATTTGGCTCGCAGCTTGAAAGAGACCGTGTCTTCCACGTCGTCCATCATGTTGATTGTGTCTGCCGCCTCGGTGTATTCCTGGATCCTGACACGCGAGCGCATTCCCCAGCAGTTGACGGAGTGGATGCTCCAGACCATCGACAACCGGTTTGTATTCTTGATTGTGGTCAACGTTTTCCTGCTCATCGTGGGCATGTTCATTGAAGGCAATGCTTCCATGATTATCCTCGTGCCCTTGCTGGCCCCTATTGCGGCACAATACGGCATCAACGAAATCCAGTTCGCTATGATCTACATCTTCAACAATGCCATTGGCGCCTTGTCGCCTCCGATGGGTACGCTGATGTTTGTTACGTGCTCCATTTCGAAATGCCCGACGTCCCAGTTTATCCGCGAAGCCATTCCGTTTTACGTGCTGCTTCTGGTGGACTTGCTGCTGATTACTTATTTTGAGCCTTTCACGACGTTCCTCGTAAACCTGATTTATTGATTCGACCGTCCTTTGCATCAAGACAGCGGGCCGGCGCGGCCGTTCTGCGTTCTTGGGTTCCCCTTTTATTTTTCAGGAGGTCTTCACTATTATGAAAGCTATCTACATCGAAGAGCCGGGCAAAGTCGTATTCCGCGAGATTCCCAAGCCGGTCCGCAAACCGGGGGAAGCCCTGCTGAAAGTGCTGTATGGAGGCATCTGCGGCAGCGACCTGGGGTCTTACAGAGGCACGTTCGCCTATTTTGATTATCCCCGCATCCCGGGACATGAATTTTCGGCTGAAATCGTGGAAATCGATGAGAACGAACGGGGGCTTCACCAGGGCATGGTTGTGACGTGTAACCCCTATTTCAACTGCGGTCACTGCTATTCCTGCGAACGGGGCATCGTCAATGCCTGCACGAGCAACGAAACCATGGGCTGTCAACGCGACGGCGCCTTCTGCGAATACATTACCATGCCGGTGGAACGCATTTACGACGGCAAAGGCCTGCCGGCCAACCTGTTGTGCGCTATCGAGCCCTTCTGCATCAGCTGGCACGGCGTGTCCCGCGCCCATGTCAAACCGGGTGACAAGGTCCTCATCGTCGGTGCCGGCACGATTGGGGTCCTGGCGGCAATCGCGGCCAAAGCCAAGGGGGGAAAAGTCTACATTGCTGACGTGGCGCAGCCGAAACTGGACTACGCCAAGGAAAACTTCGATGTTGCCGGGACCATCCTCAACGCTTCCCCCGATGCGTTTGCCAAGGCCTGTGGCGAAATTACCGGCGGCAATGGCTTCGATGTGACCATCGAGGCAGTAGGTCTGCCGTCCACCTTCCAAAACTGCATTGACGCGGCGGCTTTTGGTGCCCATATGGTCCTGATTGGCGTCGGCAAGCAGAATCTGGACTTCAACTTCACGCTGCTCCAGAAAAAGGAGTTGAACGTTTGCGGATCCCGCAATGCCCTGAAGAAAGACTTCCTGGAATTGATTGACCTTGTCAAGGCCGGAAACGTGCCTCTGGACAAAGTCATTACCAACGAATACGGATTCAGCGAAGCGCCGAAAGCTTTCGCCGATTTTTCCGCCCATGCGGGGGAAATGCTGAAGGTCCGCATCGACTTCAGCCGCTGAGGTGGCCCAATGGAACAATTAAGTTTGCGAACGCTGAAAAATCTTGGGTATAGGGGATATTTGAAGGAGAAGGCGCCCATCAAGGTACTCCAGTTCGGCGAAGGGAATTTCCTCCGTGCTTTTGTGGAAGATTTCCTGGACCAAGCCAATGAAAAGGCGAACTGGAACGGCAAGGTGGCCGTTATCCAGCCGACACCGCGGGGGCGCAAGACCGATATAATCAATGGCCAGGACGGCCTCTATACGCTGTACCTGCGCGGCAGCGAAAAAGGAAAGAAGGTCGATGAAAAGAGAATCATTTCTTCCATCGCCTGTTGCATCAATCCCTACCGGGAGTTCGACAAGTTCCTGGAAGCGGCCTGCAGCCCCAATCTGGAATTCATTACATCCAACACAACGGAAGCGGGCATCGCTTACGACCCGGAAGCGAAAGCGACCGATACGCCGTGCCTGAGCTTTCCGGGAAAACTGACCCAGGCCCTCTATGCCCGCTACCGGAAAGGCCTGCCAGGCGTGGTTATCCTGAGCTGTGAACTGATCGACAACAACGGGACGGAACTGCTCCGCTGTGTCAACCGGCATCTGACGGACTGGAAACTGGACGATGGGTTCCGGGCATATGTCAATGAAAAGAATCTGTTCTGCAATACCCTTGTGGACCGCATTGTGCCGGGTAGCGTGCAGGATGCGGCGGAAGATGCGGCCATGGACGCCGCCAATGGCTATACGGACGCGCTGAAGAACGTAGGCGAATGCTTCGGCGTCTGGGTCATCGAAGGGCCGGCTTCCTTGCAGGACAGGCTGCCCTTCCATCGGGCTGGGCTGGACAAATTCGTCCAGGTCGTTCCCGATGTGGCGCCGTACAAAAAGCGCAAGGTCCGTATTCTAAACGGGGCCCATACGGGGTTTGTCCTCGGTGCCTACCTGGCAGGCCAGGACATTGTGCGCGGCTGCATGCAAAACGGGACCATCCGCGGGTTTATGGACAAGATGCTCTACGAAGAGGTAATCCCCACCCTGCCGCTGGATCGGCAGGACTTGCTGGACTTTGCCGCCGCTGTGGCAGACCGCTTCAATAATCCTTTCGTAAATCATCAGCTCTTGAGCATTTCTCTCAATTCGACGTCGAAATGGCGTGCCCGCAACCTGCCGTCCTTTAAGGACAGCCTGGCCCGAACGGGGACGCTGCCGGTCTGCCTGACCATGAGCCTGGCGGCGTACATCGCTTTTTACAGCAACGACATTCAGCGCCGGGACAGGGACTGCCTTGTGTGCCGGCGCGCTAAGGGAAATGAATACAAGGTCCAGGACGATGCCTGGATTCTCGACTTCTACTTTGCCCACCGGAATGACGCTGCGGCAGATCTGGCCCACGCGGTCCTGTCCTGTCAGGATATGTGGGGTGAAGATCTGGGCGCCATTGCCGGATTAGCGGACGCCGTGACGAAGGATTTAGCACGAATTCGTGCCGAAGGGGCGGAAAAGGCCCTTGCCGCGTGTCTCTGAGGAGTCGGTTATGGAAAACGGATATATTCAAATCCACGAGGCAGACAATGTGGCCGTCGCGTTGCGCGACTGGCAGGCGGGGGAATCCGTGTCCCTCCTGACGGGATCTCTTGCTTTGCGGGATGCCGTGCCCCGGGGCCACAAATTTGCCCTGCAGGACATTGCCGCCGGGACAGACGTCGTCAAATACGGCGTGCCTATCGGCCATGCCACGCGGGATATTGCTGCCGGCGAACACGTCCATATCCACAATATGCAAACTAATCTGTCCGGGGAGGAGGAGTATACCTACCACTACCGGGAATGTGCCCTGCC
>OMWZ01000027.1 GCA_900314855.1 uncultured Selenomonadales bacterium
CTCTCACAACACCCCGCTGCTGTCGGTGGTGGTAATGTATTTGGCCGGAATGGGATGGTCCAGATGATAGATGATGGATATAGGCTGCGATCCCGACCAACTGACCAGGTGGGCCTGTCCCAGGAAGGTGTAATTCATGGTCGATCCATTGCTTTCCTTTTTTCGTTCCCGCACGAAGAGGAGTACGTGGCCGCCCCTCTCCTTTTGATGAAGGTAGCGCTGGCCTGTAGGCGATTCCGGCGTCGTGCGGCCCTGGCTTTGCCAATGAAAAAGGCTTTCGTCAATGGAATAGTCTTCGTAAAGCGTGGTATCGGAAAATTCCTGCTCCGTTTTATTGAGGGTGACGAGGAACACGTCCGTTTTTTTGTCCGCCAAATAGCGCACGCCTTCGCGGACGCTGGACGGATTGGCGACGCCAAGGGCGGCAAAGATCTGGTCGCGCGAATAGGTGCAGTATACTTCGAGGGCGCAGGCGTAGGGCAGTCCAGCCGGCTGGGGCAGAATCGTGAAGCCGTCAAACTGCAGGGTCAGCAGCTGCCGCAGCTCTTCCGTCAAAGCCCCCTGATCCGCCCACAGGGTCAGGGCTTCGCGAGCATCGGCAAAGCCCGCTTCGGCAGAACTTTTCTGCCAGAGGGTATATTGCCACATACGCAAATATTGCTGTTCCACTGCCGGCCACGTTTCGACCGGTCCCGGCGGCGGCATGGGAATATGTTTTTGCAGCCATTGCAGCCACTGGGGCGAATCCAGGGATAACAGACGCGGAAAGGCCTTTTGCAAGAGCGTTTCCAAGGGCGTCACGGCAAAATTCTCCGTAATGCCCGCCTCGGCGCAAAGACGCGCGTAGGTTCTCCTGCCGTTGTAAAAAGTCCCTGCATCCACAGCGGCGGCTTTCAGAAACTCCGACAGGCTCGGCACATGATTCCCCGCGGCGGCGTAGAGTTCCCGCACCAATTCCTGATAAAATTCCGCCCTCCGCAGCCGCGCCGTAATATTATCAAGAATCCGCTGCTGGGCAATTTCCTCAAATTGGATCGCGCAGCCCTTGGGAATGTGGGGAAACCCTTCCGTGATTTCCCGCCGGATGGCCACATCCTGGGTCCCCAGCAGAGCCCGCATCCGACCGGCGAAATCATAGTTGCGATTGGCTTGGGCCACAAAGTCAAGAACCGTCAGGCAGTCTTTTCCCTCGGACAGACGCAGGCCGCGCCCCAACTGCTGAAGAAAGATTGTCAAGCTGTTCGTCGGCCGCAAAAAGAGAACCGTGTTTACCGCAGGAATATCCACGCCTTCGTTGAACAGGTCGACGGCAAAAAGAAATGTCACCTTGCCCGTCTCCAGCTTTGTCCGCGCCGCCGCCCGTTCCGCCGCCGGCGTTTGGTCGTCCAAGGCGAGGGCCCGTACGCCGTGGTCACGGCAGTACTGCGCCATAAAATGAGCGTGGGCCTTAGACACACAAAAGCCAATGCCCCGCACATCGCGCAAATCCGCCGTGTACCGTTCCACAGCGTTCAAAATGGCCTGGGCCCGCCGCTTAGCAAGCACTTGGTCCAGGGCGAAAACTTGGGTTAATTCCTCGACGCTATATTGGCCGTTCGTCCAGCGCAAGTTCGACAAATCCACCGTATCGGCAACGCCGAAATAGTGAAACGGGCAGAGAAGACGCCGTTCAATGGCATCGGGCAGGCGGATCTCGGCGGCAATGTGCGAGCCGAAATACTGCAAGACATCTTTTCCGTCCATGCGCTCCGGCGTGGCGGTCATGCCCAAGAGGACGCGCGGCCGGAAATAAGTCAGTAATTTTTGGTAAGAATCGGCGGCGGCGTGATGAAACTCATCGACGATGATCATATCGTAATACGTCGGGTCCACGCGCTCCCACAGAGCCTGGCTCTGAAAAGACTGGATCGACAAAAAGACGTGTTCCGCATGGTCCGCGTGTTCCCCGCCGACGAAAAGTTCGCCGAAATTCGGATCGTGCAGCACTTGGCGGAAGCAGGACCGGGCCTGCTCCAGAATTTCTTTACGGTGGGCGACGAACAACAATGTCGTCCGGCCTTGGCGGGACTGGGCAAAGTTTCGGTAGTCAAAGGCGGAAATGGCTGTCTTGCCCGTCCCCGTGGCGGCGACAAGGAGATTCCGCCAGCGGTTGCGTTCCAGCCGTTCGGCCTGGAGGGCGTCTAAGATGACTTGCTGATACGAAAACGGCCGCAGTTCGAAGGTGTATACGGCAGGCGCACTGCCGCCTTCCTGTCCCCGCCCCCGCTCGTACGCAATGGCCTGCTCCAGTTTTTGCGCGTCTGCCGCCGTATACGGCTCAAATTCCCGCGACCGCCAGTACACAGCGAAGGTGGCTTCCATTTTGTCCAAAATCCCCGGCAAATCTTGCCGCGTCACCTTCATATTCCACTCCAGGCCGTCCGCGATAGCCGCGTGGGACAAGTTGGACGAGCCGATATAGGCCGTTGAAAAGCCGGACTCCCGATGAAAAAGATAGGACTTGGCATGCAGCCGCGTTTCGCGCACATTGTACGACACGCGGACTTCCGTATTGGGCAGCGCCGCCAGTTCGCGAATCGCCTTCGGGTCCGTCGCGCCGGTGTACGTCGTTGTCAGGACACGCAGCTGTCCCCCACGAGAGGTAAACTGCCGCAGCTGCGGCAAGATCATGCGGAGACCGGAAAACTTAATGAAGGAGACAAGAAAATCAATGCGGTCCGACGAGGCAATTTCCTTTGTCAGCTCTGACACGAGGGAAATATCCTTACGACTATTCGTAAATAAAAAGGACTTGGACAAGGAGGTTGCCGGACGAATCCAACGCGGCTTCTCCCAATGGTTCTGTGTGTAAGCCAGATCCTTCAAGAGAAAATCGGGGCGGGTCACCTGTTGTCCCTGCCAGAAACAGTCTGCCCCTTCGCAGCCTGTGTCTTCCAGTTTTTCTCCCAGAAGATGAACCAGGGCATTCGTCAGCGCCAATTCCTGCCGCAGTGTTTCCGGATTATCCCGGTCGGCAATATCCTTCAGGCAACACTGCACCAGGCGGCGCACGTAATCCGACAGGTAGCGCACCGCCTCCTGTGGATCCACCGAGTCGATTGTCGCGTAAATCGCATGGTCCTGCAAGGCCCGTCGCAGCGCCACGTCCAGCGCTTCGGACAGAACCATTTCGTAGATTCCTTCCCGCAAATTATGGAGCTTGTCCATCCTATCTTATCCCCCCAAATATAGCCTTTTGACCCCATCTTATCACACCCAGGAAAATCCGCAACAACCCCGTTTGCCCGTCCGGCCATGCGGCAGCGATACTTTTATCCCTAGAAAATATACCTTTTTTACCGTTTTCTTCCTAAAAAACGATATCTTGGTCAAAATAGCATCTTTTACAGCTTGGAAATTTATACTTTGGAATAATATCTTTCTTGATAATAAATATCTATACTGAAAGTACCAAGGGAAACCGGATTTCTCTTGGACCAAACTTCCCTTCCATCCTTTTTCCCCTAAGAAAGGATGCCTCAAGTGCCCGGCTCACAACACCCATTGTGACGCCGGGCATTTCCCCGTTTTGGGGCATGGCAGGGCGGCGAATCTCCTCCCCGCCCTCCTCCGGCAGCCTTTCCGGTAAAAAAGGGCGCTCCTTCCGGTCCGGCGCCGGCTATGGCCGCCGTTCCAGGGAAGGAGCGCGTTTTTTTATGGTTCCAGATCCGCCTCGGATGCGTGGCGGTTCCGCAGTTTGGCCTGCAGTTGGGACCGTTTGCAGACGTTGTACTTTTTGTAAATGGTAGACAAAATCTTTTTGACCGTAATTTCCGCCAAATCGATCTGCTGGGCGATTTCCTTATTCGTCCGGCCGGCTTCGACGGCAGCGACGATTTTTTTCTCCCGTGGCGTGAGGATGACATCCTGCACGTGCTCGGCCTGCACGAGCTGGTACTGGTGTACCTGATCCACGAGGAGCGCGTAGGCCGGGTCCTGTCCGAGGTCAGCCAGAAGGGGCGCCAGAAACTCCGCGTGTTCGGCAATCGGCATGATGGCGCCGTCCAGGAGGGCTTCATCACAAATGACGCGCAGCTGGTCCAGGGCTTGTTCCCGTTGTCCCAGGGCCTGTTGCGCCACAGCGTACATGATGTTGTCGTACATGCGGTTCAGCTGGCTGGAAAACGACACGCCCGACGGGATGGGCGTAGGCCCCGTCACGTTGAGGGTCTGGTAGCGGCCTGTTTTCAGGACCAGGCGATGCCGCGTCGATTGCCACGACGGGGCGAGGGCCGAGTAGGACGACCACTTGAGGTATTTTTCCAGGGTCTGAGTCACCTTGTCCGAGGGCAGTTCCAAAAGCGCCATGATAAAGTCTGCCACGATGTCCAGGTCGGCCTTCCAGACCGGGTTGGTCATTTCGTTTTTCAGGACGCGGTAGTAGTCGATCCAGGCGGAGAACTCCTGCGTCCGCCCCTCAAAGAGAAGGATGCGCGGCAGGATGGACAAGGCCACGGTGGCCTGTTCCCGCTGGTCGTCGGATCGATAGCCCGCTAGGGAGAGACGCCCCATGAGATCGAAGGCCGGTTCGAAGCGGCCCATCATGTAGGCAGCCTCGCCGAGGAGGACGCTTTTCCAGCTGGCGGCGTCGACGCCTTCGAGGACGATGCCGCAGCAATCGTAGATTTCGCACAAATCGCGCACATTGTCCTGGAGCTGGCCCGGTCCCCGGTAGTACAGGAAAAGCTGTCCGGCCACACTGCGCGTGACGCCTTCGAAATAGTCCCGCGGCAGGCGGACGCCCGACGCTTCGCTCAGCCCGCGGGCCCGGCGAAAGTAAGGCAGCATGGCCTTCAAATCCGGTACGGCGGCAATGCCTTTGAGCATCCAGAAAGCGGCCCACTCCACGGCCTGGAGCTTGTAATCGCGGGGCAGGGAGACCGTCAGGAACTCCCGCTCCGTCGCGTTGGCCAACATGGGGCGATGGAGAGTCACGTACAAGATCAGCAGCTGGCAAACCCCGAGGTGGCGGGCCCGCATATCCGGGGACAAGCGATGCAGGAACGTCAGGACGCGTTCCACGGAAAAGTTCCGGAGGCACGCCAACCCGCCGGCCGCCACGACTTGCAGGGTCAGTTCGTCGTCCTGGGCGCGGCTGGCGCTGGACAAGGCATCGACAAATTCCCCGTGGGCCAAAAACCAGCAGGCCGCCCGCTGGTAAACGGCCTTGCGTTCTTCCTGCGTCCGCCCGTGGAAGCGGTTCCGCAGGAGCACCCGCAGCAGCGGCTGGAAGGAGTAGGCGCCCTTTTTGTAGTCATAGGGAAAAAAGGACGCCGAGGCGAAGCAGTCCTCCAGCTCCTGGCGGCTCACCGTCCCCCGGCAGATGTCATAGACCTGTTCGACCGTCAAAGACCGGTAGACCGAGGCGTCGACGAGAGCCTCCTGCAGGGCCGGCGGCAGGGTATGGAATTTGCGGTCGATGATGTGGTAGAGATTTTCCCGGGCCGGATTGGACAGGATATCCTGCCGGCTCGCGTGGAGATTCCGGTAATTGCGCATGGATTCCGACAGGGCGACCATCTCGCCTTCGCGGAATTTTTCGTAGGCGATGGACGTGTGCAGATACGTGATTTCCCAGTCCCGTCCGGCGCCCTGGCCGCGGCGGAAAATCGCGACACACCGTTCGTGGACGTTCAGGAACATGCGGTACGCGGCGTAGGCCTCCAACAGGCAGGTGAACTGGGCCAGCCAATGGCCGGCGCCGAGGGGGCGGACCTGGCAGACGTCCTGGCTCATCTTTGTCGGCACGAGCTGGGCCCGCGCCCGTTCGAAGTTGGCCGTCACGGCGGCGCGTCCCTCTCCCGTCTGGGCCTCGCCGGAGCCGAGCCACAGAATGTCATCGGCAAAACGGTCCATCAGGGGCTGCGGATTCGCCTCGCAAAAATACTGCCGCATCAGGTCCGTGAGCAGCTCCTGGATCTCCCGTCCTTCGTTTGGAAGATGGTTCCTCATGACAAATGTCTTCTTTTCCTCTCTCCGGGATGTGGTCCCGGCACACGGCAGATCCATTTCATGAATCTGCAATTATCTATATTCATCTGTATTTTTTCACATTACAGGATAAACAAGGAAAAAAAGCAATAAAACCGCATTTTATTTTTCTTGCTTTGTCTAACATATGAACACATATATATTCATGGCTATATCTCCCTTCGGCTCATTCTAACATTCCGACCTGGAAAATGCAATGCGCCGCTTCTTTTCGTATCGCCCCCTTTCGTCCCGGAAATACAAAAAGGGACCGCAACAGCCGTTGCGGTCCCGTGTCTTTGAAATGGAGCCACTTATAGGATTTGAACCTACGACCCTCTCATTACGAATGAGATGCTCTGCCAGCTGAGCTAAAGTGGCACGTTTGTTACTATGCAAGTATACCAAACTATACTTTTGTTGTCAAGATTTTTTGCACCCTTCCCGCGGCTTTCCGCCGGGCAGGCGGCGTTATTTTTTCTCATAGTAGTACCGCGTCCACTGGGCCACTTCGGACAGGGAGGGGTGCGGCGTCATGGTTTCACTGACCGTGTAGACGGAGCGCGGGTCGAGGGCGCGCGTCAGGGGCAGGGCGCGGAGGCGGGCCGTCACGGGCGAGGCGATATCCCCGTGGATGGGCCGCACCGTATGGACCCCGCAGGTAAGCTGGTTCAAAAAGGGCTGCAGGAGGAGCGACGCTTCATGGCCCACGATATGGACGCCGAGGATATGCCGGGTCCCTTTGTCGAGGACCAGCTTGACGAAGCCGTCGTCGGCCGCCCCCGGTTCGAAGCCCAAGGCGTAGCCTTTGGCCGCCGCGGAATAGTGGTTCCGCGCCACTTCGACAGCGTAGCCCTGCCGGCGGGCTTCCGCCTCAGTCAGCCCCACATGGGCCGCTTCGGGGTACGTATAGGTCACGGCGGGCACCAGGTCGTACGACGCCCAGCGCCAATCCTCCGGCGCGCGGCCCTCAAACAGGTTGTGGGCCAGGATTTCCGCCTCGTAGTTCGCCTTGTGGCGGAAGGGCGCGAACCCGTTGACGTCGCCCAGGGCGTAGATGCCGCGGGCCGTCGTTTCCAGGAACTCATTGGTCTGGATAAAGCCCCGCGGATCCAGGGCCACGTCGGTGTTCTCCAGGTGCAGCAGCTCCGTCATGGGCCGGACCCCCGGCGCCACGAGGATCTCGTCGGCGGATACTTCCGTTTCCTCGCCCGTTTCCCGGTCGCGGACGCGGAGGACTTTCTTGTCGCCTTCCCGGCGCACCAGGACCGTGTCCTTGTTCAGCAGGAGGTCGATGCCCCGGCTGCGGAACTGCGTCTGCAGGAACAGCGAGACTTCTTCCTCTTCCTTCGGGAGCAGGCGGACGTTATGCTGCACCAGCGTGACCTGGGTCCCTGCGGCACGGAAGACATGGGCAAACTCGCACCCGATGGGGCCGCCGCCCAGGATCAACAGGCTCTGGTACGGCGCGGCAGGGAAGGCGTCGGCGAAAAAGGTTTCGGAGGTCACGTAGCCCGTCTCTTCCAGGCCAGGTACGCGGGGCACCTTCGTCCGAGCGCCCGTGGCGATGACGATGGTGTCCGCCGCCAGCTCGCGGCGCGTTCCGTCGGCCAGGTCCACGGCCACCGTGTGGTTGTCCACGAAAGACGCCGTCCCGTTGTACGTGTCCACATTGGGGAATTTTTCGTAGTAGTCCTGGATGAGGGGCGCTTCGTCGATCTTGTGCCGCATGCGCCGGCCGACCATGTCCCAATCCATGGACACGTCCCCGCCAACCCGGACCCCGATGCGCGAAGCCTCGCGGATTTCGCAGACCGCGTTGGCGGCGGCCACGAGAATTTTCGTCGGAATGCAGCCGCGGTTCAGGCAGGTGCCGCCGAAGCGGCCCCGCTCCACGATGGCGACGCGCCTGCCCTGGGCCAGGGCGGCGTCGGCAACGATATTGGCAGCGCCGGTACCAATCAAAAGGACATCATAACGTTCCATGGGATACCTCCTTACTTGCAGGCGCGCTGGCGCCTTGCCTGGTTGATTTCACGTTTTCTGGTTGCTTCCAGTATACACCATCCTATGGAAAGAGACTGTGACGAGATTACGAAACGGAAACGGGATGCGTCACGCTTGACCATATACCTGTTATATCCTTTATAATGAACGTGTTTCAATTAGAAAAGATTCTAATTTAAGTCGTTGTTCCCGGGTACATCTGCCGGGAAACCAAAGCAGGAGGGGTACACTATGCGCAAGAATGTACGGAAGACGGCCTTGCTGACAGCGGCGGTTTTCGCTTGTTTTGCGGGGCAGCCGGCCTGCGCCCAGGAACCGGAGGCGTATCAGCTGGACACGGTGGTCGTGACGGCGACACGATCGGAACGGGCGCCGCTGGATACGCCGGCCAACGTGACGATTATCACGGCGAAGGAAATCAGGGACAAGGGGTACCAGTCGGCCTTCGAAGCGGTGCAGGAGCTGTCCCAGGCCAATGTCCACACGTACCAGCAGGACGGCGGCGATTACGGCAGCATGATGTCGCGGATTCGTTTGCGCGGCATTGACGATGCAACGCTGGTGCTGATTAACGGGAACCCGGCCAACTATATGAACCACGCATCGTTGAACAACATTCCCGTGGACCAGATCGCCAAGATTGAAATCGTCAAGGGTGCGAACTCCGTCCTGTACGGGCCGCAGGCCATGGGCGGTGTCATCAATATCATCACGAAGCGTCCGGAAAAGACGGGCGAGGTCCACGGCACCGTTTCGGGCAGCTACGGCACGCGGCGCAATACAGGAAGCCTTTCCGTGACGACGGATTCCGTCAACGCAGGGTACCGGAAGCAGGTCTACCGGGATTTCCATAATGTAGCGACGCCGGGGTCCCAAGGGAACAGCACGACGGCCATCGACATCGTCGGGAAACGGGGCGAGCAGTATTACGTGGACGCCGCCGTGGGCAAGGATTTGACCTTCAGCTACGGGCGCACGGAGAACCAGTCTTCGTACAAGACGGGCCGCTGGAGAAACTACGTACCCACGCTGAACCGGTTGACCCAGTACCGCAGCACCTTTGACAACTACAGCCTGGCCTACGACAATAAGGAAAACGGCTGGAAAGCCTATGTGGGCTACAATTCCATCCGTGCGGACGTCCTGCCGGACAAGTCGTTCCCGTCCCTTTCCTCCTACTCCTATTCGTCGGGCTACAGCGCCAACGCCGACGTGCAGAAACGTTTCCGCCTGGCCGGCGACGACGCGCTCATCGTCGGGGCCAACTACAACCGGGAAAACCTGGAACAGCGGAGCACGACGACCCGCAACGAAAATACGCGGGACACCTATTCCCTGTACCAGTCCTACAATTTCCATCCCACGGACAAGCTCGAGTTCATCGTCGGCCTGCGGGAATTCTACGCCGACTCCACGAAATACCAGGACAGCGATTTCCAGGTCCTGCCCCAGGTGCAGGGCTTGTACAAAGCGACGAAGGATTCGTCCTATTACTTTAACGTAGGCAAGTCCTTCCAGCTGCCTTCCATTTCTTCGGCATTCTATTACAGCGACAATTTGGTCATCAACCCCGATTTGAAGCCCCAGTCCGGCTGGTCCTACGAAGCGGGCTACAAGTACGACGACGGCAAAAAGGCACTGTCGGCGGACGTCTTCTATATGGACGTAAAGGACAAGTTCTATTGGGACCAGGACGACGAAAACCACAGCATTATGCGGAACCGCGACAAGTGGAAGAATGTCGGCCTCGAAGTCAACTACAAGCAGAAATTCGACGACAATTGGTCCGGCAACGTCGGCCTGACCTGGCAGAACCCGAAGGGTACCACCAAGGGGGTCTGGCAGCAGGACAGCGCCAAGTACATTCTCCAGACCGGTGCAACGTACGAGCGCAGCAAGTTCACGGCCGACGCCCGACTCTTCGCCTATCTGAAGCGGGAACAGGCCTATTACAATCGGGCCCACACGTCCAGCAAAATCAAAGACCACAACTTGAAGAATTACCTGGACGTAGGTCTCCAGTTGAGCTACCGCCCGACGGACCAGGATGCGATCCGTCTGGCCTGTAACAACCTGCTGGACCGGGACGATGTTCTCAACAACTACGAATATTATGTCTGGCCGCGCAGCTACACCCTCACGTACGAGCGGAAATTCTAAAAAGACAAAGAACGCGGCCCATACGGTTTGTCCGTATGGGCCGCACTTTTGTGTTCTTTTCTTGTTGGACCGGCCGGCTCGCTGCCGCCAGTGCGAACGCTGCTGGACTCGCCCCGAATAGGGAAGAACCCATAAAAAAAGGGGGGTGTGAAAAAAGGCGGAATCATTTTTCACAGTCCTTGCTTTTGTTTGGATCGGCGCGGGTCCTTGCGGGCGCCGCCGCGCGTGTTGTTTTTTCTCTTTTCTCTCGTTTCCGTTGGCCTCCCGCCGGCGCGCCGGGCCGGTGCCCGGTCGCCTGGGAGCCTCTCTGGCGGGTCTTTCCCTAACCCTTTTCTTGTTTTATCTCTCTGTGTTTTCGGAGTATGCTGTGTTATCGACGGGGCGCGGGCCATAAAAAAACCGTCCCCCGCATCGCGAGGGACGGATTCTAATCCGCGGTACCACCCAGGTTCCCGCCCATAGGGCAGGCTCTCTTTCGCGTACTGACATACGCTATTCCGGTAACGGGGAAACACGGAAACGCTTAATAGGTTCAGCGCTTCTCTTCGGGGAGGATTTTCGATCGTCCGTAAACTCCGGCTTCCACCAAACGCCGGCTCTCTGCGCTTTACCGCAACGATGTACTCGTTCCCGTCATTAGATTTGCTTTTGAAATTACGTTTATTTTACTTCTATCGCCGTAGGCTGTCAATCCCTTTCCGCCGATTCCCGTAAAATTTACCACAATGTAACGCATGTTACATTGTCCATCTTTCCAAGGCTGCCCGGCGCCCTGCGGCGCGCGGGGTTCCCCTCAGGCCTTCGGCCGCGCCTCCGCCTCGGTCTGGCCGGCCTGTTCGCGGCCAATGTCCCCGAGGGCGTGGTTGTGTTCATCCACCATGACCACCTTCGGTTCCAGGGTCCTTGCTTCTTCCGGCGTCAGGAGGGCGTAGGCGATAATGATGACCGTATCGCCGACCTGGGCCTTGCGCGCTGCCGCCCCGTTCAGGCAGATTACCCCGCTGCCCCGTTCGCCGGCAATCGTATACGTTTCCAGCCGTTCGCCGTTGTTGTTGTTGACAATCTGCACCTTTTCCCCGGGCAGGATACCGGCGGCATCCAGCAAATCCCGGTCGATGGTGATGCTTCCCATATAATCCAGCCGCGCCTGCGTCACCGTCGCGCGGTGGATCTTTCCATGAAACATTTCGTACTGCATCGTTGCTGCGTCCTTTCTTTACCGTTTTCCCACTGCCGGATCCGTCCGGCACCCATTTTCCAAAGGCGACGGTCCGCCCGGATCACCGGGTCCGGGGATCCAGGATGACGTTGTCGATGAGCCGCGTCGTCCCGAATCGAACCGCCACCGCCAACAGGTGCGGCACGTCGAGGACCGCATGGGGCGCCGTCAGTTCCGGCAGCGCGTGGGCTTCCACATAGTCGATCTCGGCCATGGGTTCCGCCTCAATCTGTTGACGGACCTGCCCGACCAGGACATCCGTCCGGCGCTCGCCCGCCGCGAAAGCGCGCTGGGCCGCGAAAAGGGACTGGCTCAGCACGAGGGCCGCCTGCCGTTCCGCCGGCTTCAGATACACGTTGCGGGAGCTTTTCGCCAGGCCGTCGGCTTCGCGCACAATGGGCATTTCCCGGATTTCCAGGGGGAAGAAGAGGTCCTTGACCATGCGGCGCAGGACTTCCACCTGCTGGGCGTCCTTCTGGCCGAAATAGGCGCGGTCTGGCTGGGCCAGGTGGAAGAGTTTCGTCACCACCGTCGCCACGCCCCGGAAATGGATGGGCCGCGTGCGGCCGCACAGGACTTTGGTGATGTTCCCCGTCACTTCGACCCACGTGTCCTCGGCGGAGGGGTACATTTCGGCCGGTGTCGGGCAAAAGAGGACATCGGCGCCCTGGGCTTCCGCGAGCCGGCAGTCGGCGTCGAACGTGCGCGGATAGGCGTCCAGGTCCTCCGTGGGCCCGAACTGCGTCGGATTCACGAAATCGCTCACAATGACAAAGTCGTTCTCCGCCCGCGCCGCCGCAATCAGCGACGCGTGGCCTTCGTGCAGCGCTCCCATGGTCGGCACCAGCCCGATCGTCCGTCCTTCTTTCTTCACGCGGCGCACCAGTTCCCGCAGTTCCGCCGTCGTCTTCACAACCTGCAACATAAAAAAACAGCCTCCCTTGTCACGGCTCGGATGTCCCGGACCGGGAGGCGCGCAGCGGGTACGCGGCTTGCGGCCAACGGAACAGCGGACCGTCCCCTCGTCCGGCAAACGCCCTGGCGCCGCCCACAAAAAAAGCGCACCCGAAAACGGATGCGCGGAAAGCCCGCTTATGGCGTCACGTCTCGGTCATAGGGATCCAAGCGATATAGACAGTATTTTGCGGTTTCCAGGGGACCCGGTAAAACTCTCGCGATGCCTTCCGGTCTGGAACCGTGTCCATTGTAGCACACCTGGGCGCGTTGCGCAAGGGGGAGCCGCCGCGCGGGGGCACGCCGTGTCTTGGTTGTCAAGACATGTGTTACACACCAGAATGTGAGAAATACTCTGTTACAACTTGGTTCGGGCTTTTGAATGCGAGGGATGTCTTGGCCGTGC
>OMWZ01000002.1 GCA_900314855.1 uncultured Selenomonadales bacterium
TCGCAGCGGCCGATGCCCCGGCCTTCGCTGTCGAGGTTGTCGATGGTCACGGTGATTTCCTGTCCCTTCCGGAACGGCGGGCGTCCCGCCGTTTCCCTCGGGCGGCGTTCCCGTTCCGCCGTTCCCTTTTTCGTTTTTCTTGTCCGCTGCCCTTCCCGCCGCGCGGAGGCTTTGCGCGTTTTTTCCTGCATATCCATATCTCTGTCTCCCGTCAAAAAAATATGCGGATATTCCTACCCGCATATTATATCATATCCTTTATCTCATTGTCTTTCGACCGGGCCCTCCCCATCGGGATCCGTGCCTTTCGGCGCGTCCGGTCAGTTGGCGACCTTGGTGGATTTTCTCCCCCGTTTCCCCTTGGCCGTCTTTGTGCCCTTGGCCGGACGGGCCTTGGCTGCAGCAGCGCCGCTGCTTTCCGCCGTTGCCGTCGTTTCCGCATCCGCATCCGCTTCCGCCGCCTGTTCTTCCGCGATGGCGATCTGGCACTCCGGGCAGATGCCCTGGAACACCAGGTTGTGGTTGTCCATCCGGAACCCCGTCAGCTGGGCGATCTTGTCATCCAGGTCCTGAAAATATTCCAGGTCGTCGACGTTCATGAATTTATGGCAGCGCGCGCACTGCACATGATAATGCTTCGTCAGCATATGGTCGTAGCAGTCGGCCGACCCGGGCACGGACACACGCCGCAGGAGGCCGCTTTCCACGAGGGAATTCAAATTCCGGTACACCGTTCCTTTACTGATATCCGGGTAGTCCAGGACGATGCGGTTGTACACCTCTTCCGCTGTCGGGTGGTTACTCAGCGAGCGGACCGCGGCAATGACCAGCTGCCGCTGGATCGTATTCCGTTTCTTAAGCACAGACATCTCCTCCATTCTCAAATAACAACAACAGGTTCTTTTTCCCCTATGTCTCTTTTTTTATATCGTCAATAAAAATCAATTCCTAATTAGATTATACGGAGTCGATTTTTAAAAGTCAACGGGCAGATAGTGTACGAATTGTGAAATCAGGGCGCAAAAAAAGCCGCGTTCCCGCGGCTTTTTTCACAATTCATGGACAAATTCTCATTTAGTAGTTTCTTTGCCAATAGTGTCTTCCTTTCCCCCGTCCCGGCCTGCTTTCCAGCGTTCGTAGAGGACGCGCATGCGGCCCGGCGCGGCAGTTTCCAGCGTATCCGTGTCCCCCGCTCCCCGATTTTTGCCGGTTCCCTTCGCCGTCCGGGAAGGACGAGCTTCTTCCCGCGTCCAGAAAAGACGCAGGGGCAAATTGGACGCGCCCGGCGGGGACCACAGGAATTCCTGCGTCGTGTACCCGTGCCCAAAGGTTTGGATCGTCTCCCGTTTATCCTGTTCCGAGAAAACAAGACTCGTCGGCGGAATATCGAGGACTTCCATACCGGACGGCCCGGCAGCGAGGGCCGCCCCGGAAAAATTGCCGCCCCAGGGATTCAGGCTGACGACGACAGGCTGCCGTTCCGTCGCCTCTCCCAGCGTGTAGACAACATGGTAAATGACGCCGTAATTGCCGTAGTCCGTCGTCGCCGTGCCGGAAACAGGGTCCGTGCCGCGCAGGAAAAACGGGTCGTCGGACACGCCCATGGTCAGGGCGTCAGCCTGGCCCGGCTGCAGGCGGATGGGCTTTTTCACGAAATACGTCAGGTCGCTGTGGTCGTAAATGCCCCGCAGGGGATGTTCGTCCATGGGCAGTTCCCTGGCCGTGGCCGCGAAGGCCGGGACATCGTCCCGCAGGCCCGTAAGCAGGACCAGGACTTCAACCGGGCCCCGCGTGCGGAAGTCGAACATACCCGTCAGCAGCTCCTGCGGCTTGACGCGCGTACCGACAAAACGGGCGTTCTTCGCCAGGGACAGGCCCTCCACAAAGTCACCCGCTTCCAGGCGCGTCACGGCCAGGTCCCGGCTGCCGTAAATATTGTAGTAGTCCGGCGCGGTCCCCGTGCGGCGGACTTTCTTCCGGTAGCTGTCGTAGTCCGCTCCGGGCAGGTCGGCGCGATGACGCGCGTAGTCCTCAAAGTAGCGCCGCTGGCTTTCCCGGGCAGCCTGGAAGTAGTCCTTGTTCGGGGTTCCGATGCCCCGGAGGCCCCACGTGATATAGGCGCGTTCCCCGACAGGTCGCAGGAGGACCGCCGCTTTCAGGGGTTCCCTGGTTTCGTTCAGGTGGTGCAGGAACAGGCGCGTGTCGCCATCGGCGATTCCCCGAAAGACGATTCCCTTTTCATAGATGCTTTCCGGGCTGTCGGAAAAGAAAAGGCGCGGGCCGCTCCATACGGTTTCCACGGCAACGTCGTCGTAGGCTTTCGGTACGGGCTGTACCCCGCCGGCCAAAGCAGGATGGCCGGAAAATCCGGCCATCCCGAGCCACGCCAGGATGGCGCAGCCTTTTTTCGTCAGTTGTTTCCAGTTCATATGATTCGTCGGACGCATCCTTTATTTTTTCAGGCTGTTGCGGTAGTCTTCCATAAATTTCGCCAGGCCTTTGTCCGTCAGGTCATGATGGACGAGTCCTGCCAGGACTTTCGTCGGGATCGTGGCAATATCCACCCCGGCGAGCATCACGCGGTCCACGTGCTCCTGGCTGCGAATGCTGGCGGCGATAATCTGCGTCGGCAGGCCGTAGGTGCGGAAGACCCGGACCAGGTTTTCCACGAAGGCGCAGCCGTCTTCGCCGATATCATCGAGGCGGCCGATAAAGGGGCTGACATAGGTCGCTCCGGCACGGGCGGCCAGCATGGCCTGTCCCAGGCTGAAGATAAGCGTGCAGTTCGTCCGGATGCCCTCGGCGCTGAGGATCTTAATGGCCTTCAGGCCTTCGGGGATGCAGGGAATCTTAACAACGACATTGTCGGCGATCCGGACGAGTTCCCGCGCTTCCCGCACCATCCCTTCGCAATCCTGGCTGATGACTTCGGCGCTGACCGGTCCCGGAACCAGTTTGCAGATTTCGGGGATGACCTCTGCCTGGGTACGCCCCGACTTCGCGATGAGGGACGGATTGGTCGTCACGCCATATACGATGCCCTGATCGGCAAATTCCTTGATTTCTTCTACATTGGCCGTGTCCATAAAGATTTTCATTGTACAGTCTCCTTTTCTTAAAACAGCCGCAGCTGGTCGTCATTGACGGGAAGCATGATATCGTCTTCCTTTTTTTTGCGGTTTTTGCCGGTCACCCAGCGTCCGCACCGGGGGCATTTCATTTCCGCGCCCGGCAAGGCCCACGCCAGATGAGTGCCGCATTTGGGACAGATGAACTCCACCTGCATCCCCGGCTCGATGCCTGGTTCGCGCTTTTTCATGACAAGCCTCCTTCCGTCGCGGTTCCATAACCTGTTCCATTATAGCAAATGGCCCCGACCCATACAAGTCCGCAAATTTTCCGCGGCCAGGCCGGATTTATGGTATGATGAAGACAATGGGGCGACAGGCGCCGGCGGACGGGCCGGCCACCGCCCAACCACGGAGAAAGGAAGGAACACGACATGCTGGATCTGCGCGCGGAATTTGCGGCCCTGGGCTTTGACGAAGACACGGACGAGGACAAGGTGACGCTCTTCGCCATGGATTTTCCCGAGGGCCGGTTTATCACCGTTTCTGATGACAATGGCAAGATGCCCGAACGGGCCAAGGCGAATCTCGTCGTCGCCTGCTACGATGAGGAGGGCCGCTACCTGTGGGGCAGCGAGTTCAAGACCTTCATGGACCTGCAAAAGGTCTGTGCCGCCCATCCTGCCGGTTCGGCGGAGCTGCTCCAGGCTTTAAAGGACGCGTCCCGGACGCTGAAGGACGCGGAATGGACTACACCGTCGAAGCCTTGAGCAAGACGGCAGAAGGAGGACCCCGCAAGGGGGCCCTCCTTTTTTGTCTCTTTTGGGGGGTGTCTTTTTTCGCGCGGTCCTTACGCGAGGAGGCAGGCCGCCAGGGCCTCTGGATCCGACACGATGCGCGCGGCGCCGGCGCGGACCAGGAAATCGTGGTCCCGGAAGCCCCAATCGACGCTGACGCAGGCCAGGCCGCTCCGGGCAGCCGTTTCCAGGTCCACTTCGGAATCGCCCACGTAGAGGGCATCCGAGGCGGCCACGCCCAGGCTGTCCAGGGCCAGGCGGATCATGTCCGGCGCTGGTTTGCGGCGCCGTTCCGGACGCACGCCCAGGGCGCAGTCGAAGCAGCCCGGGAAGAGGGCGTCCGCCAGCTCCCGCACTTCGCTGTCGCCCTTGTTGGACACGACGGCCAGGCGCAGTCCCGCGCGGCGCAGCCGCCGCAGGAGTTCCGGGATACCCGCGTAGGGCGCGGTCTTTTCACGGCAATGGGCGTGATAATAGGGAGCGTACAGCTGCCGCAGCGTCTCTGCCTCGGCCCGGTCCGCCGGGGACAGGGCCAGGGGCTCCCGCCCCACCGGCAGGACGGAAGCCCCCATCGTCACGGCTTCGTCCATGGGCACGCCCCGCGCCGCCGCTAGGGCCCGCTGCATGGCCACGGAAGCCCCGCTCCCAAAGAAGCGGGCCACGTCACGGACCGTAAAGTCGTGGCGATGCCCTCGCGCGGCCAGAACATGGTTTAGGGAATCGGTCAAATCTCCCAGCGTATCCAACAGGGTTCCATCCATATCGAACAGGACGGCGCGCACCGTCTTCGCTCCCGTTGCAGGCGCGGCGGTCCGCGCCATCTGCGGGGTCATTACTGCAGGCCGAAGACGAGGCTGACCCGGGCCGATACGGTCAGCACGCCGGCACTCAGCTCCGTCCCCGTGGAAGCGGCGTCATTCTGCGCTTTCGCCTCCATCAGGTAGGCCCGTCCCAGACGGAGGGGCGACGCCGTCGTGTTGAGGGACGCGTTCAGCAGGGTGCCGAGCTGACGGCCGCCGGCGCGGGCAACGACAGCCGCGCGGGCACGGGCGTTGGACACGGCCTGATCCAGCAGTTTGTTTTCATACAAGTTGCGGTCCTTCAGGTCGAAATCGACGTGGTTCACCGTCAGCCCGCTGCCGATGGCTTTGTCCAGGACAGGGCCCAGTTTCTTCAGGTTCGTCACGCGGATTTTGTATTCCGTCCGGGCCAGATAGCCGTCGGCTTTCTGTTTGTTCGAGTTCCGCTCATAAACATATTGCGGTTCCAGGCTGTACTGGATGTTCTGCACATCTTCGTCCGGAACCAGCTGCAGCCGCAGCTCCCGCGTCAGGGCCTGGATCTGCCGGGCCAGGCCTTCCCGTGCCTCGGCGGCCGTGGGGTTCTTCTGCTCCAATGTCCCGTAAATCACCGCCATGTCCGGCGCCACTTCCTCTTCGGCGCTGCCCGTGACGCTGATGCTGTCCCGGGACGCCTCGGCGGCAAAGGCCGGCGCGGCCGTCAGGGTGAACAAGGCCATACAGGTCAGGATAAAAGCCAGCAATTTCCGTTTCAGTCGCATAAAAGTACCTCCTTAAATTTCGGGCGGCGTTGCCGCCCTGTACTGTTTCCATTGTACAACGCCTTTTTCCTCATTGCATTAATAGAAGAAAAGATTTACAATTAGTTCAAATATGCGGCCTGCCCGAATGTCAACGTCCTTATATCCCGGCTGCCAAGGAGGATTTTTATGTCACGTCGTGTCATCCAAGTAGAAGAACGTGTCCCCATTTCCTTATCCATCCCCCTGGGGATCCAGCATCTGTTCGCCATGTTCGGCGCCACGGTACTCGTCCCGTTCCTGTTCCACCTCAATCCGAACACTTGCCTCTTCATGAACGGCGTGGGCACCCTGCTCTACATTTTCCTGACCAAGGGAAAGATCCCTTCCTATCTGGGGTCGAGCTTCGCCTTCATTTCGCCGGTCCTGCTGATTCTCGCCAGCCACCCCTATACGGACGCCCAGTCGGGCTTTATCGTCTTCGGCCTGTTGTTCATTTTGTTCGCCTTTCTCGTCAAGATGATCGGCACCCGCTGGATCGACTTGATTTTCCCGCCCGCGGCCATGGGTGCCATCATCGCCGTCATCGGCCTGGAACTGGCTCCGACGGCCGCTTCCATGGCGGGCCTGACGGGAGACCACATCGTTCTGAATAACGTCATCGTCTCCCTCTTCACCTTGGCCGTGACCGTCCTCGGCTCCGTCGCCTTCCGCGGCTTCCTGGCCATCATTCCGATTCTCATCGGCGTCGTCAGCGGCTACATCCTCGCTTTCTTTTTGGGCATGGTCGACCTGACACCCGTCGTCCAGGCTCCCTGGTTCGCCCTGCCTCATTTCAGCGCCCCCACGTGGAACTGGAATGCCGTGGCGATTATCGCCCCGGCGGCCCTCGTTGTCCTGACGGAACATATCGGCCACCTCATGGTGACGGGGAACATCGTTGGCCGCGACCTGATCAAGGATCCCGGCCTGGACCATTCCCTGTTCGCCGACGGCTGTTCCAACATCCTGTCGGGCCTTTGCGGCGCCACGCCGAACACGACCTACGGGGAAAACATCGGCGTCATGGCCATTACGAAAGTCTACAGTGTCTGGGTCATCGGCACGGCGGCAGTCTTCGCCATTCTCTTGTCCTTCATCGGCAAACTGAGTGAACTTATCCATGGCATCCCGACGCCGGTCATGGGCGGCGTGTGCCTGCTTCTCTTCGGCGTCATCGCCGCTTCGGGCCTGCGCCTTTTGGTGGAACAAAAAGTCGACTACAGCCAGCCCCGCAACCTGACCATGACGGCCGTCATCCTAATCATCGGCCTGTCCGGCGCCAAGCTGACCTTCGGCTCCATCACCGTCCAGGGCATGGTCCTGGCAACCCTCGTCGCCATCCTCCTCTCCCTCGTCCTGCACCTGCTGGATTCCTTGCATCTCTTGCACGAATAAAATCCCCCTAAAGGAGATATCCCATGGAATGGACCCGCCTCGGCCTGGTCTTCGTCGACATCGTCCTGCCCCTGCTGACAGGCTACCTGCTGAAGACCCACAATATCATATCGCGGCAGACCTGCGGGCGGCTGATCCAATTCAACGTCGTCGTCTTCTGTACATTCATCAACTTCATTTCCTTCTGGGGCCTGAAGTTATCCGCTTCCCTTTTGCTGCTTCCCCTGGCGTCGATCCTGCTGACCGTCGTACCCGGCCTTATCGGCTACCTCTTTTTCGCCGACGCGTTCCGGGACGAACTGGACCGCGGGGCCTACATCATTTCCTCTATGCTGTCGAACATCGGCACCTTGAGCGGCCTCAGCGCCTTCATCCTGTTCGGGGAGCCGGGGTTTGCCTATGTACAGCTCGTGGCGGCGCCGCAAAACTGCCTCATGGTCGCCGTCTGCTTTCCCCTGGCCCGCTTCTTCGTCGCCCGCCATGACGCCCAGCTGGCCGGAACCCGCCTGCGCCTGAGCGTCCGGGAAATGTTCTTCACCATCAACCAGATCGCCCTTTTGGGCATGCTCGGCGGTGTCCTGCTCCAGTCCCTGGATATCCCGCGGCCCGACATCCTCGGCACGGTCTTCCATTATATGGTCCACATCCTCGCCTGGGTGTCCCTGCTTCCTGTGGGATACCTGATCGATCTGGGCAGCGCCGGCAAGTATTACGGCAGCGTGCGGAACATCCTTTTCCAGCGCTTCCTTCTCGTTCCCGTCCTGTTCTACCTGCCGTTCCGGACAGCTTTCCGGGATCCCGTCGTTTTCGGCTCCGCCATGGTGTGCGCTTTCTCGCCGGCGGCCATCAACGCCGTCATCACGGCACAACTCTACAAATTGAACGTGGATCTGACTATCGCGGGCTTCCTGCTCACGACGGTAGTCTACGTCCTCGCCGTCTTTCCCCTCCTGTTCCTGGCGTCCCGCTTCTGGGGATTCCTGTAAGGGCAAGGGCTGCGGGGCATGGAAAAAGGCCGGCATTCGAAAGAATGCCGGCCTTTTGTTCGTGTTGCCGTCTGCCTGCGTATCCGTGTCACCGGCCCCACAGGGACGATGTCTTGCGTTTCTGCCGTTCCACCTCGACGGTTTCCGGCGTGTACAGGATCAGGTTGTCCCGCACCTTGGAAACGTAGGCTTTCGTGATATAGGAAACCCCGTTCATGTAGTCGAAAATGCGCACACGGGTCTCGTCGTCCACGCTCATGAAGGAGATCATGATGGCCTTGCCGCTCATGAGTTCATCGGCGTAGGAAGCCGCGTCTTTGAATTTATGAGGAACCCGGACCAAAAAGTCGAGCTTTTTCCGTTCTACCAGGTACGGTCCGTTGTAATCGCCTTCTTCCGGACTGGAAGAAATAAGTTTCAAGGCCGTGTTTCTGAAATCCATGGGTGATGCCTCCGTACATTCCGATTGAGCTTTTCGTCTATTATCACTGCTACTCTCCGGGGAGAATCCCTGTTATAAAATATTGTAAAGTTTTTTCACAAATATTTCAAGGGGAAATGCCCCTTTTTGCGTGGATTCCCGGATTTTTCCCCTCCAGGGCCGCCCGGTTACTTGCCGCTGTTGGCGGCGGAAGCCTTGGCACGGCCGCGCATACGGCCGCGTTCCACGCGATCCAGGATGCGTTTGCGCATGCGGATGCTCTTCGGCGTCACTTCGACGAGTTCGTCGTCGTTGATGTGTTCCAGGGCCTGTTCCAGGGAGAAGAAAACCGGCGGGACCAAGCGGATGGCTTCATCGGATCCGGAAGCGCGCATGTTGGAAACGTGTTTTTTCTTGCAGGGATTGACGTCCATGTCGTCTTCACGGGCGTTTTCCCCGATAATCTGGCCTTCGTAGACCTGCTCGCCCGGCACGATATACATGGTGCCCCGTTCCTGGCAGTTGCCGATGCCGTAGGCCGTCGTCTCGCCGGCTTCAAAAGCGACGAGACTGCCGCGCGTACGTCCCGGGATGGGGCCTTTGTAGTAGTCGTACCCGGCGTAGACATGGTTCATGACGCCGTTGCCTTTCGTATCCGTCAGGAACTGGTTGCGGAAGCCGATAAGGCCGCGGGCAGGGATCTTGAATTCCAGGCGGATATAGCCCGACATCTCGTGCATGTTGACCATTTCCGCCTTGCGGGTGCCCAGGTCTTCCATAACAACGCCGAGGAAATCGGACGGCACGTCGATGGTCAGGGCTTCCATCGGTTCCATGGTGTGGCCGTCGGCGTCCTTGTGGAGGATAACCTTCGGTTTGCCGACCTGCAGCTCATAGCCTTCACGGCGCATCGTTTCGATCAGGATGGACAGATGCAGCTCGCCGCGGCCTTTGACGATGAACGTATCCGTGTTGTCCGTTTCGTCGACGCGCAAGGCCACATTGGTCTCGATTTCCTTCAGGAGACGGTCGCGCAGATGGCGGCTCGTGACGAATTCGCCTTCCTTACCGGCAAAGGGGCTGTTATTGACCGAGAATTCCATGGACAGGGTCGGTTCGTCGATCTTGATGCCCTGCAAGGCCTCGGGGTTTTCCTGGTCGGCGATGGTGTCGCCGATTTCCACGTCGGGCAGGCCCATGAGGGCCACGATGTCCCCGGCCTGGACTTCGGGAACTTCGACGCGCTTCAGTCCCTGGTAGGTATACAGTCGGCCGATGCGCTCGTTGGAAATCTTGCCGTCGTGCATCAGGGCGACGGGCATGTTGGCTTTGATGGTCCCGCGGACGACGCGGCCGATAACGATACGACCGACGTAGGAATCATAGTCCAGGGTGTTGGCCAGCATTTGCAGGGGCTGGTCGACTTCCACGTCCGGGGCGGGGATGTTGTCCAGGATGACCTTGAAGAGCGGCTGCAGATCCTCGCTCTCGTCTTCCATGGACAGTTTGGCGTAGCCGCTGCGGGCCGAGGCGTAGACCACGGGGAATTCCAGCTGGTCGTCGTCGGCGCCGAGTTCGATGAACAGGTCCAGGACCTCGTCCACCACTTCGGCAGCGCGCTGATCCGGACGGTCGATCTTGTTGATGACCACGATCGGTTTCAAATGCTGTTCCAGCGCCTTGCGCAGGACATACTTCGTCTGCGGCATGGGGCCTTCGTACGCGTCGACAAGGAGAAGGACGCCGTCGACCATGGTCAGGACGCGTTCCACCTCGCCGCCGAAATCGGCATGGCCCGGCGTGTCCAAGATATTGATTTTCGTGCCATTGTGCATGACAGATGTATTTTTAGACAGGATCGTAATGCCCCGTTCGCGTTCCAGGTCATTGGAGTCCATCACGCGCTCCGCCACCTTTTCGTTGGCGCGGAAAACGTGGCTCTGTTTCAACATTGCATCGACCAGTGTGGTTTTGCCGTGGTCAACATGGGCGATAATGGCAATGTTGCGGATGTCATTTCTAATCATTTCTTTGCTCCCTCTTTTAAACAAATCAACTGCGATGCGAGGCGTTCCCACGCATTTTCGGACTACAATATTATAGTCTCTTTACATTATAATGTCAAATTGCGATTTCCATGGGCGGCGCCGGGAAGGGAGCTCAGCTCGGCCAAATCCTCGATGGAATAGATGTCGTGGTGCGGAGGCGGGGAAATCAGGGCAACGCCCGGCGTGGAATGACGGGTCCGGGCAATCTCGGGGAAAACCTTCGCTCCCGGCAGGTTGCCGCCCTGACCCGGTTTTGCCCCCTGGGCGCACTTGATCTGCAGTTCCTGCGCATGGACGAGGTAGTTGCCCGTGACGCCGAAGCGGGCCGTGGAAACCTGTTTGATGGCATCGTTGCGGTCCAGTCCGTCCGGTCCCGGCACGAAACGGGCAGGATCCTCGCCGCCCTCGCCCGTGTTGCTGCGACCGCCCAGACGGTTCATCGCGATGGCAATGCACTCGTGGGCTTCCTTGCTCAGGGCGCCGTAACTCATGGCGCCGGTCCGGAAACGGCGTACGATGGATTCCACCGGCTCCACTTCCTCCACGGGGATGCTGCAGCCGTCGGGACTGTCGAAGTCGAGCAGGTCCCGCAGGCGAAACAGGGCCTGGTGGTCCACCCGGTCGGCAAACCGGCGATACGCCTCTCCGTCGCCCGTACGGACCGCCTGCTGGAGCGCCGCAATGGTTTCCGGGTCGAGGATGTGCGGATCGGGGCCCTCTTTTTTATACTGATAGATATTGCCGTCTGCCAACCGGGACGGGACCGGGAAGGCGCGGCGGTGGCGCAATTCGTTCTCCCTGGCGATTTCCTGCAGTCCCAGCCCTTCGATGCGGGACGGCGTATGGGGAAAATACTTGCCCACGACCTCCTTGTTGATGCCGACGGCTTCGAAAATCTGGGCGCCGTGATAACTGCGCACGGTGGAAATTCCCATCTTGGAGAGAACTGTCTGGATGCCGGCCACGGCCGCGTTCAGGTACCGCTGCCGCGCTTCTGCCGGCGTGCACCGCGGAAGCTTCCCCGTGGCGGCAAAATCCGTCACCGTGTCCAGGGCCTCTTTCAGGACGTCGTCCCCGCCACCGGCCGCGTAGAGCAGGGACAGGCAAACAGCCCGCAGTTTCCCCGCGCGGAGCCCCTTGATAACGGCCATCTCCTTGTTCGGCAGGAGCGGCCGGTCCACGGCGAGGGCATACGTGCCCGCTTCGTCCGGATCCATGATGTTCGCCACGTTGCCGATCATGACCGACGTGGAAGTGACGACATTTTCCCGCAGGGCGTCGATAGGCGGATTCGTCACCTGGGCAAAGTTCTGCTGGAAATAGTCATAGAGCATCTGGGGCTGCTCCGACAGAATCGGCAGGGGGCAGTCCATGCCCATGGCGCCGACAGGTTCCTTGCCCGTCCGGGCCATGGGGAGCAGGATCCGGCTCAAGTCTTCCTGGGTGTACCCAAAGGCCTGCTGGGCCTTTAACAGATCCCGTGATTCCGTGCCTTCCGTCCCACCTACCTGCCCGGCCGCGGCTGCCGCCGTGGCGGCCCGGGACATCAAGTCCGGCAGGTCGACCAGATGTTCCCGGCATCACGCCCATACGGATGGGACGACGCGATGCCGTGTTTGATCTCCTCATCCGGCACAATGCGCCGCTGCGCCGTATCAACGAGAAAGAGCTTGCCCGGTTCCAGCCGCCCCTTGCAGCGGATATTTTTCGGATCCGTCCGGAGGGCTCCCACTTCGGACGACAAAATGACGCGGTCCTCCTTGGTGACATAGTACCGGGCCGGACGCAGGCCATTACGGTCCAGCACCCCGCCGATGCGCGTGCCATCGCAAAAACAGATGGCCGCCGGGCCGCCCCAGGCTTCCATCATAAAGTTCTGGTAGCGATAATAGTCCTTCTTCTCCTGACTCATGAAGGGGTCCTTTTCCCACGGTTCGGGAATCATGGTCGTTATGGCGTGCGCCAGGGAATGGGCCTTCCCTTCCCGCGCGTTGAGCCAGTTCGTGTTGCCGCGGATGGTATTGATCTCGCCGTTGTGCACGATGTAGCGGTTCGGATGGGCCCGGGCCCAGCTGGGAAAAGTATTCGTACTGAAGCGGGAATGGACGAGGGCCATGGCGCTGGTAAAATCCAGGTCGGACAGATCCAGGTAGAAATGGCGGATCTGTGTCGACGTCAGCATGCCTTTGTACACGATGGTATGGCTCGACAGGCTGGCAATGTAAAAATCCGACCCCATTTTCCGGCTCCGGGGCGTGATCCGTTTTTCCGCCAGGCGGCGGATGACGTAGAGTTTCCGTTCAAAATCCATGTCGTTCCGCAAGGATGGAGCGCGGCCGATGAAGACCTGCAGGATACGGGGCCGTACCGAAGCGGCCTGCGCGCCGATGACACTGTCGTCCACCGGGACTTCGCGCCAGCCCAGGACCGTTTGGCCCGCTTCTTCCACGATGGCCGCGAAGGCCTGCTGCTGCTCTTCCAGATGGTGCTCATAACGGTGGGCAAAAATCATCCCGACGCCGTACTCCCCTTCGGGCGGCAGGGTAAATCCCAGGACGGCACACTCCCGCCGCAGGAACGCGTGGGGAATCTGTACCAGGATGCCCGCGCCGTCGCCGCTCTTGCCGTCCGCCCCTTCGCCGCCGCGATGGCGCAAGTGTTCCAGGATGTCCAGCGCGTCGCTGACGATGTCGTAGGAACGGCGTCCCTGTATGTCCACGACAAACCCAATCCCGCAGGCATCGTGCTCAAAGGCCGGATCGTATAAGCCCTGCGCCGGCGGCAGGTCCCGGTAATCTCTCGTCATGTCTCTCTCCTCCTCCAGGCAGGTCATGCCCGCCAATAAGCAAAGTGTACCGCCGCCGGCCCCCTTGTCAAACAATTTGCAACATTTGTTTTTTTATAAAACACTTTCGTCCATTATAATAATCGCAAGTAACGTATGGAACAGTTTTCTCCCGTTCAGAAAAGACAAAAAGGTCCGGATTTCTCCGGACCTTCCTTGTTTTTATACAGTTTTGGGACAATCCATCTTTTCTCATCCATTGAGGAGGTCGTTCATATACTTGCGCAATTTCTGCAGTTTCTTCGTGACCGCCGCCGCCCGAGCCGTATCGCGGCTCGTCGCCTGGTCCATGCGGGACCGGAACGCCATATATTCGCGGGCAATCTGATCCATGGTCTCGCGCATATCCTCGACTTCCGGCGAAACCGCCACCTGCTTCGCCTCTTCCACACGGTACTCCGAGCCCGTGATCAGGACGTCGTCCCCGTAGTTAGGGACATAGGTCGCCGTGCCGAGCCGCGTCTGCAGGTCATGGGCCAGGGAGAAGGCCGCGTCGAACTCGCCGTGGGTGACAAAGAAACACTTGGGTTTCTGCTTCATCTTGCCATACCACGCCAGGAGCTGCTCCTTGTCGGCATGGGCCGAAAATCCGCTCATGGTCGTGATTTCCGCTTCCACCTTGATGGGTTCGCCCATGATCTTGACCTTTTTCACCCCGTCCACGAGCTGCCGTCCCAAGGTCCCTTCGGCCTGATAACCGGCAATGACGATGGTGCATTCCCGCCGCCACAGGTTATGTTTCAGGTGATGCAGGATCCGACCGGCGTCGCACATGCCGCTGGCAGACAGGATGATTTTCGGTCCGTCCGTGTTGTTGATCTGCACAGATTCCTGGACCGTCGGCGTAAAGTGAACGTTCCGCATGGCAAAGAGGCGGTCTCCCTGAAATTCCGTCAGGGCCCGCGTTTCCTCGTCGTACTCATCCTTCGACGCCAGGGTAATCCCCGTCACCTTCGTCGCCATGGGGCTATCGATATAGATTGGGACATCAGGGATTTTGCCGGCCTGCTGCAGTTTTTGGAAATAGTACAGCAGGACCTGCGTACGGCCGACGGCAAAAGCCGGGATGACCACGTTGCCGCCCCGCTCCACCGTGCGGTTCACGATATCCGCCAGTTCCTGCTCCTTGTCGTTTTTCTGGTGCAGGCGGTTGCCGTAGGTCGATTCCGTGATGATGAAGTCGGCGCCGCTGATTTCTTCCGGATCCTCGAGGATCGGGTAGTTCGGCTGGCCGATGTCGCCGGTGAAAATCAGCTTGGTTTTCTTCCCGTCTTCCGTCACCTGCATTTCCACAATGGCACTGCCCAGGATATGGCCCGCCACCAGAAATTTCACCGTCACGCCCGGCAGGACGTCGAACGCCGTGTCAAATTCGTGGACATAGAAATTGCTCAACGAAGTGTAGGCGTCGTCCACCGTAAAAAGGGGGCGTACTTCGGGCCGGCCCGCCCGCAGACCTTTGCGGTTGGCGAACTCCGCGTCCGATTCCTGGATGTGGGCGCTGTCCGGCAGCAGGATCGTACACAACTGCTGCGTCGACCGCGTGCAGTGGATAGGGCCCTGGTACCCTTCCTTCACGAGCTTCGGAATCAGGCCGCTGTGGTCGATATGGGCGTGCGTCAGGATCATGGCGTCGATGTCGCCCGGCGCAAAGGAAAAGGGCCGCTCGTTCAGGGCTTTGATCGCCTTCGGGCCCTGGAACATGCCACAATCGACGAGGAGTTTTTTCCCGTTTATTTCCAACAGGTAGCACGATCCGGTGACCGTCCGGGCCGCCCCTAAAAACGTCAGCTTCATACAACATGCCTCCTTATTTTCCGATTCTCCGTACACTTCGACAACCAGGGCAAAAACACCTTCTTTTTTCCCTGGCTGCCATGCGGATTCCCCGCGAATTCACAGGGGGTTCACAGTTCTGGGTTGCCGGGGACTCCCAGCGGATTCACAGGGAATTCACAAGAAATCCGCGGGAATTTCAGGGCCGTTCCCCGGTCACCCCCTGACAGCCGCCGCAATGTCCGCAGGGTCCTCGCGTCCCTTCGCCAAAGTAAGACAGGATAAAGTTGCGCAGACAGCCGTCGTAGCGGCAATAGCGCCACATGGTGTCCAGCAGCCGCAAGCCGTGCTCCGGATGGGCCTGGCGGCGCAGCAGGGCCTCGCAGAGGGCCCGGTCCCCCTCGTTGTAGAAAAGACGGCAGTAGGCCGGCCCGCCATCCCGTCCGGCGCGTCCCGCTTCCTGGTAATATTCCTCCAGATTGGCCGGCATATTGTAATGCAGGATAAACGAGACATCGCCCCGGTCGATGCCCATGCCGAAGGCCGATGTGGCAGCGACGACGGACAGGTCCCCGGCGGCGAACCTCGCCCCTGTTTCCCGCCGTTCCGCCACAGACAGGCCCGCATGGTACCGCGCCGCGTCGATTCCCTGCTGCCGCAGGAGGCGGGTCACCCGTTCCACCGTGGCGTGGGTCGCGCAATAGACGATGCCGCAGCGTCCCCGGAGGCGTTCCATTTCTTCCCGCAGGGCCCGGTCCTTGTTCCAGGGCCGCCGTTTCGCCAGAAACAGGTTGGGCCGGTCAAACCCCCGGACTACGAGCGTCGGCCGGACCAGGGCCAAATGGCGGATGATATCCTGCCGCACGAACGGCGTCGCCGTCGCCGTAAACGCCGCGTACCGGGGCCGCGCGGGAAGGGCGCGCAAAAAATCTGGGATGGCCAGGTAGGACGGACGGAAATCATGCCCCCACTGGGACACGCAATGGGCCTCGTCCACGACCATGAACGCCGGCGGATTGCGTCTGGCAAAACGCAGGAAATTGGCGTTCCGCAAGCGTTCCGGCGACGTGTACAGAAAACGGAACCGCCGTTCCTGGGATTCGTACAGGGCCCGGTTGTATGTATTGCGCCCCATGAGCGAATCGACATGGACCGCCGCGATGCCCCGGGCCCGCAGGTTCTGCACCTGATCCTGCATCAGGGAAATAAGGGGCGAAATGACCAAGGTATAGCCCTCCAGAATCAGGCCCGGCACCTGGAAGCAGAGGGACTTGCCGCCTCCCGTCGGCAAAATGGCCAGCACGTCCCGTCCTGCCAGGATGGCCGTAATGATTTCCCGCTGCCCCGGACGGAAGGAAGCGTACCCGAACCAGCGGCGCAAGGTCGCCTCCGGCGCGCCCAGGGAACCAGGTCTCCCCGCTTGCGCGCCGGGCTTGGCGCGCGGGCCAAGGTCCGTCAATCCCTGTGATGTCGTTGTCATTGGTGTCGTTGTCATCAATCGCGTCTTCTCTCCTCCTTTTCCGTTCGTTCCGGCCAGCACGCCCGCCGTCCGGAAGAAAAAAGGGGGAGAACGCCTGTCGGCGTTCTCCCCCTATCCTGTTGTAACTTTCCTTGTGCTGCAGCCCTGCTGTTTTCCCGGCTGCCGGTCAGGACATCTTACCGGGCCGCGCCTTGGTCCCAGCCCGTTCGGCCCGCAAAGCCGCCACGGTCTGGCGTACAGTTTCGCCTTTGGGCGACGGGGTCAAGTCCTTGTCCGGGGAAGGACACAGGTCCCGGCAGACGCATTCCGCACAGAGCGGATGACGGGCCTTGCAGGTAATGCGGCCGTGCCAGATGAACCAGTGGTGGGCATCGGCCCATTTTTCCCGCGGCAGCAGTTTCTGCAAATCCAGTTCCGTCGCCTCTGGCGTCTTGGCCCTGGACAGGCCCAGGCGGTGCGAGGTGCGGAACACGTGCGTGTCCACCGCGATGGCCGGGACTTTGTAGATGACGCTGGCGATAACGTCGGCGGTCTTGCGGCCCACGCCGGGCAGCTTCATCAGAGTCTCGATGTCACGCGGGATCACCCCGCCGAATGTTTCCACGAGCATGTGGCACATGCCCAACAGGTTTTTCGCTTTTGCCTTGTAAAGACCGCAGTCCCGGATTTCCTGCTCCAGCTGGGCCTGCGTCAAGGCGCCCATCTTTTCCGGCGTGTCGAGACGCGGGAAAATACGGGCCGTAATGACATTGACGCGCTCGTCCGTGCATTGCGCCGACAGGATGACCGCCACGAGCAGTTCAAAGGGCGAATGATAATGCAGGGCCGTGCCGATACCGTCGTACTCCCTTTCCAGGGCCTGCAGGACGGCCTGTTTCTGTGCTTTATTCATGGACGTACTGTCCCCTTTCTTTCCGCGCGCCGCCTCAGTTCGTCAGGCTGCGGACCGGAGCGGGAATGCTGCCGCCGCGGGCGATAAAGGTATCGGCCTTGAAGGGGCTGACGGCCATGATGGGCGCATGGCCCAGAAGGCCGCCGAATTCCACGCTGTCCCCCACATCCTTGCCCGGGACGGGGATGACGCGGACCGCCGTCGTCTTATTGTTGATCATGCCGATGGCCGCTTCATCCGCGATGATGGCGGAAATGGTCTCTGCTGTGGTCTTGCCGGGAATGGCAATCATATCGAGGCCCACAGAGCAGACGCAGGTCATGGCTTCCAGTTTTTCCAGGCACAGGCTGCCTTTTTCGACCGCGGCAATCATGCCGGCATCCTCACTGACGGGAATAAACGCCCCCGACAGTCCGCCGACGTAGCTGCTGGCCATGAGACCGCCCTTTTTCACGGCGTCGTTCAACAAGGCCAGCGTGGCCGTCGTCCCCGGGCCGCCGCAGCTCTCCAGGCCGATTTCTTCCAGGATGTGGGCGACCGAATCGCCGACAGCCGGTGTCGGGGCCAGGGACAGGTCGATAATGCCGAACTGCGTGTGGAGCCGCTTGGCCGCTTCCTGCGCCACAAGCTGTCCCACACGGGTAATCTTGAAGGCCGTCCGTTTGATGGTTTCCGCCACGGCGCCGATATCCTGGCCGCGCACGGCTTCCAGGGCATGCTTCACCACGCCGGGACCGGAAACACCGACGCTGATCATGCTTTCCGGTTCGGTCACGCCAAAAAAGGCGCCGGCCATAAAGGGATTATCGTTGACAGCGTTGCAGAAGACGACGAGTTTCGCGCAGCCCAGGGCGTCCTGGTCTTGCGTCAATGCCGCCGTCTGCTTCACGACACGGCCCATTTCGGCGACGGCATCCATGTTGATGCCGGCTTTCGTGGAGCCGATGTTGACGGACGAGCAAACCAGATCCGTTTCCGCCAGGGCCTGGGGAATGGACGCGATGAGATTCCGGTCCCCTTTCGTGAAGCCTTTATCCACGAGGGCGCTGAATCCGCCGATGAAATTGACGCCGACGGCCTTGGCCGCCTTGTCCAGGGCCCGAGCCAGGGGCACGTAGTCCGGGGACGTGCAACTTTCGCCAACAAGGGCGATCGGCGTGACGGAAATGCGTTTATGGATAATGGGCACGCCCAGTTCCGATTCGATATCCTGACCGGTCTGGACGAGATGTTCCGCCGTGCGCGCGACTTTGTCGTAGATTTTCCGCGCGCAGGCTTCCACATCCGGGTCGGCGCAATCCCGCAGGCTGATGCCCATGGTAATGGTCCGGACGTCCAGGTTCTCCTGGGTAATCATATGGGTCGTTTCTAAAATATCATGCGAAGAAATGATAGGCATAGGACACCTCCCGGCTCAAATCTGATGCATGGCCGTGAAGATTTCCTCGCTTTGTACGCGGATTTCCACGCCCAGTTCCTTCGCCAGGGCTTCCAGATGATCGCGCAGCGCGCCGATTTCCGTCCGGGCGCCGGCCATGTCCGCCAGCAGGATCATGTTGAAAAAGCCATCGGTGATATTTTGGTTGATGTTCAGGACATTGACGTGATTTTTCGCCAGGATGCCCGTAACGCGATAAATAATGCCTACCCGGTCCTTGCCGACGACAGTGACTACAATACGCATATGTTTTCCCCTCTCTGATTCCAATCCAGTTCCAACAGCGCCGCCGGGCCCGTTCCAACCGGTCAGGCCCACGCCGTTTCGTCTATTCTACCACACTTGCCGGCGATTGGAAACACAAAAGAGTCAGCCTTCGTTCCGCAGTCCCACTGCCCCGGCGATATCCGTCCCCGACAGGATGTCCCGGCCTGCCAGGTCGGCAAGGGTTCGGGCGACTTTGAGAATCCGGTCGTACCCGCGGGCGCTCAGGGACAGTTTTCGGAAGCTCTCCTTCAACAGGGTCTCCGCCTCGGACGTCAGGGGACACCAGCACCGCACCTGTCCATGGTCCATTTCGGCATTACACCGCACGCCCGTGCCGGCAAAACGCCGTTGTTGCCGTTCCCGGGCCGCGCAGACCCGCCTCCGGATAACCGCCGATGTCTCCTGTCCCCCGCCGTGACCGGCCAGATCCTCATAGGAAACCCGCTTCACAAAAATCCGCATATCGATCCGGTCCATCAGGGGTCCCGACAGCTTGTGCCGGTACCGTTCCAAATCCTGGGGACGGCACGTGCAATGCCGCTCCGTATCGCCCAGGTAGCCGCAGGGACAGGGATTCTGGGCGCAGATGAGCAAAAAGGAAGCCGGATACACCGCCGTTTCGCCCAGGCGATGGAGGCAGACCCGTCGTTCCTCCAGGGGCTGGCGCAACGCTTCCAGGGATTCCCGGGAAAACTCGGGCAACTCATCCAGGAAAAGGACGCCGTTATGGCTCAGGGTCACTTCGCCCGGCAGGGGCAGGGCCCCACCGCCAATCAGGGCCCGCGTCGTCGCCGTGTGGTGGGGATTGCGAAAGGGGCGCTCACGCCGCAGGCCCGGCTCGCTGCCGAGCTGGCCCGTAATGCTGCAGATTTTCGTCACTTCCAGGGCCTCTTCGTCCGTCAGGGGCGGCAGGATGGAAGGCAGGCGCCGGGCCAGCATGGTCTTGCCGCTGCCGGGCGCGCCGATGAGAAGGATATTGTGGCCGCCGGCGGCGGCCACTTCCAGGCCCCGTTTGGCATCCTGCTGGCCCCGGACGTCGGCAAAATCATAGGGATAGTCCTGCCGGGCTGCCGCCGGTACCAGCGGTGCCACGGGGGCGCTGCCGGCGCGGACCTGCAAATGTTCCGTGACCGCGCGCAGCGTCGGCAGGGCATAGACCTCCAGGCCTTCGACCAGGGCGCCTTCGGCCCCGTTCCGTGGGGGCACGTACAGCGTCCGCACGCCCGCTTCGCGGGCTGCCAGCGCCATAGGCAGGACTCCCTGGACGGGACGGAGCGCGCCGTCCAGGGATAATTCGCCAAGAAACAGGCTTCCTGTCAGCCGTTCCCGCGGGATACATCCCGAAGCGGCCAGGATGCCCAGCGCGATGGCCAAATCCAGGCCGGACCCATGCTTGCGCAGGCTGGCTGGCGCCAGGTTGACCGTAATATGATTGCGGGGAAAACGGAACCCGGAATTCTTCAGGGCCGTCCGCACCCGTTCCCGCGCTTCTTTGACGGCCGTATTGGCCAGGCCGACAATCTCGAAATTCGGCAGGCCCCGATCCAGGTCCGCCTCTACCGTGATAGGGATGCCATTCAGGCCGCTGCAGGCAGCCCCCATGACCTTGGCGTACATGACGTTCCCTCCTTTTCTTCAAAAAAAGCAGTCCTTCAGCCAGCGGATGTAGGCCCGGCCCCGACAGACGCGGACTTCGACCACGTCGAAGCCGAAGCCGTCGTACCGACACGACGCTTCCCCGGCGAGCCAGTGCAGCGCCGTTTTCCGAATCCTGGCCCGCTTGCCGCCAGTGACCGCTTCCGCCGGCGTCCCGTAACGGTCGCTGGCGCGGGTCTTGACTTCCACAAAGCGGACTGTCGGTCCCGTCTCTTCGGCGATGATGTCGATTTCGCCAGCCCGACAGCGGTAGTTGCGCGCCACGATGCGGCACCCGTGCCGCTCCAGGAAAGACGCCGCCACCGCCTCCCCCTTCCGGCCCAGGTCCTTGTTTGTAAAATCTGTGCTTCCCAAGCAATCGCCCTCTTTCTTTTTTCCCTGTACAATGGTAAAATGTCCTTTGTAAACAGCTTATTTTTCTCTTTTTAAACAGTACAGTTTTCGGCCGCGCAGATTCGGCTCCCGCCGGACCTGGCAGCCTATCTTTCGGGAGGATTTTCTCATGACCCCTACGAAACGCGTTCTCGCCATCCACGATCTTTGTTCCTTCGGCCGCTGTTCCCTAACGGCGGCCGTTCCGGTTCTGTCCGCCATGGGCTTCCAGTGCTGCCCCTTTCCGACGGCCCTGTTCAGCAACAACCTGACCTATGGGGACTTTACCAGCGTAGACTGCACGGCTTCCATGACGGGATTCATGGACAAGTGGCAGCATCTGGGCCTGACCTTTGACGCCGTATACAGCGGATTTTTGGCCAACGCCGGCCAGATTTCCGTCGTCCGCGATGCCGCGCGCCGCTTCGCCGGCCAGGACGGTCTCCTCGTCGTCGATCCCGCCATGGCCGATGACGGCAAACTCTATCCCGTTTTCGGGCCCGACATCGTGCCGGAAATGCGCAAGCTCGTCAGCGACGCGACAGTCGCCACGCCAAACTACACGGAAGCCTGCCTCCTGACCGACACGCCGTATTCGCCGACGGCAGGCACGGAAGCCGTACTCGCCCTGTGCCGCGCGACGGCCGCCCTGGGACCGAAGCAGGTCGTAATCACGAGTGTCCCTTCGGCAGACGCGGGCAAGATTCTCATTGCCGCCTATGAAGCCGCAGGCGACGCCTATACAGAAACCACGGTGGACCGCATCCCCTTCGCCACCTGCGGCACAGGGGACCTCTTCACCAGCGTCCTAACGGGATTCCTCCTGCGCGGCGCTGCCGTGACGGACAGCGTCGGGGCCGCCGCCCACTTCCTGTCGGAAACCATCGCCTACACCTGCGCCGCCGGTTCGGACTATCGCGAAGGCGTCCAGTTCGAACGGTTCCTGGGACGTCTGGTTCCACAGGACTAAATTTCCGCGGCGCGGCACCCGCCCCGGCAGGCCGAAGGGGATGCGGGGACAAACCGGAAACCGGGCCACAGACAGACGAAAACACCCATAAAAAAACGCGGTCCCCCCTTGGGGTCCGCGTTTTTGTCGTCCGTCTTTTTTCTCTCTACGGCAGCGACGAAATATAGGCGATGTCCGGCCGTCCAGGCCGTTTGCCGGCACTGTCCGGCCAGTCTTATCTTGCTTCCAGGTCCTCCAGGACCGCCTGCAGGCCTGCGTCTTCCACGCCGTCCACAGGTGTGAACAGGTAATTGCCGCGCGGCGCCACCGGCGGCAGATTCAGGCTGCGTATGGGTTCGTAGCTGCGGCGATGGATTTTCGTCGCCCCCTTCTCCCGGATGGCGTCCATGTGGAGTTGGCTGCCATACCCCTTATTCTGGGCCAGGCCATAGCCCGGATAGACGCGGTCCAGCGCGACCATCATACGGTCCCGCGTGACCTTCGCCACGACCGAGGCAGCCGCAATGGAGGCGCTCAGGGCGTCCCCGTGGACGATGGGCACCGTCTCGATCCCGGGCACCCGGGGATGCATGGCGTCCACGAGGGCAACCTGCGGTCCGCCGGCCATACAGCCTGCGGGAGCTTTTTCCTCCGCCACGCGCAGGCGCGTCAGGATTTGCTCCATCCCCTCCTGCGTGGCGTGGTAGATGTTTTCCCTATCGATGTTGGCAATGCTGACGACATTGACCATGACCGCCAGGGCCTGCTCCAGGATGCGCGGATACAGGGCCTCCCGCCGGACCGCGGACAGCTTTTTGCTGTCGTTCAGGCCGGGCAGGAAGGCAGCGTCCCCGTCGGGCGGCAGGATGACGCCGGCAATGACCAGGGGCCCCGCCAGGGGCCCCCGCCCCGCTTCGTCCAGGCCGGCGACGTACTGCACGCCCGGCAATGCCAGATACTGCCGTTCCAGCGCCAGGAGCGCGTCATACCGCTCCCGTTCCTGCAGCGCCCTGGCCTGCCGGCTGTGATAGGAGGCCAGCAGTTTCCGCACGCCGGCCCGGTCATCCCGGGCCAGTTCTTCCAGTTGGGCCCCCGTCGGCTCCCCCGCCAGCAGGGCCTTGATTTCCGTAAGGGTCATAGCCTGTTCCTCCCCTCAGGGTTCATCCAAGGTGAAGCGGCCCATTTTGGCCGATTTGAAATCGTACAGGACATGCTGGACAACCTTGTTTTCGTCCAGCACGCCGCCGGCCTTGATGGCGCCGCGCACAGCCCCGATTTTTTCGATGACCGTGCGGGGCGTGTCGTCCGCCGTCACTTCGATGCCGTAAAAGGCAGCCAGCCGGTCCGGATACTTGACCAGCAGTTCCTGCAGGAGCAGTTCCGCCGCCATCTGGCGATCGTAAATATCGTCCTTGACGGCTCCCGTCAAGGCCAGGTGGAGGCCGATGCCAGGATTTTCGAATTTCGGCCACAAGACGCCGGGCGTATCGAGCAGCTCGATTCCCTTGGCAATGGTCACCCATTGTTTTTGTTTGGTCACGCCGGGGCGATCCGAGGCAATGGCCTTCACCCGGCCGACGAGACGGTTAATTAGGGTCGACTTGCCCACGTTGGGAACGCCGACGATCATCATGCGGATCGTATGGTTCCGTACGCCTTTTTTCAGCCATTTTTCCGTCACGGGACGGGCGGCTTCCTGCACGAGGGCCAGCATCTGCTTGACCCCCTTGCCGCGGCTGCAATCGACGACGCAGACAGGCACGCCGTCCTTCTTTAGACGAGCCAGCCAGGCCTCGGTGCAAACCGGGTCCGCCATGTCCGCCTTGTTCAGGGCAATAACGCGGGGCTTGTTCCCGGCAATGTCCCGCAGCATGGGATTGACGCTCGAGGCCGGAATGCGGGCGTCGAGCAGCTCGACGACGACGTCGACCAGACGGACCTGGTCTTCCATCATGCGTTTGGCTTTGGTCATGTGGCCGGGAAACCACTGGATTTTAAAATCCTTCAGGTCCATGGCAATCCTCCTTCCCCTTTCCGCCCGACGGGGCGGTACTTCTGCCTATTACGGCAGGATTCGCGCTTTTTCCAGGGGCCAGATGGCGACGGCGGCCTTGCCCTTGACAAGGGACAGCGGGACGAAGTCCACATCGGCGAAGCGGCTGTCTTCCGAATTGTTGCGGTTGTCACCCAGGACAAAAATCGTATCCTTGGGGACCACGGATTTCCGGTAATTGGAATGGTTCAGTCCTTTCGGGTCTTCTTTCCACGTGTAGGGCTCGTCGATTTTCTTGCCGTTGACGAGAACCGCGCCGTCCCGCATTTCCACCGTGTCGCCGCCGACCGCGATGACACGTTTGATAAAGTCGCGGCTTTCATCCTTGGGATAGCGGAAGACGATGATTTCGTCCCGCCGGGGATCCCGGATGAAGTAGACCAGTTTATTGACAATGAGGCGCTCGTTATTGACCAACGTGGGATACATGGAGGTACCCGACACCATGTACGGTTCCAGGATAAAGGTGCGAATGAGGAAGGCAAGGGCCACGGCGATGATAATGGACACCAGCCAGTCATTCAGCGAATCTTGAAAGGAGCCTCCCGATTTCTTGCTCATGCTTCTATTTCCTCCCTTGCTGCCGTTCGCGGCACCGGTCCGGCCGCGGGAACGCGACACCGTCCGACACGGCGCGGCGCCGGTTATGAACTCTTTGTGAACTCTTCCCAAAAACGAAAAAAGAGGACTGCACTAGCAGCCCCCTTGGTTTGCGAATCAGCGGCGTTCGCGAATACGAGCAGCCTTGCCGGTCAGGTTACGCAGGTAATACAGTTTGGCTCTGCGGACCACGCCCTTGCGCGCTACTTCGATTCTGTCCAGACGCGGGCTGTGTACCGGGAACGTACGTTCTACGCCGACGCCATAGGATACGCGGCGGACCGTGAACATTTCGCGGATGCCATAGCCACTGCGGGAGATAACCACGCCTTCAAACAACTGAATACGCTCACGCGTACCTTCGACAACCTTGACATAGACTTTGACGGTGTCGCCGGCACGGAATTCGGGGATGTCGGAACGGAGCTGTTCCTTGTCCAATGCTTCAATAATGTTCATTTCTTCCTCCTGATTTTCATAGACGTTCATGTGACGAAGCTTGTGCTTCCCTTATCCCTGTCGCCTGTGCGATTTTCAACTATCACAGCGGACCGTCCGTATTACGCTTAAATATTGTACCACAACGGGTGGGGACATGCAAGGCGAATTCCGCCTTTTTGTTAATTTTTTACTATTTCCTTCCCCATGTTCCAGGCAGATTCCCGGGCGCTCCCTCCATCCCACCTGCCTCTCCCGGGAGAACCGGGGCTTCTGTCCCTTTTTCTTCGGATCGAATTTCCGCCAGCAGTTTGGCGTCGGCCTTCGAAAGCTGTGCCGGCAGCAGATCCGGCCGTCGGCGCAGCGTGGCCCGCAGGGATTCCTTGCGGCGCCACTGGGCGATGAGCTGATGGTTGCCGTTGCGGAGCACTTCGGGCACCACGAGGCCCTCGAAATCAACGGGACGCGTATACTGGGGATATTCCAGCAGTCCCGACGAGAAACTGTCTTCTTCGGCGCTGGCCAGCTTCCCCAGGACCCCGGGCACAAAGCGGGACACGGCATCCATGATGAGAAGGGCCGGCAGTTCCCCGCCCGTCAGCACATAGTCGCCGACGCTCACCTTGGCGTCCACATAGTGGTAGACGCGTTCGTCGAAGCCTTCGTAATGGCCGCACACGAAAATGAGGCCCCCCTCACAGCGGGCCCACTGCTCCGCCAGAGGCTGGCTGAATGTCACTCCGCCGGGGCTCATGGCCAGGACCGGCGCGCCGGGCAGTTTCTGCCGGGCCAGGCGGATGGCTTCGACCACGGGTTCCGGCTTGAGGACCATGCCGACGCCGCCGCCAAAAGGCGTGTCGTCCACGGAACGATGCTTGTCCCGGGAAAAATCCCGGGGATTGACGCATTCCAACTCCAGGAGGCCCGCGTCCAGGCCACGTTTAATCATGCTGTAGCGCCCTGCCGCTTCAATCTGTTCGGGGAACAAGGTGATGAAGATGAATTTCATCGGATATCCTCCCCGTCCCATTCGGGAAGGCGTACCACCATGCGGCGCGCGGCCACGTCAATGTCCCGGATATTGTCAGGCACGTTGGCCACGAGGATGTCCTGACCCTGGGGCGGCGCAATGACATACACGTCGGCGCTGCCTGTCTTGAGGACGTCCTTGAAGACCCCGACAGGCTGCCCCGTTTCGTCCACGACATTCATGCCCAGCAGGTCACCTACATAGTATCGGCCTTCCGGCAAGGCCGGCAAATCCTCGCGGCGGACGGACACGCGGAGTCCCCGCAGGGCCTCGGCCGCTTCCACCGTGTGGATTTCCTCTGTCGTGACGAGTATCAGGTTCTTGTGGGGCCGGGCCCGGACGATGGTCAGACGGCGCCCGTCCGGCAGGAGCAGGTACTCCATCTCCTGGAAAAGGCCGACATTGTCCGTCAGCGGTAAAATGCGCAAATCGCCCCGCACACCGTGCGGAGCGACGATTTGTCCAAGCGTGACTTGCTGCATCCTTGTATCCTTATGTACTCCTTACATGCGGAAAGCGATGATTTTGCCATCTTCCGTCAGGATTTCCGCGCCCATGAGGGCTTCCAGGTTGTCGCCGACCTTGACTTCCACCGTACGTTCCAGCGTGCCGTGGCCGATCTCGGCGCCGATCTGCAATTCCTGCGCCCGTTTCAGCTGGGCTTCCGCGTCTTCTTTCGCGTCGGTGCGTTTTTTTCGCTCGACTTCGATCTGCTCCCGCAGACGGGGGGCAGCGGACAAATCATTGGCAGCCTGGTTCATCACCTGTTTGGCCTGAAAGTCAAACTGATCCAAATCCAACTGCATCTGTTTTATGGTGTTTTGGAGGTCTCCAATAATTTTCAGTTTCAAATCTTCCGTAACCTTCGCCTTAATGGCGACAGGCACGCGAACAAACATGGAATCTGCCATAGGAATGCTGCTCCTTTTGCTGTTTCTGTATTACGGTCAAACAATCTCAACGATGACTTTCACATTCTCCCGGGTTGCGACGGCCTTCATGACAGAACGGATAGCCTTCGCGATGCGGCCCTGTTTGCCAATGACCTTTCCCATATCCTCAGGAGCGACATGGAGGCGAAGTACGGTAGTGGTACCGTTGACTTCCTCCTCCACGGCTACTGCAGACGGATTGCTAACCAGAGACTTGGCAATGATTTCTACCAATTCTTTCATGCAATTCACGCCCCTTCAATCACTTTGCGTTCTTAGCTTCAGCAAACTTTTTCATGATACCCTGTTTGCTGAACAGATTCTTGACGGTATCGGTCGGCTGTGCGCCGTTGTTCATCCAGCTCAGGGCCTTTTCCTCGTCGATCTTTACGGCTGCGGGATTGACCGTGGAGTCGTACGTACCGATGGTTTCGATGAACTTGCCGTCACGCGGGGAACGGGCGTCGGCGACTACGATACGGTAGAACGGGACTTTCTTGGCACCCATGCGTTTCAGACGGATCTTGACTGCCATTGTTGATTCACCTCCTTCTCTTTGAATCCATATGGAAGAATTCTCTTGCTATGGAAAGCTCAGCGGTGCATAAAGGGAAGCATCTTGCCGCCCTTCGAGGCGAATTTCGCCATGCCCTGCATTTTTTTCATGAGCTTTTTGCTGTCTTCAAAGTTCTTCAACAAGCGGTTGACATCCTGGACGCGCATGCCGCAGCCGGCGGCGATGCGTTTGCGGCGGCTCCCGTTGATGATTTCCGGTTTCTGCCGTTCCTTCGGTGTCATGGAGCGGATAATCGCTTCCACGCGGTCGAATTCCTTTTCGTCCACATTGGCCTCTTTCAGCTTCTGGCTGATGCCGCCCATGCCGGGAATCATGCCCAGGATGGTATCCAGGGGTCCCAGCTTCTTAATCTGCTGCATCTGTTCCAGGAACTGTTCCAGCGTGAACTCGTCTTTCTTGAGTTTCTTCTCCATCTCCAGGGCCTTGGCCAGGTCCGTCGTATCCTTAATCTTGTCGATTAGGGAGAGAAGGTCGCCCATGCCCAGGATGCGCGAAGCCATGCGGTCCGGATAGAACGGCTCCAGCGCTTCGAGTTTTTCGCCCATACCGACGAACTTGACGGAACAGCCCGTCACTTCGCGGACGGACAGAACCGCGCCGCCGCGGGCGTCGCCATCGAGCTTCGTCACAATCAGGCCCGTCAGTCCCAAATCCTTGTGGAACGTGTCGGCCACCGTGACGGCGTCCTGGCCGGTCATGGCGTCAATGGTCAGCAGGATTTCGTGGGGCTGTACGGCCGCCTTGATATCCTGCAGCTCCGTCATCAGCCGTTCATCAATATGGAGACGACCGGCGGTATCGATCAAAATCGTGTCACAGGCCATGTGTTCGGCATAGTCCAGGGCGTGTCTGGCGATTTCCACGGGGGAAACATCCGTGCCTTCGGAGAAGACCGGCACGCCGACTTGTTCGCCCAGCACCTGCAGCTGCGTCACGGCGGCGGGCCTGTAGACGTCGGCCGCCACGAGAAGCGGGCGCTTGTGCTTCTTTTTCAAGGTCAGGGCCAGCTTGCCGGCTGTCGTTGTCTTGCCAGCGCCCTGCAGGCCCACGAGCATGATAATCGTCGGGGGCTTGGGGGCCACTTCGAGCTTCGCCTGCGTGCCGCCCAGAAGCTGGGTCAGTTCCTCGTCGACAATCTTGATGATCTGCTGGGCCGGGCTCAGGTTCTGGTCCACCTGGACCCCGAGGGCCCGCTCTTTGATACGGCCGACAAAATCCTTGACGACCTTGAAATTGACATCGGCTTCGAGGAGGGCCATACGGACTTCCCGCAAGGGAGCCTTCAGGTCCTCTTCCGTGATTTCCTTCGTGCCGCGGAACATTTTAATGGCGTTCTGCAGCCGTTCGGACAAACTTTCAAAAGCCATGGTCTACCTGCTTTCTTTGGAAACCCGTTATTCGATGCGGCCCAGGATTTCCCGGACCCGATCGAGACGGTTGAAATCTTGTTGTACCTGGGCTGCCCGAAGGACCTGGGCCGCTTCCTCCGTCAGCCGCCGCGTTTCCTCGTGGCGTCGCAGGAAGCCTAGGATGGCTTCATAATGCTCCAGGGTCTGTTCCACGCGCTTGAGCAGGTCGTGGATGGCCTGCCGGGATACCTGCATCTCGTCGGCGATCTCCGCCAGGGAATAGTCTTCGCAGAAATACAGTTCCAGACACCGCTGCTGCTTTTTCGTCAGCAGCGCCCCGTACACTTCGTAGAGGCTGCCGAACCGGATTCTGTTATTGAAATCATTCGCTGTCATAGGACCACTTTCTCTCACACTGAAACATACTCAACAGTGGTAGTATACCGGACAAAAAATAAACTGTCAAGTATTTTTGCTTGACAGTTCAGAACAATCGCGTTCCCATTGGGTCCCACCGGCAAAATCTCCTTACGATTCCGCCGCCTGATTTCCCATGTCGAAGAGGGCCTCCACGAATTTATCCGGCTCGAAGGGCCGGAAGTCCATCATGCCTTCGCCGATGCCGATCCACTTGACCGGCAGGCCCAGTTCGCGGCGGATGGCGACCACGACGCCGCCTTTGGCCGTGCCGTCCAATTTTGTCAGGATGACACCGGTCACGTGGGTCGTCTCCGTAAAGACCTTGGCTTGGGTAATGGCGTTCTGTCCCGTCGTCGCGTCGAGGACGAGGAACACCTCCTGCGGGGCGTCGGGAACTTCGCGCTTGATGACGCGATCCATCTTCGCCAGCTCGTTCATCAGGTTTGCCTTATTGTGCAGGCGGCCTGCCGTGTCGACGAAAAGGATGTCCACATCGCGGGCCTTGGCGGCCTTGAGAGCGTCAAACACCACGGCGGCCGGATCGGCCCCTTCCTCGTGGGCGATCACGTCACAGCCTGCCCGCTCGCCCCAGATCTTCAGCTGGGCCGACGCGGCCGCGCGGAACGTATCGCCGGCGGCAAGCATGACTTTGTAGTTGAACAGATGGAAGTAGTTGGCCAGCTTGCCGATTGTCGTCGTTTTGCCGACACCGTTGACCCCGACAACAAGGATTACCGTCGGATGGCCGCTGATCCGGGTACGCACCCCGTCGTCGCGGAGCAGTTCCGCCACGCGTTTCTTCAGGAAGGGGATCACTTCGGACGTCCCCGTGATTTCCCGCTTTTTGGCGGCCTTGCGGACGTCTTCGATCAACTCTTCCGTCGTCGTTACCCCCACGTCGGCCGTCAGGAGGATCATTTCCAGTTCATCCAGGAAATCCTCATCGATCTTGGCGGACGCGCCGACCAGCTCGCTGATTCGGTCCGTAAAATTCTGCCGGGTCTTGGCCAGGCTTTGTTTCAGATTCTCAAAAAAACTCATCCGTTCTCCGGCTCCCCGCCGCACGGGGATGCCGCCTCCTTTCGTTCCGTACATTATACCATGCCTCACAGCGCAAAACTACTCTACGCCGGGCAATTTATCACTCATCTTGACAGAAAGAATCTTCGATACGCCCGATTCTTCCATCGTGACGCCGTACAGGACGTTGGCCGCCTCCATGGTTCCCTTGCGGTGCGTAATGACAAGGAACTGCGTATGGGAGGCATAGCCCTGCAAAAACTGGGCGAACCGCTCGATGTTCGCGTCATCCAGGGGAGCGTCGATTTCATCCAGGATACAGAAGGGCGTCGGATGATAGCTCAGGAGGGCGAAGAGCAGCGCAATGACCGTCAGGGCCCGCTCGCCGCCGGACAACAGGTACAGGCTCTGAAGCCGCTTGCCCGGGGGCTGTGCCTCGATATCGATGCCCGATTCGAGAAGGTTCTCCGGGTCGGTCAGCTTGAGGACAGCTGTACCGCCGCCGAAAAGCTGTACGTACGTGCGATGGAAGTACTCGTTAATCTGCGTGAAGGCGGCCTTGAATTTCTTCGTCATGCCGCTGTCGATTTCGCCGATGACACGTTCCAGGCTGCCCTTCGCTTCCTGCAGGTCGTCGTACTGGCGGCGCAGGAACTCGTACCGCTCCTTAACGGCATCGTACTGTTCCGGTGCGGCCGGATTGACCGGTCCCAGTTCGTCGATCTGGCGCTGCAGGGCCACTTCCTGACGCCGCAGGGCCGTTTCCCCCTTGTCTTCCGCCAGGCTTTGCAGCCGCGCTTCCCCTACGGACAGCTGGAACTCCTGCGCCAGCTGTTCCACGGCGTTCTGGAAGTTCGTCTCCTGTTTGACCCGTTCCAGCTCGGCCGCCTGGACGCGCCTGTCCGCCTTTTCCTTCGCCTGGGCGGCCACTTTCTGGTGCCCCAGGGCCTCGCCGAGTTCATTGTTCAGGGACAGGCGCTGGGAGTTGATGTCGTCCTGCCCGTTCGTAATCTGTTTCAATTCTTCCAGGAGGCGCTGCGTTTCCTCCGCCAGAGCCGCCTGGCGCTGCCGGCTGTCCGCGGCCCCCTGCCGCAGCCGCTCCGCTTCCTCTTCGTTCCTGGCAAAACTATCCTGCAGCCGTCCCAGGGTCGTATCGATATCCTTCATCCGCTCTTCCGTGGAGCGGCGCCGCGCCGCCATCGTCTCCATGCGGATGCGCGCGTCCTGCAGGCGGCTTTCCAGCGTCATCAGGCGGCTTTCGTGGCGGGCAATCTTTTTCTGCGCTTCATCGAGGGCCACCTTGCCGGCCTCGTTGGCCGCTTCCAATGCTTTCAGCGGAGCCTGTCGGTCTTCGATGGATCGGCGGGTCTCCATGTATTCCCGTCCCAGCAGGGAGCGCGTGTCCAAATCGAGCTGGAGCCGTTCCCGCGCCTGGCGCAGCGCATCGCTGTTCCGCTGTTGGGCGCCCTTCACCGTTTCCAGTTCCACCTCGACTTTCTGCGCCGACGTGCGGAGCCCGTCCAACGTCCTGCGCTGTTCCGCCAAGGCGTCTTCCCGCGTTTCCCGGTCTTCCTGGATAGACAGGAGCTCCTCGCGCAGCTGCCGCAGCAGGGACTGCTGGGCGGCGATGTCCCGGCCGCGGGACAGGTAGCCTGCCTCGCTATGGTTCCGGCTGCCACCGGTCAGGGAGCCGCCGGCATGGACCACGTCGCCGTCCAGGGTGACGACGCGCAGGCGAAAGCGGCTTTGCCTGGCCGCTGCCAGGGCCGTATCCATCGTTTCGGCCACAAGGATCCGCCCCAGGAGGAACCGGATGGCCGGTTCCGCTTCGGCGTCGCAGCGGACCAGGTCTGCCGCGAAGCCCCGGATTCCCGGCAGGCGGACCAGGCTTTTTTCCTCTGGCCGCAGTTCTGCCGGACGAATCGTGTCGAGGGGCAGAAAAGTCGCCCGCCCGGCCAGGTCCCGTTTCAGGAAGGCGATGGCTTCCTTCGCTACGTCGGCGCGGCGGGTAATCAGGTTCTGGGCGCCGGCCCCGAAGGCCGTTTCCACCGCCGTCACATACTCGGCGTCCACCTCCACGAGGGCCGCCGCCGGGCCAAGGATGTCCCCGCGCCACGGCGCGTCGCTCCGAAGGACCGCCTTAATCCCTTTGCCGAACCCTTCATAAGCCTTCTGCATCGTTTCCAGGATCCGCAGGCGCGACTCCGCGCCGGCCACGCGTCGGCTGCAGTCGTCGTACCGCCGCTGCACCTCGTCTAATCCGCGCTGCGCTTCCTGCGCTTCCGCGGCGAGCTTTTTCCCGTCCCGCGCAAAGGTATCCCGGTTCTGTTCCAGGGTCCCCTTGCGCCGCAGGATCTCCCGTTCTTCTTCCTGGAGTTCCTGCAGGCGCGCTTCCCCTTCGTCGATGTCCTTTTTCAGTTTGTCCCGGCGGACCATGCGCTGCTCCTGCTCTTTCCGGAGTTGGGTCAGCTCGTTGCGCAGCTCCACCATCTTCTGGACGCCCTCAAAGCTGCTGTCGCGGAGCGCGTCCACGGCCTGCTTCGCTTCGTCCCGGGCCGCTGTCTCGGCCTGCTTTTCCGCGGCCAGCCCGTCGGCGAGCTGCTGCGCCTCCGCCCCGGCCCCTTCGAGCTTGTCGTACTCTGCGGCCAGGACCTTCAGTTGGTCGTCCCACTGCCGGATTTCGCCGCCCAGCTTTTCATTGCCCTGGAGCAACTTCTCCCGTTGGCGCCCATACTGGCCGACACGTTCTTCCAGCACCCCCGCTTCGGCCTTGACGTCGCCCAGGGCCTTTTCCTTTGCCGCAATCCCTTCACGCATATGCGTCACGGCATCGTTCAGGCTCTCCAGCTCCCCCTGCAGGCGGGCGCATTCCGCGTCGGCCCGGGCCAGGTCCGCCGTCTTGCCGGCCAGTTCGTCCTGCGCGTCCTGCCGTTCCGCACGGACCTTTTCCCGTACGGCTTCGATGTTTTCGATGCGGGTGACGGCCTGGGTCAGATGGACGCGGCGCAGGTCCGCCGTCAGCACCCGATATCGCCCGGCGCGTTCCGCTTCGATGCGGAGCGGTTCCACCTGGCCTTCCACTTCGTTCTTGATGTCGTTGATGCGGAGCAGGTTGGCGGCAGTCTCCTCCAGGCGCCGCGCCGCATCCGTCTTCTTAATGCGGTAGCCCGCTATGGACGCCGCTTCCTCGAAAATCCCGCGCCGTTCTTCCGGCCGGCTGTTGAGGATTTCGTCGATACGGTTCTGGCCAATGAGGAACATCGCCCCTTTGCCCATGCCCGTGTCGGCCAGCATTTCCTGGATGTCTTTCAGGCGGCAGGACTTTTTGTTGATGGCGTATTCGCTGTCGCCGGAACGGAACAGCTTACGCGTAATCGTCACTTCGTCGAAATCCAGCGCCAAGGCCCGGTCGGCGTTGTCAAAGGTCAACGTAATCTCGGCGACGCCCAGGGGGCGCCGCTGATTCGTTCCGTTGAAGATGACATCTTCCATCCTGCTGCCGCGCAGGTATTTGGCGCGTTGCTCACCCAATACCCAGCGCACGGCGTCGGAGATATTGCTTTTTCCGGATCCGTTCGGACCGACGATGGCCGTAATGCCGGCCCCAAAGGAAAGGTTCGTGCGGTCCGCGAAGGACTTGAAGCCCAAGGCTGTCACGGATTTCAAATACACGGGAATCACCTGCTCGCAGGGTCCTGCCGGACCCCTCCTGTCTTCCTTGCCCGCGGGAACAGGGACAGCCGCGCCGCCCTGTGTGCCGCTCGTTTACTTGTTGCGGCGCCAGTCCTTGGCGGCTTTGGCCGCCTCCTTCGCCTCCCGCGCCCTGGCCGCTTCCTTCAGCTGGAGATTCTGGCGCCGGGCCGCCGAACGGGACAGCTGTCGCCGGTTCGATCCCGTCTTGGGCGCGTGGCGCTTGTCGAGGACGGAATTGCGGCCCCGGCTCTTCGGGGTCTCGGCAGCTTTCCTTTTCGCGGCGGCAATGCGCGTCCGGCGGACGACCGTCCGCCCTTCCGGCGTCTGTTTCTCCATGGTGATGCCGAGCCTGCTCTCGATGTTGTGGAGCCAGCGCAGCTCCTCCGGTGCGTACAGGGTGATCGCCACGCCGTCGCGGCCGGCCCGACCCGTCCGTCCCACGCGGTGCACGTACCAGTCGGCGTCGTGGGGAACATCGTAATTGATGACGTGCGTCACGCCCTCTACATCCAGTCCGCGGGCCGCGATATCGCTGGCCGCCAGAATCTGCAGCTTTGCCTCGCGGAACCGCTTCATGACGGTTTTCCGTTTGACCGCGCTCATGTCACCGGTCAACACATCCACATTATACCCCCGGGCCCCGAGGAAGTCGTTCACTTCGCGGGCCCGTTCCTTGCTGATGCAGAAAACGACCATCAAATACGGATGGAGGCGATCGATGAGCTGCTGCAGAACCTGGGGCTTGTTTTCCTCCGTCGCGCGGACACAGATTTGCCGGATGGTCCGGACGACAGCTTCGTCAGGGTCGAGTTCGACGACCAGGCAGTTCTTCGTCAGACTGCGACCCAGTTTGTTGATTTCTTCCGACACCGTAGCGGAACAAAGCATGGTCTGATGCTCTGGGTTCGTCATGGCGATGAGTTTCCCCGCGTCTTCCATGAAGCCCTGGGCCAGCATTTCGTCCACTTCGTCGAGGACGAGGAAGCGGACCCCGCCCAAGTCCGTGTTGCCTTTGCCGATGTGATCCAGCAGGCGTCCCGGCGTCCCGATCAGGATTTGCGCGTTCCCCTGAAGCTTGCGCTTCTGCGTCTCAAAATCGCGGCCGCCCGTAACGGCGAGGGTCTTGAGCCCCAGCCCGGCGGCAACCTCTTTCAGGACTTCGTGGACCTGCTGGGCCAGTTCGCGCGTCGGCGTCAGGACCAGCCCCTGGACATAGTTTCGGGCCGGGTCCACTTTCTGCGCCAGGGGGACCAGGTAGGCCAACGTCTTGCCCGTTCCCGTCTGCGCGCGGGCCAGGACATCCCGCCCGTTCAGGAGGGCCGGGATGGCGCGCTGTTGAACCGGCATGGGTTTCCGGATGCCCATATTCCGCAAATTCGCCTGCACGGCCGGCGACACCTTCATCAAATCAAATACTGTCGATTCCATGGCTTTTCCTCACTTGCTTCCTTGCTTCGTTTCCCGCGCGGCCGCTTCCTGCCACAGGTACCACACGGCGAGACTTCGCCAGGGGCGCCACCGCTCTGTCCGCCGGATCAGATCCCCACGTTTGGGCACTGTGTCCAGGCCGTACAAAATCTGGACTTGCTTTTTCAATAAAAAATCATCGCCGGGCAGGATATCCGGCCGGCATAAACAAAGGAGCATGAACATCTCCAGGGTCCACTGCCCCAGGCCTTTGACCGCTTTCAGCTTTTTCAGGAGCTGCGAATCGGGCAGGTCTTCCCAGGCCGCCAAATCCACCTCTCCAGTCAGGACAGCACGGGCAAACTCTTTCATATAGCTAACCTTCAATGACGTCAATCCACACGAGGCCAGGTCTGCGTCGGTCTGTTCCAACAGTTTTCCCGGCATCACGGGCGTTCCCGTCAGGGCCCGCAGCCTGTCCATGATGGACACACTCGTCTCGGGCGGAAGCTGCTGGGCCGCTATGCCGGTCAGCAAGACTTCAAAATGTTGTGCTTCCTCCTTGGGGAGCAGTGTACAGGGACCGTACTTCTCCAGGAAAGGAAGCAGCTCAGGCGCGTTTTCACGCAGATACAGATCCCCTTGGGACCAATCTGGGATTTGTTGCATAAGCTTTTCCTCCGTCATGAACTTGTCAATGCCGCAATCCAGACTGGCGGCAGGCAAAAATAGGCGCATGCCCCCAGTTTTTGTTTTACACACATTACGTTATTATACCATAAAAAAACAGACAAGTCACCATAGGGCTTGTCTGCGTTGCGCTTTCGCGAGTTCTCCCCCTTCGGGGCCGCGAATATAAAGAAATCCCGCAGGATTCTCCCGGATTCTGCGGGTACGTTGTTCTCTGGTGCCGGGGACAGTTTTGTCAACAGGGCGGCAAATCGTAATCCACATACCCTTCGCAGCTTGATTCTGTTGTAATCAGCTACATAAAGCCAATGCTTTTTTTGACCTGCTAGCCTGTCAATAAGTGCCGGTTTGCCCCATTATTGTTTCGGCTCCGGCCCGTATAGCCGCTCCATCCCGGCACGGGTGACGAGCCAAATTCGGCCGGCCTTGCGTGCCTCATCCGAGGTGAAACGTGGCAACGACTTTCTATAGCCGGAACAGGCCTGCTGCACAGTAATAGGGGCCTTTCCCCATTTTTCCGCTGCTTCCGCAGCTGTCATTACTTCGTCAATCAACATTCTTATCCCCTCCACAAAGCAACGAGCAAAGCCAACGTAATGATTACGGCAGCTCCGATAGAAAGTTTATCACGGCTAAAATACACTCGTACATAAGTCAACGCTGTTAAAATTGATAAGGCAATCTTCAGCTTCATGTGGTACAATGAAATGGAAAGAGGGGCGAGGCGGGAACCCCGCCCCTTCGCTTGATTAGCCTTTCAGAAATTCGACTATGACTATTGTGATTAATCCGGTCAAGATTGTGATTACATTAGCCGCTATCTGGAGGGCTTTTTCTATGCCTTCCACTCCATCTTTTCACCTCCTCTCTATGTTTTTATTATACGGCGTTTTAGCTATATAATAAAAGCAAAACAACAAAAACTTCTCCGTAAAGCCCGATATTTTCAGGCTCTACGGGGATTCTTCTTATCTTTAAAAGTGCACCTTGGTGCCACCCATGATAGTGTTTCTACTACCTGCCGCCCATCCGCCGCGTCGTAAGTGATGTCCGTGCCCTTGATGTAGTCCTTGACCGTCACGTCGGCAATCTGGTTGATTTTCACTCGGTCGCCGAAGTTCTTGATTTCGCCTTCGTAGTCACGATTTACAAGGTTGCCGAGGACCAGGCTCTTGTCCAGATGCGCCAGGAGGCGTGCGGACCAGAGGGTCGGGATAAACGTAGAAATTGCCATTGTTCAATCATCCTTTCTCTAAGCTGTTTTTGATGTTTTCCCAGTTCTTATTGATCTGTTCTGGCGTCATGCCCTTCAAATCATCCATGGTATACGTCGGTTTCTGGTTACCCGCACCACCGGAACCGGCTCCGCCGACGCCCGTGTTCTTCACAGCCCAGGGATTGCCGTTCAGCCAGCCTTTGACGCCTTCGTCAATCGAAACCGTCTTGTCCCCGGCCTTCATGGCGAGGGTGTCATCCGCGTTGACGACCACCTGGTCCGCCAGAAGCTTCGTAAATGCTTCCGGATTCAGGGCGTTCCCTTTGGCCAGGGCGGCCTGCAGTGCAGCATGCATTGCCGTGTTGATCCGCTTCGTGTGTTCCGCTTTGGCTTTTTCTTCAGAGGCAGCATATTTGTCCGTCAGCTCCTTCACCTGGTTCTGCAGGGTGTTGATCTGGCCGCCCAGAGATTCCGGGTTCCCCAGTTTTCTCACTTCGTCGAAGAGAGTCCGCATGTTCAGCAAAGATTCCTCCGGATTCTTGCTTTCCCGGATGCCAAGGGCGTCCAGCACCTTGTTCCGGTCCACCCGATAGGCTGCGGCCTCGTTCCGGGCAGAGCTGATAAGGGACTGCAGGTCCGCGACCATGATTCCTCCGTTCTCCACCTTGCCGAGTGCCGCCAAGATTTGTTCCAGTGTGTATGCCATGTTTGTTCCTCCTGCCCGCCCGGGGCAACTGATTTATATAGATCGGCGCCTGGCCGAAGCTATCCTAGTTAAACAAAAATTTCAAAATCAGGGCCAGACCCACAATCAGGTAAAGGCCCAACATAATCCAAACGGGAATAAAGACCGCAAGCCAGCTCCATTGAAGGACGCCGAAGCATTTCCCTAAAATAAGGCCTGCCTGTACGATGGTCAGTAGTGTCATTGTGTGTATTCCTTTCTCAGGGTAATAAAAAAGCAGGCCCTGCGGTCTGCTCAAGAAACCATTTTCGCTTTATTTATATTTAGGTCTTAACCGAACCCTGTACCCACCTGCTGACTCAATATCATCGGCCGTAATGATTGCAATGGGTATAGGGTTTTCTTCGTCTGTTTCCACAATCAACCTGGTAATGTCTTTCAAAATTCCATCGCCCAGATTCTTAGTTCCGTTCTTCTTCATGTTTCTCTCCTTTTCGGGCATAAGAAAAGCCCGCTGCTCATGGCAGAAGGCTTAATAAAGTTGATTTTTACACTTCAAAATTCTTAAGTTCCGGAAGCAATTCTCCAGGTTTCATGTTTTTCAATTTTTCTTTTTCTTGCTCAATCAAAGCATTTAACTCTTCCAAGGACAACTGAGAATAATCATGAGGGTACTCTTTATAACTGTAAAATCTCATGGTTCCCACTTCCTCCATTTTATTCCGTAGTCTTTCGCAACTTGATTTAAAGCTAATTCGCCTGCTTCAATTTTATTATAGCCTTCCTTTTCGTATTTTTCAACAATCATATCAAACAATTTCACAGAAACTTGTTTTTTAGAAGATGCATACATGTATATTGTCCCGTTATGACAAAAAACCATTCCGAATTTGTACCTAAAGGCCGAAGCAATATCAGATCCAGTGGGAGGAAGACTATTGGAGTGGTTGTGTATGGAAATATAATTCTGAGGCTCACGTCTAAGGGCATCTAAAATTTCCTTCGTATATTTTGTTTCCCATGGCCTGTCTGCATGAGTTGAAGCCCCTTCGACTACCCCGCTTAAAGCATTAATCAAATACAGGTCTTCATAATCGTCACCATCATGGTGTTCAAGCATTTTTAACGCTTTTTCATATATTTTCGCGTTTACCACCGGCTCTTGTGTAAATTCGTTGAAAAAGCCTTTATACCGCGCAGAATTTATAATATCCCAATCGACACGACTACCGACATTCCGTGTTTTGCGAGTTCTTTCTACAATGCCCTTTAAACGACTTCCTTGATTTCCATCAAAGAGGGATAGATTCCTTGCCTTCTCCAACCATCCCGCTTTGCCGGCTTTCCATGCTTCCCTGCCCTTGACGCCCAGGATCTTCTCTTGAATCCGCAAGGGCTTCTTTTTTAGCCAGGTGTTGCCGCGGTCTTCCACATCGTCAGACCGTTTCAAGCCTTTCAGCTCGCTGCTGTATACCGGCGCATAATGGCACAGGCAATGCGGATGGGCCGGGTTCACCGGGGCTGCGTCCTTCGGGAAAATGCCTTTGCCAAGGCCGTAGAGGTCTGCTTCGGCGTACATGTTGCAGATGTCGTCCACAGGGTGGCGGCTCGACAGCGTCCATTTGTAGGCCACGACGCTGTCATCCTCATCATATCGGGCAATGAAAGCGTCATATCTTGCTCTGGCTGCTTCCGTCCTGGCGATCCGTTCAGCAACATATCTGCTTTTTTCTTCCACGGCCACCTGCAGCGCTTTCCTGGCCGCTTTATCGGAACCGCTTTCCACCTTAGCCAGCAGTTCCTTCAGGGAAGTCCGAAAGTGGTTGTATGTGACCCTGTCGTCCACAAGACCATCCGCCTGGGCCTTTGCTTTGCGGATTGCTTTCAGCATCGACAGCTGGTCGACCGGCGTCATGCTCTCCCGGCTTGACCGGACCCACCGGGTCAGTTCATCCAGGTACCGGGGAAGCTCCTGCGTACCGGTCACATGCCCATAGCCGTAGCCGTCATACAATGCCTGGGCCGTCTTCCGGACGGTGCTGTTCCGCCGAATCTGGTTCTGAACGGTTTCCACGATAGACTGCCGCATTTCCCGGCTGGCACCATGCAGTTTTTGGGACAGCGTCATGCCGGACCCGTCCCAGGGCGTGGACAAGGCCTTCAGCAGTTCCGCCGAAGAAAGCGCGCCGGCCAGTTCGGCTCCCAGGGCATCCTGTGCCGTGGAAACGATGGCCTGAGAAACATTCGCGTCCAGCCAGTCCGCGACATCGTACTCCTGAAACGCCTGCTGCACGGCCTGGGTGACGGCCATTCCGCCGTCCATCAGTTGCTGGATCCGTTCCACGATGGCTTTTCCCTTTTGGCCATACGCCTGGGAAAAGGCTCTCAATTGCCGTTGCAGTTCGTCCATAGGTTACTCCTTGTCAGGCTCCGCCCCTTCTTCGCCCGGAGCCACTTCGAACCCGGCCGGCCGTTTCCCCGCCGGCGGTTCGCTGTATTCCGATTCCAGGCCATCCTCTCCAATGCTGCCGACAATCTCGTCAAACCGTTCTGCGGACAGTTCCGGCAGATAGGCCCCCATCACCTGTTTTGCGACTTCCACCCGCAGTTCCGGGGACAGGTCCAGGTCCAGGACTGCCTGGGCATTCTTCAGCTCCGTCGAGATATCCGTGACACCGAAGTCGGACGAGTAGGTCGCCGTGTAGTCGGTGTCGAGGCCCATCCACCGGGCCACCTTCAGGACCATCTTCCGCTCCGTCATGGAGCAGCGCTTGGCAAACTCACTCAGACGCTGGTTCGTCCGTTCAAACTCCCACTGCCGGGCAATACCGGAAGATTCCTGGCGCGTGCCGGTCACGAAGCTCAGACCGGCCATGCGGTACATCTCCTCGATCAGCATCTTAATTTGCGACTGGAGCATCTGCGCCGAATCCGACGGAGGAGAAATAAAGCCCGGCTGGAACTTCACCGTGTCGCCGTCATAGCACAACGCGTTGTTGCTGCCGATGACGAGGTCCGTCGCTTCTTTACTGGGGAACGTCAGGACCGGGACCTCTCTCAGCCGGATCCGGGGTATACGCATAGGGAAATTCCGCTCCTGCAGGACCTGTCCCATCGTCGGCGGAAGGTCCATGCTCTGGAAGTTCTCCACAACGAGGAAGACGGCACCGTACAGCTTTGCCGACAGCGGCATGGTTGCCGATGATGTCGGCCTGGTGATAGGTCCCGTCACCATTCGGGATATATTTGCAATCATAGCCGCAGGAGATTTCCCGCTTCCCAGCCTCGACCTTGCTGATCAGCACGGAATCATACAGGACTATGTCGCAAACGAGCTTGTCATCGTCCTCCCCGGTTCCCCGGTGGACGTTCTGTACAGCTCCTTTGGTATAGGGGCTGTAGTTGGAAGAATCCAGAGGCACCGGCGGGTGATCGTCGGTTACTGGCTTCCCTTCAAACGATGCAATGGCCGCCGGTTTAAATACTTCTTCCGGCGTCCGCAGCACGGTAATAATCGGTCTCTTATCTTCTACCCCGATTTTCCTGGGGAGATACTCCTGCTCGCCGGTCCTGCAAATCGGGACGCTATGGCAGACCAGGAATCCTTCCGGGGTTTTCGTCATGTGCGGAGAAATCCGGGACCCGTAGAATGCTTTCAAGTGGCATCACTCCTTAAATCAGCTTTTCGAACTCTTTCTGTTTCATCACCTGGATCCGATTCCCCCTATACACCCTGGCCGGAAATGTCACCTGATCCAGGTCGATGAAAGGTTCCGGATAGCACCGGCAGTTCGGGCAGCAGCCTGCGTGGTAATGGCCAAGGGTGTTCCTCCTGGGCTTGCCGTCTGCGTTGAGAATGGGAAACAAGTCTTCCGGCGCAGGCGGATCGTTCCAGTTCACCAGGACGCCAGCCGTGCGCTTATGGCTGTCACGGGTCCGGCCGTCACCGGCAGCGCCTCCGACAGGGCGCCAGATGTACCACGGCAGGCCGTACTGTTCCGCTCTCTGCCGCGTCAGGTTCGTCGAGGTTATGGAGACCTGGGTCCGGGCGATCAGCGTGGCCCTGGCCTGGGTCTTCTCGGGAAACATCGCGCGAATCTCGTCTTCCAGGTCTGCAGCGCGCCGGCCCTTTAAGGACCCCTGCGCGATGTAGTCGGCCACATCGTGTCCGATGTCCGAAGGCAGCGTCACGACGCGATAGGTAGTCTCGTCAACGAGTGTACGGAGTTGCATACCTGCAGGCCCCTGGAGCTCTTTCCGCAGCGCCTCATAGATGGCCCTGCCCTTTCCATTGGCCGCTGCTGCCTGCCGCCAGGTATGGCCCTGGTCCGAGAAGAGACCGGTCACCATTTTCGTGGCAGCCGCTCGCGATAAGCGCACAAACTCAGGAGAACGAGCCAAATGGTCAAGTGCGATTCCGATAAGTCGGGGGCTCTCTGTCTTACGGACTCGCATGACAATCTGCTTGGCAATTTTCTGGAGCGCACGCCAGAATTCCCTCTCTATACGCGCTTTAGGCTCCCACAATTTCTTTGTCATGCGCCCTCCTCCTGATAAATCAAAGCATTAAAAAAGCACTCCGCATTTCCGCAAAGTGCTTGTCACTACGTTATAGATTACTTAATGGGCCTGCCTTCTCTGTAGGCAACTCGTGCTTCGTTAAGGCTCATGCGATTTGCGCCACTCTTGCCCGGGTGTCGAATTTGGTAGTCATCATTTTCCCAATAACAGACAGGACAGCTGTCAAAATTATCACGTTCAGCAAATTCGCTTTTGCCGCATACCAGACACTTAATCTTTCCTCCACGTTCGATATCCTCCTTGCGCATGTCTTTGTAATATGATTCGCCATCAACCGGTTTAAACATGGTGCGAATCCCTTTTTTCACTGATGCTTTTACAAAATCATTGATTTTTCGGTCGTATCTGATAATAATACCATCTTTATCAACATGTCCAAGTATGTCACCACCGACAGGCATTTCTGCCAGCTGCACAGCTCGCGCAACATACTGCCCTATCGTGAAATTCGGATACTCCTCTCGGTGTGTTCTTCCGTTTTTCCAATGATTCATGAGTTTTTGCTTATTGGCAAACCCTCTGGCCGATAGCCGGTTTGTTCCTCTGGCGCCAGGAGTAACATTACCACTCTTTCCGCTTTTGTCGAGCCTTTCCCCCCGCTTTTCCCGAACTTTCCATCCGATCGGCGTGGGTGGTCCTCTTCATTCCAGGTTCTCCGGTCTTCTGTCCTCACCAGATTCGGCTCTTCATCCTCCATCGACTCTGGAAAACTCTCTACGGGTACCTGCTCGTCCTTCTGAGGATTGTCCTTCCCTTCACTACCGTATCTGTTGGACGGTCCTCCTGTATCGAGCAGAGAGTTCATGTCTCCCATTCCCTCGTCAGGCTGCATAACGGTATCGTCAGTCTTCTCGATGTCGTCGTCCGTGATGTTCGTCCACATCCCGGTAATCTCGCTCTGGCCGCGCAGCTCTTTCAGGGCCGTGCGCTGCGAAATCAGGCCGGCCTGGAACGCCTTAGTCACGCAATCTGTGTTCTTGCTGGCTCATGCCCTCCATTTTCATGACGCCGAGATTGGCCATAGAGGCGTGCAATCTACGGCCCTGGCCCATCCCCGCAGCAGAATCAAGCCGTCCGGTTCACGCCAGCGACCATCTTTCCCTTTCGCCATAGGTTCACCTCGGCTGATTCAGATATGAAAAAACCGCCTCCGTAGAAGCGGCTGCAATCTAGTATGTTTTGTTCACGGTCGAAGAACTTTTCCATGCTGCTGGCATGATTTTTTGACCGTACTAAAACAAAAAACGGACCTCACGTTGGTGAAAGTCCGTTCTAGAGAGAACAACATCCGTTGTAGTCATGCCTGACGAGCTGATTATCACAATAGATGTTGCCAGTGTGCTGGTGCCGGGGACCGGAATCGAACCGGTACGGGTGTCACCACCCGAGGGATTTTAAGTCCCTTGCGTCTGCCAGTTCCGCCACCTCGGCATATGGCATGCGGGATATACAGATAAAAAAATGGAGGCGACACCCGGAATCGAACCGGGGATAAAGGTTTTGCAGACCTCTGCCTTACCTCTTGGCTATGTCGCCGCCTGGAAAAGGGCCGGACTGAAGCCGGACCTTTTGTAAACTGGAGCGGAAAACGAGGCTCGAACTCGCGACCCCCACCTTGGCAAGGTGGTGCTCTACCACTGAGCTATTTCCGCGGAAATGGTGCCTCAGAACAGAATCGAACTGTTGACACAAGGATTTTCAGTCCTTTGCTCTACCAACTGAGCTACCGAGGCTTGAAAATGGCGACCCGGACGAGACTCGAACTCGTGACCTCCGCCGTGACAGGGCGGCATTCTAACCAACTGAACCACCGGGCCGTTACATCAGCAGTATCAGTATACAGAAAATTAATTTCAAAGTCAAGCCAAAGTGCGCCGAAAGTCACGCTTTTTCAATTTCGCCCCGGTCTAGCCGGCCAAGATATTCCACCAAACGATCCCGCGTCAGGAGCCCTTCCAGCTGCTTCAGGTTCTGCGCGTCGAAGTCGTGGATCGTGCCGGGGAAGGCGGCCTCCTTGATTTCCGCGAAAAATTCGTTGCGCACACGGTTATACAGGACGACGAGCTCATTGGCCCGCGCGAAATCGACGTAGTCCAGGAAAATCGTCGAGTTGTTGATGAATTCCAGGGGCCGTTCCGGCGTGAGGAACAGTTCGTAGCCGCCGATGCGCTTCGGCAGGGTCTTCCAGTACTCCCATTGCAGGATTCCCTTCTTGGCCAGCATGGCCTGGCACGACGGCGGCGTAGTCGGCAGCAGCTCTTCCAGAATCCGCGGCAGGGCCTGCGGCAAAGTCTGTTCAAACTCTTCGCGGCTGCGCGTAATGTACCGTATGTCCCGAAAACGGTGCAGGCCCACGTTCCGGACGGGCAGGTAGTCGAAGGTCTCCTTGGTGTAGATCAGGTCCAGGCTGCGGTGCTCCTCTTCTCTCACGTAGGAACAGAGAGTCAACACGTGGCCGTCCACCTGGCCGCCGTCGACATAGCGGAAACCATGGATTTCCCGCGGCAGGGCCTGCAGGAACTCCCACGTCGGACGCCGTTCCAAAATTGTCTTGAAATCTTCTTTGTCTGCCATGTTGAATCCTTTCCGCACCGGACATCCCGGCTGTGATAATTTATTGTAGCACGCGCGCGGAACCGCTGTAAAGGCTCTGGCCCGCAGCTGCCCGCCGCCAACGCCGGCACAGGCCCGGCCGACCCCGTAAAAAAATCGCCACGCGAACCATCCGCGTGGCGACCTATTGTCTTGGCAGGGGCAGAAGGAATCGAACCCTCAACCAACGGTTTTGGAGACCGCTACTCTACCAGTTGAGCTATACCCCTGTGGAGCGGAAAACGAGGCTCGAACTCGCGACCCCCACCTTGGCAAGGTGGTGCTCTACCACTGAGCTATTTCCGCGTTGGCGACCCGGACGAGACTCGAACTCGTGACCTCCGCCGTGACAGGGCGGCATTCTAACCAACTGAACCACCGGGCCGTGTCCGCACCTGAAAGAGATGCCTGACAGTAAGGGATTATATCATATCCCAGTCGATTAGGCAAGGTTTATTTTCCTGCCGGACCCGTTACTTCTTCAAAGGATTGTTCTTGCCCGTGCTGCCCCGTTTCGTCAGTTCGACGCCATCTTTGCACAGGGGGCATTCTTCCGGTTTGTACGTCGGGACGGACAAGTGAAGCAAGGCTTCCGTACGGACGCCGAAATCCACCTTGCCGCCGCTGCGGTCGACGAGAAGACCGACGCCGACGACCTCGCCGCCGTGGGCGCGGACGACATCCATGACCTCACGGACACTGCCGCCGGTGGTGACAATGTCTTCCACCACGAGGACCCGGCAGCCCTCGGGAATCTGGAAGCCCCTCTTCAAGGTCATCTTGCCGTTTTCCCGTTCCGTGAAGATGGCGCGGGTCCCCAGGGCCTTGCCCGTTTCATGGGCCAGCAGGATCCCGCCCGTCGTCGGGCCGACGACCAGCTCAATGTTGTCCCCGGCGTAACGGGCCGCGATTTCCCGGCACAGCGTTTCCGTGTATTCCGGATGCTGGAGCACGTTGAATTTTTCCACGTACATCGGGCTGTGCAGCCCGCTGGTCAGCAGGAAATGGCCGTGCAGGACCGCCTTGGTTTCTTCCAACAGATGCAATACCTCTTTTTCGCTCAGCAAGGTAGATTCCTCCTTTTACTCAATGCCCCTGATTTCGTGGACGATAGCTTCCGCCGCGGCATGGCGGTCTTCCGCTTTCATAATCGGACGACCGACGACAATATGCGTCGCTCCGTTGGCAAAGGCCTGGGCCGGCGTGGTGACACGGCTCTGGTCGTCCAGGGCCGAGCCGGCAGGACGTACGCCCGGCGTGACGATCAAAAAGTCCGGCCCGCAGGCCTTGCGGATTTCCTCGGCTTCGCGGGGGGACGCGACGACGCCGTCCAGCCCGGCTTCCTTGGCCAGTTTGGCCAGGGCCAGGACCTGTTCCGCAATAGTGTTGTTGTAGTTCAGTTCCCCGAACTGTTCCTCGTCCATGCTCGTCAGGATTGTGACGGCCAGCAGCTTGGGTTTCACGATGCCCAGCTCCTCGGCCTTTTCCCGGACAGCCTTCGCGGCCATGGCCATCATCTTGCGGCCGCCGACGGCATGGATGTTCATCATGTCCACGCCCTGCATGGTTTCGACACGGAGGGCGCTCGCCACAGTATTGGGGATATCCTGGAGCTTCAAATCCAGGAAAATTTTCTTTCCGTGGCTCTTCAGGAAACGGATAATGTCATTGCCGGCGGCATAGTACAGTTCCATGCCGACTTTGTAATAGCCGACGGCGTCGCCGATCTGTTCGACGGCCTGCTTCGCCAGTTCCGCCGTCGGAAAATCCAATGCTGCAATCAATCTCGGATCGCTTTTCATGCTGCTGCGTCTCTCCTTTTCTCTGCTGTTCCTGTGGTTCCTGTTCCCGCGCGCGCCCCTGCCAGGGAAGCGTTTCGCCTCAGCGCCCAGGCAGGGCCAAGCCGATCATGTCCCGCAAGGACGCGATGTGGTGCGCGTCCATATACGCCAGGATGCCCTGGGAAATTGTTTCCGCCATGGCAGGGTTGATGAAGTTTCCCGTCCCGATAGCAACGGCGCTGGCGCCGGCCAGGAAGAACTCCACGGCGTCGTCGGCGCAGCAGATGCCGCCCATGCCGAGAATCGGCAGTTTCGTCGCCTGGGCCACCTGGTAGACCATGCGGACGGCCACGGGACGGATGGCCGGGCCGGACAAGCCGCCCGTCACGTTGCCCAGGACGGGACGCTGGCGGTGGATGTCGATCTTCATGCCCAGGAGGGTGTTGATCAGGGACAGGGCATCCGACCCGGCCTCTTCCGCAGCCCGGGCCATATCCGTAATGCTCGTCACATTGGGCGAGAGTTTCGTGATGACCACTTTCCGCGTGTTGGCCCGGACCTGCCGGACGACGGAGGCCAGGCTGGCCGCGTCGGTCCCGAAAGCCATGCCGCCGTCCTTGACATTGGGGCAGGACACGTTGATTTCTATGGCGTCCACGCCGTCCACGTCGAGCTTGGCCGCCAGTTCCCCGTATTCTTCCGGCGACGAGGCGGCGATGTTGACAATCACCGGTACATCGTAGGCCCGCAGTTTCGGCAGCGTGGTTTCTAGGAAATAATCGCTGCCGGGGTTTTCCAGGCCGACACAGTTCAGGATTCCCGACGGCGTTTCCACCATACGCTGACCCTTGTTGCCGGCCCGCGGCGCCAGGGTCGTACCCTTGACCGTCACGGCGCCCAGCTTTTCCAGATCGAGAAAATCCGTGAACTCGAGGCCGAACCCGAAGGTGCCCGACGCCGTAGTGACCGGCGTCTTCATATGCAAGCCCGCGAGATCCGTAGCCAGGCGGCCGTCATACAGCGTTTTCACCATTCTGCCACCTCCTGTGCCCAAAAGACCGGGCCGTCCTTGCAGACCTTCAGCCGTTTCCCCACACCCTGGCAGGAGCAGGACAGACAGGCACCGAGGCCACAGCCCATGTATTTTTCCAGGGATACCTGACAGGGCAGGCCCGCAGCCAGCGCGGCAGCGGACACGGCCTTCATCATGGGCGCCGGCCCGCAGACGTAGACACAGTCATAGGCCTTGGCCGACAGCATATCCGGCAGGAGGGCCAGGACGGTCCCCTGCGTGCCGAGGCTGCCGTCGTCCGTCGTCAAGCCGAGCAGCCCTGCCTTTTCTTCGTACAAATCCTTCCAGAACAGTTCCGTGGCCGTACGGCCTCCCATCAGGACGTCCGGCACGATACCCCGCGCGCGGAACGCGTCGGCCAGGTACAGCAGCGGGGCCAGCCCCGTACCGCCGCCCACGAAGAGGGGCTGTTTCGCCTGTAGGTCAAAGCCGCGGCCCAGCGGGCCAACAAGGCTCAGGACATCGCCCGAGCAGGCTTCGGCAAGAAGTTGGGTCGCTTCCCCGAGAATCCGGTAGATCAGGGAAAGGACCCCATTTTCCCGGTCCACGGCAGCCACGCCCAGGGGGCGCCGCAAAAGCGGTGCCGAATGCTTTGTCACCTGCACGTTCACGAACTGCCCGGGGACCGCGTCGGCCGCGATGACCGGCGCGATAAGGTCGATTTGTCTTGTCGTGGCATTGAGGACACGCTGCCCCACGACTTTGGCATCTTCCATGTGTTTTGTCACTGTCTTGCCCCCCTGTCAATCTTTATAGGACAAATCCTGCAGGGCCACGACGCTGACGATGCGGCGGTGGCGCATCGCCGCCATGACGCGCTGCAGCGCCTTGGCCGTATCCAGCGAGGTCAGGCAGGGAATCGCGTGTTCCACCGTGCTGCGGCGGATTTTGAACCCGTCCCGTTCGGCGCCGGCGTCGCCGCCATGATCCGTAGTATTGATGACCATGGCAATGCGTCCGTTCTTGATGTCATCCAAAAGGTTCGGCGTGCCTTCGCTGACTTTCGTTGCCGTTTCCACGGCGACGCCGTGTTCCTGCAGGTACCGCGCCGTACCCGACGTGGCGAGGACTTCGTAACCCAGTTCGAGGAAGCCTGCGGCGATGTCGACAATTTCTTCCTTGTCCCGGTCCGCCACGGTAATGAGGATGGCCCCTTCGTGGGGCACATTGATCCCGCTGGCGATGCAGGCCTTGTACAGGGCGCGGGAGAACTGGTAGTCGACGGCCAGGACTTCGCCCGTCGATTTCATTTCCGGCCCCAGGGTGATGTCGACGTTGCTCATCTTGTTGAAAGAGAACACCGGCGCCTTGCAGGCCCAGTAATCGGGGAAGAACTGCAGTCCCGGCTTATAGCCCTGTTCGCGCAGGGAAACTCCCATGGCGCACTTCGTCGCCACGTCGACCATGGGAATGGTCGTCACCTTGCTCAAGAAGGGCACGGTGCGGCTCGAACGCGGGTTGACCTCGATGACGTACACTTGGCCGTCGCGGATAATGTACTGGACATTGATCATGCCCTTGACTTCCAGTTCCCGCGCCATGCGCATCGTGTAATCGATGACGGTGCGGATGACATGTTCCGACAGCGTGCGCGGCGGATAAACGGCGATGGAGTCGCCCGAATGGACGCCGGCCCGTTCGATATGTTCCATGATGCCCGGCAGGAGGACGTCCTTCCCGTCGCAAATAGCGTCCACTTCGACTTCCGTCCCCATGAGGTAATGGTCGACGAGGACCGGGTGGTCACTCGAGGCCTGGACCGCCGTTTCCATATAGTGCTTCAATTCGTCGTCGCTGTAGACGATTTCCATGGCGCGGCCTCCCAGGACGTAGGACGGACGGACCATGACAGGATAACCCACGTCGTGGGCAGCGCGGAGGGCGCCCTCCAAATCCGTGACACTGTGTCCCTTCGGACGGTCGATGGCGCACTTCGTCAAAACTTCGTCGAACCGTTCCCGGTCTTCGGCGCGGTCGATACTGTCCACGCTGGAGCCGAGGATGCGCGCGCCGGCTTCCGCCAGGGGCGCGGCCAGGTTGATGGCGGTCTGCCCCCCGAACTGGACGATGACGCCTTCGGGCTTTTCCTTGTCCAGGACGTTCAATACATCTTCGACGGTCAGGGGCTCAAAGTAGAGTTTATCCGATGTGTCGAAGTCCGTCGAAACCGTTTCGGGGTTGTTGTTGATGATGATGGTCTCATAGCCCAGTTCCTTGAGGGCCCAGACAGAATGGACCGTGCAGTAGTCGAATTCCACGCCCTGTCCGATGCGGATGGGGCCGGAGCCGAGGATACAGACTTTTTTACGGTCGCTGACGGCCACTTCGTCTTCCGAAGCGTACGTCGAGTAATAGTAGGGCGTGGCGGCTTCGAATTCAGCGGCGCAGGTATCGACCATCTTGTACGTGGGCAGGATGTGCCAGGCCTTGCGCTGGGCGCGGATCTCCTGCCACGTCGTGCCGCCGTAGGCCGCAATGACTTCGTCGGCGAATCCCATGCGTTTGGCCTGCCGCAGGAGCTCTTCCGTCAGGGGTTCCTGCCGCAGACGGTCTTCCATGGCGACAATGTTCTGGATTTTTTTCAGGAACCATTCGTTGATTTTCGTGATGGCGTGGATTTCTTCCACCGAACCGCCGCGGCGCATATACTCCGCGATGGAGAAAAGACGCTCATCGTCCTGCCTGCCCACGCGGGCGCGGATTTCCTCCGTCGGCAGGGTCTTCAGTTTCTTCAGTTCCAGGTGCCGGCAGCCGATTTCCAGGCAGCGGGCGGCTTTCAGGAGGCCCGCCTCGAAGGTGCGCTCGATGGCCATGACTTCGCCGGTGGCCTTCATCTGCGTACCCAGGGTGCGGTCCGCCGTAACAAACTTGTCGAAAGGCCAACGCGGGAACTTGACGACAAGGTAATCCAGGGTCGGTTCAAAGCAGGCCGTCGTCTTTTGGGTGACCGCGTTCCGGATTTCGTCCAGGGTGTAGCCGGCGGCGATCTTGGCGGCCACCTTGGCAATGGGATACCCCGTCGCCTTGGAGGCCAGGGCCGACGAACGGCTGACCCGGGGGTTGACCTCGATGACGTAATACTGTTCCGAATAGGGGTCCAGGGCGAGCTGCACGTTGCAGGCGCCGCAGACGCCCAGTTCGCGGACGATGTCGATGGAAGCCTGGCGCAGCATCTGCACTTCGCGGTCGCTCAGGGTCTGGCAGGGCGCCACGACCACAGAATCGCCCGTGTGGACGCCGACGGGATCCACATTTTCCATATTGCACACGGTGATGCAATTGTTATCCGCGTCACGGAGCACTTCGTATTCGATTTCCTTCCAGCCGGCGACAGACCGTTCAATCAGGGCCTGGCCGATCAGGCTATACGTAAGGCCCTTCGTGACGATATCATCCAATTCCTCGTCGTTTTGGGCAATGCCGCCGCCAGTGCCGCCCAGCGTGTAGGCCGGACGCACAATCAGGGGATAGCCCACGGCATGGGCGAATTCCTTCGCCGCCGCCACGGTTTCGACGATGGTGCTTTCCGGGATGGGCTGGTGGATTTTCTCCATGGCTTCCTTGAAGAGTTCCCGGTCCTCTGCCCGCTGGATAGTCTCGATCTGCGTTCCCAGGAGCTTCACGCCGTACGTGCGCAGGATTCCTTTCTCGTCCAGTTCCATGGCAAGGTTCAGGCCAACCTGACCGCCCAGGGTGGCCAGCATGGCGTCGGGATGTTCCTTGCGGATGACGCTCTCCAGGAATTCCACCGTCAGGGGCTCCACGTAGACGCGGTCCGCGATGTGCGTGTCCGTCATGATCGTGGCAGGGTTGCTGTTCACGAGGACGACTTCCAGGCCTTCTTCCCGCAGGGAACGGCAGGCCTGGGTGCCGGAATAGTCGAATTCGGCCGCTTGCCCGATAATGATAGGGCCGGAGCCGATGACCAGGACTTTTTTGACATTCTCCAGTTTCGGCATTAGCGACGACCTCCCATCATATGGACGAACCGTTGGAACAGATACTCGTGACCGCCCGGTCCGGGGCAGGCCTCGGGATGGTACTGGACCGTAAAGGCAGGCACCTCTTTATAGATAAGCCCTTCAATCGTGTTGTCGTTCAGCGACACGTTGCTGATGACCACCCGGTCATCGAGGGATTTTTCATCGACGGCGTAGCCGTGATTCTGCGAGGAAATGCAGATCTTATGCTCCACCAGGTCCCGGACAGGATGGTTGATGCCGCGGTGGCCAAACTTCATCTTGTAGGTGTCGTAGCCGTTGGCCAGGGCCAGGAGCTGGTGTCCCAGGCAGATGCCGAACAAGGGGCGCGTACCCATGAATTTGCGGATGTTTTCAATGATTTCGGGCAGGTCCTTCGGATCCCCCGGACCATTGCTCAGGAAGATGCCGTCCGGGTTGTCCCGCAGCACGTCTTCCGCGCTCGTGTAGGCCGGGTACACCGTCAAATGGCATCCGAAGCTCACGAGGTACTGCAGGATGTTGCGTTTGATACCGTAATCCATGACGGCGACGTGGAACCCGCCTTCGCCCAGGGTATACTTTTCCTTCGTAGATACGACGCGAACCTGGTCGTGCTGATCCGGCGTGGCGAGGAGTTCCCGCACCTCCGCATCGGACATCTCCGCCGGCACGAGGACGCCCTTGAGGACACCGTAGTTCCGCAATTTCCGCGTGATGGCCCGCGTATCGACACCCGTCAGGACGGGAATATTTTCCTTTTCGAGAAATTCCAGCAGGGCCCCTTCACTGCGCCAGTTCACGGGGAAATCGCACAGGTCAGAGACGACATAGCCCTGAAAGAAGCACCGCGGACCCTGGTTGAACAGGGGATTCGTGCCATAATTGCCGACCAGGGGGTACGTCATGACGACAATCTGCCCGCAGTAGGACGGATCCGTCAGGGTTTCCTGGTAACCGCTCATGCCCGTCGTGAAGACGACTTCGCCCACCGCCGGGCGTGCCGCGTACAAATCGCCCGTGTAGGTACTGCCGTCCAGCAGGACGAGCTTTCCTTTTACTTTTTGCATACTACACCATCTTCCATTACAAACTGACCGGCAACGATTGTGGCGACAGCCTTGCCTTTGCAATGCTTGCCTTTATAGGGCGTTGCCTTGCCCTTGGTATAGAACTTGTCCGGGTCGACGGTCCATTCCTGTTCGGGATCGAGAATGGTCACGTCCGCCGGGGCGCCGGGGTTCAGTGTGCCGCCGGGGAGGTGGAAAAGGGCCGCCGGTCGGCAGCTCATCTTGTCGACGATTTCATCCAGGGAAAGAAAGCCCGTGTGGTACAGGTCCGTCAGAACGACGCCCACAGACGTTTCGAGGCCGCAGAACCCGTTGGGGGCCTTCGTGAATTCGACATCTTTATGATGGGGCGCGTGGGGCGCGTGATCCGTGACAATGATATCCAGGGTGCCGTCCTTGAGGCCCTGCCGGACCGCGTCGACGTGTTCCTGGCTGCGCAGGGGCGGGGAAACGCGGGTCGCCGTATCAAAACCGCGGCAGGCTTCGTCGGTCAGGGTCAGATGATGAACGGTGGCTTCCGCCGTAACAGGCCAGCCCTTGGCTTTTGCCTGGCGGATGATGTCCACGGCTCCCGCCGATGCGACGTGGGCAATGTGGATGTGCGTCCCCGTGTACCCCGCGACGATGCAATCCCGGGAAACGGAAATATCCTCGGCGATGGACGGGATGCCCTTGACCCCGAGCTGGGCCGAAACGGCCCCTTCGTGCATGTAGCCGTCGTTGTTGAACTCCTGGTCGATGCTATGGGAAATGAGCGGCCGGTCGAAGCTCTGCAGGTATTCGGCGGCATGGAGCAGGAGGCGGCTGCTCTGGACGCAGCGACCGTCGTCGGAAAAGGCGATGGCGCCAGCTTTGGCCATGTCCCCCATTTCCGCGAGCTGCTTCCCTTCTTCGCCTACCGTAATGGCACCGATGACGGCGACGTTCACATAACCGTTTTCCCGGGCCCGTTCCCGGATGCCCGAGACGACGATGGATCGATCGATGGCAGGATCCGTGTTGGGCATGCAGGCCACCGTCGTAATGCCGCCGGCAGCGGCGGCCATGGTGCCCGTTTCTATGGATTCCTTGGCTTCGACACCCGGTTCGCGTAAATGGACGTGCAGATCGATAAAGCCCGGGGCGACGACCTTGCCCGTCGCGTCATAGACACGGTCCGCCTTGTCCGGGATCGTTTTGGCGATTTTCGCGACTTTGCCATCTTCCAACAGCAGGTCCGCCACTTCGTTCAGGTTCTGGGACGGATCGATGATGCGGCCCTTTTTAATCAACAGCTTCAATTCGGTTCCCTCCTGTCAGAGTCAAAAATTCCAATGCCATACGGACGGCGACGCCATTCTGTACTTCGTTGCGGATGAGGGACTGTTCGGCGTAACCCATTTGGAAGGAAATTTCCGTGCCGCGGTTCATCGGTCCCGGATGGAGGACGACGGCGCCGGGGTTCGCCAGTTTGTAGCGCGCCTCGTTCAGCCCGAACTCGCGGGCGTATTCGCGCATGGACGGGAAGAGGCCGCTGTCCTGACGTTCCAGCTGGATACGCAGGACATCGATGACGTCGGCGCCTTCCAGGGCATCTTCCACGCGTTTATGGTAGGTGACGCCCAAGGCCTCGATCTGCCAGGGCATGAGGGTTCGGGGGCCGGCGACGTGGATGTCGGCGCCGAATTTTTTCCAGCAGGCGATGTTGGTGCGGGCCACGCGGCTGAAGAGGACATCGCCCAGGATTACCATCTTTTTGCCTTTCAAGTCCGTCAGGCCGTGTTCCCGCAGGGTAAACAGGTCCAGCAGGCCCTGGGACGGATGGGCATGGGCGCCATCCCCGGCGTTGATGATGACCGGTTTGGCCACCTGTGCCGCGTAGACGGCGGCGCCTTCACAGGGACTGCGCATAATAATTCCGTCACAGCCCATATTTTCCAGGGTCAGGATAGTGTCCCGCAGGCACTCCCCCTTGACGACGCTGGACGTACTCGTCGTGATGTTGACCACGTCGGCGCCAAGGTATTTGGCCGCTGTCTCGAAGGACGTGCGGGTCCGCGTGCTCGGCTCGTAGAATAAGGTGATCAGCAGCTTGCCGCGCAGGGCCGGCACTTTCTTGATATCCCGCTTCATGATTTTCTTCATTTCCGCGGCCGTGCTCTCCACGAGGTTGATTTCCCCGACGCTGAGGCTCTCCAGGTCGAGGATGTCCCTGCCGGCGAGGGACACATTCGCTTTTGCCATTCCGGTTCCTCCTGTCCTTTCGATTCACTGACAACCGTTCACTGTGAATTTATGCATACAAAAAGCCTTCCTGCCCTGAATGGATGCAAGAAGGCTTATGAATTGCCATGTCAAAAAGTCACCTTACAGCCTCACAGGACCGTTTTAAAGGTACAGCTATTTAATTTCGTTCATTATACCATGCCGCCCGCCAGATGACAATACGGAATTGCGGGAATCCGCGAAAAATCCTGCCCGCGGCAGAGGGCGGCGCGCCCTGCCTGTCAGGCCAGGCGCAGCAGGAGCGGTTCCCAGTCCGGGCCGGTCACGCGGCGCGGTTCCAGGACCGCTGCCAGATGTTTCCACTGCCGTCGGGCGCGGCGAGGCTGGGACAAGCCCCAGAAATGCAGCAGTAATTGCATAAAAATACACGCCTGTTCCTGACGGCCCTGCCGGGACGCCGCCAGCCAGGTCTGGTGCCACACCGTATAGACCTGCCACTCGTCCCGCATGGTGACGCGGGCCGTCATGGCCGCCATGTCCCGAAACAGGACGAGCAGTTTGCGCAAGGCCGCGCAGGACTCCTCCGTCCCGGTCCGGCGCCATTGCCGCGTCAGACGGCGCGCGCGCAGGGCCGCGGCGCGGAAAACAGGAAGGTAGAGGGTGAAGGCCTGGGCGGCCCCGCTCCACTGGCTCGTCATCTGGACCTGGAGGAGAAAGTCCGACAGGACTTCCTGTTCCAGGCCGGCATCGCGGCTCCGCCCCACCAAATGGAGCAGCCCGTACTGCAGGGCCTGCGCTTCCGGCGCCCAGGCGCGATGCGTGAACTGGGCGACCGTCCTGGCCCACTCCCGGGCGAAGGCGCGCCGCCCCGTATCCCCTGCCGGGACGCGCTGCCACAGGCGGCAGGCCAGGCGCGTCACGATGCGCAAGGCCGGCAGCTGCCGGTGGTCGGCAGCCGTAAAAAGCAGGTCCAGCAGGAGCGCGCCGTAGCCGTTCCCGGGCCCGGGCCGACGGGTCCGGTCGTACTCCCGCAACTGACCCAGAAGGGTCAGGAACGCCGCGGGCTGGCGCTTGCGCGCCGCCATGCCGAGAAGGGAACGCAGGCCGGCGAACAGGGACGTCTGGAGCGGCGCGTCCTCGGCCCCGGTTCCGGTCAGATACAGCCCGGAGATCAGGACATTGCCCAGCAGCAGGCCCGCTGCCGGCTGTCCATCCCGAAAGGACAGGCAACCCAATTGGGCGGCGTCCCGGCAAAGCCAAAGTCGCTGTTCCCGATGCTGCCGGGCCGCGGTCCGGTAGCATTGCGCCGCGCGATACAGGCACTCGTCGTCCTGACGGGACAAGCCATAATAAACGGCATCCTTGAGACGATCCGGCAAGGCAGCCTCGTCGGACGGGGCCGTCGCCTCCTGTTCCAGGACCGCGAAATCCGGGGCGGGCACGTTGTCCCGCAGGGCCTGTTCCGCCGCTTTCCGCGCTTCGTCTGCCGCACGCTGCCGCCGTTCCTCTTCTTCCGGGCTCAGCAGGACCTCGTCATCGGTCGTTTTCCTCTGCTTGGTATCCATCGTTCTCCCTGCCCCGTGGATGGCCACGGGGAACTTATTTGATATTGATGATGCCGTCGTAGACAAGGCCCGCCGTCGCGTCGAGCGTGACCTGCTGGCCGTCCTTCAGGATCTCCGTCGCATTCGCCGCGCCGATGACGACGGGAATGCCGCAGTTGATGCCCAGGATCGCCGCCGGCGACGTAAAGCCGCCTTCCTCGGCGACAATGGCCCCGGCCTGGGCGGCGCGGGCCACCTCTTCGTCATTAAGGACATCCACGACGAGGACCATCCCCGGACGCAGTTTTTTCGTAAAGTCTTCCGTCGTCCGGCAGACACAGACCGTCCCGGCATAGCTTTGCTTGCCGACGCCTGCCCCGGACAGCAGTTTCCGTCCCAGGTTGATGACCTTGATCATGTTGGTGCTGCCCGGCTTGCCGATGGGAATGCCTGCCGTCAGGACGAGGGAATCGCCCTGGGAGATGCAGCCCGCGTCCAGGGCGGCCTGGACGGACAGTTCCATCATTTCGTCCGTATTGGCCGAATAGGGGCCCACAATGGGCTCCACACCCCAGAAAAGCTGCAGGGAACGACACACTTCCGGTGTTTGCGTCACCGCCACGACCGGGACGGAAGAACGGTACTTGGAGATGTTCCGTGCCGTAAATCCCGACGACGTGACGGACAGGATTGCATCCGCCTCGATTTCCCGGGCGATCTGGACGGTCGCGTGGGCGATGGCATCCGTGCTGTAGGTCCGGCCGTGCTTGGCTTCGTGGGACGCCAGTTTAGCGTAATCCAGGGCCGCTTCCGTCGTCTGGGCGATTTCTGCCATGGTGCGGACCGCTTCCAGGGGATACTGGCCGCTCGCCGTTTCCCCGCTCAACATGATGGCGTCCGTCCCGTCAAAGATGGAATTGGCCACATCGCTGGCTTCGGCGCGGGTGCAACGGGCGCTGGCCGTCATGCTTTCGAGCATCTGCGTCGCCGTGACGACAGGCTTGCCGGCCAGATTGCACTTGCGGATGATCTTTTTCTGCCACAGGGGCACCACTTCGGCCGGGATTTCCACGCCCAGGTCGCCGCGGGCCACCATAATGGCGTCACTGGCCTTGATAATGTCGTCGATGTGTTCCAGGCCGGCGTTGTTCTCAATCTTGGAGAGAATGCCCATCCGATACCCGTTGGTTTCCAGCAGCCGCCGGATGGCAAAGACATTGTCCGCATTCTGGACGAAGGACGCGGCGATGTAGTCCATGCCATTTTCCGCGGCAAAAAGGATGTCCTTTTTGTCCTGGTCCGACAGGAAGGGCATCTTCAGTTCCACACCGGGGCAAGCCACCCGCTTCCGGTCCGAAATGACGCCGCCGCTGCGGACAACCGTATGGATGCGCGTTCCCTCGATTTTCGTCACTTCGAGGATGAGCATGCCGTCCGCCAGGAGAATCCGGTTGCCCACGGACACCTCCGCAGGCAGGCCGTCGTAGTTGACATGGGCCATGGCCGCCGTGCCGGTGCAAGGCTCCGTCGTCAGGATAAATTCATGGCCGTTGTCCAATTCGGCTTTGCCGCCTTCAAAGAGACCCAGGCGCATTTCCGGCCCCTTCGTGTCACAGATCATGGCCACGGGCTTGCCGACGGCTTCCGCCGCCGCGCGCACCCGATCCAGGCGCTCCTTATGGCTTTTGTGGTCCCCGTGGGAAAAGTTGAAGCGGGCCAGGTCCATGCCGGCCCGAATCATGTCTTGTAACAAAGTGGGGCTGTCCGTAGACGGCCCCATGGTGCAGATAATCTTGGTCTTTTTCATTGTGTTTCCTCTGCCCCGCCGGGTTCCTCAACCACGGAACCCGTGCTCGGCCAACACTTCATAGGCATCTTCCGCCTCGGAAACGGGCGTCAGGATCTCGTAGGCCCCGACCCGCTTCGCAACAGTCGTCCCGATGGCCCGGGTCCGGCACAGAAACCCGTTCTGCGCCAGGAGGGCCTTCAGTTCATTGGCGCGTTCCGCTGTCTGCGCGATATACAACACCTTCCACACAATCAGCCACCTCAGTCCCCCGCGCCTTTATTTTTTCAGTTCTTTCAGTTTCGCCGTGAGCAGCGGCAGGATTTTCCGGGCGTCCCCGACGACGCCAATATGGGAGAATTCAAAAATAGGGGCATTCTCGTCCTTGTTGACGGCAATGACGAGGCCCGAATCCTTCATGCCCGACGTGTGCTGCATGGCGCCGGACACACCAAAAGCAAAGTAGACATCCGGTTTGATGGTCTTGCCGGACTGGCCGACCTGGGACGCGTGGTCCACCCACTTTTCATCCACGGCCGCGCGGGTCCCGGCGACCGCGCCTTTTTCAAAGAGGTCCGCCAGGTCTTCCAGGGCGCGGAACTGTTCCGCGTCGCCCATGCCGCGGCCGCCGCAGACGACGACGTCAGCGTCTTCGATCTTGCGTTTTCCGCCGGTAGACAGGGGTTCCTTTTTCAGGACCGTCATCGGCGAAGTCACGGGGTTCTTCACCGTATAGGCAACGATATCGCCCTTGCGGGAAGGATCTTCCGCCAGGGGTTCAAATACCTTCGGCCGGATGGAGCCCATCTGGGGCCGATGTTCGGCGCAGACGATGGTGCCGTACAGGTTGCCGCCCATGGCCGGACGGGTCCATTTCACCAGGCCCGTCTCCTCGATGTCGAGGGCCGTGCAGTCGGCGCAAAGGCCCGTGCCGAGGCGCGCCGCCACACGGGGCGCCAGGTCGCGGCCATCGATGGTGGCTCCGAACATGACCGTGCCCGGATGATATTCCCCAATCAGTTCACACAGGGCATTCGTATAGATTTCCGTATCGTATTCCGCCAATTCCGGTCCCAGGACCGTGTAGACCGTATCGGCGCCGCAGGCGATGCACTTGGCGGAGAGGCCATCGTCGGTCGCGGCGAGAAGGACGACATCCGCTGTCGTGCCAGCCTTGGCCGCCAGTTCCTTCGCTTTTCCCAGCAGCTCCAGGGTGACATTCAGGAGCTTGCCGTCTTCCAACTGGGCTACGACCCAGATTGCTTTATCATTTGCCATTTCCCATATCCTCCTTCGGAAGTGTGAGCGCCCCGGCCAGGCATTCCCGCACACAGGCGCCGCAGCAGAGGCACCGCGCCGGATCGGCCACGGCTTTGCCGCCAGTCACGCGGATTGCCCCGGTCGGGCAGATTGCTTCGCAATCCTGGCAGCCGTCACATTTGTCCGTATCGATTAAGACAGCCATCGCGGCCTTATTTTTTCAACACACCGGCGGCGACGAGTTTCTCCACCAGTTTGTCCACGGCCACTTCCGGCTCGTCTTCCTTGATGATTTCCGTTTCGATCTTGGCGACTTCCGGAGTGAATACCTTGACGACACGCGTCGGCGAAGCCTTGAGTCCCACCGTAGCAGGGTCGATGTGCAGATCCGCCGCCGTTTCCTCGGGAATGACGGCCTTGCGGGCCTTCATCTTGCCGCGGATGCTGGCAAAACGCAGGTCCTTCTCCGCGCGGGTCATGGTAACCAGGAGCGGGGCCGGGCAGGACAGCGTTTCCGACCAGTTTTCTGTTTCCCGTTCCACAACAAAACGGCCGTCCACGAAATCGACCTTCAGGGCCGACGTCACCTGCGGGATACCCAGGTGTTCCGCCACTTCGGGCCCGACCTGGGCCGTGCAGCCATCCGAGGCTTCGCGGCCGCAAAGGACGAGGTCGAACTCCCCACAGCCCTTGACGAGGGCGGCAACGGCTTTGCTCGTGGCCAGAGTGTCGGAACCGGCGACGACGCGATCCGTCAGGAGGACTCCGTCATCGGCGCCCTTGGCAATGGCTTCCTTCAGGATTTCCTTGGCCTGGGGCGGTCCCATGGTCACGACCGTCACCTTGGCGCCGTACTTGTCCTTCAGGATGAGGGCCGTTTCCAGTGCTTCCGCGTCATAGGGGTTGAGAATGTTCTCCACGCCATCGCGGATCAGCGTATGCGTTTCCGGATTCAGCTTGATCTGCGTCGTATCCGGAACTTGCTTGACACAAACGATAATATTCATTGAAAATTCCTCCTGCGCTTTCCCGTCACGGGAATCTGACTAGACAGGGACAGAGTCGCCCCATGATGTTTCAGTATACCACGGAAGCGGCCGGCAGGCAATGCCGCCCTTCCACGGGGCAGCATGTCATACCGGCTTGACACGGAAGGCACCGTCGCCGAGAAGCTTCCGCACGGCGTCCTGGAACGCGTCGGATCCGTCCGTGTAAAAATTCGGATGGAGGCGGAGCCGCCGCCGCGACCCGAGCAGTTTCAAAAAGACCATATGCGTGCCAGGGTGCGCCTGCAGCAGGGGAATCAGCTCCGTCGTCACGCAGGCCTCTTTGTCGGCCGGCACGGTCAGCTCCAGGACGGCCCCTTCGGGCACGGGCAAAAACGCCATGTCCTCGCGGACCTCATATCCCGACGGGCCGTCGGCCGGCCTGTCCGCGAATGTAACGCCGGATTCCTCCTGGCCTGCCGCGCCGGCGGCGCCGGCACGCCCTCGGCCGAACCCTCCCCAGGCAGCCCTCCTCAGAGGCGGGGCCGGTTCCCCTTCCCGCAGTTCCACGATTTCCGACGCCAGGACCTTGGCCTCCCGTTCGTCGACACTGAACCGGCCTTCCACGGCGAGCACCGCATCCTGCATCAGCAGGCGCGAATAGAGATTGTACGCCTTAGGAAAGACAAGGACCGACAGGCGGCCCGTAAAGTCTTCCAGCGTCAGGATGGCCATATTGTCGCCCTTCTTCGTGAGGCGGATATTGCAGTCCGCCACCAGGCCCGCCACGCGGACGAACTCGCCGTCTTGGACCGGGCCGTTCTCCTCGCCCATCTGATAGAGCGGTGTGAACCCTTTCAGGGCTTCGCGGTACCCGTCCAGGGGATGTCCTGTTACATAGAAGCCGAGGAGTTCCTTCTCTTCCTTGAGAAGCAGGGAGCGCGGCATTTCCGCCAGGACCGGCAGTGTGAGGGTGTTGACTTCCGTAAAGGCAGCGTCGCCGAAAAGGCTGAACTGGCCGCTCAGCGTATCCCGCTGGGATTGCTGCCCCAGATCGAGGGCCTGTTTGTAGACGGCCAGGAGCTGGGACCGGTGGGCACCGAGGGAGTCCATGGCGCCACACTTGATAAGGTTTTCCACGAGACGCGTGTTCAGCTGGCGGTACGGCACGCGGCTGCAGAAATCCAGGATATCCCGGAACGGCCCGCCTTCCTGCCGGACCCGCACAATCTCCTCCACAGCGCCTTCCCCGACGCTCTTGATTCCCGTGAGGCCGAAGCGGACCGCACCATCTTCCACGGAAAAGCCAGACCGGCTGGCGTTGATATCCGGCGGCAGGACGCGAATGCCCCGGTCGCGGCAGACCTGGATATACCAGCTCATCTTGACCGGGTCGCCGATGACGCTCGTCAGGAGGGCCGCAAAGAACGGTGCCGGCCAGTGGGCCTTCAGATAGGCCGTCTGGTACGCCACCAGGCCGTAGGCCACGGAATGGGATTTGTTGAACCCGTACCCGGCGAATTTCAAGAGAATCTCGAAGATTTCCTCACTTTTCTCCGGCGGCACCTGGTGCAGTTTTCGCGCGCCTTCGATAAAGCGCGTCTTCATGGCGATCAGGTCCTTGACCTTCTTCTTGCCCATGGCGCGGCGCAGGATATCGGCCTCGCCCAGGCTGAAACCGGCCAGGATGGACGCCGTCTGCATGACCTGTTCCTGATACAGCACCACCCCGTAGGTGTCGGCCAGGATGGGGTCCAGCAGGGGATGGAGGGACGCGACGGCGTGATGCTGCCGCCGACCTTCGATAAATTTGTCCGCCATGCCCGCGTCCAGAGGCCCCGGACGATACAGCGCCACGAGAGGGACCAGGTCCTTCATCGTCTTGGGCGCCAGGCGCATGACCAGACGGGTCATGCCGCCGCTTTCCAGCTGAAAGACCCCCTGCGTGTCGCCGGCGCAAAGCATGTCGCTCACGGCCTTGTCTTCCAGGGGCAGGTGGTCCAGATCCACGTCTTCCCCCGTCGTTTCCCGGATAAAGCGGACGGCGTCGTCCAGGACGGTCAGGGTCCGCAAGCCCAGAAAGTCCATCTTGAGCAGGCCCAGCTCTTCGACCTGGGTCTTGTCGTACTGCGTCGTGATCATGCGGGCCTGGCTGATTCCTTCGCCCTGGACGCCTTCGTCCAGCTGCAGGGGAACCAGGTCGATCAGGGGCTTCGGCGCGATCACGACGCCTGCCGCGTGGGTACCCGTATTGCGCGGCAGTCCTTCGACACTCTTGGCGATGTCGAGCAGATGCCGGACCTCTTCGTCCGTGTCGCAGAGGGTCCGCAATTCCTTGCTCGTCGTCAGGGCTTCCTTCAGGGTAATGCCCAGGGTGCGCGGCACAGCCTTGGCCACGCGGTCGACCTTGGCCAGGGGGATGCCCAGGGCCCTGCCGGCGTCCCGCACGGCGGCCCGCGCCTGCAAGGTACCGAAAGTAACGATCAGGGAAACGTGGTCCGGGCCGTATTTTCGGATGACATAATCCAGTACCTCTCCCCGGCGTTTATAGCAGAAGTCCGTATCAATATCGGGCATGCTGACCCGTTCAGGATTCAGGAACCGTTCAAAGAGCAGGTCGAAATCCAGGGGATCAATGTTCGTAATCTGCAGCAGATAAGCCACGATACTGCCGGCAGCACTGCCACGGCCCGGACCGACCGGAATGGGATCGGGATTTCCGGCCGCGTCGTGGTGAGAGCGGCAATAGTGGATAAAGTCCCAGACGATCAAGAAGTAGGCCGCGTAGCCCATGGTCTGGATAATGCCCAGTTCGTAGTCGAGCCGTTCGCGCACCTTGCGGTCCAGGGCCTGCCGTTCGGAAGGGCTTCCGGCGGCGTCTAGGGCCGGCCCGTAGCGACGCGGGATTGCGTCCAGGCAGAGGGCGCGCACATAGGCGTCGGCATCGCCGTGGTACGCCTCGGGAATGGGAAATTCCGGCAGCAGCAGCTTGCCAAAGGTAAAGTCCACGTGGCACCGTTCGGCAATGGCGTGGGTATTGCGCAGGGCCTCCTCGTCATCAGGGAAGAGGGCCTGCATTTCCTCGTAGCTTTTGCAGTAGTACCAGTCGTTGTTGAATTTCATGCGGTCCGGGTCCGTGACCGTCTTATTCGTTTGGATGCACAGGAGCACATCCTGGGCGCCGGCGTCCTCGCGGCGCACGTAATGCAGGTCGTTCGTCGCCACCAGCCGCAGGCCGAACTCCTCCGCCAGTTTGTGGAGACCGCGCCGCACCCGCGCTTCCTGCGGCAGGTCGTGGTTCTGCAGTTCCAGGAACAGGTGGTCCCGGTCGAAGATTTCCAGATATTCCTGCACGACGGCGCGGGCCTTTTCCTCGCCGCCGCTGAGGATGGCCTGAGGAATTTCCCCCTGGACGCAGGCTGTCAGGCAGATTAGTCCTTTGCTGTATTTCCGCAGGATCTCCTTGTCGATGCGGGGCTTGCGGTAAAACCCATCCAGGTAGCCCAGGGAAACGAGGCGGGACAAATTCCGGTACCCCTCGTTGTTTTCCGCCAAGAGGATCAAATGATACCGGGGCTGTTTATCCACGCGGTCGAAACGGCTTCCCGGCGCCAGATAGACTTCGCAGCCAAGAATGACGCGGATTCCCGGCCTGCCGTCCTTGGTGGCTTCTTTCGTCAGGCGCTCCGCCGTCTGGTAAAAGTCGATGGCGCCGTACATATTGCCGTGGTCTGTAATGGCGATAGTGTCCATATCCAGTTCCATGGCCCGCCGCAGGAGTTCCTCCGGCTTGGAGGCCCCGTCGAGGAGGCTGTACTGGGAATGGACGTGCAAGTGGGTAAACGGAACAGCCATGGTTACTCTCCCTTGGTCCGCGCGTCCGTGCGGGGACGCTGCCGGCCGGCCAGGCGGATGATTTCCAGCACCCACCGGGCGGCATTGTTCAAATCTGCCAGGGCCAGCCGCTCTTCCGTCGTATGGATGCGGTCCATGCCCGTCGCCAACAGCAGGGACGGCAGGCCAAGGCCGCAAAGGAAGTTGGCGTCACTGCAGCCGCCCGTGAAGTCACAGCGTACGGGGAACCCCAGGTTCCGGGCCGCGTCGGCGGCCAGCTGAACCGCTTCGTGGCTCTCGGGCAGGCGCACGGCCGGCGCGATGATTTTCGTCTCGACGGACAACGTCCCGCCGCCGGCTTCGACGGTGGCGCGGAAAAGCGCCGTCATATCGTCCCGCAGCCGTTCCAGTTTCTCCGGATCGTCACAGCGCATGTCGACCGTAAAGGAGCACCGGTCCGGCACGATATTCGAGGCCAGGCCGCCTTCCACCAAATCGACGCTGAGCGTGGTCCGCTCGTCCAGACGTCCCCAGGCAGGCAGTTGCGCCAGGGCCCGGGCCGCCAGCATGATGGCATTGACGCCCTTTTCCGGTTCCATTCCGGCGTGGGCCGTTTTCCCGTGTACCGTGTAGATGACATCCATCGCCTGGGGCGACGCATTGTAAATGGCACCGGGATGACCCGTGCTGTCCAGGGCATAGCCCATGTCGGCGCGGATCCACGCCGGATCCAGATTGCGGACGCCATGGCTGCCCGTTTCCTCGCCGATGGTAAAGCAGACCTGGATGTCCCCGTGGGGCAGATTCTCCTCCTGTGTGACAGCCAGCGCCTCCAGGACGGCGGCAATGCCCGATTTATCGTCGCCGCCGAGGGTCGTCGTGCCATCGGAGTAGAGCACGCCGTCCCGTTCGACGACCCGCGTTCCCGTCGTGGGCGCCACGGAATCCATGTGGGCCTCCAGAAAGAGCCGCACGGCACCGGGCCGCGTCCCGGGCAGAAAGCCCCACACGTTGCCCGTCGCGCCGCCGCAGGGGCGGCCGGCGTCATCGATCCGCACCTGCAGGCCCAGGGCCTCCAGCTTCCGCGCCAGCAGCGCCGCTTCTTCCGTTTCCTGCAGGCTCGGGCAGGGCACGCGGACCAACTCGATAAAGGTATCTTTCAACCGTTTTTCCTGTATATCCATTGTCAAAACCTCTTTTCCCACGCTGTCCGGCCCTGCCAGGCAGAAAATCCGAACATATATTTCATTATACCACATACCACAGGGTCCCGCAGGGAATGTGAATTTCCTCTGGCGCTTTCGCCTTTTTATGGTAGAATGTTGGTTGGACTTTGTTTGTCCTTTCAACCCGTTGAATCATTGCTATGGGAGGATTGCGCATGAAACGCAGTGAAAAATTCCGCCGGGCCAATCACGAGGCAAAAGTCACGTGTCTGGCTACCCTGGCGGTCATCTTGTTCTGGACCCTTGCCGGCTTCGGCCTGTCCGCGTTCGACATCAGTTTCTTCGACACGCCCCTGTGGGTGCTCGCCGGCTGCCTTGGCACCTGGCTCTTCGCGGTCTGTGTTTCCTTCTGGCTGGCGGAACACGTCATTTCCGACGTGGACCTGGCGGAAGAGGACGCCTGCCGCATGAAAGGAGGCCACGTCTGATGGACTTGCAAAAACTCACGTCCCTGTACCCGGTCTTCCTGTTCCTGCTGGCGCTGCTCTACATCAGTTACCGCGTGCAGAAAGCTTCGAAAGAGGCCCGGCTGCAGGATTTCGCCAAGGATTACTTTATCGGCGGCCGCACCCTGGGCGGCTTCGTCCTCGCCATGACCACCGTGGCAACCTATTCCAGCGTATCCACCTTTGTCGGCGGCCCCGGCGTGGCCTGGCAGATTGGCTATGGCTGGCTCTACATGGCCATCGTGCAGGTCGTGGTCGTCTTCTTGGTCATGGGCGTCTTCGGCAAAAAGATTTCCCTTGTCGCCCGGGACATTGACGCCGTGACGGTCATCGACATCTTGCGTGCCCGCTACAAGTCGGACAGCCTGTGCAACCTGGCGGCTATTTTCATCGTCGCCTTTTTCTGCGCCACCATGGTCGCCCAGTTTGTCGGCGCGGCCAAGCTCTTCGAGGCCGTGACGGGCTACAGCTATGTGACGGGGCTGACCCTCTTCGGCATCATCGTCATTTTCTATACGACCATCGGCGGCTTTAAGGGCGTGGCCATTACAGACGCCATCTGTGCCATCGCCATGATCGTCGGCATGTCCATCCTGTTCTACGGCATGCTCGACAAGGCCGGCGGCTACAGCGCCATCATGAACCACATCCGCGTCCACGACCCGGCGATGCTGGAGCCGCTGTCGCGGGGCAAGATGCCCATTTCCCTGTACATCAGCCAGTGGCTTCTCGTCGGCGTATGCACCCTGGCCCTGCCCCAATCCATCGTCCGCAGTATCAGCTATAAGGACACCCGGTCCCTGCGCAGCGCCATCGTCATCGGCACCGTCGTCATCGGCGCCATGACGCTGCTCGCCACGTGGGTCGGAGTCCTAAGCAAGGGCATCCTGACCAATCCTTCCCTGGCGGCCTACGGCGGCAGCGTCGACAATATCACGCCGCGGACCATTGTCAGTGTCATGACTCCCTTCTGGGCCGGCGTGACCATCATCGGCCCCATCGCCGCCACCATTTCGACCGTGTCGTCCCTGCTCCTCACGTCGTCCTCGTCCATTATCAAGGACATCTACATGCGCGCCCTGGAAAAGAACGGCAAGAGCCTGAGCAACCGCGGCATCCAACGGTTCAGCATGGCGGCCACCATCCTGCTGGGATTCGGCATCTACTTCATCGCCATCGCCCCGCCGTCGGTCATCTGGAAAATCAACATGTTCGCCTTCGGCGGCCTGGAAACGGCCTTTTTCTGGGTCATGATTTTCGGCCTCTTCTGGCCTAAAGCCAACAGCACCGGCGCCTTGTGGGCCATGTTCGGCGGCGTCGTAGCCTATTGCACCACCATGGCACTCCACATCCGCCTCTTCTCCCTGCACCAGATTGTCATCGGCATCGGCGCCTCCCTGATTTTCTTCTACATCGGGAACGCCATCGGCCGGGAACCGGGGGACGACGTGAAACGGCTCTTCTTCCCTGACCGCTTCGGCGACGACGAAGACTGATTCCCTCAAGGGGGTACATGAAGAACTGCTGCGCCGCTTCGGGGCCTGACCATGGCCGCCGCACGGAACGGAAACACGCAAAACAAAACGGCCTCCCGCCCTGTTCCACGTAAGTGGTTCGGGGCGCGGAGGCCGTCTTTTGATTCCGTGACGGAGAAGCAGGGCAACCGGCTTCCCCGAAAAAGGAATTCAGTACTTTTTATATAAGATACGGCACGAATTCAAGACGCAGAGAATGGAAACGCCCGTATCGGCGAAAATGGCCGCCCACATGTTGGCGTACCCGAAGAGGCCTGCCGCCAGGATAAGGACTTTCACGGCGATGGCAAACACGATATTCTGCCAGGCAATCCGGTTGACTGCGTCGGCGATGCGCAGGGCCCGGGGAACGGAATTCATTTCGGAGTTCATGAACACGACATCGGCCGCTTCCAGGGCGGCGTCCGCCCCACTGCCCATGGCGGCGCCCACGTCGGCGCCGGCCAGAACCGGCGCGTCGTTGATGCCGTCGCCGACAAAGCAGACACTGCCATATTTGTTGCGCAGGAGTTTCATTTCCTTGACTTTGTCCTGCGGCAGCAGTTCGGACCGGAATTCCTGCACGCCGGCCTCGGCGGCCACAGCAGCGGCTTCGCGCTTATCGTCGCCGGTCAGCATGACCGTCACGAGACCGCGGCGGCGCAGCGCTGCCATGGCTTCTTTCGTATCGCCCTTCAAACTATCGCGGACGACGAGGGAGCCCAGGAAGGAGCCGTCCTTCGCCACCAGGACTTCGCTGCCGGCGTCGGTTTTCATGTAGCCGTCATAAGAGACGCCGTACCGGTCCAGGAGTTTCGTGTTGCCCACCAGGACCTGGCTGGAACCGTACGAAGCCACGAGACCGCAGCCGGCGATTTCTTCAAACCGGTCGGGACGAAGCAGGGGGATCCGGTCCTGCTGGGCCGCGCGGACTACACTGAGGGCAATGGGATGGGTCGAAACCTGTTCGGCGCCGGCAGCCGCCGCCAACAGGGTCCGGGCGTCCGTGCCGGCAGCCGGCCGGGACTCCTGCAGTGCGAAGATTCCTTCGGTCAGGGTCCCCGTCTTGTCCAGAATGACAGCCTGGACGCGTTTCAACTGTTCCAGGACATTCCCGCCCTTAAACAGGATGCCCAGTCTGGATCCCGCTCCGATCCCGGCGAAGAAAGACAGGGGCACGCTCAGGACGAGGGCGCAGGGACAGCTGATGACGAGGAACGTCAGGGCCGTGTAAATCCAGTCGCGCCAATGGCCCGTGATCAGGGACGGAACGAGGGCCACGAAAATCGCCGCCGCCACCACGACGGGCGTATAGACCTTGGCGAAGCGGGTAATGAAGCGGTCGACGCGCGGTTTCGAAGCCGCCGCGTTTTCCACGGAATCGAGGATTTTCGTGACCATGGATTCCTTCAGTTCTTTTTCCACGCGGATTTTGAGCATGCCGCTCGTATTGACGCAGCCCGACAGGATTTCGTCTCCCGCGCGCTTGCGGACCGGCACGGGTTCGCCTGTGACAGGAGACGTATCGAGCATGCTTTCCCCTTCCAGGACGACGCCGTCCAAGGGGATGCGGTCGCCGGCACGGACGAGGAGGACGTCGCCGGGTTTGACGGACGCCGCCGGCACCGTCGCGACTTCGTCGCCCTGGATCAGCTGCACTGTTTCAGGCCGCATGTCGACGGCCGCCATGATCTGGTTCCGGCTCCGTTCGGCCGCCCGCTCCTGGAAGAACTCGCCGACGCGGTAGAAGAGCATAACGCCGATGCTTTCTTCGTTGGCGCCGATGGCGAAGGCTCCCAGGGTCGCCACGGCCATGAGGAAGTTTTCGTCGAAGACAGCGCCCTGAAAGATGTTGCGGACCGCCGCCTTCAACACGGAAAAGCCCAGGACCAGGTAAGCCGTAACCTGTACCGCCAGTTTCCATTCGTCCGGGATCAGCGACGTAAATTCCGTCAGGACGAACAGGACCGCGCCGACCCAGAGGACCGCCAGTTCCCGTTTCGCTTCGGCGCCGCCCAAGAGGGACGCCGCTGCCAGCCGCTCCTGTCTCTGGCCTGCCGTCAGGACACCGTCCTTGTGTTCCCGAATCGTCGTTCCTTCTTCCACGGCGTCGGCCGCTTCCTGGAGGCGGGCCGTCATATCGGTCCAGTTCGAAGCCTGGACTTCGAGGCGTCCCGTCGCAAACGTCAAGACCGCTTTCTGCACTTCCGGCAGGGAATTGATCGATGCTTCCACTTTCTGGGCGCAAAACGCGCAATCCAGCCCGGCAATGTCATACGTGCGGACCGTCGCCGACGAAGCGGGTTCTCCCGTCAAGGGCCTGACCGTCACGGCCGAGTCGATGGACCGGCAAAGCTCGTTCAGGACAGGCAGTAATTCGTCGGGATTTTTCGCCGTCAGGCTAAGCACCCGCGCGGGGTACGTAACCGAAGCGTAGGAGACCCCGGGCAGCTGCTTGAGTTTTCCTTCCATCTGGGCCGCGCAAAGACTGCAGTCCAAGTTCTCCACCACAAACAATTTCCGTCTATCCGGCGCGTCGGACCGCCGGCCCAGACAATGGGCCAGATCCTGGCCGCACCAGTCGCAAAGGACTTCCCGGTCTTCGCAGGCGTCGCAGGTACAATCCTGCGGATGTCCTGCCTGGAGATGACGGTGTACTAACGTATGGGTGTACGCCGCATTGTGCGCGTGTTCCGGAATCCCGCCGTGATTCTGGTGGTGCCCGACCACGCCGTCGTGATCGTGGTCATGGCCGTAGCCGTGATCGTGGTCATGTTCATGTTCGTGGCCGCACCCGCAGCCATGTTCTTCCTGGGGATGCTGTTCGTGCATGAATGCCTTCTCTTCGTGTGCCATGGTGCCGCTCCTTTTATGAAAACTGGGGGAACTGTCTTTTAATTAATATATGAGCATTTGTTCATGTGTTATAGTAATACATCTTTCCCACTTTGTCAAGTCGTTTGGCGTCCCCCGGAACGGCGTCCTTCCCTATGGCAGGGAAGGGGCCTGTTTGACGATTTCCACGATGGTTTCGCACGCTTTGACCAGGGACGGGACGGGCAGATACTCGTAGATGCCGTGGAAGTTGGCGCCGCCCGTAAAGAGATTGGGACACGGAAGTCCCCGGAAGGAGAGCTGGGCCCCATCGGTACCTCCGCGGATGGGTTCGACGCGGGGCGTCACGCCGACGGCGTTCATAGCGGATTGGGCCAGTTTTACCACGTCCTGGTGGCCGTCCTCGATCTTTTCCAACATATTGTAGTACACGTCGCGCAACGCGAGTTCCACCGTTCCGGCGCCGTATTTCCGGTTGAAAAAGTCCGCCATATGTTGCAGCAATGCCTTTCGTTCCCCGAAACGGCAGCGGTCGTGGTCCCGCACGAGCATGTGCAGGGTACACCTCTCTACGTTGCCGTTCATCTTGTAGACATGGAAAAAGCCTTCGCGACCTTCCGTGTACTCCGGTTTCTCCCCTGCCGGCAGCAGCTGCTGCCATTCGGCGGCCAGGGACAAGGCGTTTTTCATTTTCCCCTTGGCCGAGCCCGTATGGACATTGCGGCCGTGAAACACGACGACAGGATTGGCGGCGTTGAAGTTTTCGTATTCCAGGCCGCCCAATTCGCCACCGTCCACGGTGTAGGCAAAGCGGGCGCCGAACTTCTCCACGTCGAACAGGGCCGCGCCGCGGCCGACCTCTTCGTCCGGCGTGAAAGCGACGCGCACCTTGCCGTGGGGAATTTCCTCATGGCGAAGCAAGTATTCCATGGCACTGACGATGGCCGTGACGCCGGCCTTGTCGTCGGCACCGAGGAGAGTCCTTCCCCGGGTAAATAGGATGTCCTGGCCGACGTACTGCAAGACTTCCGGGAACATGGCCGTGGAAAAGACAATCTTCCGGTCCTCGTTCAACAGGATATCTTTCCCGTCGTAGTCGCGGACGAGCAAGGGACGTACGTCTTTGCCCGACGCTTCGGGGCTCGTGTCGACGTGGGAGATAAATCCGACGACAGGCCCTGTCGCCCCGTTGGCCGGCAAGGTAGCCATGACATAGCCGTTGTCATCCAGTGTCACCTCTTGCATCCCGATTTGCCGCAGCTCGTCCGCCAGGGCCCGGGCGAAAACGAGCTGCCCCGGCGTGCTGGGGCAAACCGTGTCGTTTTCCTCGTCGGACTGTGTGTCGAAGGAAACGTACCGCAAAAACCGTTTTACCAATATATCCGTTTCCACCATATCGTGTCTTACCGCCTTTCCGTATCGTCGTTACCGTGCCTTCTGACGCCGCGCTTCCCGCTGGTAGCCACGACCCCACGTGTCCAGGGAAGCCAGGACGGGGCGCAGGCTTTCGCCCAACCCCGTCAGGCTGTATTCCACGCGGGGCGGAACTTCGGCGTAAACCTTCCGGGCCACGAGGCCCTGAGCTTCCATATCCCGCAGATTGGACGTCAGGACCTTCTGGGAAATTTTGCCGATGGACTGACGCAGCTCGCCGAAGCGTTTCGTGCCCGGCAGCAGGTCCCGCAAAATGAGAACTTTCCATTTGTTGCCGATGAGCAACAGCGTCGTTTCGACGGGACAGGCCGGGATATTTTCCATGATAAACATCGTATCCTCCACAATAGTTACTTTTAGGTACTTATAGCACTTTAAAGTGCCTACTTTACTAATTTTACCTACATCCGTATTATAATCCCAGAAGGCAAAAATTACAAACCCATTAGTTCTATTTGAAGGAGGAATCCATGATGAAAATTGCAGTTGTCGGTGCCAACGGGAAAGCCGGTCAGTGGATTGTCAAAGAAGCCTTGCGGCAAGGCCTGGATGTGACGGCCGTCGTCCGCCACGCCAACAAGTCCGACGCCAAGTCGGTGCTGAAAAAGGACCTGTTCGCCCTCACGAAGGATAATCTGGCCGGGTTCGACGCCGTCGTCGACGCCTTCGGCGCGTGGACGCCGGAAACGCTGCCTCAGCATTCCACGTCGCTGAAACACCTAGCGGACATCCTGGGCGGTACGGATACGCGTCTCGTCGTCGTCGGTGGGGCCGGCAGTCTCTACACGAACAGGGAACATACGAAGCAGCTGATCGACGCGCCAGATTTTCCCGATGCGTTCAAACCGCTTGCTTCGGCTATGGGCAAGGCTTTGCATGAACTGCGCAAACGGAAGGACGTGCGCTGGACCTACATCAGCCCCGCCGCTGATTTCCGGGCCGATGGCGCCCGCACGGGAGCCTACCTGCTCGGCGGCGAAGAGCTGACCCTCAACGACCGCGGCGAAAGCGTCGTCTCCTACGCAGACTACGCACTGGCCTTGGTCGACGAACTCGTGAAGGGCAACCACATCGGCGAGCGGATTTCCGTCGTCGCAAAATAATCCCCCGGAAAACAGGGCTGTCTTACGCAAACGGAACCGCCCCCTGTCCGCCGGACTTTCCAGGTCCGACGGACAGGGGGCGTATTTTATTCCCAACAATGCGATGGCTCAGGCCAGGCCCAAAAAATTCCCGATGATTTTTGGGCCCTCCGGCGTCAGGATGGATTCAGGGTGGAACTGTACGCCGAAAATGGGATATTTCTTATGCTCTACCGCCATGATCTCCCCTTCGTCCGTCACCGCCGTGACGGCAAGGCAGTCCGGCATGGTTTCGGGGACGGCGGCCAGGGAATGATAGCGGGCAACGCGGATGGTTTCCGGCAGGCCGCGGAACAAGGGGCTGTGGGCGGCGAGACGGACCAGGGATTGCTTTCCGTGCATGAGCCGTTTGGCGTGATCGATGGTGGCGCCGAAGACCTGGCAAATGCCCTGGTGTCCCAGGCAGACTCCCAGGATGGGAATCTCCGCCCCCAGGGCTTTGACGACATCCAGGCAGACCCCAGCGTCCTCCGGGTAACCCGGCCCCGGAGAAAGGATGATCTTGTCCGGGCACAGGGCGGCGATTTCCCGTACGGTAAGGGCATCGTTCCGGACAACCCGGATGTCGGGATCCAGGGAGCCGACGGCCTGGTACAGGTTATAGGAAAAGCTGTCGTAGTTGTCAATCAGGAGAATCATGGTTCCAGTCCCTCCTGGGCGGTTTCCAAGGCGACGAGGACAGCCTTTGCCTTGTTCAGGCATTCGCGGTATTCCCGGGCAGGGACACTGTCGGCGACAATGCCGGCGCCGCTGCGGACAAAGACCTTCCCGTTCTTCTTGAAGCAGAAGCGGATGGCAATGCACGCGTCCAGGCTGCCGGAAAAGTCCAGATAGCCTACGGCGCCGCCGTAAATGCCCCGCTTGTTGTTTTCCAGTTCGTTGATAATCTGGCAGGCGCGGATCTTGGGCGCTCCCGACAGGGTCCCCGCCGGCAGGATGGCGTCCATGGCGTCCACCGCGTCTTTATCGTCCCGCAGGATGCCGCGCACGGTCGACCCCAAATGCATAACGTGGGAGTATTTTTGCACGACACCGTATTTTTCGACGACGACGCTGCCGAAGCGGCTCACCTTGCCGATATCGTTGCGCCCCAGATCGACCAGCATATTGTGTTCCGCCCGCTCTTTTTCATCGGCCAGGAGCTCCCGTTCCAGGGCTTCGTCCTCGGCCGGCGTGTCCCCGCGACGGCGCGTCCCGGCCAGGGGAAACGTATGGAGCGTGCCCTTGTCCAGTTTGACCAGCGTTTCCGGCGACGCGCCGGCCATTTCCAGGTCATCGCTGGCAAAATAGAACAAATACGGCGACGGATTCAACGTGCGCAGGACGCGGTACGTGTCCAGGAGGCTTCCTTCGTAGCCCGCTTCCAGGCGGTTCGACAGGACGACCTGGAAAATATCGCCGTCACGGATATATGCTTTCGCCTTCTCCACCATGCGGCAATAGGCGTCTTCGTCAAAGAGGGGCCGGAAGTCCGTCGTCCGGCGGCCCGGCTCGTCCGCGCGGGGCGTCCCGTGCTCCACCAGCTCCCGCATGGCCCGCAGCGTGTCAGCGGCCCGCGCGTAGTCATTCTCCGCGTCCTCGCAGCGCACGAGGGTGAGCAGCAGGATTTTCTGCCGCAGGTTGTCGAAAGCGATGACCTTGTCGAAGAGCATCAAATCCAGGTCCCGGAAGCATTCCGTATCGTCTGCGTCCAGGGACAGGGACGGCTCCGCGTACTTGATATAATCGTAGGACCAATACCCCACGAGACCTCCCGTGAAGGGCGGCAGGGAATCCAGGCGCGGGCTCCGGTATTCCGCGGCGATACGGCGGATCGTCTCGCCGGGATGACGGACCGTTTCCGTGGTCGTCCCTCCGTTCCGCACGGTCAGGACGCCGTTGCGGCAGGTCAGTTCCAACTTCGGGTCGTATCCCAAAAAGGTGTACCGGCCCCACTGCTTGCTGTCTTCCACAGACTCCAGGAGAAACGCGTGGCTGCTGGCGCCTTTCAGCCGGCGCAGCACTTCAATGGGCGTTATCCCGTCCGCGTAGAGCTCACAGCCCACCGGCACGGTCCGATACCCCTGGGCCGCGAAGGCCTTCACTTCGTCCAGCCCCGGCTTGATTCGCATGATGTCCCTCCTTACCCGGCACAATGGTTCACGGCGTCCACCATGGACCGCACGTAGGCGGCCACCGGTTCCACGCAGTCCCGGCCATACTGGCCGCACAGTTTCACGATGGCGCTGCCCACGATGGCCCCGTCACTCACGCGGGCCATGGCAGCGGCCTGTTCCGGCGTAGCGATCCCGAAGCCGACGGCAGCCGGCGTATCCGTGACGGAACGGATTTTCTGGTAGATCGAGGCGATGTCCGTCGTGATTTCCGACCGGACACCCGTAACGCCCAGGCTGGACACGATATAAATATAGCCTTTGGCCTCCCGCGCCAGCATCTGGATGCGGTCTTCCGACGTTGGGGCGATCATGACGATGCGATCCACGCCGTACTTGGCGCAGGCCCCGTCCAGCTCCGCCCGCTCCTCGTAGGGGACATCGGGCACAATGGTGCCGTCCACGCCGACTTCGGCGCAGCGGCGGTAAAACCGGTCCGTACCGTAGTGGAAAATAGGATTGGCATACGTCAGGAAGACCAGGGGAATATCCGTTTCCTTCCGGACTTCGGCAATCATGGCGAAAACCTTGTCCGTCGTACACCCGCCGGCCAAGGCCCGCAGGTCCGCGGCCTGAATCACCGGGCCTTCGGCCATGGGATCGCTGAATGGGATGCCCAGTTCCACCAGGGAAGCGCCGGCTTCGGCCATGGCAAGGATCAGCTTTTTCGTTGTTTCCAGATCCGGATCGCCCGCCGTGATGAAGGGAGCGAATACTTTTTTCCCTTGCAATGCTGCCGCCAACTTATTCATGTAAATCCCTCCCTAAATATCTGGCAATGGCTGCGACGTCTTTGTCCCCGCGGCCTGATAAGTTCACCACCAGGATCTTGTCCTTCGGCAGGGTCGGCGCCAGCTTCATGGCGTAGGCTACGGCATGGGCGCTTTCGATGGCCGGGATGATGCCCTCCGTCCGGGACAGGTACAGGAAGGCGTCCACGGCCTCCTGGTCCGTCGCCGCCACATAGTCCGCCCGGCCGATATCATGCAGGTACGCGTGTTCCGGTCCGATGCCGGGATAATCCAGGCCGGCAGACAGGGAATAGACCGGCGCGATCTGGCCGTATTGATCCTGCAGGAAAAGGGACTTCATGCCGTGGAAAATGCCCTCGCTGCCGCAGGCGATGGTCGCCGCCGTTTCCGGCGTGTCGATACCGCGCCCGGCCGCTTCCACGCCGATGAGACGTACCGTTTTGTCAGGAATGAAATCATAAAAGAGGCCCATGGCGTTCGAACCGCCGCCGACACAGGCCAGGAGCGCATCCGGCAGGCGTCCTTCCCGCTCCAGCAGCTGGGCTTTGACTTCCCGGCCGATCACCTTCTGGAACTCGCGGACCATTTCCGGATAGGGATGGGGTCCCATGACGGAGCCGATGACGTAATACGTGTCCTCCACACGGGCCGTCCAGACCCGCAGGGCCTCGTTGACGGCGTCCTTCAGGGTCGCCGTTCCCGTCGTGACCGGCACGACCTTGGCGCCAAGCAGTTCCATGCGGAACACGTTCAGGGCCTGCCGTTTCGTATCTTCGGCCCCCATGTAGACCGTGCACTCCATGCCCAACAGGGCCGCTACCGTAGCTGTCGCCACCCCGTGCTGGCCGGCGCCCGTTTCGGCGATGACGTGTTTTTTCCCCATCCGCTGCGCCAGAAGGCACTGTCCCAGGACATTATTGATCTTGTGGGCTCCCGTGTGGTTCAAATCCTCCCGCTTCAAATAAATCTTGGCGCCGCCCAGGTCTTTTGTCATCTTTTCCGCGTAATACAGCATGGACGGCCGGTTCGCGTAGTCATGGTAGAGCCACTGCAGCTCCGCCAGAAACTCCGGATCGTCCTTGTAGCGTTCGTAGGCCGCTTCCAATTCCTGCACGGCGTTCATCAGGGTTTCCGGGATGTATTGTCCCCCATGGATTCCAAATCTTCCTTTGCTCATGGTCTCATTCCTCTCACTGTCTCTATAAACTCCCGGATTTTTTCCGGGTCTTTCCAGCCATTCGTCTCTACCCCACCGGACACGTCAACGCCTGCCAGGTACGGGGCCAGGCACGGTACGGCGAGCACCGCCGCGACGGCGTCGGCCACGGTTTCCGCGGTCAGGCCGCCGGCCAGGAGAAACGGCCGGTCCACCCGCACCTGCCGAAGCAGGGCCGCGTCGATTCGCTTTCCCGTCCCGCCGTAGGCCGCCGGGCTGAAGGCGTCCAGTACGATCATGCCGACTGCTGCCGCCGTCCGTTGCCCCGCGTCCGTCGCTCCCGGACGGACGCGGCAGGCCTGCCACACCGGGACGGCCGTACGGTGCCGCAAGACGTCCACATAGGCCGCATCTTCGTCGCCATGCAGCTGGATGCCGTCGAGGATTCCCTCCCTGGCCAGGGCGGCCGCTTCTTCCACCGGGGCGTTCACGAACACGCCGAAAACGGGGATGTCTTTCCGCAGGGCTGCCCGCAGGACGCGGGCTTCTTCCGGACAGATCCGGCGCCGGCCCGGGGCGAAGACGAAGCCGGCCCAGTCGGGGCGGCAGCGATTGACGGCCTCCACATCGGCCAGCCGCTGCAGGCCGCAAATTTTGATACGCAGCGTTCCCTTCCGCGTCATCTTACGCCTCCTGGAAGGAGCGGAGCATTCCTTCCCTGTCGTGGCTCTTCAGGAGGGCCTCGCCGATGAGGACGGCGTCCACGCCGTGGACCCGAAGCCGCCTGATGTCCGCCGTCGTATGAACGCCGCTTTCCGCGATACAGACCCGTTCGAGGGGAATCAAGTCCCGCAGACGCAGACAAGTTTCGAAGTCGACGGTGAAATCCTGCAGGTTGCGATTGTTCACCCCAATCAGGGACGCGCCGGACGCCAGGGCCGTTTCCACTTCCTTTTCCTCATGGGTTTCCACCAGCGCGTCCAGGCCCAGGCTCTCCGCCAGTTCCCTGTAGCCGGCCAGCTCGGACGGGGTCAGGATGGCGGCAATCAGCAGGACCGCCGAGGCGCCGAGAAGGCGGGCTTCATAGATCTGGTACGGGGAAACCGTAAAGTCCTTGCGCAGGACCGGCAGTGTCACTGCCGCAGCGATTTCTTCCAGGTAGCGGTCATCGCCGAGAAAGTGTTCCGGCTCGGTCAGGCAGCTCACGGCCGCCGCCCCGCCGGCTTCATAGGTCCGGGCAATGTCCAGGTAGGGAAAATCCGGGACCAGAAGTCCTTTCGACGGGGAGGCCTTTTTGCATTCGCCAATGAATTGCAGGCCCGGCTGACGCAGGGCGTCCCCAAAGGTCCGCACCGCCCGGTTCCTCTTGTCTCCCGCCTGAACCAGGGCTTCCGCATCGGCCCGCAGGGACGGCAGGCTCCGTTCCCGTTGGCGTCGCGCCACACGCTGCCGCGCTTCGGCGGCCAGGGTATCGAGAATCATCTTGTGTCTTCCTCCCTCTGCCTTTCCTCTTTGGCCTGTCTGCTCAGTGGAGCAAACCGCCGTGCCGGCTGTACGCGACCATCTCTTCCAGTTTGGCCAGGGCCTTGCCCGTATCCACCAATTCACCGGCCTGACGGATTCCGGCAGCCAGGTCGTCCGCCTTGCCCGCCAGGTACAGGCCGGCACCGGCGTTGAGCAGGACCGCCGTGCGTTTGGCCCCCCGTTCCTCCCCGGTCAGGATGGCCCGCGTGATGCGCGCGTTTTCTGCCGGATCGCCGCCGACCAGCTCTTCCTTCCGAGCCAGCGGCAGGCCGTACGTCCGGGGATCGAGGGTGTATTCACGAAGGGCACCGTCCCGCAGTTCCGCCACGGTGGTCGTAGACGAGGCGGAAATTTCATCCAGGCCATCGTCTCCGTACACGACAAGCGCCCGTTTCAGGCCCCGTTTCCGCAGCACCTCCGCAATGGGGCGGACCAGCTCTTTGCTATACACGCCAATCAGGGCCAGGCGGGGGTTGGCCGGGTTCGTCAAAGGCCCCAGGATATTGAAGACCGTGCGGATCCCCAGGGTTTTGCGGACCGGCGCCACGTAGCGCATGGCCGCGTGGTAGACCGGAGCAAACAGGAAAGCGATACCAATGTCGTTTTCCATCTGTTCCGTCAGGGCCGGCGGATTATCGATTTTGACCCCCAGGTGTTCCAGGACATCCGCAGCGCCGCTTTTGCTGGATACGCCGCGGTTGCCGTGTTTCGCCACATGGGCGCCCGACGCGGCGATGACAAACATGCTCGTCGTGGAAATATTGAAAGTCCCCGCCTTGTCACCGCCCGTACCGACAATTTCCAGGATATCCCCGTCGGGATGGATCTGCGTGGCCGCTTCGGTCATGCCCTGGGCGCAGGCCGTAATTTCGTCGACGGTCTCGCCTTTCATGGACAGGGCCGTCAAAAACGACGCCACTGCCGCCGGCTCCGCCTTCCCACTCATGATCTCGCGCATATCGGCCAGGGCTTCGGCCTGGCTCAGGTTTTCGCGGATGACTAATTTGGCGATCGATGCTTGTAACATTTGTTTCCCTTTCTGCCCCTTGGGCTCCCTGATGTACCGGACGATACGACGGTCTTCTTTTGTTGGAGTTTACGGGCTGACCCGGGCAGACATATAAAAAAGCCTGTCCTTGCGTCAAAACAAGGACAGGCTCGAATTCTCCACCTGCGGTACCACCTTGATTCGCGGAATGCTCCGCGCCCTCTGCAGGATGCCAACACATCCCTCCCCTTTAACGCAGGCGATACGTTGTGCAATACTCTCCGAAGATTTCAACACACCCTCGACGGTCCATTTACCGACCAGCATCTCTGCCCGGCTCTCAGCTCCCCGGACTCTCTGTCAGCGCTTTTATCGGCTTGATCTCCGTCTCAACGGTTTCGTGGCTCTATGCACTTTTGTTGCAAGGATAGCACCGCCGGCGGGCGGCGTCAATAAAAATTTTCAATCGAATGTCAAAAACGGCAAAAAGGGGAAAAAATGTAACACAATTTACAACCATTCCCCATCCTGCCAGCGGATGGACCCGGTGATTCCCGGCGTGTCGACCGGCAGGCACAAACAAAAAACAAAGGCGGTCAGGTTGCTTTCGGGCCTGATCGCCTTCACTTTTTGAAATCCGTTTTCATTTTTCCGTAAACTCCTTCCGTGCCAGGGTTCCGACAGATCACCCGGGCTCTCTCTCGGGGCGGAACGATCCGTCAGTGCCGCACAGACTTTATGGTCGATTGGGTCGAATGGGCTGGAGTGGATTCCGTACGACCGCCTGTTATTCCAACGGGAGCAGTTCGATTTCGGACAAGAATGCGACGATGCGTTCCAACATGATACCTTCCTCCTTTCTGGGTTCCTGCGGATAGTTTCCGCAAGGTCCGGTGGGTACTTCCTTCCCTTGCGCATCCTCAGTATAGCACCGATTACATATTTTGTCCAGTATGGACACAAAACGTCCCACATGGTTTTAAAAAGAACGGAACATGGCTTCACAAGCCAAGTTCCGTCGTTTTATCCCTCGTAGTGCCCGGTGCTCATTTCCAAAGTTTTCACATTTTCGTCCCTGTGGGACAAAAATAATCCCAAAGAAAGACCTCCCCGGTCCCTCCGCACGGCTCAGGGTTTGTCCAAAATCGCCTCGTCGACGGACGTGCCGTCCGGCAGGTACGTGCGAAAGACAAGCCGGTCCGGTGCCGCGTCCAGGGTCATGTAATTGTCCGTTTCCGGCTGGGGCAGCACCCGTTCGTCCAACGCGTGATCCCTCCACAAGTCGGGATAGCGCACGTCGCCCGACAGGCCGGCCATGATATACAGGGGGCCGGACGCGTCCCGCCGGAAATTCCGGATATGGCCACGATTCCGGTACGAGTGGAGATGGCCGCTGAGAACGGCATCGACCGAGAATTCGTCAAAGACGGGCAGAAAAATCTTCCCTTCGTCGGAAAAGCCCTCGGCCCGCGGCGTCTGGCGGTGTTTAAACCCGTACTGCAGGGCATCCTTGTGCATGAGAACGATTTTCCATTTCTTCCGGGTCTGCCGCAGATCCTGCCGCAGCCAGGCCAACTGTTCCTCCTGCAGGTGCGGCTCGAATTTTTCCAACTCGCGGAACTGTGTATTCACGACCGTAAAGTGGACCTCGCCCACATCGAAACTGTAGAACTGGCTGCCGTACTGCCGCTGCCATCTTTCCGGCAGGGCCGGAAGCGGGAAGAAGCGCGTATAGGCCTCGGGCATGCGGACCTGCCAGTCCAGGGTATACGTTTCGTGGTTGCCTAGGACAGGCGCCACAGGAATGGACGTCACCAGGGGAGCCGCCTGCCGGAACCACTGCCGCCACTGCGCATCCTGCTGCCCGTTATCTACCAGGTCCCCCAGGACCAGGGCCAGGTCCGCGGTCCCATGGCGGGACCAGGCGGAGCCGGCCACCTTTCCCCACGTATCGTAACGGGCCGACTGCGAATCCGTGAAAATCAGCGCCTGGAAACGAGGCCCGGCCGGGGTCTTTAAAGACAGCCAGGGACCGCGCCGGCTGCCGGCTCCCAAGCGGTACTGGTACGCTGTCCCGGGCCGCAGTCCCGTCAACTTCACCGTATGGATCCAGCTGGTCTTTCCATCTTCCGCGAAGCGCTCGTTCCGCCGGGCCCCCTGGGCCCAGAGTTCCCCGGAAGGCGTGCCGTCGGCGCCGAGTGCCCTGTATTCCACGAAGGGATCCTTTTCTTCCTGTTCGGATTGCCACACGATGGTCCGTGACGTCGCGCTGTCTTCCGTAATGACCTGGTGGATGCTGAAGGCTTCCTGCCGGGAAAAAACGGAAAGAGGCTTCCCTTCGGAAACACGGACGGGGTGATCCGCGCTGATTTGCCCCGGCGCATTTCCCGGCAGGGTCGCTGGGGTAATGCCGGCGCAGCCTGCCGTGACAAGGATTATGCCGACGGCCAGGGCGGCCAGGGAAAGCGCCAGGAAGCGACCTGCAACGTGCCGCGTCCCGCGCGGCTGCCGGCGGCCAGGGAGGAGTTCTTTCATGATTGGGGGTTCCTTTCTTTCCGGATTGTCGCGGCGGGCGTCCCGCCGCGGTGGATAATCTGTTCGCCGAATTTGTCTTTGAGGACATCCAGGGCCCGGTTGCGCCGGGCGAGCCGCTCGTCCTCGGCAAAGGCAAGGACCGGAGCGTCATCAGGGCGCTGCAGGTCGCTGACCGTAACGCCCAAAAGCCGCACGCCTTGCCGCAGGTCCGTCTTGCGCAGGAGACCGTCGGCCAGGCGGAAAATGTCCTCATCCCAGGCAATCAGCCGGTCCGACGAAGCGCTCCGCGTCACGGTATGGAAATCACCGTACCGGACTTTAACCGTCACCGTGCGGCCCGCCAGGCCCGCCTTGCGGAGGCGCCAGCCCGTCTGGCCCGCCAGATCCAGGATCCGGTCGTGGCAAGCCTCGTATCCCATCAGGTCGTGTTCAAACGTCGTTTCCTTGCCGATGGATTTGGCTTCCTCCTCCGGCACGACAGGCCGGTCGTCCAGCCCTCGGGCCAGATCGCGGACCCGCCCGGCGTTGCTGCCGAAAACCTGCCGCAAAACCATGCTATCGGTCCGGACCAGCTGGCCGATAGTGACGATGCCGAACTGCTCCAGTTTCCGCGCCGCCTGCGTGCCGATGCCAAAAATCTTGCGGACCGGCATGGGCGCCAGCAGGCTCTCGGCCTCCCCGGCGGTAATACGGACGAAGCCATGGGGTTTGCGCAGATCCGACGCCAGTTTGGCGAGAAATTTGTTCGGCGCCAGTCCCACGGAAGCACTCAAGTGCAATTCTCGGGCAATCCGGGCCTGTACCTCCCGCGCGATGTGCTCGGCGCCGCCGAGCCTCTCCATGCCGGACAAGTCGAGAAAGGCTTCATCGACGGACAGCTGCTCCACCAGGGGCGACGTCTCCCGGAAGATGTTCATGATTTGTTCCGACACTTCCGTGTAACGAGCCATCCGCACCGGCAGGAAAACCGCCTGCGGGCAAAGGCGCCGCGCCGTGAAAAGAGGCATGGCCGAATGGATGCCGTACTGCCGTGCTTCGTAGGAACAAGTGGCGACAACGCCGCGGGCGGAGCGTCCCCCCACCACGACCGGGAGGCCCTGGTATTCCGGATGATCCTGCTGTTCCACCGAGGCATAAAAGGCGTCCATATCGACGTGCAAAATCCAGCGTTCCTGTTTCTGTCCTTCCATTTTCCCTTCCTCCCTGCCCCTTATTGTAACCCATTTTACCAGCTGGGCGGAAGCTTTTCCAATGCCTGTCCCACATGATTTTTCCTGCATTCCGGGCATACCCGAAAAGTTCGTTAAAATATCACAAAACAATTGAGTATTGGCGGGAAGTTTGGTAAAATGAAGGCGACAATAAGTGCGGGACTTTATTGCCGATTGGGTAAGAATGTCGTAACAAAAAATATCAAAGGAGTGTGTGAGTATGAAGGGTAAAACGAAGGCAATCTGTGCTGCTTCCTTAGCCAGCCTGATGCTGCTGGCCATGGCCGGCTGCGGTGGCGGCGGCGACAAGAAGGCGGCGGACAACGGCGGCAAGAAGCTGACCATGTACTGGGGCGCCCTGGAAGACTTCATGGTGGCAGACATCAACGCGTTCCAGAAAGAAACGGGAATCAAAGTCGAAGGCGTGCGTATGTCCTCCGGCGAAACCATTGGCCGTATCAAGGCGGAAAAGGCCAATCCGAAAGCTTCCCTGTGGTTCGGCGGCCCGGCAGACGGCCAGATTCAAGCCAAACAGGACGGCCTGCTGGAAAAATACGTCTCCCCGAACGCGGCCAAGATCCCGGACCAGTTCAAGGATAAGGATGGCTACTGGACCGGCGTCTATGTCGGCTACCTGGGCTTCGCGTCCAACGCGAAACTGCTGAAACAGGCCGGCGTCGAAGCGCCGAAGTCTTGGGCGGACCTGCTGAAACCGGAATTCAAAGGCCAGATCGTCACGGCCAACCCCGGTTCCTCCGGCACCGCCTACACCATGCTGGCCACCCTGGTACAGCTGAAAGGCGAAAAGGACGGCCTGGCCTACATGAAGGCCCTCCACAAACAGATCAAGAACTACCAGAAGTCCGGCACGGCTCCGGCCCGTCTGGCAGGCCAGGGCGAATGCATCGTCGGCATCAGCTTCCTCCACGACGCCATCAAGTATCGTGAAGAAGGCATGAAAGACCTGGTCCTGACGGCTCCGGCCGAAGGCACGGGCTACGAAGTCGGCGCCGTTTCCCTGATCAAGGGCGGCCCTGACCAGGACGCGGCCAAGAAGTTCATCGACTGGGCCCTGACGGCCAAGGCGCAGGAAATCGGCCAGACCGTAGGTTCCTATCAGTTCCTGACGAATCCTGACGCCAAGCCTCCGAAACAGGCTGCCGAAATCAAAGACACGAAGCTGATCAAGTACAACTTCGAATGGGCCGGCGCACATCGTAACGAACTGGTCGAAAAATGGAACAAAGCCATTAAGGACTGACGGAACGACAGGACACCGTCCTTAACCCCTTGGACATGAAGGCCGTTTACCCCCGGTAAGCGGCCTTTTGCCACGTAAGCGCATTATAAGAAAACTCTGATATTTTCCGTCCGGCTGCGGCCCCGGAAAATGGAGGGGTAGTCGTAAGGAGTAGTAACAGAAATGCCGGAAAAAAAGTATTCCATGTGGTCTTTGAAGTGGGATGAGTTCCATAAAATCCTGCGGGACCCTATCTTGCTTTCCACCATCATCCTCGTGGCCATCTCCCTGCTGATTTTCATCGTCTGGCCCCTGTATGACGTCCTGAAGGAAAGCTTCCTGGACGGCAAGGGCAGCCTGACGCTGGAGTATTACTTCGAAGCCCTGAGCCACCAGGAGAATATCGATGTCTTGATCAATACCGTCGTGCTGGGCTTATTCGTAAGCTTCTTTTCCACAGCCATCGGCTTTATCTTCGCATACGTCGACGCCTACCTGAAAATCCCCTTCAAGAGGCTGTTCAAACTGATCGCCATCCTGCCGATCATTTCCCCGCCTTTTGCCCTGGCCATGTCCTTCATCATGCTCTTTGGCCAGCAAGGGTTCGTGTCCAAGGTCCTTCTGGGCATCCAGAACTCGAACGTCTACGGGTTCCGCGGCCTGGCCGTCGTCCAGATCCTGACCTTCTTCCCCATCGCCTACCTTGTGCTGGCAGGCCTGCTGAAGCAGATTGACCCGTCCATGGAGGAGGCGGCGCGCAATTTGGGCGCGTCCCGCTGGCAGACGTTCCGCACGGTTCTCCTGCCGCTGCTGAAACCGGGGATTGCCAACAGCTTCCTGCTGGTCTTCATCCAGACCGTGGCCGACTTCGGGAACCCCATGGTCATCGGCGGCAACTTCAACACCCTGGCGGCCCAAGTCTACCTGCAGGCCATGGGCAACTACAACCTGAAGGTCGGCACGGCCCTGGCAACCATCCTCTTGTCCCTGTCGATTCTCATGTTCGTCCTCCAGAAATACTGGCTGGGCAACAAATCCTACGTCACCCTGACCGGCAAGCCTTCCCGTATCCGCGCCATGATTACCGACAAGGCGATCATCGCGGCCATCGGGATTCCCTGCCTGCTCATCTCCCTGTTCATCCTCGTCCTCTACGCCCTGATTCCCTTCGGCAGCTTCGTCAATCTGTGGGGGATTGATTACACCTTTACCCTGCGGCATTACGAATATGTCTGGAACCTCGGCGCCAAACCGATTTGGGATACGACAGAACTGTCCCTCATCTCCATGCCGATCACGGGCATCCTGGGCATGGTCATCGCGTACCTTATCGTCCGGAAACGTTTCTTCGGCCGCGGCATGATCGAGTTCGTCTCCCTCCTGTCCCTGGCCATTCCCGGCACGGTCATCGGCATGGGCTATGTCCTGGCCTACAACGAGCCTCCCCTGGTCCTGACGGGCACGGGCATCATCATCGTCCTGTCCTTCGTCTTCCGCAGCATGCCGGTCGGCATCCGCGCCGGCGTCGCCTCGCTGCAGCAGATCGACCCGGCCATCGAGGAAGCGGCCTATGACTTGGGGGCCAGTAGCTTCAAGGTCTTCCATTCCGTCACGATCCCGCTGATCAAATCGGCCTTTTTCAGCGGCCTCGTCTACAGCTTTGTTCGCAGCATGACGGCGGTCAGCGCGGTCATCTTCCTGGTCAGCGCCAACGTCAATTTGTTGACCGTGGCCATCATGAGTCAGGTCGACGTCGGCCGTCTCGGCGTCGCTGCCGCGTATTCCACCGTCTTGATTGCCATCGTGCTCATCGTCGTCTCCATTTTGCTGGCGATCCTGAGCCGAATGGGTGTCAGCATTAAGAGTGTCGAAGGATAAGGAGGACACAACGTCAAATGGCAAAAGAATCCGCAAGTGTAAGAATAGAGCACCTGAAAAAAGTGTATCCCGGCATTGACGGCAAGCCCGTCGAGGCCGTCAAGGAAGTGGACCTGCGCATCGAGCCAGGCCAGTTCATTACCCTGCTCGGCCCGTCGGGCTGCGGCAAGACGACCATCCTGCGCATGGTCGCCGGCTTTGAAATCCCCACGGCCGGCGACATCTATATCGGGGACACGCGCGTCAACAGCCTGACGCCGGACAAACGTGATACGGCCATGGTCTTCCAGAGCTACGCCCTCTTCCCCCACCTGAATTTGTTCGACAACGTGGCCTACGGCCTGAAAATCAAAAAGCTGCCGAAGGACGAAATCAAGCGGAAAGTCGACAACATCATGGCCATGGTCGGGCTGGAAGGCTTTGGCAACCGCGCGCCGAACCAGCTGTCCGGCGGCCAGCAGCAGCGTGTGGCCCTGGCCCGCGCCCTGGTCATGGAACCGTCGGTCCTGCTCTTTGATGAACCCCTGTCCAACCTCGACGCCAAGCTGCGCGTCTATATGCGCAACGAAATCCACAAAATCCAGCGCAAGGTCGGCATCACGTCCATCTATGTCACCCATGACCAGTCCGAAGCCATGAGCCTGTCGGACAAGGTCATTATCATGAACGCGGGCCATGTGGAACAGATCGGTTCGCCCCTGGAAGTCTACTTGACGCCGGCGACGGAATTTGTCGCCGACTTCATCGGCATCGCCAACATCCTCCCCTGCCGGGTCCTGGAAAACACGGGGTCCTCCGTCACCGTCGACGTACTGGGTATTCCCTGCACCAAGGCCGTAACCGGATCGGCGCTCCAGGTCGGCGAAGAAGTCAAAATCGTCGCCCGCCCCGAATCCCTGGGCCTGGGCCGCGAGGGAGATATTCCCTGCAAGGTCGTTTCGTCCATCTTCATGGGCGAGTCGCAGGACTACGTCGTCGCTGTGGGCGACCGGGAAATCAAGGTCAAGGTCTACAACCCCATGATCCATGAGACGTATCACGAAGGCGAGGAAATCTTCCTGAACCTCCAGAAAGACTCCCTCCACCTGATTCCGAAAAAAGCATAACCAACACAAGGCGGCGTTTTTCCGGACCCTGGAAGAACGCCGTTCCTGCAAAGGAGTCCCATGTTCCGCAGTATCCGGCACGTCCTGCTCCTCCCCCTCTTGGGGCTGGCGGCATGGTACCTTATTACAAAACTGCAAATCTTCAGTCCCTACTTGCTGCCCCCGCCGGCAGCCGTGTGGGACGCCTTCCGGGACAGCGTCGCCGACGGCACCTTATGGACCCACTTGGCCATCAGCCTGCAGCGTGTCTTTTTGGGCTTTTTCCTGTCCGCCGTCACCGCCATCCCGTTAGGAATCTTATGCGGCCGCAGCCGTCTTTTCTACACCTACGGCTGGTTCCTGCTGGAGTTTTTCCGGCACGTGCCGCCCCTGGCCGCCATTCCGCTCATCATCCTGTGGGCCGGCATCGGCGAACTTTCGAAACTGGTCATCATCTTCTGGGCGTGCTTTTTCCCGCTCTTCCTGAACACCCTGTCGGGAATCCGCGGCTGTGACCCCAAACTGGAAGAAGTGGGCCGCTCCCTGGGCTTTTCCGAAGGGCAGATTATCCGTTCCATCCAGCTGCCGGCGGCCCTGGACGCGATTGTCACGGGACTCCAGCTCTCCCTGGGCTACAGCTGGCGGGCCCTCATCGGGGCAGAACTCGTCGCCGCGTCGGCGGGCATCGGCTACCTGATCCTCGACGCCGAAGAGATGTCCCGGCCGGACCTGGTCCTCGTCGGTATTTTCTGCATCGGTGTCATCGGCACCCTGCTCGACTGGGGGTTCCTGTGGCTCGTGCGGCGCTGCCTGCCCTGGTATACCGTAAAGGAGGCCGCCCATGATCCGATTGACTGACGTCAGCAAGCGCTACGGCGGCAAGATGGCCCTCGCTCCCTTGTCGGTTTCCTTCGCGGACCACAGTTTCACGTGCCTGGTCGGCAAAAGCGGCTGCGGCAAGACGACGCTCCTGCGTCTGCTCGCGGGCCTGGAGGAGAAAACGACGGGGCGCATCGAGGGACTTCCCCGCCGCGTGGCACCGGTCTTCCAGGAACCGCGGCTCATGCAATGGCTGACCGTAGCCCAGAACATCGCCTTCGCCGCGCGGGGCAATCCCGCCCTCTGGGGCAGCACCCCGCCGGACGGCACCGCGTCCCGCGCCGTAGCCCGGCACCCGAAGGTGGCGGGCCTGCTAGACCGTCTCGGCCTGTCCGGGGACAGCGGCCTCTATCCGGCCCAGCTTTCCGGCGGCATGGCCCAGCGCGTCTCCCTGGGACGCACCCTCTTTTACGATCCAGAGCTCATCCTCATGGACGAGCCCTTCAGCGCCCTCGATTATTTTACCCGCCAGAACCTGCAGCGCATGCTGCTCCATCTGTTCCGGACGGAACGGAAGACCATCCTCTTCGTCACGCACGACGTGGAGGAAGCCCTCCTTCTGGGCGACCGCATTCTCGTCCTCGACAAGGACGGCATCCGGGCCGATAGGCCCATCCTCCTACCGCGGCCCCGCCAAGCGACAGATCCGGCCTTCCAGTCCCTGCGGCAGGAAATCCTGGAACTTCTTCTGGCCGGCGAAGCCTTATAGGCTGCTGTCGCGCAGCAGCCCTCCCCATCCCAAATCATTCTGAAAGGAGCCCTTATGAAAAAACTCACCCTCTTTCTCCTCAGCCTCTTTACCCTGACGGCAATCCTGACGGGCTGCGGCGGCCAAAAAGCCGAAGCCCCCAAGGCGGCGCCGGTCAAGGAATTGCGCGTTACCTATGTCAAAGCGCCCTTGAACATCCCCAGCATCGTGGACAAGTTCAACGAAACGACGGTCAAGGCTTTTGAAAAAGACGGCACGAAGGTGACCTTCCCAGTCATCACGTCGGGAGCCAAACAGACGGAAGCCCTGGCTGCGGGAAGCCTGGATATCGCCAGCTGCCTCGGCGGCACGAGCGCCATCCTGGCCGCGTCCAACGGGGCCGACGTGAAAGTGGTCGGCATCTACAGCCGGGCGCCGAAAGCCTTCAACATCATGGTTAAGGATCCGTCCCTCAAAACGGCGGCAGACCTGAAGGGCAAGTGGGTCGTCGGCCCAAAAGGCACGATCCTGCACCAGATCCTGGCGGCAGCCCTGGCCAAGGAAAAACTGACCCTGAATGACGTCCAGTTCCGGTCCCTCGGCATTCCGGCGTCGGTCAACGCCCTGCTGTCCGGGGAAGCCGACGCGGCCCTCGTGGCCGGGGCGGACGTACTCCGCGCCCAGCGCGCCGGTGCCCGTGTCCTCGCCAACGGCGAAGGCCTGGTCGACGCCACCATCGTCATCGGTGTGAGCGGCAAATTCCTGAAGGAACATCCCGACGTGGTCCGCAAATATCTGGCCCTCCACCAGGACAACCTCCGCTTCCTGAAAGAACAGCAGGCCAAGGCTTACGAGTTCACGGCCAAGGAAACGGGCCTCTCCGTAGACGACGTCAAGTTGATGGCCCCCTGGTACGACTTCTCCACGGCCATTACGGACAAGGATATCAAAGACCTGGAAGAAACGCAGGAATTCCTTCTGGCCAACGGCATGCAGAAAAACAAGATCGACATCAAATCCATGCTGGCCGAAGTCAAATAAGGTCACGTCCTGCCCAAAGGCATACGAAAAGGGAGTTGCGAACGCAACTCCCTTTTTTGGTTCCCTTTCTTCGTTTCCCTTTCGGCTTCCCGCCGGGTCTCAGCCGTTTCCGCCGTCCAGGCTGGTGAGGAGGAGGCGGGCCGTCCGATCGACGCGTTCCTTCAGGTTTTCCCGAATGGAGCGGCCGGAACGGAAGAGTCCTGCCACCAGGTCCACAGCCGTTGAGACCGTTCCCCGGCTGTAGTGGTAACCGCCGACGCAAGTCACACGCCGGAAGGGCGGACGCCACCGCTTGTCCAGTTTTTCGTTGCCGCCGGCGGCCAGATACTTCTCCGCCTCGGCTTCGAGCCGATTTCCGTCGGCGTCGATAGCGCCAAACGTATTCAGGAGATCATAGTTGATGAGGTCGACCAGTTCCTTGGCAGAATTGTTGTTCCACCAAAAGGAGAGTCGCCCCGTCTCGGCGAGGATGCGCGACCGTTCCGCCCAGGCTTCGATTTTCCGCCGCACGTTGGCCTTGTAGATGGCCGGCAGGCGGCGCCGGATGTCATCGGCCAGGCTGTACGCCGCCGCGGCGAGGATTTCCGACCGGCCGGACCGCGTCACCGTGTCGCCGCCCAGGGTTTCCCCGGCCACGGAAACGGCCGGCAGGACAGGAATGTCCCCGGCTCCGGGCAGAGCCTGTTCCAGCCGCTGCCGCAGGTATTCCGTCATGCCCCGGATCTTTTCCTCCTTGCGGAAGCCCGGTTCGGCATTCGTCAGGATGATCAGGACCTTGCTGCCCATGCGAAGCAAGGGCACGATGATGTCGTCCACTTCCACGTCTTCGATGCGGGCCGTGTTGGCCGAAAAGCAATAATAGACGGCGTGAAACCATTCGTCCATGCGGGGCGACGTGTTCCGTTTGCCCACCAGGGCCAGGACATCCTGACGCCATTCCGGCAGGGAATCCGCCTCCAATCCCCAGGAATCGAAAATATGATACGCCGTCCCTGCGCGGACGAAGACGCTTTCATGGATTCCCTTCCCGGTCTTCGGCAGACCCGCCCCGACGGGCAGGTCCAGGCCGTAGAGATAGTTCAGGAGGGCCGTTTTGCCCGTGCCGGTCTTGCCCAGGACGAGGATGTTGCGCACCAGGTCACCCCGGCGCAGGGCGTCGGGCGTCACGGTCCGGCTTTCCCGTTCCCGGTCCGGCGTCTGGAGGACGCGGGGCCGCCGGCGGTTCCGGGCCCAAGTTTGTTTCCCCATGGCAGGCCTCCTGTTTCGCTGCGGCCTGCGCCACCCCGGGGCGGCGCGGGCCACGCTTCATTTCTGTTTCATATATTTATCGACGAGCTTCATCAGCACATCGACGGCAAAGGCCGACGTGAAATCCACCTTTTCCCCATCGGCCATCTTGAGGGCCGCCTTGTAGCAGACCTCGTTGATGGCGTGACCGAAGGCGTACGTGAAAGACGTAGCGATGCCGCTGTTAATGACGGCGGACGCCATGGTGCCGGCGCCGGGAACCAGTTTCAGCAGGGACCGGGAAAAGACACGGCCTGTATTGGCAATGACGACGTTGACGAAAACATCTTTGATTTTGTCCGTACCGCGGCTAATGCCCCAGAAGTTGAACAAATGCGTCGCCATGGTCGTCTGGATGGCTACGAGGACCGCCGAATCGGTCATGGGCAGGGGGCAGACGACGGCGCCTGCCGCGGCGACCACATAGCGCTGGACGAGCTTGTCGGCCTGCCTGCGTTTGATGCGCACTTCCTTGCCCAGGGCCTGGGCGAGGGCCAGTTCCATACCGCTTTCCAAGTGGTCCATGGACCAGTCCAGAAGGCCGTCCCACGCGACGGCTCCCTCGGGAACGCGGGGATCCAGGGACACGGCGAAGACGGACAAGTCCGGTACCTTCTTCGCCAGGGTTTCCCGCAATTCCTTCAGCTCCACCACCGTGGCGGCGTCAATCTGCGTCAGGACGACACAGACCTTGGCCAGGCCGTTCAGTGCGCCCAACAGGTCCAAATCCATGGGCGTCACGCGCTTGTTGGCCGCGGAAATGCAGTACCAGACCAGATGGATGTGCCGGGCTACGTCGTCCGATTCGTTGGCTTCCTTGACGAAACCGATGACCTCTTTATAGAACTGCTGGGCTTTGGCGTCGCCGATTTCATAGCCCCGCGTGTCATAGAGGACCACGTCGTGCTGTTCCGGCTCGTAGCGGGTCACACGGTCCGTCACAGGCTTGCCGTTCCCTTCGGCGGCGACTTCCATGCCGAAAAGGTGGTTGATCAGGCTCGACTTGCCCACGCCCGTCGCGCCGGCCACGAGGATACCCGGCTTTTTGACGGTCTTGTGGATCCGGCGCAAGACCTGGTCATAGTCGAAATACTGCAATTTATCGATCAGGGTGAATACGGTTTCCTGCTTCCATTTGTCCGTAATCATAGACTTTCCTCCATAACGCGGCTGGATACGGCTCTTGACGCGGCGGCCGCCGCCGGTTGGCGCAAGGGTTCCGCTTTCTTACGCTATCATTATACCATGTTTTGCGGCGCCGTGCGGGACGATCCCAACGGAGGCCGCCACACACCGGGACAGCGCGAAGGACCGGAATCCCTCAAAGGGGTACTTTCCCGAGTACCAGGGCTGCCATCCAGAGGGCCCCGACGAGACTGCCGCCGCCGGCCAGGCGGACGGACAGGGACTGGGCACGCCCCAGCAGGCAGAGGCCTGCCGCCGCCAGGGCCGCGCTGCAGGCCAAAAAATCCCGTCCCAGGGTGAAGGGCTGCTGCCAATCGAGGAGGACGTAGCACAAGGCAGCCGCCAGGGCGGCGCAAAGGGACACCGGGCCAGGTCGAAACGCCCGGATTCGGCGGGAGGCTTTCTCCCGTGTCCCTTGAAGCCAGAGCAGCAGGAGAGAGGGGGCACAGACCAAGACGAAAAACACGGCCATCCAGGGCAGGACCCGCAAGCTTTCCACGCCGTCGGAAGCCCGGAACAGGACGGCGTTCCAAAAGAGGCACAGGGCCTGGAAGCCGTACGCATAGAGCATAGCCCGCGGCGTGGCGGCGCGGGTCAGGGCCAGGATGGCCAAGACCCACAATAACAACAGGTATTCCATGGGAGACCTCCCTTATTGCGCTAAAATCGACAAGAACAACAAGATGGGCGCGGCAGCCAGGACGGCGCGGCGGTGGAAAAGGCGGAACCGGCCTGTCACCGCCAGGACGACGGCCAGGAGCAAGGCCGCTGCCAGGGCCCGCGGGCCCGACGGAAGCGGCAGGGGAAAGAAGAGTTCCGCGAAAAGCATCAGCAGGACGAGAACCTGTAGGACTTTCGCCAGGGCGCCCCAGAACGGCAGCGCCGTGCCGTCCCTCCCCATCAGGGCGCGCCGGCAGCCTTCCCCGGCCGCGAGGACCAGGCAGAAAAAGCCCAGAGCCGCCAGCTCCGTCCAGCCCGTGAACCAGGTGCCGCGAAACAGGAAGGTGACATCGGGCAACATGGTCGCCATGGCATGGAACCCGCGGCTGGCCACGGCCAGGAACAACGAGGCCGCCACGAGCGGCGCCTCGCCGCAGGCCCGTTTCCAGGCCGAACCGCCTGTGGAAGGCCCCGTCGTGTCCGCTGCCGGGTCCCCTTCCCCGCCGCCGTAAAGCAGGGACAGGAACGCCGATGCCAGCAGGAGGCAAACCAGAAGGACGAAATCGCCGAAGGTGATTTTGGCGCCCAAAAAGCCAGGCACCATCGAAGCAGCGAGAAAGACGCACACGAAGGATGCCGTGTCCCCCAGGGGCAGGCCATGGAACCGGGCCGCCCCGAGCTTTTCATAGAGAAAAAACACACTGGGCGCGGGACCGGGCCGTCCCAGGCTGGCAAGACGGTACACCAGGCCCAGGAGGAGCGGTGCCGCCAACGTCAGAGCCAGGGCCTGCGCAAGGCCCACGCCAATATTGATCAAGAGAAACTTCACGCGTCCCTACCTCCTTCCTTTTTCGTCGGGCCGCGCCCCGACAGGCCGTCCAGGAGCGCCAGGAGGGCGAAAAAGAGGACGGCCAGGATCAGGGGGCTGTAAATGGCGTAGCGACCGGTACCGCCCCAAATCAGGCCCACGTAGTCGCCGGTGGGAAACGGCAGCCGCGCGTTGAGAAGCAAGGTTTCCACCTGCGACACTAGGACAAAGGGAAAAAGTCCCAGCAGGAACAGGAACAGCGGCGCCAGGGCTTCGCCGAAACGGAAGGGAGCCAGGAGATCTAGGCCGAAGAATCCGTCGGCCTTCCCTGCGCCGGACCCACCGGTTCCCACGGCGCCGCCGACGGCCCGGCAGGCGTTGCGGTAGTACAGGCCGCAGGCGCCCAGACGCAAGCCGTACGTCAGGCCCAGGACGGCGAAAAAGACGGCCAGGACCGCCTTGGACCACGACGCCGCTTCCGCCACAGGCAGGCTCAGCGCCCCCTGGGCCAGCTGCCACAGGGCGGCAAATCCCAGGGTCAGGGGCACGTCCGCCGCGCAGAGCAGGGCCAGACGATGTCCGCCCTTCGAAGTAGCGAGGACAAGACCGACAAGGGACAGGATCAGGTGCGCCAGAAACAGGGCCGCCGCGGAAAAACAGATAAAGGGCAAGGCGCCGTTCCGGTACTGCAGGAGGATACATCCCAGACCAGCCGCTGTCACGATGTACCCGGCTTCCTGCAAGGCCAGGGCCGCCCGAAATCGTTTGCCGTCAACCCGCAACGCCTGGCGCCACCCTTGCGTAGCCGCCAGCAAGCTCTCCGCGAGGCCCGCCGCTGTCAGGGCCAGGCCGCCGTACAGGGTAAAAGCCCATCCGGTCAGGAAGAAAAGACAGGCGCCCACCAGCAAAAGGATGGGCGCCGCGAAAGCACGCTTCATGACAATAACGCTCCTATACGCCCGTACACGTGCAGGGCATTTTCATAATAAAATCGCTCCCAGTATTTCTCCGGCACAATCTTGCCCAAGTTGCGGATGTTATCCGCAATATGGATCAAGGGCCAGTCACTGCCGTACAGGATCCGGTCCCAAATGCCCTGATACGTGAGCCACATGCGGATGTATTGCTGGAAAGCCGCCAGCGACTCTTCCCGGGCCGGCGTAAGCCGGTACTCCCAAAGGCCGGAAAAGTCGATGTAGACGTTCCGGTTCTTGGCCGCTACTTCGATGGCATCGGGAATCCAGGGATTGCCGACATGGCAGATCACGAATTTGACATCACGATGACTGCCTGCCGCCTCGTCCACCGTCAGCGGGTGGGCGTAGCGCAGGCGGCCGTGGTGGTTCGCCGTCTCGCCGGAATGCATGGCCACGGGAACATCGTAGGCCTTGGCCAGCTCGAACAACGGCTCGTGCCGTTCGTCGTACAGGTAGACGTTCTGGTACCCCATGTAGAACTTGATGCCCAGGCAGTGCGGGTCGCGCTGCAGATACCACTCGAATTCCTGTGCCGTCTTTTCGGCGTTTTCTTTCGTAATGGCTTCACTCTGGACGCCGAGACAGTAGCCTACGTTAGGCGCCTGGTTGTAAGGTTCGCAGGAAAAGGGGTTCCCCGCGGAGCCCAAGTCGATCAGGCGGGGCGTGACGCCGCCGAAGCGGGACGGCGAAACGTAGCTGTTTCCCATAGCGACGGAAAAGACCACGTGGTTCTCCTCGCAGGTACGCTGCCAGAATTCCCTCGTGTTCTCCCCGCCGGAAAGCTTCGCCAGTTCGTCGAACCCTTCGGACTTGAAATAATGCATATGCGCGTCGATGATTTTCATAATATGTTCTTTCCGTATTTCTGGTTTCCCCGTGCCCGGGACTTTCCCGGACAGGGACAGGCAGGACCGGTGCTTACCGGCGCAGTTCCGCCTGATAGGCAGCCTGGACGTTCGTAACGACCGTCTTCATCACCGGGTCTATTTCCGCGTCCGTCAAGGTGCGGTCGTCGGCGCGGAAGGTCAAATTGAAGGCGACGGACTTGTTGCCTTCGCCGATCTGCTTGCCCGTATACACGTCAAAGACGCGGACGTCCCGCAGGAGGGCGCCGGCATTGGCGCGGATCACCTGTTCCAGCTCTTCCACGGAAACGGCGGCCGGGACGACGACGGCGAGGTCGCGGCTCGTGCCCGGGAATTTAGCCAGTTTCGCGTATTGCGGAACCACGGCGGCCGCTTCCATCAGGGGCTGGAGTTCCAGTTCCAGCACATAGGTTTCTTCTCCCACATCCCAACGGGCCGCTGCCTTAGGATGGAGGCAGCCGAAAGTACCGATGACGCGCCCGTGCCAACGGACGGCGCAACTCTTGCCCGGATGCAGGTACGGTTCCTTGCCGGGGACGAGCTGATAGTCCGTCAAGTGCATTTTTTCGAAGAGTCCTTCGACGATGCCCTTCATGTCATAAAAATCCACGGAATCCTTGCCGGCGGTCCAGGTCAGGTCGTGACGACGGCCCGCCAGGACCGCGCCGACCATCTGCCGCTCTTCCGGATGCTCCGTCAGGGGCAAGGCCTTGGGCAGATACACGCGGCCCGTTTCAAAAATCCGGACGCTTTCCGCCTGCCGGGCCAGGTTATACGCCGCCGTGCCCAAAAGACCCGGCAGGATCGTCGTCCGCATCGCGCTGAATTCGTCACTGATGGGGTTTAGCAGGCGGATGGTCCGGCGCCGGTTGTCTTCTGCCGGCAGCAGCAGTTTGTCCGCGAAGGACGGATGGATAAACGTATAGTTCTGCACCTCGTCCAGACCGGCCGCGGCCAGGAAATCCTGCACCTCGTCTTTCGTCGTTTCCATCGGATCTTCCTTGCCCTGCCGCATGGCCAGCAGCGGATGGTGGGATTCGATTTTGTCATACGAGTGCATGCGGGCGATTTCTTCCGAAATATCGGCATCACACGTCACGTCACTGCGCCAGGACGGCACGGTGACCTTCAGGTTCCCATCGGCCAGCGTTTCCACGCCGAATTCCAGACTCCGCAGGATGTCGATCATTTCCGCGACGGCAATTTCCACGCCGATCCGCGTATTCATAGCCTGCGGCGAAATCGTCAGGACCGTCGGTTCAAAGGGAACGGGATAGGATTCGCAGATGCCCCGGACGCTCCGGCAGGCACCCATTTCTTCCAGCAGGTGGACCGCCCGGTCGAGGGCATAGCTCGTGTGGGCCGTGTCGACGCCCCGTTCAAAACGCAGGGACGCTTCGCTCCGCAGGCCCAACGTCTTCGACGTACGACGGATAGACGGCCCGTGGAAGGTTGCCGCTTCGAGGATGACCGTCCGGGTCTTGTCCGTCACTTCCGTCTGCAGGCCGCCCATAACGCCGCCCAGGCCGACAGCCTTTTCCGTGTCGGCAATGACGATCATGTCCGGCGTCAGGTCGCGGACCTGCCCATCCAGGGTTGTCAGTTTTTCCCCCGCGCGGGCCCGGCGGACAAGCAGCGTATGGTCCTTCAGGGTATCGTAATCGTAGGCGTGCATGGGCTGTCCCAGCTCCATCATGACATAGTTCGTCACGTCGACGACGTTGCTGATAGGACGGATTCCGACCGCGCGCAGTTCGTTCTGCATCCAGGCCGGCGACGGCATAATCCGGATGTCCGTGATGATGCGGTTCGCGAAACGGCTGCACAGTTCCGGCACCTGGATTTCATTCTTCATCATGTCCGCAATGTCGCGGCCGTCGTTTTCCTTCACGGACATGTCGGGCAGGGACATCGTTTTCCCCAGGACGGCGGCAGTCTCCCGGGCGATGCCGGTCATGCAGAAGCAGTCCTGCTTGTTGGCCGTCAAATCGATATCGAGAACCGTGTCATTAAGGCCCAGGACATCGCGGATATCTTTCCCTACGGGCGTATCCGGCGGCAGGATGAGAATGCCCTCCCGCTGTTCCGGCAGGAGCAGTTTGGCGTCGATGCCCAGTTCGTTAGCGCTGCAAAGCATGCCGTACGACGCGAGTCCCGCCATCTTGACCGGTTCCAGTTTCATGCCGTTCGGCAAGGTCGCGCCGACCGTCGCCACGGGCACCATGTCGTGCAGTTTGACGTTCTGGGCGCCCGTCTGGATCTGGACAAGTTCCCCTGTCCCCTCATCAAGCTGGCAAACCCAAAGATGATCCGATTTCGGATTCCGTTCGATGGCCATGACTTTGCCCGTCACGACGCCGGAAATGCCCTCGCCCTGATGCTTGATTCCTTCCACTTCGAGGCCGACGCGGGTCAGTTTGTCCGCCAGTTCTTCCGGAGTGATATCGAACGGGACGTATTTTTTCAACCATTCAATCGAAGCTAACATTTGTCCAATCCCCCCTTATCTGAACTGCCGGATGAAGCGCAAGTCATTTTCAAAGAACAGGCGCAGGTCATCAATGCCATATTTCAGCATGGCGATGCGTTCCACGCCCATGCCGAAAGCGTAGCCATTCATGAGGGAAGGATCGTAGCCGCTCATGCGAAGGACGTTGGGATGCACTTCGCCGGCCCCAAGGATCTCGAGCCACCCCGAATGTTTGCAGACGTTGCAGCCTTTGCCGCCGCAGATGACACAGGAAATATCCACCTCGCAGGACGGCTCCGTGAAGGGGAAATAGCTCGGACGCAGACGAATCTTGACGTCATCGCCGAACATTTCGCGGCAGAACAGTTCCAGCGTGCCCTTCAGGTCGGCCAGGCTGATGTTGCGATCCACGACGAGGCCCTCGACCTGATGGAACATGGGAGAATGGGTCGCGTCGTAGTCATTGCGGTACACGGCGCCGGGCGAAATCATACGGATCGGCGTGTTCGGCTCGTGGGCCTGCATGGTACGGGCCTGGACCCCGCTTGTCTGCGTGCGGAGCAGGTAGTTTTCCGTAATGTAGAACGTGTCCTGCATATCCCGGGCCGGATGGTCCTTGGGCAGGTTCAGGGCTTCAAAGTTATAGTAATCGTTGTCGATTTCCGGGCCTTCGACGACGTCAAAGCCCATGTGCATGAAAATCCGTTTGATTTCCCGGGCCGTCAGGGTCAGGGGATGGAGATGACCGATTCCCGGTTTGCGGCCCGGCAGGGTGATGTCCACCTTCTCATGGTCCAATTTTGCTTTCAGGGCCTCTTCCCGCAGGATTTCCGCCCGGTCTTTCAGGGTCTGTTCCAAGACCTGTTTGACCTGATTGACCATTTCGCCGATTTTCGGCCGTTCCTCTGCCGGGATTTTTCCCATCCCCCGCAGGATTTCCGTCATCGGCCCTTTCCGGCCCAAATACTTGACCTTCAGTTCCTGCAGCTGCTGGGGATCCACAGCTGCTTCCAGGTCCTGCAGCGCCTTGTCGCGCAGTTCCAGCAGCATGTCCTTCATACCCATGACATTACCTCCTAGAAATAAAAAACTTTCGCCCCTGTGCAAGGGGCGAAAGTTGGATTCCGCGGTACCACCCTAATTTGTTCTCTTGTGCCTTAACGCGGCGTCACGTCCGGCCTACTGCGGGTTCAGCCGAAATGCTCCCGGGTGAACTTCACGGCTGCCGCGCTGCCTGCTTCCACCTGACGCAGGCTCTCTGTAAGCGTTTTCCCCGCTACTCTCCCGTTCTCCGCACTGTTGTCGTTGTTTCAGGGACGTATTCGATTAACTTTGACATTATATCACTCTTTGTCCGAAACAGCAAGAAGGCCAGCCTTTTGGCCGGCCTTCCCGAAGCTTTGGGGAATCCGATTTCATAATTTATTCCGTTTTGTATGACTCGAACAGCTCGTTCAGCGCTTCCACATACGTCGGATGAGGACGGATGACCTTGCCCATATCCGCCAGGGTGAGGCCGTTGGCAACGGCCACCGTGAATTCGTCGATCATGTCCGAGGCCCGGTCACACAGAATCTGCGCGCCCAGGACCTTCCCGGAATCCGCGTCGGCAACCACCTTGACGAACCCCCGGCCCGAGCCGGACATGAGGGTTCGGGGATTGGTGTTCAGGGCGGCCTTCTTCACGACCAACCGGACGCCAGCCTTGCGGGCTGCGTCGGCATCCAGGCCGACGACGGCCACTTCGGGATCCGTAAAGACACAGGCCGGTACCAGGGACAGGTCTGTTACCGGCGAGAGACCGCAGATGGCGCGGACACATTCCGTTCCTTCCGCCATCGCCTTATGGGCGAGCTGGATCCCGGCGGCGCAGTCGCCGACGGCATACAGGCCGGGCACGCTGGTCCGGCACGCCGCGTCGGTCACGGCAGCGCCCCGCTCCGTCTTCAGCGCAAAACCCAGTTCCGGCAGCACGGCGCGCCGGCCTGTGGCAATCAGGACGAGGTCGCCGCGACACACCGCTTCCTTCCCGTTTTCCGTATAGGTGACGACGGCCTTGCCGCCCTCTTCCGCGATCTTCCGCACGGCCGCGCCGGCATGGCAGGCCACCCCGCGGCGCCGCAGGTTCAGGCCCACGCCCTGGGACAGTTCGCGATCCATGTTCGCCAGGATCCGGGGCAGGGCCTCGAGTATGGTCACCTTGCGGCCGGCCCGGACACAGGCCGTAGCGAATTCCAGGCCGATGGCACCGCCACCGATGATAATGACTTCCGCCGGCAAGGTAGCAAACCCGGCGAGGAATTGGTCCGAATCGACAGCCACGGCCAGCTCTGCCCCTTCGATGGGGGGAATGGATGGCCGGGAGCCCGTCGCCAGGATGATGTGGTCCGCCGTGAAGCGCGTGCCATCGGAGCAGACGACCGTACCCGGTTCCGGCACGGACGCGCGGGCGCGCACCAGGGTGGCCTGGGACTGCCGCAGCATACTTTCGGCCCCCGTGCGGAGCATGGTAACGATCTGGTCCGCCTTGTCCCGGGCCGCCGCCGTATCCAATCCCGCGCCAAGACCGCGTAGCAGGGCCTTCGTGGGAATACAGCCGCGGTTGAGGCACGTGCCGCCAATCTGGGCGTCCTCCACCAGGACGACGGACTGTCCGTGGCGCAAGGCCTCCTTCACGGCGTTCATGCCGCCGGGGCCGCCACCGAGGACAGCGATCTGATAATGTTCCATAAATGGTCTCTCCTTTCCCGGTCAGTCCCGCACGCGGGCCAGACCGGTTATGTCTTTGGCGAAATCTTCTCCGCCTGCTTTCCTGGCAGCTTTCACCATCCGTTCCGGCAGGCAGGGTTCCCCCTTCAGGGCCGCCGCAAAAACGTCGGGCAAGCGGCTATCCAACATGTCTGTTACAACGCGGGCTTCGCGAATAAGGCCCTGCCGTACCACCAGGCGCAGTTCAAAGTTTCCCCAGGGGAAGGACCTTTTCCAGATCTGCGTCGCCGGAATCCGGCGGCCGTAAATCCAGTCGTCGGACCGGAGCAGGGCCGCATAGGCCTCCACCCGTTCCCGGTCCGGAAACCGGCCCGTTTCCGCCGGTCCGTACTCCTCCTCAAAGGCCTCCTGCAGGGCGGCGCTCAACCGCGGTATGGTGACGCCCGGCATCAGGTCGGCCAGATTGACGACACGGGCCCGCACGGAAGAAACGGCATGCTTCTTCAGTTTTTCCGGGGAAACCGTCAGATATTCCCCCAGGCGGGACAGATCGCAATGGACGAGGAGCGTGCCATGCTGGCAATGGCCGCCGGGGACCTGATAGTAGGCATTGCCTGAAAATTTGCAGCCCGCCGCTTCCAGATCATTGCGTCCCGTGCGGACGGCGTCGATGCCGACTTTGCGACAGGCCCGCAGCACCACGTCGGTCTGGCGGTCCACGTCGTAGTCCGCGTCATGACAGCAGAACGAGAAGTTCACATTGCCCAAGTCGTGCCACACGGCACCGCCGCCGGAAAAGCGGCGCATAAGGAAGATGCCCTTCTCCCGCATGCGGTCCACCCTGCATTCGGCGCGGCAGTCCTGGTGGAGGCCGATAACGACCGTATCCGTGTTGCTCCACAGGAAGAGGACAGGCGCGCCAGGCCGCGCCTGTTCCGTCAGAACCCGTTCCGTCGCCAGGTTCCCATAGGGGTTATGGGTTACGCTCTCCAAAAAGAGGGGACGGGTCATGATTCCCCTCCGCCGAAATCATATTTCAGAACCAGATGGCGGGCCGCCAACACCTCGTCCGGACGCCCGATAGGCGACGTATACGGCGCGCCGCGCAGCCCGGTCCCGTCCTTTTCTGCCGCGTCATACAGCCGGCAGAGGGCGTCAATACAGTTATCCAGCGTCTCCCGGCTCTCCGTTTCCGTCGGTTCTATCATGAGCGCTTCGTGCACGATAAGCGGAAAATACATGGTCGGCGGATGGATGCCGAAATCGATGAGCCCCTTAGCGATATCCATGGCGGTGACGCCCAGCGCGTGCTTTTCATGTTCCAGGGTCATAACGAATTCATGCATGCACGTGTGGTCATAAGCCATCCGATAGCGCTTCGCCAGTTTGACGCGCATATAGTTGGCATTAAGGACGGCATTTTCCGAGGCTTCGGGAATCCCTTCCTTCCCCAGTTCGAGAAGATAGGCGTAAGCCCGTACCAGGACGAGGAAGTTGCCCCAGAAGGATCGCACAGCACCCATGGAACGGGACGGCACCGCAAAACGCGCGCCCTCCGGGCCGGCTTCCACCACGGGACCGGGCAGGAACTGCCGCAGAAACTCCTTGCAGCCGACCGGGCCGGAACCAGGACCACCGCCGCCGTGCGGCGTGGAAAAGGTCTTGTGCAGGTTCAAGTGCATGCAGTCGAACCCCATGTCGCCGGGTCGCACAATGCCCGCGATGGCGTTCAGGTTGGCGCCGTCGTAGTAGCACAGCCCGCCTGCCTCATGGACAATCTTCGTAATTTCCAGGATATTACGGTCGAAAATCCCCACCGTGTTCGGGTTCGTGAGCATAAGGCCCGCCGTATCGGGGCCGCAGACCGCTCGCAGGGCCTCCAGGTCGATGCAGCCATTGGCGTCGGATTTGATGTTGATCACATCGTAGCCCGCCATGTGGGCCGAAGCCGGGTTGGTCCCGTGCGCCGAATCGGGCACGATGATCTTCGTCCGCGCCGTATCTCCCCGCGATGCGTGCCAGGCCTTGATCAGGAGCAGGCCCGTGAATTCGCCGTGGGCACCGGCCGAAGGCTGGAGGGTCATGGCGTCCATGCCGGTAATGGCGCAGAGGCGCCCCTGCAGGGACAGCATAAGTTCCAGCGCACCCGGCACCGTCGCCTCGGGCTGCAGGGGATGCAGCTGGGTGAAGCCTGGCAGGGCTGCCGCTTCGTCGTTGATTTTAGGGTTGTATTTCATAGTGCAGGAGCCCAGCGGATAAAATCCGTCATTGACCCCTGTCGTCTGTTTGGCCAGTTCCGTATAATGCCGACTGATGCCGGTTTCCGACATTTCCGGCAGGCGCGGCGGGGCTTTCCTGAGGTCCGCCTGGAGCGTATAGGCGGGGACATCACAGGGCGGCAGCAGCGTCAGTTTCCGTCCCGGATGGGATAATTCAAAAATCAGCTTCATCAGCGCCCACCTCCCTGTACAGCGCGGACGATGGCCGCGGCCTTGTCCATATCTTCCTTCGCGCACAACTCCGTGCAGCACCACAGGATTTCGTCGCCCGCCAGGGGCAGGCCGCCGAGGATGCCTTCCGCGTCGAGGGCCGCCAGGATCCGATCCGCGTCCCCGCCTTTGGTGACGAACTCATGGAAGAACTCGCCGGCGTACTTGCGCGCCAGGCCGGCCTTCTCCAGCTCCGCCTGCAAGTAGTGCGCCTTGGCGGTACACTGGCTGGCGACCTCTTGCAGTCCGTCCGGTCCGACGGCGCTCAGGTAAGCCGCTGCCATCAGGGTACACAGGGACTGGTTCGTGCAAATGTTGGACGACGCTTTCTCGCGGCGGATGTGCTGCTCCCGGGCCTGCAGCGTCAACACGAAAGCCCGGTGTCCCGCCGCATCGTGGGTCTGTCCGACAATGCGCCCCGGCAGTTTGCGCATCATGGCCTGCGTCGCCGCCATATAGCCCACGTACGGACCGCCGAACGACAGGGGCAGGCCGAGGGGCTGTCCCTCGCCGACCGCCACGTCGGCACCGCATTCCCCGGGCGCGGCCAGCAGGGCCAGGGCTGTCGGGTTGCAGTTCATGACGAACTTCGCGCCCGCTCCATGGGCGATACCGCCCAAGGCCGCCGCCGGTTCAATCAGGCCGAAATAATTGGGCTGATGCAGGATGAAGCACGCCGTTGTGTCTGTCAACGCCCGCTGCAGGGCCCCGGCGTCCGTAAGGCCGTCCTTGGCGGGCACCACAGTGACTTCGCGGCCGCTGCCGAAGCAGTACGTGCGCACCACTTCCAAGACCTGGGGCGCGACGGTAGCCGAAACGAGCACCTGCGTCCGTTTTCGGTCCACGCACATAGGAATGGCTTCCGCCGTCGCCGTGGCGCCGTCATACACGGACGCGTTGGCCACAGGCAGGGCGGTCAGTTCACAGATCATGGTCTGGAACTCGAAAATGGACTGCAGCACGCCTTGGCTGATTTCCGGCTGGTAGGGGGTATAGGCCGTGATGAATTCCTCTTTCGCGGCCACGTTCCTGACGATGGCAGGGATATAGTGATGATACGCGCCAGCGCCGCGGAAGATGGTATCATATACCTTGTTCCGGCCTGCCAGGCGCCCCATCTCCTTCCGGACCTCCAGTTCGCTCTTTCCGGAAGGGATGGCCGGACCGTCCGGCAGCAGGACGCCGGACGGCACATCGGCATAGAGTTCCGCAAAACTGCCGTACCCCGCTTCCCGGAGCATGGCTTCCCGCTCGGCGCGGGTGTTCGGAATATAGGATCCCATGGTTACTGCTCCTTTGCCTTCTCCACTTCCACGAAAGCTTCATACGCCGCCGCGTCGAGCAGCTCGTCCGTATCGGTCACCTCGCGGACTTTGATAAACCAGGCTTCGTCCGGTTCGCTGTTGACCCGTTCCGGGTGGTCCAGCAAAGTTTCGTTGATTGCCGCCACCGTCCCTGTCACGGGGCTGATGATGTCCGACACGGCCTTGACGGATTCCACGTCGCCCAGCGGTTCCCCCGCCGTGACGGCATCCCCTTCCATAGGCAGATTGACGAAAACCAGGGCTCCCAGCTGTTCCTGGGCGTAGTCCGTGATTCCCACGACAGCCGTATCGTCTTCCGTCTTTACCCATTCATGCGTTTTCGTGTACTTCCGGTCCGTTGCGTATGCCATGCTGTTTCCTCCTTACCTTCCCTCATTTTTTTCTCGTGTAAAACGGCAGCGGTTCTGTCTCGACTGTCACACGGCGGCCGCGCACATCGGCTTCCAACGGCGTTCCCACCGCGGCATAGTCCCGGTCGACCAGCGCCATGGCAATGGGACGTTTCACATAGGGGCAGTATGTCCCCGACGTGGTCTGTCCCACCAGCTTCTCCCCGGCCCAGACGTCCATGTGCTCCCGCACGATGCCGCGGCCCGTCACTTTCAGGCCCACGCGCACCCGCCGCGGTTCCCCCGCCGCCACCAGGGCCGCCTTGCCGATAAAGTCGGGTTTCGCCAATTTCACAAATCGATCCAGGCCGGCTTCCAACGGCGTAATGTCGTCGGACATCTCCTGTCCGTACAGGGGCATGGCGGCTTCCATGCGCAGCGTATCCCTGGCGCCCAGGCCGCAGGGCTGGATACCATACGGACGGCCCGTTTCCAGAAGCAGGTTCCAGATCTTTTCCGCGTCCGGCACGGCGAAATACAGCTCAAACCCGTCTTCGCCCGTATATCCCGTGCGCGAAACCAGCGTATCCGTCCCCTGCAGGTCCACATGGAACTTCGCCGTATAGGGCTTCTTCGGAATCGCTCCGTCCGAAAGCAGCCGGCGCAGCACTTCCTCCGCCTTTGGCCCCTGCAGGGCCAGCTGGATGTACTGGTCCGACACGTCCGCCAACTGGCAGTCCCCCTGGACGTGGCCCTGCATCCAGGCGTAATCCTTGTCCTTCGTCGCGGCGTTAACCACGACGAAGTAGTCCTCGTCGGCCACCTTGTAGACGATGAGGTCATCCACAATGCCGCCCTTGTCGTTACACATAGGGCTGTAGCGGGCCGAGCCGGTCTTCAGCGACGTGTAATCGTTCGTCAGTACCCGGTTCAGGAAGGCCAGGGCATCTTTGCCTTTGCAGGTGATTTCGCCCATGTGGGACACGTCGAAAAGACCGACAGCCGTGCGGACCGCCATATGCTCCTCCAGGATTCCCTGAAACTGGACCGGCAGCAAATAGCCGCCGAATGAGATGATTTTGCCGCCATACTTGCCATAGACATCGTACAGCGGTGTCTTTTTCCCCATAAAGGTTCCCCTCCTCTCACAACGCAGCAAAACACGACAGATAAAACAAAAAGCGTGGAAAACATGATGTTTTCCACGCCTCTGTCTACGAAGATTTCCCGGACAAAGCCGGAGAATGGGATATCCAGAGTTTCGTCCGGATCCGGTCCTGAAACCTGAGAGTTTACGCGATTACCCCTTCGGCGCCGCCAAGCGGCTCTCCCGGATCCTTCATGCGAACTATGAAGTTCTGGCTTCTATGACCGCATTATAACAGGGAACACGGAAGAGGGCAAACAAAACGCAGCGGAGCCGGAAAAGCCAGGATTCATTGTATCATTTGTTACAGTGCATCGGGGCCAGTCCTTCCGCGGGTCCTGTGACGCCCGCTTCCTTCCTGCCTTATCTGCGGCCGTACCGACGCCGGCGCAGGGCTTCAAAGAGGAGGACGCCTGCCGCCATGGCGACGTTCATGGATTCGGCCCGGCCCGCCATGGGGATAAAAATCCGTTCTTCCGCCGCCTGCTGCAGGGCCGGCGCCACGCCGTTGGCCTCATTGCCCAAAATAAAGGCGTCCCGGCCCGGCAGTTCCGTCTTGTACAAGTCCCGGGCGCCGTCGAGGCACGTGGCAACCGTATGGTAGCCTTCCCGGGCGCACCAGGACAGGACTTCTTCCGCGGCCAGGTGCTGCACCAGCGGCAGGTGAAACAGGGACCCCATGGTGGCCCGCACCACTTTAGGACTGTAGGCGTCCACGCAGCCTTCGAGGAGCAGGACGGCCAGCGCGCCGGCCGCGTCGGCCGTGCGGATGATGGTCCCCAGGTTGCCCGGGTCCTGGATGCGGTCCAGGATGACGACGGGCGCTTCGGGATCCTCCGGGCCGGGACGCAGGTCCGCTAGGCCGGTTCGAGGCATGGCGGCTACGGCCAACACGCCCTGGGGGGTCTTGGTATCACTCAGACGAGTCATGACCTTCCCGTCGACGCGGTACAGGCGAGTCCCCTGGGACGCCGCCTTGTCCAGCCAGTCGCCCAGGCATTCCGCCTCATCCTCGGTTACAAAAAGGCTTTCCACCCGTCCATAGGCGATGGCCTCGCGGACGGCCCGCAGGCCTTCGGCGACGAAAGTGCCCGTCTCCGTCCGGAATTTTTTGTTTTTCAGGTTGGCCGCAGCTTTGACCTGCGGGTTGTTCACGCTCGTAATGGATTCCATGGTTCCCCCTCCCCTGCCGGTCCCGTGTCCGGCACAGGATACAAAAAGAACCCGAACGCGCGGTCCGGGTTCACACAGTGCGGTTTTTCCTGGATTACAGGGCAGCCTTGGCGGTTTCCACCAGTTTGGCGAAAGCAGCTGCATCGTTGATGGCCATATCGGCCAGCACTTTGCGGTTCAACTCGATGCCGGCTTTGGTCAGGCCATTGATGAAACGGCTGTAGGACAGGCCATTGGCGCGGGTCGCGGCGTTGATACGGGCAATCCACAGGTTGCGGAACTCGCGCTTCTTGGCACGGCGGTCACGACGGGCATACATGAGGCCCTTCATGACGGTCTCGTTGGCCTTCTTGAACTGCAGATGCTTTGCTCCGCGGTAGCCCTTGGCCAGTTTCAAAATATGTTTATGACGGCGATGTGCAGTAACGCCAACTTTAATTCTAGTCATGTTCTAAATCTCCTCTCTGTTTCACTCGTAAGTCTTACGCGTAAGGCAACATCTTGCAGACGTGCTCGTGATCGGTCTTGTGGACCAACGCGGCCTTGCGCAGGTTTCTCTTACGGGTCGGGGATTTATGTTCCAGGATGTGGCTGCGGAACGCATGGCCACGTTTGAATTCTCCGGTACCGGTTACTTTGAAGCGTTTGGCAGCGCTTCTGCGGGTTTTCATCTTAGGCATTGTCAATTCCTCCTCAGGTTTTTGCTTGGCTTATTTTTGCTTGGGCGCCACGACCATAGTCATGTTGCGGCCCTCGATTTTCGGCTTCTTTTCCACCACAGCCGTGTCCCCGAGCTGGGCGGCCATCTTGTCGAGCAGTACCTCTCCCAGTTCCGGATGGCTCATTTCGCGGCCACGGAACATAATCGTTACCTTGACCTTGTTGCCGTCTGCCAGGAAGCGGACTGCGTTCTTGAACTTAACGTCAAAGTCATGGTCTTCAATACCGGGGCGCAGCTTGACTTCTTTGATTTCAAAGACTTTCTGTTTTTTCCGGGCTTCTTTTTCCCGTTTCTGCTGCTCGTAGCGATATTTGCCATAATCCAATATCTTGCACACCGGCGGGCGTGCCTGCGGAGAGATTTCCACCAGGTCCAGGTGGTGTTCCTCGGCGATACGGACGGCGTCGCGCGTGGCCATAATGCCCAGCTGCTGCCCGTTCTCGTCGATGACGCGGACTTCCCTCACGCGGATATCGTCATTGATACGCAAGTCTCCTCTGCTAATAGCGGTTCACCTCCAAATTCCCGCGGTCCGAAAACGGGCCTTGCCCGTCCGGACTGCTAATTCCTGTAACAAAACAGGGACATGAAAAACGCGGATGGAATCCTCCACCCGCGTAAAAAATCTGCATGATTCAACCCTGTCGAGCGAGGCCGCAAGGTGAGAAGCGGATGGCTTCTGCTTTGTTACTCGAATAGATTACCACAGAAGCGTTCCTTTGTCAACGGATAAATTCCCGTTTTCCGCCGGAGCAAGAGACATCCCACGCCTTTCACTTATTAGTATTAAATTCTTGTAGTATTTTTATATTATATGATATAATATATTCGAAATCAAGGTTCCACGGCCGGGCCCTGACAAGGCAAAACCCGGCTTCCCGCAAGGGACGTACGAAACAGAAAGGCAGGCACTACCATGAGCGGACGTAGAATCACCTATCAAAACGAGTTGCACATCATGATCGATGACTACTTGAGCCAGTCCCTGGAGGCGGAACTGGGCCGGAACATTCCCGCCTTGACCGAAGCCGAGGCGGAAGAACGGCGCCAGTGGGTACGGCAGGTCCTGGAAGGCCGCAAGACTTGTGACATTCCGTCGGCCCAGGTCCTGCACAATGTCCTGGAAGTATGGCGGGCCTGCCGGCCTTCAATCTACCGGGATCTGAAGCGGAAAGAAGCCATGCCGCTCCTGGCGGAAAAGCGGTTGCAGGAAATGTATGCTCGCAAGGGCAAACTCCCCTACAACCGGGACACGACGGATATGTACGCCACCGTGGGGGCGGAAGATCCCCTAACGGACTACTGACGGACAAACGACAAGGCTGTGGAGGAAGGAACCTTTCCCCACAGCCGTTTTGTTTTGGTTATTTGCACTTTTTTCGAGGGCCAACGCATAAACCGCAGGACAGTTCCCCGGGATGCCCCGGGGAGTGTCCTTGGCGTTTAGGTTGCCCCTTCCCGATGTTTCAGGGACGCGCGGTCCATATCGAAGCAACGGATCAATTCCGTCACTGCCTGCGACGGCGAAACGAGCCCGTTGACGACAGAGTGTTCCACCAGCGGGATACGGCCGCGGACCATGGGATCGTTGAAGAATAAATTGTGCAGATGCTCGTCGATCATGCTGTGGACCCACGAAAGGACTTGTGCTTTTCTCCTTTTTTCAAAGGCGCCCGAAGCTTTCGTCGTTTTTTCGAACTTGCGCATGACGGCCCACAATTCCGGAAGGCCTGCCTGGGTCAAGGCGGAGCATTTGTACGCGTGGGTTTTCCACCCTTCCGTCGCCGGACGAATGAATTCCACCATCCGCTCGTACTCGCCCTGGGCTACGGTGGCACGGGTCAGATTGTCCCCGTCGGCCTTGTTGACCACAATGGCATCGGCCAGTTCCATAATCCCCTTTTTGATCCCCTGCAAATCATCCCCCGCCCCGGTCAGGACGAGGAGCATGAAGAAATCGACCATGTTGCGGACCGTCGTTTCCGACTGTCCGACGCCGACCGTTTCGACAAGGATGACATCATATCCTGCCGCTTCGCACAGCATCATCGTTTCTCGGCTTTTCCTGGCGACCCCGCCCAGGGTTCCCTGGGAAGGGGACGGCCGGATGAAGCAGTTTGGTTCCCGCGACAAGTTCTGCATTCGCGTCTTATCCCCCAAAATGGAACCGCCTGTCAAGGGACTCGTCGGATCGACAGCCAGAACGGCCACATGATACCCCATGTGGCACAATAATTGTCCGAAGGCTTCAATAAATGTACTTTTCCCGGCACCGGGAACACCTGTAATCCCAATCCGCAGCGCCCTCCCGGTCTGGGGGAGCAATCCCTGGAGTACCCGCTGCGCCTTGTCAAAATCTTTGGGCGCATTGCTTTCAATCAAGGTAATGGCCTTGGAAAGCAGGACACGACTCCCTTCGCTGATACCGCGGACCAACTCGTCGACAGAAGGTTTTTTCCGCAGGGGAACCTTGATGACGGCCTCCTCGTTGTAAGTCTTGATTTCCGAGTTGGCGTTGACCGTGGAGTCGATTCCGCCCATGACGGAGCAGGCGAACTGATCGTTTTTTTCCAAAGGCACCCAGCTGGGATGCAGATCGGATTTTGGTACTTCCGGCATAACTATCCACTCACTTTCTGGGGAGGACGCGGGCGGCCCGGCAGTCGCCGGGCACCCGTGCCTGCTTCCTATTCATCTTCTGTTGCCGCTTCTTTCTTCGCACGTTCGACCAGCATGGTCAGCAGTTTGATGCAGCATTTCGGAATATTCGTACCCGGTCCGAAGATGGCCGCTGCGCCATGTTCGTACAGGTAATCATAATCCTGCGCCGGAATAACGCCGCCGATGGTAACGAGGATATCCTCGCGGCCGCGTTTTCCCAGTTCTTCCACCAGGGCCGGCAGCAAGGTCTTATGGCCGGCGGCCAGGGAGGAGAAGCCGACCATATGGACGTCGTTGTCGACGGCATCCTGAGCCGTTTCTTCCGGAGTCTGGAACAGGGGGCCCACGTCAACGTCCCAGCCCATGTCGGCGAAGGAGGTCGCCAGGACTTTCTGTCCCCTGTCGTGACCGTCCTGACCCATCTTCGCAAGGAAGATACGAGGCCTGCGGCCCTCCAGCTTTTCAAACTCCCTGGACAGGGCGTTGGCCTTTTCCATGTCGTCGTTGCCGCTGAATTCGCTGGAATAGACGCCGGATACGGTATGGATGACCGCATTGTAACGGCCCGATACTTTTTCGACAGCGTCGGAAATCTCGCCCAGGGAAGCACGGTCGCGCGCCGCCTGGACAGCCGCTTCCAGCAAGTTGCCGTTGTCCCGGCTTTCGGCGGCTGCCGTAATGGCGTCTAGGTCGCGGCGGACCGCGTCGCTGTTGCGTTCGGCGCGCAGTTTTTCCAGACGTTTAATCTGGGCGTTACGGACCGCCGTGTTGTCGATGGACAGAACATTCAGCGGATCTTCCTTGGCCAGACGGTATTTGTTCAAGCCGACGATGGTTTCCTTGCCGCTGTCGATGTCTGCCTGACGGCGGGCGGCGCATTCTTCGATGCGCATCTTCGGCAAGCCCGTGGCAATGGCCTTGGCCATCCCGCCGAGGGACTCGACTTCCTGGATATGGGCCCAGGCCCTGCGGATAATCTCGTTGGTGAGGTATTCCAGATAGTAGGAGCCGCCCCAGGGATCGATGATCTTGCAGACCTTCGTTTCGTCCTGGATGTACAGCTGGGTGTTACGCGCCAACCGCGCGGAGAAGTCCGTCGGCAGGGCGATGGCTTCGTCCAGCGCGTTCGTGTGCAGGGACTGGGTGTGACCCAGGGCCGCAGACATAGCTTCCATACAGGTTCTGGAAATGTTGTTGAACGGATCCTGTTCCGTCAGGGACCAGCCGGACGTCTGTGAATGGGTACGCAGGGCCATGGATTTCGGGTTCTTGGCGCCGAAGCTCTTCAGGATCTTGGCCCACAGGACGCGGGCGGCACGCATCTTCGCGACTTCCATGAAGTAGTTCTTGCCCATGTCCCAGAAGAAGGACAACCGCTTGGCGAAGGCGTCGACGGGCAGGCCCGCTTTTTCACCGGTACGGATATATTCGATCCCGTCGGCCAGCGTATAGCCCAGTTCCAGATCGCACGTCGCGCCGCATTCCTGGATATGATACCCGGAAATGGAAATAGAGTTGAACTTCGGCATGTAATTGGTCGTGTATTCGAAAATATCGCCGATGATACGCATGGACATGTCAGGCGGATAGATGTAGGTGTTACGGACCATGAATTCCTTCAGGATGTCGTTCTGAATCGTGCCAGCCATGATCTTTTTGTCGACGCCCTGTTCTTCCCCGGAAACGATGAAAAAGGCCAGGATCGGCAGGACGGCCCCGTTCATGGTCATGGAAACGGACATCTGGTCCAGGGGGATGCCGGAGAACAGGATGTTCATGTCCAGCATGGAGCAGACGGAAACGCCTGCTTTCCCGACGTCGCCGACGACACGGGGGTTATCGGCGTCGTAGCCGCGGTGGGTCGGCAAATCGAAGGCGATGGACAGGCCCTTCTGGCCCGCTGCCAGGTTGCGGCGGTAGAACGCGTTCGATTCTTCCGCCGTGGAGAAACCGGCGTACTGACGGACGGTCCAGGGACGGAACACGTACATGGTGGAATAGGGCCCGCGCAGGAAGGGCGGAATGCCGCTGACGAAGTCCAAGTGATTGCAGCACGCGTAGACATCTTTCGTGTACAAAGGTTCCACCGGAATCCGTTCCAGCGTGGTATCCCTCAGGACATCGTAGCCTTCCCCGGTTTTGGCTTCCAGTTTCTTTTTCCATTCCTCATAAGAACAGGAGGGATGGTCTTCAAGATTTATTTTGGTAAAATCCGGATTCAGGTTTTCCATTATTCAATCATCCCTTTCTTCTTCTGCAGTGCCGTCAGGATTTCATAGCAGTTAGCCTTGACGCTGATGAAATCGTCCACGCCGGCTTCTTTGTACTGCGCCGCCAACTCTTTCGGGGCGGCGCCGGCGAGGAACAGGCGGATATCCGGGCAGGCTTGTTTGATCATCGGGGCCAGGGCCGGCACATCTTCCGGATACGTATCGTCCTTGGAGCAGATGACGGCACAGTCATAGGGCTGCCCGTCTTCCGTCCCCGCTTGCAGGGCCGCCACGCATTTTTCCCAACGGGAACCGGGCTTGTCCGGATCGTCCTGGAAGCCATTGTTTAAATGGACTTCGAAAGCGCCGACCTGCAGGAAGCTGGTAGAGAAGTCGGCACGGGCCTTATGCTGCGGAATCTTGCCCATATTGGCCAAAAAAACATGGACGTTCTTGCCCGTCTTTTCCTTGTAGGCTTCCGTCACGCGGCGCAGCGCTTCGTATCGTTCCGTCCAGTGATGTTCTTCGATAGGCGTTACCGTTACGTCGCCGGCACCGCGCTTCAAGGCCTTGGCGACTTCGCCCGTCGTCGCGCCGGCCGCGAAGGCGTCGGCCGCCGTGTCGATGGCGACGTCGGCATCGGCTTGGGCCAGGGTTGCCAGTTTCGCGTCCCGGGCTGCCGTGTCGATATCAGCCAGGTAGGCCTGCACATTGGCGCTCAATTCTTTCTGGATGGCTTCGCGATCTTCCGGACGGGGATCCAGCGGTTCTTCCGTCATGTTCGGATACATGTTGACACCGACGGCGCGGTCTTTGCGGAAGTCCAGGTTCTTGAAGCGTTCTTCCAGCACCTTGGCGATTTCCGCCTGTACCGTGCCGGCTTTCAGCGCGGCCAGGATGCCGCCGGCCGCTTCCACGGCCTGGAATTTCGTCCAAATCTTTTCGGCCATCTGCCTGGTCAGGGTTTCTACGGCCCAGGAGCCGCCGGCCGGGTCGATGGGACGGAGCATGCCGAATTCTTCCTGCAGCATGATATGTACATTGCGGGCGATACGGCGGGAGAATTCGTCGCCTTTGCGGATGGGTTCGTCAAAAGGCGTATTTTCATAGGTGTCGACGCCGCCGACCACGCTGGAGAAGGACTGGGTGCAGTTCCGCAACATGTTGACATAGGGATCGACGACGGCTTTGGTAAACTTCGCCGGGCGGCCGTGTACGAAGGACGCGCGGTCCGCTTCATCGGCGCCGAAGGCTTTCATGATGTTCGCCCATACTTCTCGGGCGGCGCGCAGTTTCGCGATTTCCATGAAGAAGTTCGCGCCCTGGTTGAACTGGAAGGCCAGTGCCTGCGCCACCTCGTGGACAGACAGGCCGCGTTTCTGCATCTGGCGCAGATATTCCACGGCGACGGCATACGTATAGGCCACTTCCTGCACGCTTTCCGCGCCACCAAGGGAGAAGACGTCGCTGCGGACCAAGATAGTGCGCAGGCCCGGCGCGTGTTTGCCGGCCCAGCGGATGGCGGCAGCCATTTCGTCATACAGCGGATCCAGCGGTTGGGACAGGCTGCCTTTGCGGAGCAATTCGCCCAGGGGATCGGCTCCGATGATGCCACGCAAGGGCTCGACTTTACGTCCAGCCGCCTTCAGGGCCGCCACGGTCATGGCGAGAAGCCGTGTGCTGGATTCCCCCGCATAGAGCATATACGGGATTTCCTCCAGCTTCAGGCCGGCCAGCAGGGTGTGCATATCTTCCACCGTTGTCAGGCTGACGCCCGTATCCCCCGGTTCCGAGGCCGCCGTCACGTCGATTCCGTCCAGGGTCGCGCTGTCTACACGGACATGATAGACGGTGCTGCCGCGGTCGATTTCGAGTTTCAGCAGATCGTTGTTTTCCCCCGGCTCACTCAGGTCGCAGGCCTGGGCGATACCCCAAGGTTGATGGACGTAGCCGTTTACCGTACTGCCGCGCAGATAGTCGCCCATGCCGGGATAATTGTCGGTCGGCAAAATCGGGTCCGTATCCTTTCGCGTGTACATCGGATCGAACGAGATGCCTTCGTAGTTCTTGGTGTACATGACCTTGTCGAACGGCTGTCCTTTCAGCAGCGCCTCGCAAGCCTCGACCCAAGCTTCGTCCGTCGGCGGGGTAAATTCGTCGAACTTGACTTCGGGATATTCAGCCTTTTTCTCTGATTTCCGCAGAAGTTCTTCCAGTTCCTTGTCCGTCATCGGGCGGGACTGAGCCGGTTCGACTTTCGTCTGTTCTGCCATAAACAAATACCTCCTCTTAATTTTTGGTATGCCGGACCAGGTCCGGCACTTTCATAAAAAAACGACTCTGTCTTTCCGCGCGGTTCCCAGCGGGACCGCCGAAGACACAATCGTCACCAACCAAGCACGGACTTCCCACTGATTCCGCGTCGCCTGCGTTTCTTCCCTGGGATAACCCCGCGGCGGCCGGCAGGCCGCCGAAAGGTCATCGTAAGGAAGATTTGAGAATGGCAAATATTCACAAACGGTTGTCCAGGCCGTTTACAAATCGCGATAAAAAACCGTCTTTAATCGCTTAAAGACGGTGGAAAATTGCCAGCTTCAGAACGGACGATGCGCAGCGTCTGCCGCATCCCGTTCGATGGTGCGCATCCCCTCCCCGTCACTCGCGGGTCAATCAGTGATGAATATACAGGCAGTTCTTCTGGCTCGGGTTCTTTGCTTCCTTTCCCTTCCCAGGCTGATGCCCAGTGGTTCTGAAAGTTCGCTCCCCCATACAGCGGCGGGACCGCGCCGGTTTTACACCGGCTTCTCTGTTAGGCCTTGCGGCACCTGTACTTCCTTATGAAATTTTCTGCTCTAATAGTAACATATATCATTTAGAATGTAAAGCTTTTAAATTATTTTTTTACTTCATTTATCTCCCCTTTCCCGCGTCCCTTCCTTTTCCCCGACACCTGTAGTATACTCATACTGCATTAGAAAGGATTTTTTTCATGAAGCTTTTCAGTATGTGGTTTATCCAACTGCTCTTTTCTTCCTTCATTGTCTGGTGCATCCTGGTCTGCAGCGCCGGTCTCTGGCGCCGTCTTTGCCGGCGCTGGCACGCGCGGCGGCCCGAACGGATTACACCCGGCCCTTTTTCCGACCGGGACCCGGGCGCTCCGCCAAACCCGACCGAAGAAACGCGGGAAGAACGCATCGTCCGTTCCGACGCCGAAGCCCGGCCGTGCCGCTTCGCCATCTTAATCTGCGCCCATAACGAAGAACGGGTACTGGGCCATCTGCTGCAAGATCTGGCGGAACAGCGCTATCCGACGGATCACCGGCAGGTTTTTGTGTTCGCCGATCACTGTACGGACGGCACGACCGCCCTAGCCCGGAGTTTTCCCGACGTAATCGTATGGGAGCACACGGACGGCGAGCGGAGCAGCAAAGGCAAGGTCCTGAATGCCTTGATGCCTCGCCTCCTCGCCCTGGCGGATCAGTTCGACACTGTCGCGATCTTTGACGCGGACAACCAGATCGGGCCGGGTTTTTTAGCCAAGATGAACCAAGCCTTCGCCGCCGGGGCAGCCATTGTGACGGGTCGGCGCCTGGCGTCCAACCCCTATGATTCCCTCATCAGCCAGTGGTACACCCTGTACTGGGCCATGGTAAACTCCCTCTATAACCTGCCGCGGTACGAACTGGGACTGTCCGCCATGGTCTCCGGCACGGGCTTCGCCTTCCGTATGGAGCTCCTGCGGCGTCAGGGCTGGCACTCCTACAGTGTTTCGGAAGATGTAGAGTTCACGTTTCAGCAAAACCTGGCAGGGCACCGCGTCGTATATCTGGACAGCGCCTTCTTCTACGACGAACAGCCTGCGCGCTTTGCCGTCATGTGGTCCCAACTGCGGCGCTGGTGCACCGGCGGCGTCCAGGTCTGCCAGCACTACCTTGGGGACTGGTTCGCGGCCTTCACAGCACGGCCTTCGTGGCGTCTCTTCGATACCATGGCCGGTGTCTACCTGACAGGGGTCTTCGGGCTCACGGCCGTGGCCTTCCTGCTCAATGCCTACACCATGCTTCGCCATGGACAGTATCTGCTCTTCTTTATCCCCACGGCGGCAGGCTACGCGGCCACCATCCTGACGGGCTGGATCGCGGCCCGCCTGTCCGGCTGGCCAGCCCGCAAACTCTGGAAAGGCATCGTCACCATGCCCCTCTTCTACTCCCTCTTGTCCTACATTTCCCTTCTCTCCTTGTTCAAAAGGCAGACACGGTGGGTCAAGATTGACCACCACAGCGCGCGCAAAACATTTTGACACGGTTCCGCCGGCGGCAGCAAAAAACGGGGCCCTCCCCATGGGGAGGGCCCCGTCGTTTTCGCTTCCCTTGCCTGTTTGCTTCCTATACGGTCACGCCGAAGGCGAGATACAGGGCGAGGCCCAGGACACCCGACAATGTCAGTGTCCGGATAGTGCCGAACCGCAAACGGATCAGGAGGAGGGACACAACCAGGATGAAGAGGCCAATGAGATCCGTCTCGCCCAGCGTAACAGGCGGCTCTTCCCGGTTCCACAAGGCCAGGAGGACAATGCCGATGCCGGCGTTGCCGATGAGGGCCACGACGGCAGGCCGAAGGGCGTTGAGGACGCCGCGGATAGGACCGACATTGCCGTACCGGTAATACAGGAAAGCCAGCAGCAGGACGATGATGACAGAGGGAAAGACGAAGCCCGCCGTCGCCGCGACGGAACCGGGAACGCCAGCCACCTTGGCCCCGACAAAAGTCGCCGCGTTGATGCCGATGGGGCCCGGCGTCATCTGGGAAATGGTGAAAATATCGACGAATTCGCCCATGGTCATCCAGGCGTGCCCGGCGACCACCTCTTCCTGGATGAGGGGCAGCGAGGCGTAGCCGCCGCCAATGCAGAAGAGGCCGACTTTGGCGAAACTCAAGAACAGCGCGAGAATCGTTTCCATGACAACCTCCTTGATTAATTATAGATAGGGTCCCGCATCAGGAGCAGGCCCAGGACGGCGTCGATGAAAATGATTTCCATGATAGGGACATGGAAAAAGACCGACGCCACAAAAGAACCGGCCATGATAAGAAGCGGCAGGGCCAGTTTCTTACGGACCTGTTTCTGCACAAGGCCGAAGAGCACGTCAATCAGGACCGCCGACACGCCGCACTGCATGCCTTTGAGGATCATGCGGGCGTACGGATTGGCCTTGAAGGCCTCGTAGAAATAGGAAACGAGGGTCAGCGTGATCAGCGGCGGCAGGACCGTCGCCAACAGGGCTACGGCCGTTCCCAGGAATCCGCCCATGCGGTACCCCAGGATAACGGCCGCGTTAGCCGCCACGACGCCCGGCGCCGACTGGGCAATGGCCACGAGGTCCAGGGCCTCAGTGTCGTCAATCCAGCCGTACTCGTCGACGTACTTCGCTTTCAACAACGGAATGATGACGAAGCCTCCTCCAACAGTGAAAGCACTGATGATGAAGGTCGACCAGAACAGTTTCCCGTAGCTAAACGGGACTTTTCCCGTACCAGAAGCAGGGCGCCGCCTTGTTTTCGGTTTCATAGGACTCCTCCTTCAGGAAAGAACAGGCCACGGGAAGGTTTCTGACATCCTCATTTCTCTTGCGGCCGTCCGTTGGTGATATCTTATCTGTTACATTGTACCCCAATGCTCCCTATCGCGGAAGGGCAATTTTGTCAAATTGTTCGCTTGACAGGAAAACGGAACGTGTTATAATCTAGCCATAGCGAAAAATGCAACGGTAATGCGAAGGACCGGAGTCCGCATGTTGCCTTACAGAAAAGCCGCGTTTGCTGAGAGCGGCCGGGCAAGGGCGAATTTCCCAACCACCTTCAAACCGCCTTCGGAAAAGCGATTCCGCCGAGTATGAAGCGCCGCTCGAACAGCGTTATCATTCAGAAAGCGGACTACTAAGGTAGTCAATTTGGGTGGAACCGCGAGTAACCTCGTCCCGATGTCGGGCCGGGGCTTTTTTATTTTCCTGTTTTCTTTATCATTTTTCCATATATCACGACATCACACGATAGGAGGAATTATCATGGCAAACGTCAATGTCACTTTGAAAGACGGCAGCGCGCGGGAATTCCCGGCGGGCACCTCTTTCCTCGAAATCGCCAAAAGCCTGAACCAGAAACTGGGCAAGCAGGCCCTGCTGGCAGTTGTCAATGGCAAGAACAAGGATCTGAGCGACACGCTCATGGAAGACGCGACCGTCGAATTCATCACTCCCGACAGCAAAGAAGGGCTCCACGCCATCCGCCATACGGCGTCCCACGTCATGGCCCAGGCGATCCAGCACCTGTTCCCGGGCGTCAAATTCGCCATCGGCCCGGCCATCGACAACGGATTTTACTACGACTTGGACAGCGATCATGTTTTCACACCGGACGACCTGCGCGCCATTGAAAAAGAGATGGCCAGGATTGTCAAGCAGAACCTGCCCCTGGTCCGCTCCGAAGTTCCCCGCAAAGAAGCCCTGCAGCGCTTTGCCGCGGAAAACGAAATCTATAAGGTCGAACTGATCAACGACCTGCCGGAAGACGCGGTCATCAGCCTCTACACCCAGGGCGACTTCACGGACTTGTGCGCCGGCCCGCACTGCCCCTCCACGGGCCGTGTAAAAGCCTTTAAGCTGATGAGCATCGCCGGCGCCTACTGGCGCGGCAATGAAAAGAACAAGATGCTCCAGCGTATCTACGGCACGGCCTTCGCCAGCAAGGAAGATCTGGACGCCTACCTGCATATGCTGGAAGAAGCAGAAAAACGCGACCACCGCAAACTGGGCAAGGAACTGGACATCTTCAGCCTCCACGACGAAGGCCCGGGCTTCCCGTTCTTCCACCCCAACGGCATGCGCCTGCGCAACGCCCTTCTCGATTACTGGCACGAAGTGCATCGCAAGTACCACTACGAAGAGGTCATGACCCCCATGATCATGAACCGCGAACTGTGGATCCGTTCCGGCCACTGGGACCATTACCGCGAAAACATGTACTTCACCCAGATCGACGGGGAGGATTACGCCATTAAGCCGATGAACTGCCCCGGCGGCATGCTCGTCTACAACACCCGTCCCCATTCGTATCGCGAGCTTCCCCTGCGCTACGCCGAACTGGGCCTGGTCCATCGTCACGAACTGTCCGGCGCCCTGCACGGCCTCTTCCGCGTCCGCTGCTTCACCCAGGATGACGCGCACATCTTCATGACGCCGGAACAAATCCAGCCGGAAATCACGAACGTCATCAAGCTGTTCAACGAAGTCTACGCCACCTTCGGCCTCAAATACCACGCGGAACTGTCGACCCGCCCGGAAAATTCCCTGGGCACGGACGAATCTTGGGAAATCGCAACGGAAGGCCTGCGCAAAGCCCTGGAAAACAACCATCTGGACTACGTCGTCAACGAAGGCGACGGCGCTTTCTATGGCCCGAAAATCGATTTCCATCTGGAAGACTCCCTGGGACGTACCTGGCAGTGTGGTACCATCCAGCTGGATATGCTCCTGCCGGAAAAATTCAACTGCGAATACACGGGCGAAGACGGCCTGAAGCACCGCCCGATTATGATCCACCGTGTGGTCTACGGCTCCATCGAACGCTTCATCGGAATTCTCATCGAGCACTACGCCGGTTCTTTCCCGGTCTGGATGGCACCAAACCAGGTCCGTGTCCTGCCGATTACGGACAAACAGGGCGACTACGCCAAGGAAGTCTATGACAAGCTCTTCGCCATGGGATACCGTGTCAGCCTGGATGACCGCAGCGAAAAGATTGGCAAAAAGATCCGTGATGCCCAGGTCCAGAAAGTTCCCTACATGCTCGTCCTTGGGGACAAAGAAGCCGAAATGGGCACGGTTGCGGTCCGCAAACGCCACGGCGGCGACTTGGGCGCGATGAAACTCGAAGACTTCACCGCCCGCCTGCAGCAGGAAATCGACGACAAAGTGCAGGACTGAGACGCTTCGCTGCCTGTTGGCAGGATGATGGCATCAGGTCCCTTCCCCGCTGGGGAGGGGACCTGATTTTTTTGCGGCGCTTGTCCCGGCCGCTCCCCTTTTCATTCCTACGGGAATAGGGTATAATAGTCTAATGGCGGTTCGGCAACCGGAGCGGTATACCGCCTTCCCGGCGCACCGGAATCCCGCGAAGTCATTAAAGGAAGAGTGTTCATGAAGCGTCAACTGTTTGTCTGTCTTTGCGCGGCCGTCCTGTCTGTCGCGGCCTTGCTCGCGCCGGCCACGGTCCTGGCCAGGCAAAAGACGTCCTTTCTCTTTATCCCCCTAGACAACCGGCCTGTCTGCTACGAATATCCGGTCCGGGTCATGGAAGCGGCGGGTTATAAGATCTACACGCCGCCGGAGAAATTCCTGGCCACGCGCACGACGCCGGCCAACACGGAAAAACTCTGGGACTGGCTGGAACACCGGGCAGAAAAGGTAGACGGCGCCGTCATTTCAACGGACGCCCTGATTTACGGCGGCCTCGTCTCCTCGCGGACGCACCACACGCCCCTTGCCACCCTGGAAGCCCGAGTCCAGCGTCTCAAGAACCTGAAGATGGATGCCAATATCCAGTTCTACGGCTTTTCCACTCTCATGCGGACCCCACGGGAAAGCTACGGCAATGTGGAACCGTCCTACTACAGTGATGTCGGTCCGGCTATTTTCAAATATTCCCAGTTGGCGGACAAATCGGACGTCCACGCCGAATCCCTCCTGGAAGATTTCGTCGCGGGTACACTGGAGCGGAATATGGCCAAGAGCCATCTGCTGGACTGGCTCGAGCGGCGCAACAAAAACATGCAGATCAACAGCGAACTGGCCATGCTGGCCCGCATGGGACGCTTCGACTACTTTGCCGTCGGCAAGGATGACAACGCGCCCTACTCCCATACGCACATGGAGGCGCGTCACCTGACCCTGAGCAACGCCGACGTATCTGCCACGGAATTCCAGGTCCTGCCGGGCGTGGACCAGCTGGGCCTGCTGCTCCTGACCCGTGCCGCCAACGAAGTCCGCGGCGTTACACCCCGTGTCTGCCAGCTCTACGTGGAAGGCGTCGGCGCCCGTACCGTTCCCCAGTATTCGGACCAGCCCCTGGGCACGTCCATCCCGGAACAGATTGCAGCCGCCGGCGGTACTATCGCGCAGGATCCGGCCCACGCCGACGTGGTTTTGGCCCTCAACACCCCGGCCGACGGAACCACGCGGGATTCGACCGATCCGTCCAACCAGTACTTCGCCTCCCCCGCCAATAAGCGGTACATTGCCAACCTGAGCCACCTGCTGGATCAGGGAGCCAATGTTTCCCTGGCCGATGTGGCCTTCTCCAACGGAGGCGACAATGGCTTCCTCAACGAATTGTCCCTGTGGGGCTGCACGGAACGCCTGTCCGCCTACAACGGCTGGAACACGGCGGACAACGCCGTCGGGTTCGCCATCGCCCAAGGGATGCTGGCCGCCACGACGCCGAAAGAAAAACAGCAGGAGCTCCTGCGGGAGCGTATCCTGGACGACTGGTACTATCAGTCCAACGTCCGCCGCCTCATTACCCACGACCTGGAAAAGAGACACCTGACAGCTGTCAAATACAATCTGGGGCCTTACAAGGCCGAATTGCAGCGGATTGTCCAGAAAGAGATGGAAAGGTTGACGGATAACTACCCGATCACCGTCGGCACGACCTTCACAGTCACTTTCCCCTGGGACCGCCTTTTCGAAGTCCGTATCGAAAACCTGAAAACCACCCGGGACCTGCGCAGTGCCGCCCGTTTGCGGATTCTGCCGGATGTCCCTGTCTTTAAAGAATAGGAGTCATATCATGTCGGAACTCGCCCACTTTTTTCTGGAGCCGGGCCCCTTGGGAATCAGCAACGCCGCTTTTCTCTTCTCCCTGGCCATGGCCTACTTCGTCCACAACGACGCGCGCACCCACCATGTGCCTCATGCCGGCTGGTGGGCCCTGGGCACCTTTTTGGCGTGGATTATCTTTTTCCCCTTGTATATGTTTCGTTACTACCGGGGCCGCAAACGGGGCTGAAAGAGGCCCCGACCTTCCGGGCCGCAAACGACACGATAAACACGGAAAAACGACAACGGACCGCACCCTGCGAAGGGTACGGTCCGTTTTAGTATGGATTGTATATTACAGGCTGACGCCGTCTTTGAAAATGGCAAGGCCCCTGCAGCCGTTGCGCTCATTTTGCGCAGGCTGTCCTTCGGCCGTCGCCAGGACGAGTTCGAAAAGGCGGGCGGCGGCATCGCCCAGGGATTCTCCCTCGGCCACCGTGCCGGCATTAAAGTCAATCCACCTGGCCTTGCGGACCGCCAGATCCGTATTCGAAGCAACCTTCAGCGTCGGGACCGGCGTTCCGAAGGGAGTCCCCCGTCCGGTCGTAAAGAGAAGCATCTGCGCCCCTGCCGCGGTCAGGGCCGTACTGGAAATCAAATCATTCCCCGGCCCGTACAGCAGGGACAGGCCCGGTTTGCGAACCCGGCCACCGTACTCGAGGATATCGGCGACAGGCGCTGTGCCACCCTTTTGGACACACCCGCAGCTCTTGTCTTCCAGCGTCGAAATCCCGCCAGCTTTGTTGCCCGGGCTGGGATTCTCATAGACCACGGTGTGATGGGAGAGAAAATATTCCTTGAAGCCGTTCAGCATAGCCGCCGCCCGCTGGAACACATCTACATCGACGCAGCGGTCCAACAGCATAGATTCGGCGCCGAACATTTCCGGCACTTCCGTGAGAATGGTGCTTCCGCCGCGAGCGAGGAGCAAATCGCTGAAACGTCCAACCGTCGGATTGGCCGTAATGCCCGACAGTCCATCGGAACCGCCGCACTTGAGGCCGACGACCAGCTTGGACACGGGCACGTCCTGCCGCATGAATCGCGCGGCATAAGCCACGCATTCCCGCAGGGCCTGGCGGCCGGCAGCCGCTTCGTCCTCCACGTCCTGGCAGGTCACAAAGCGGATCCGCTCCGGGTCGTATTCCCCCAAGGCTTCGACAAACTGCTCGCGCGTCAGGTTTTCACACCCCAGGTGGAGGATCAGGACAGCCCCCGC
>OMWZ01000010.1 GCA_900314855.1 uncultured Selenomonadales bacterium
TTTCGAAATTATATGACTTGGTCCATCTTCGTTGCCGAAAATGGGACCCGCACATTTATCTGGTTTCTTGTTATTCAGTTTTCAAGGTTCCTCGCTGTCGCCCGACAGCTTTTATAGTTTACATCAACTCGGCGTTAATGTCAACAGGGATTTTCCTTTTTTCGTCATTTTTAAAGAAAAAACTCTATCAGCCCGAGAAAAAGAAAAACCAACACCGTCGGGGGACGGTATTGGTAATTCTAGCACTAAGGATAGAGCCTGTCAACTGTTTTCGCGCGGGTTTGCGGGAGCCGTTACTTAATACAGCTTCGCGCCTGCCGGGATATGGTCGTCCACCATCAGGAGATGCAGCTCTTCCGCGTCGTCGCGCCGGTTCACTGCGGAAAGCAGCATGCCGCAGGAATCGATGCCCATCATGGCTCTCGGCGGCAGATTGGTAATGGCAATCAGGGTCTTTCCGACCAGCTCTTCCGGCTCGTAATAGGCGTGGATCCCACTCAAGATCACGCGATCCGTCCCCGTTCCGTCGTCCAGGACAAACTTCAGGAGTTTCTTGGACTTGGGAACCGCCTCACAGGATTTTACTTTCACGGCCCGGAAATCGGACTTCGAGAAGGTGTCAAAATCCACCTGGTCCTGGAACAGCGGCTCGATCTGCACGCCGGTAAAATCAATCTTTTCCTCCGGCGCGGCAGGCCCGGGCTGGGCAGCGGCGGCATCCGGCCCATTCTTTTCCCCGTCCTTGGCGGCCGCCTCTGCTTCGGCGGCCAGTTCCGCCTTGTCCTGCGGCAGGGGTTTCATGGTCGGGAACAGCAGCACGTCGCGGATTGACGTGGCGCCCGTCAGGAACATGACGAGACGGTCGATGCCGATGCCCAGGCCGCCCGTCGGGGGCAGGCCGTGCATGAGAGCGTTGATGAAGTCTTCGTCCATCATGCCGGCTTCCAGGTCGCCGTTCGCCCGTTCTTCCATCTGTTTCACGAAGCGTTCGCGCTGGTCGATGGGGTCATTCAGTTCCGTAAAGCCATTGCACAGCTCGCGGCCGTAAATAAAGCCTTCGAAGCGATCCGTGATTTCCGGGTCTGCGACGCTGCTCTTGGCCAAAGGCGAAATTTCCTTGGGATACTTGTAGATAAAGACCGGCTGGATCAGCTTGTCTTCCACAAAGGTGTCGAAGAAGGCGTTGATAATCTTGCCGACGCCCCATGTCGCTTCGACAGGGACTTTGGCATCCTTCGCCATGGCGCGGGCCTGCTCCAGGTCCGTGACCCCGTTGAAGTCGTAGCCGCTGTATTTCTTGATGGAATCGATCATGGTGATACGGGGCCACGGCGGCGTCAAGTCGATTTCCGTGCCCTCGTAGGTGATTTTCATCGTCCCCAGGACGTTCTGCGCCGTCTGGCTGACCAATTTTTCCGTAATGTCCATGACAGATTCCATGTCGCCGTAAGCCTGGTACAGCTCCAGCGTCGTGAATTCCGGATTATGTTTGATATCCATGCCTTCGTTACGGAAGACACGGCCCAGTTCATATACCCGTTCCATGCCGCCGACGATCAGTCGCTTCAGGTTCAGTTCCGTGGCGATGCGCAGATAGAGTTCGATGTTCAGGGCGTTGTGGTATGTAATAAACGGCCGTGCCGTGGCGCCGCCGGAAATAGTGTTCAGGACCGGCGTCTCGACTTCCAGAAAGCCATCTTCGTCGAGGATACGACGGATGCTCTTGATGATTTGCGTCCGTTTGACAAAGACATCTTTCACTTCGGGATTGACGATGAGGTCCACATAGCGCTGCCGATAGCGCAAGTCCATGTCCTTAAGGCCGTGGAATTTTTCCGGCAGCGGCTTCAGGGCTTTGGACAGGAACTGCAGGTCTTCGACGCGGATGGACGGTTCGCCCGTATGGGTCAGGAAGACCGTGCCCGTCACGCCGATGATATCGCCGAGGTCCATCAATTTCGTGACGGAATAGACCTCTTCGCCCAGCACGTCCTTGCGCAGGTAGAGCTGGATGCGGCCCGTCTTGTCATGGAGGTCCATGAAGCACGTCTTGCCGTGGCCGCGGATAGCCATGACACGGCCGGCCACTTTGACCACCGTGTTGTTGTCCTGCATTTCCTGGGCCTGGGCATGTACTTCGCTATTGTGGTACGTCACATCGAAGCGGTGCCCGAAGGGGGCGATGCCGCGTTCTTCCAGTTTATGCATCTTGTCGATGCGGTTCTGGACCTGTTCGTTGACGTCGAGTTCCGCAGTCTGGGCTTTCTGCTGTTTTGGCTGGTTCTGGGGATCCTGGCCGTTCTTTACCTGGGTATCTTCTGCCATATTGCCTCTCCTAATTACTTGATCTTCGTAATCTTGTACTGGTGGTCTCCCATAGGAGTGCGCACCGTGACGACCGCACCGGTCTTTTTGCCCAGGATGGCCGCGCCGATGGGAGATTCGTTGGAAATCTTCCCCGCGAACGGATCCGCTTCGGTCGTGCCGACAATGATGTATTCCTGGAGCTTGTCTTCTTCGAATTCCGGCGCCAGGTCCTCAATGATGACCGTCGTGCCGAGTTCTACCTGCGTTTTACGTTTCTTGGAATTATCGATGACGACGGCCGTCTTCAGCATCTGCTCGATTTCTTGGACGCGGCCTTCGATGCGGGCCTGTTCGTCCTTGGCGGCGTCGTACTCGGAGTTTTCGCTCAAGTCGCCGTGGGAAATGGCTTCGTGCAGACGTTCTTCGTTTTCAAGACGCTTGACTGTGCGCAGTTCATTCAATTCCGCCTTCAGCTTTTCCAAGCCTTCAGCAGTTAAAATCGTTTGTTTCTCCGTCATGCAAAATTCCTCCCTCTGAATCGTGGGCTAAACTATCGTGGGTTAAAATGAGAATACTATGAGATATTATAAATTTTTGTCCACAGGTTGTCAAATATCCGCCGCGCTTCCCTGTACCCGATGGATTCCGGCGTGCCGTAGGACCGAAGCGATTGTTTCTTCCGTCACTTCGCGCTCAAAGTTGCGGAATCCCGACAAACGGAACTGGTGTTTCGCTGCCAGGGCGGAGATGGTATCGATCTGCCCGGGCCGCAAATCGCGTCCCAGGGTGAAATTTTCGTACCGGCCTTCCAGGGCCAGGATCATCGTTTCGGCCATGCACGCGAAAGCCGTGCGGGGCGGGAAGCCGAATTGGAAATGGAAATCCACGTCGCCCGGCACGTCGATGACACCACCCTCGATGACCAGCACATCCTGCCGCGCGTCCGATACGGCACGGGAAATGTTGCGGGGCCGCGCCACGTCACAAACAACCGCGCCGGATTTGAAATCCGCCGGATCGACGGGAAAGTCGATGGCACTCGTTACCGTCAGCACCACGTCGGCCTGGCGGATACACGCCGCCGGATCTTTTTCCACCCGGAGGATTGCCCGGGACGACGGCTGCAGCTCCTGGGCCAGTTCTTCCAGCGGTGCCGTATGCCGGGCCGTCAGCAGCAAGGTTCCGGCCTCGCAGGCCAGGATGCGGGCGCAGCAGGACCCGATGGACCCCGTCGCCCCGACGACCGCCACGGTGGCCTTCGCCAAATCGATGCCCAGGAGGGCAGCGGCTTTCCGCGTCCCTTCCAGGGCCGTGGCCACAGTATAACTGTTCCCGGACGTGACGGCAATCCGCAGGTTCTTTGCCACGGTCAGGCCGGCATCGCCGACAATACTCGTAAACGCGCCGAGGCCGAGGATTTTCGCTCCCAGTTCCTCCGCGATTTTCCCCGTCTCGATGATGCGGTCCATCACGAACTCTTCCGGCAAGGTCATCATCTGCTTCGCCGTCAGGGGACAGCCGACAAACCACCCTTCCGCCTCCGCGTAGGGACTTCGGATTCCCGTGATGTGGGAAACCTCGAAAGGCTTCTTGTGCCGCAGGGCAAACTCCAGCACCCCGTCGGGAATCCAGCGGATCAAGGGGGACACGTGCTGCATATCCTCCAGCGACAGGGGATGCAGCATAAAGGCGAATTTCTCCATACAGACTTTCCTTCTTTTCCCGAAACCGTCTCCCGGGGACCCGGTCCCGCAGGACGGTTTTATAACCACTCCACCGACGGCTCCAGGCCGTAGGCAGCAATCAATTCCTCATACCGCGCCGGCGTCAGGCTCCGGTCCGCGCCGACCGACGCAACCAGGGCCGCTTCGAGCACATTCGTGCCGAAACTCCGGCCGCCAAGGCAGGGCGTCGTCGTGATCAGCAGACGGACACCGGCCTCCCGCAGCCGTTCCCGGTCCGCCGCCGTCACCGTATTCGTCAGGATGACTTTTCCCTCCAGATAGGGCGGCATAAAGCGCCGGATCAACAAAAAGTCCCCGGCAATGATCTCACTCTCCTGAAAATACTCCGGATACCGGACCACCTGCCGCTCCTGCTCCTTCCCCGTGGGGTAGAACCAACGGATGGGCAGTTTCGTAATGACCGGCACAACCACCCGCGCCAGCCGGTCCAGCCAGGCCAGGCTGCGCAGGGGAAGCGGCAGCCCCAGTCCGTACAGGACATCGCCGAAGGTAACGTCGGCACCGGCTTCCGTCAGGGCTTCGGCCATGCCGAAGCGGTCGACGGCGCAAACCAGCAGCACCTTTTTGTTGCGGAACGTCACCGTGCCTTCGGCGGCAAGACGCCGCACCAAGGTCCGTTCCAAGGTATTCTTCAGGCCGCTGCCGTCGACAAGGGGCGTTCGTTTCACATGGGACAGGAGACGCGCCGACTCCCGGAACACGTAACGATGGGTTCCCGCGACCAGATAAAGGTCCGTCCCGCCGAGGCCGATGGCATCCACGTTCCCATCAAAGGCCTCCAGGAGGGCGGCGGCCTTTGCCACGTCGCCGTCGGTTCCCCGTCGCGCCAGGGAAATCGTCTCCCCGCCCAGCCGCAGGATTCCTTCCGCGTCCCGCGCGGACGAACCCAGGCTGATGCTGATAACCTTCTTCACTGTTCCATCCCTTCTTTACGCGGTTCGTAACCGCTTGTCCTTCTTTCCCACTGCCGCCCGGTGTGCCTTATCCCTGCCGTCCCGGTCCCGCCCCAAAGGCGGTGACGGCAGCGCCGTACTCCTCCAGGATGGCATCCAGTTCCGCTAGGGTGCGGAGGCCATGGATCCGGCCGCGGTACAGGGCCGCCTTGGGCAATCCCTTCAAATAGGCCGACGCGTGGCTTCGCATTTCCCGGACCGCCACCGGCTCTCCCTTGAAAGCCGCCAACGCCGAGGCGTGTTCCCGAATCATCGCCAGCCGCTCCGCCAGGGACACTTCCGACACGGGGCGTCCCTCCAGGGCCGCCCGCAGCTGGGTGAAGAGCCAGGGGTTCCCGTAGGCGCCGCGGGCCGCCATGAGGCCGTCACAGCCGGTTTCGGCGAACATGCGCAGGCCGTCCTGCCAGGTAAAGATATCCCCGTTTCCCCAGACGGGCAGGGAGACGGCCTCCTTGACCCGGCGGATGATATCCCAATCGGCCTGCCCCGCGTAAAACTGGGCCCGCGTCCTTCCGTGGACGGCGACCGCGGCTACCCCGGCCGCTTCCACCGTTTTGGCAAATTCCACGGCATTGCGCTGGTCGTCGTCCCAGCCTGCCCGGAACTTGACCGTCACCGGAATCGGGACGGCCCGGACCATGGCCGCCAGGATACGTCCCGCCAGGGCCGGGTCCTTCATGAGGGCCGACCCTTCGCCATTGCGGACGACCTTCGGCACGGGACAGCCCATATTGACGTCGATCAAATCGGCGCCCCGTTCTGCCACGATACGCGCCGCCTCCGCCATTTCCTCCGGCACGGAACCAAACAGCTGGATGGCCGTCGGCCGCTCCGCCGGATCGATGGTCAGCATGGCAAAGGTCTTTTCATTTTGGTAGAGCAGTCCCTTGGCACTCACCATTTCCGACACGGTCAGGCCGCAGCCGGCCCGGCGGCAAAGGACGCGGTACGGCAGGTCCGAAATCCCCGCCATGGGAGCCAGGGCCAGGGGCGCGTCCAGTTCGATTTTTCCAATCTTCATGCGTGCTTCCTTCAATAAAACCAACCCGCTCCGCAAAAAAAGGCCCGCCGGGGAGCGGGCTGCGGAACAGCGACGAAGGCGTGCCGAAAGGACACGCCCCGCGGTTATTTCTTCTTGTTCTTTTCAAAAATCAGGCGCAGGCCTTCCAGCGTCAGCATGGGATCGACCATATCGATGCAGTTCGTCCCGCTGGTCATGGTGTTGGCAAAGCCGCCCGTCGCCACGACGTAGGCCTCGGGGGCGCCGAGTTCCTTCTTCATCTGCGCCACAATCTCCTTGATGAGACCGTAGTAGCCATACATGATCCCGGCCCGCATGGCTTCCACCGTGTTGCCGCAAATGGCCTTTTTCGGTTTCAGCAACTCAATGCGCGGCAATTTTGCCGTCCGCTGGAACAGGGCTTCCGACGAGATACCGATGCCCGGGCAGATGGCGCCGCCCAGATACTCCCCTGTAGGCAGGAGAGCACAGAACGTAGTTGCCGTGCCAAAGTCGATGATAATCAAAGGACGGTTCAGGGACCTGTATTTTTCGTAGGCGGCAACGGCATTGACAATACGGTCCGCCCCAATCTCCCTCGGGTTCTCGTACCGGAGTTTCAGCCCGATTTTCAGACCCTGTCCCACCACAAGGGGCTTGTTGTTGAAGTACCGTTCGCACATATGGCACAGCGGTACCAGGACCGGCGGAACAACGCTCGAAATGATGATGTCCGTCACATCGGCCCGGGTCAGGCCGGCAAAGCCGAGCATGCCTGTCATGAACATGCCGAATTCATCGGCCGTCTTGGAACGATCCGAAGAAAAGCGCCAGTTGTCGATCAGCTTGTCGCCATCGTAAATGCCGGCGACCGTGTTGGTATTCCCAACGTCAATCACAAGTAACATACGTTACCTCCCTGCTACTATGAAAAAGAAACACTCATAGTATAACAGACTTTTGGAAATGTGCAACCCCCACTCCTGCGGGTTCAGGAGTAGTGTTTTCCCTCGGCGTTGGCAGGACGGATGGAGACGTCGCCGGCAATGACCTTTTCCAGGGTACCGTCGTCCCGTTTGACAATCAGCAGGCCGTTGTCATCGATATCCACGGCCGTCCCGTAGTAGGTTTTGTCCATCGCCATGACCTTGACAGCCTGCCCGATGGTGTTCGAGTACTTGCGCCATTCCGCGAAGACCGGCCCGAATCCCTCGCGGCACGCCGTCTCATACAGCTCTTCCAAGTTTTTCAGGTAGTCTGCCAGGATCTGGACGCGGTGGATTGGCTCCTTCGCCACGTCGGCCACGGAAATGGCCAGTTCCTTCAGTTCGTCCGGCACCATGCTGCGCGGTACGTTCGTATTGATGCCCGTCCCAATGACAATATAATTGATTTTCCCGAATTCGGCGCTCATTTCCGTCAGAATGCCGACCATCTTGCGGCCTTCCAGCAGAATGTCGTTCGGCCACTTGATGCTGGCATGGACGCCTTTGTATTTGTTGATAGCCTTGACGACGGCCACGGCGGCCATCAAGGTGCACTTGGGGGCTTCCTCCGGCAGGAAGGGCGGTTTCAGGACCACGCTGACCCAGACACCGCGGCCGTAGGGCGAGAACCAGCCCCGGGCAAGGCGGCCCTTGCCGCTCGTCTGTTCTTCCGCGACAACGGTCATGCCGTCGGCGCAGCCATCGGCAGCCAGTTTTTTGCCTACTTCGTTCGTGGAGTTCGTCGTTTTCATGTAGTGGATGTGGTGTCCCACCCACTCCGTATGGAGATGCGTCACGATTTCTTCCGGGCTCAAAAGATCCGGGGCGCTCCGAAGGATGTAGCCCTTCTTCGGAACGGACTCGATTTCATAGCCCAGATTTTTCAAGGTCTGGATATGTTTCCAGATCGCCGTACGGGAAACGCCCAGCTTCGACGAAATCTCTTCCCCCGAAACCGGTTCCGGCGTGCGGGACCGTAACAATTCCAAAATTTGCGCGCGCATACAAATGCCTCCTTCGCATTAGGCCGGCTGTACCGGCTGATCTTCCGACAGGAAACCCTGGGACATCAGCTCATGGAGCTGCTTGCCGTCGAGAGTTTCCTTCTCCAACAACGTTTCCGCGATCAAGGTCAGTTTTTCACGGTTTTCCGTCAGGAGCTTTTCCGCCCCTTTATACGCTTCATCCATGAGCCGGCGCACTTCTTCGTCGATGACAGCGGCCACTTCGTTGGAATAGCGTTCCCGGGCAATATCGCGCCCCAGGAAGACTTCTTCTTCGGGATGGCCGAAGGTCATGGAGCCTAGGCGGTCGCTCATCCCATACTGCGTAACCATCTTGCGGGCCAGGGCCGTGGCGCGCTGCAAGTCACTGCTGGCACCGCTGGAAATGTCCTTCAGGACAATCGCTTCGGCCACGCGGCCGCCGAGAAGCATTTGCAGCTCATCGAGCATTTCGGACTTCGTCGCGTAGTTGCGGTCCTCTTTCGGCAGGCTCATCGTGTACCCGCCGGCCCGGCCACGGGGGATAATCGTCACCTTGTGGACGACGTTGGTATCATTGTGAAGCAGGCCCACCAGAGTATGGCCCGTTTCATGGTAGGCAGTCAGGCGTTTTTCCTGATCGCTCATGACGTGGCTGCGCCGTTCGGGACCCATGACAACCCGTTCCGCCGCTTCGTTCATGTCCTTCATGTCGATGAGGGACACGTTGCGCCGGGCAGCCAGGAGGGCCGCTTCGTTGACCAGGTTGGCCAGGTCGGCGCCAGTGAAGCCCGTCGTCGCCTTGGCAATGACGGTCATATCCACGTCCGGCGAAATGGGCTTCCCTTTGGCATGTACTTTCAAAATCGCTTCCCGGCCGTGCATGTCGGGGCGGTCCACGACAATCTGTCGGTCAAAACGTCCCGGCCGGAGCAGGGCGTGATCCAGGATGTCCGGACGGTTCGTCGCGGCAATCATGATGATGCCTTCGTTGACGCCGAAGCCGTCCATTTCGACGAGGAGCTGATTCAGGGTCTGTTCCCGTTCATCATGGCCGCCGCCGAGACCGGCGCCACGCTGACGGCCTACGGCGTCGATTTCGTCGATGAAGACGATGCACGGGGCATTCTTCTTCGCCTGGTCAAACAAATCCCGCACGCGGGACGCACCGACGCCTACAAACATTTCCACGAAATCGGAACCGGAAATACTGAAGAAGGGAACGCCGGCTTCCCCGGCCACAGCGCGGGCCAGCAGCGTCTTGCCCGTGCCCGGCGGGCCATACAGAAGGACGCCCTTGGGGATCTTCGCTCCCAGCGTGTTGTACCGATCGGGGTGTTTCAGGAAATCGACGACTTCCTGCAATTCCTGTTTGGCTTCGTCCGCTCCCGCCACATCGGCGAACTTGACGCTGTTTTTCGATTCGTCGTACCGGCGGGCGTTGCTCTTGCCGAAATTCATCATGCGGTTGCCGCCGCTGTTCTGGTTCATCATCATAAACCAAATGCCGATGAACAGGAGCAACGGGACGGCCGTGGAAAGGACCGTCGGCCAGATGGACGGCTTCGGCGGCAATTCCGCCTTGATTTCCACATCGCGGGCGCGCAGGGTCGGAATGAGGGACGCGTCATCCGGAGCAACCGTCGTGAACGTCGCGCCGTTTTTCAGTTTGCCCGTAATGGCCGTATCCTGGATGGATACGGATCTCACTTCGTCCTGCTGCACGTGTTTCATGAACTCCGTGTAGGAAATATCGTTGGTCTTCGTCTGCGTGGCCGTGTAGTCCATGATGCCGACGACAGCCATGACGATGAGCAGGCAGAAGATGACATTTTTCAAAAACTTACCCAAATAAGGTGCCTCCTTCCGTTTTGTCAGGCACGGCCGTAAACGGAAGAATTCAGCACGCCCACATAGGGCAGGTTGCGATAGTCTCCCGCGTAATCGAGGCCGTAGCCCACGACGAATTCGTCGGGGATTTCAAAGCCCACGTAGTCCGCTTCCATGCCGTTCTGGCGCCGCGCTTTCTTATCGCACATGGCCACCGTCTTGATGGAGGCGGGATTTTTCGTTTTCAAGAGTTCCTTGACGCGGGCGAAGGTCAGCCCGCTGTCGATGATGTCGTCCACGAGGAGCACGTCCTTGCCGGCGATGTTGTCGCGGACGTCCAGATGGACGGCGACGCTGCCCGACGTATGAGTGCCGTTGCCGTAAGACGAGGCGACCATGAATTCCATACGGACAGGCATATCGATGGCGCGGCTCAGGTCACAGGCAAAATAGGCGGCCCCTTTCAGCAGGCAGATCATAACAACCTTCCTGCCGGCATATTCTTTCGTCAGCTGCGCGCCCAGTTCCGCCACGCGCTGATGGATTTGTTCTTCTGTCAACAATACGGTTTTGATGTCTTCGTTCAATGCCATGAAAATCCCTTCCTTACTCCCGGCCAGGCCGGGACTTTTCTTGTTGCGACAGCCACGCCGTCTCTTTCGGATCGGCGGGAAAATAGCGGCCCACGAGCCACCGCCGCGGCGCCCGGGGTGCCTGGGTCTCCCGCGGATCCGCCGGCGGCCAGGCCGCGTTGGCGTACCCCGGCAGCCACAGGACTTCCGTCCCGGCGGCTACGACCGGCAGGCGGCCGCGTTCCCCTGCGGGCATTTTGTGGTCGATCAAATAGCGTTTCAGGCTCTTGTGGCCGCGCCCCTTCAGGGGAAAGAACCGGTCGCCACCCTGCCGGTAACGGATGGTCAGGACAGGCGCCAGTTCCCGCGCTGTTTCCAGGGGATAAATCGCCTCCCGCCGGTATGTGAAGGGCAGTCCTTCCGCCGGTCCTTCCCGCACGGCGAAGACCAGTTTTCCTCCCCGGGGAAGCTCCACGGTGACGGGTCCGGCCGCCCCGTCCGGCCAGGGAAGCTCCTCCCGCCAGGCCGGATCCGGCGCGGGACGGACGCATGTCTCTCCCGCTTGGTTATCGTGTTTCGGTAATAAGAATAGTTTACCATATATGTACAAGCATTGCCAACACCCCGGCAGGGGGATTTTTTTCCCGCTGTGGCCGCGGCGCAGGACAGTTTCCAGGGCCTCCAGGTTCGCTGCCGTCAATTCCCGGGTCACCCCGTGCTGCCGGCAAAAAAGGCGCAGGACCCGCACGGCGACAGGCGGCGGCAGGGAAAGCCAGGCCGCCCCGTCCACGCAGGGTACGGAGCCCTTCCCCTTCGCGCCGCCGGGGAGGCAGTCCTCCTGCCGCGTTACGGCAGGCAGGGCCTGCCTGGCAAGGTCTTCCAGGAAATCGGCATCTTCCTGGATGTACCGCGCTGTCCGGCTCAAGATTTCTGTCATATCGCCCGAAAAATGGGCCGTCAAAAAGGGCAGCAGCTCCCGGCGGATCCGGTTGCGCACATAGCGGCAGTCCTGATTCGTCCTGTCTTCGCGCCAGTCCACGCCGGCGGCGCGGCAAAAGGCGCGCAGGTCCCGGCCGCGAAAAGCCAGCAAAGGCCGCAGGATCCGGCCCCGCCGGAAACGCATACCCGCCAGGCCGAGAGTGCCGCTGCCACGCAGCAGGCGCAGGAGCAGGGTTTCCGCCTGGTCGTCCTGCTGGTGGGCCGTCACGATGAAGGCCGCCCCTGTTTCGTCGGCACACCGTTCCAGGGCGGCGTAGCGCAGGCGCCGGGCCGCGTCCTCCAGGGACAGGCCGTCTGCCCGGGCCGCAGCGGCCGCGTCGACAGGAACGCAGCGGAAAGGCAGCTTCCGCGCCCGGCAGTAGGCTTCCACAAAGCGCGCGTCTTCCCGCGAAGCCTCGCCGCGGATGCCATGCTCCACATGGCACACCGTAAAAGAAAGACCGGCGCGGTACATGCCCTCGGCCAAGGCCATCGAATCCGCGCCGCCGCTCACGGCGGCCACGTAGGATGCGGACGGGTCCAGGAGCTGCCGCAGACGGCGCGGCAGTCCGTTCAACATCTTATCCATAGCTTTGCTCCTGTCTGCGTTTTCCCCTGCGGGCCTGTCCGGGCCCCGGGCCGCGCTCCGTTTCGCAGTGCGCCCAAACGAAAAAGGCACTCCTGCTCGAAGTGCCTTTCCATTCCTTATCTCGCGCGGCTCGCGCCGCGTCCTCCCCGTTTCGATTCCGTATTCCGGCGGAGATCCAGCTGCCGGTCGTCGCTTTCTTTCATAAAGCGGGACAGCTTATCTTCGAAAGAGAGCGGACCCGCGGGTTGCGGACGGGCCGCGCGGCGGTCGTTGGCAAAGCCGCGTTCGCTGCCGCCAGGACGGGCCGCGCGGAAAGGCCGGCCTTCGGGACGCTTCGTCTGTACATCTGGTACCGGCTCCAGCCGTTTGATGGATAATCCGATTTTTCCGTTCGGATCTATGGAAAGGACCTTGACCTTGACTTTCTGGTGTTCCTTCAGGAAATCGCGGACATCCTTGACATAGACATTGGACACTTCAGAAATGTGGACCAGTCCCACTTTCCCTTCGGGGAGCTGAAGAAACGCCCCAAAATTCGTAATCCCCGTCACTTCTCCTTCGACGACAGCTCCAACTTCGATCGCCATAAGCCAAAAAATCCTCCTTAAGCAGCCGGCTGTACCGGTCCCTTCCGGGCATAATTATGCCCCTATTTTACCCTTAAAAACGGGCTGTGTCAATTTTGGGCCGGGGTTTGGGCCGGGCTGGGGGACGGGGCCGTCTTCCCGGCCGCCTCCCCCGCCGCGGCGCCGGCCGCACTGCCGTCCTTCCCGTCGTTTTTCCGTTTGTCCTGCACGATAAAGAGGGGGACCTCGTTCTTTCCGACCATGTTGTGGTCTTCCCGGGCCAATTTTTCAATATACTTGGGGTCATAGAGACGCTGCCGCTCGGCCTGCAGATCCGCCTGGACTTTCTGCAGTTCTTCCACGCGCTGACGCGTCGCCTCCGCTTCCTTGTGGAGGCGGTAGATCTTGTACTCCTGACGCCCCAGGACCACCGCCATGAGGACCACCATGAGGATGAGAACCATCTTGTAAAGCCTGCCGCCCTTCCGGCGCCTTGTCTCCTGTTCCGTCATTGCCATCCCCCTTTCCTGCCTGCCGGGCGGTCACGCCTGCCCGACTTCCTCGCGCTTCGCTTCCTCCCAAAACGCGTCCAGCTCGTCCAGTGAAAAATCCTGCCAATCCCGGCCGGACTCGTGTACCCGGTCTTCGACATGCCGGAACCGCCGCGTGAAACGGTTATTGGTCCCATTCAGGGCCGTCTCCGGTTCGATTCCCGCGTGCCGCCCGTAATTGACCAGGGCAAAGAGCAGGTCGCCCAGTTCGTTCTCCCTGGCCTCCGCGTCTCCCTGGGCCAGGGCTTCGCGGAATTCCTGCCATTCTTCCCGGACCTTGTCTGCCACGGGAGCCATGTCCGGCCAGTCGAAGCCCACCTTGGCAACCTTCTTCTGGATTTTGCAGGCCCGCAGCAGCGCCGGCAGCCCCTGGTAGATGCCGTCGAGGATCCGCTTCCGTTCCGGCTTTTCCCGTTCCTTGATCTTATCCCAGTTCACAAGGACTTCCTCGCTGCCGTCCACACGGATACTGCCGAACACATGGGGATGCCGCTCCAGCAGCTTTTGCGTCACGCCGCGAACGACATCCTGCAAGGTAAAGAAGCCTTTTTCCTCCGCCATCCGGGCGTGGAAGACGACCTGCATGAGCACATCGCCCAGTTCTTCCTTCATCCCCTCCAGGTCGCCCTGATCCAACGCTTCCAGATATTCATAACATTCTTCGATGAAGTTCGCCCGAATGGAATGAAAATCCTGCTCCCGGTCCCAGGGGCAGCCGTTCGGCTCCCGCAAGGTCTGGATCATGTCCGCCAGGGGGCGGATGTCAAAGGCCGTTTTCCGGCGCAGGGGGCTGTATTCGGCCCACACGGCGTCTTCGCCGTTCTCCAGGTCTTCCTGCGCTTCTTCCGGCGTGTACGGGTCCTCGTCCGTAAGCCATTTCCCCGCTTCGGGGACAGTCCCGGGGTCCCCGCCGGCCGCCGTGTCTTCCCCGGCGGGAAGCGGCGCCTCCGGCGGGATGAAAATACTCGTCAAGTGGTCGATGTGGGGCTGCCGGTCCGCCTCGAACAAGGGAATCTTGCGGCACTCCTCGTCGGGCAATCCCAGGTTGCGCAAAAACCAGATTTCCGTATCGTCGGGCAAAACATCCATGACGGCCAGCTTCAGGTCCGACGCCACCATGGGGCTGTAGACCTGGGTCACCATGAGGGGGTACCGCCCCGCATCGGCCAGGGCTTCATAATCCTGGGCATCGATGATGCGCAGACCGTTGATCGGGTCGATTCCCAGAGCCACGTAGGCCAGGTCCAGGAAACTCAGGGCCGGCTTGATGGTCAGGGGCACCCCGGCTTCCCGCGCCGCGTCGCGCAGGAGGAGGACCGTCTTTTCCGCCACGAGGGGACTGCCGGGCACGGCGTACACGACATCTTCCGTGCGGGCCGCCGCCAGCACGCGTTCCGTAATGGAACGGTACACGTCCTCAAAACTCTGCCCCGTTTCATACAGGTCATCACACGACGTATAACGGACACCGGCAGCCTCCAGGTCGGAAACGCAGGGATGGATTTTCGTCCGCAGGATCACCGTGGACGCCCGCAGCCGTTCCATGGCTTCCAACGACAACAGGCCGGCCGGGCCGGGGCCCAGACCGAGAATGGTAAGGGAACCTTTCGACATAGCACACCTCGATTTTTCACTAGGCGCCCGTCAGGGACGGGCGTTCCATTTCCGCAACACCTTCCCGATCAGGGGCAGGCGCAGACATTCTTCCTTCGTCACAATACCCAACATTGCGACGGCTCCTACATAGATTATAAACGAAAGGACCATGCCAACGCAAAGACGCGCGGCCAGCCCCGCCCCGGGCAGGACCCAGAGGACTCCGGCGGCGCCGGCGCCCATGAGCAGGGACGCGCAGGCGATACGGCCCGCTTCCGCCCAGGGAAAGGCGATGCCGTTCCGCCGCAAAAAATACAAGTTGAGCGCGGCGACGACAAAAAAGTTCAGGTCCGCCGCCCAGGCCGCGCCCTGGATGTTCAGCCAGGGCAGGCTGGTCCAGTACCACACGGCGGCCACTTTGACCACGGCGCCGAAAAACATATTCCACATGGGTACGGCGGTCTTGCCGATGCCCTGAAGGGCTCCCGTCGTCACCTGGTAAACTCCCAGGAAGAGGATGGACGGCGCCAGGTTCGCAATGACCGGCGCAGCCTTGCGCGTGCCGTAGAGGCAGCCGGAAATCGGTTCAGCCAGGATGGTCATGCCGACCGCCGCCGGTACGATGAAGAGCAGGCAGATTTTCAGGGCCGACGCGATTTTGCGCCGGATCTCCTCCGTCTGTCCCAGGGTGAAGGCTTCGGAGACCGCCGGCACGAGACTCAGGGTCAGGGAGGTCGTAGGGATGGCCGCCAGCAGCAGCAGGGGCTGGGCCATGCCCGACAGGTACCCGAAGAGGGTGGTCGCTTCGGCCACGCCGAACCCTGCCCGTCCCAGGGCATTGGGCACAAAGACCATATCGATGGCGCTCGTCATGGGAATGAGCAGGTTAGCGCACGAGGTGGGAACCGCCAGCCAGACAAGGCGCCGGGCAATGCGGCCAGTCCGTTCGACGGCCTGCCCTGTCTGGCGGGAAATCCGTTCCCGCCACTCCGGCGCGGCCTTGCGGTAAAACCAAGACAGGACAAAGAAACCTGCCAACCCTCCGGGCACGGCGCCGAAAGCCGCCCCCGCCGCGGCGTAGGTCAGGCCCTTCGGCAGCAGCCACCAGGCCAGGAGCACCATGGTCATGACCCGGACGAACTGCTCCAAGATTTGCGACACGGCAGGAGGCCCCATCTGCTGACAGCCCTGGAAATAGCCGCGGAAGCTGGCTACGATGCTCGAAAAGAAGACAGCCGGCGCGAGCACCACCAGGGCAGGATAGACGCGAGCATCCCGTACGATGCCTGTGTTTACCAAAAAGCCTGCCAGCTCGTAGAGGCCCAGGGCGGAAACGAGACCGAACCCCGCCATGAGGGCCATGGTCACCCGAAAGATGCGGTGAGCGCCGGCGTAATCCTCCCGGGCCACCTTTTCCGCCACCAGGATGGAAACGGCCACGGGCACCCCGGCCGAGCAGACGGACAGCATCAGCAGATAGACCGGGTAGGCCATCTGATAGAGCCCGATGCCCTCACCGCCCAGCATGCGGGAAAGGAGGATGCGGTTGACGGACCCCAGGACCTTGACGAAAAACCCGGCAGCCGTCAGAATCAAGGCACCCTTTAAAAACTTATCTTTGCCCAAAAAAATCGCTCCTTACAGTATCCACCGGGGAAGTTCCTTCTCCAGCCACGGGACGGGATCGACGTCGAGTCCCGACATACGGTATTCGAAGTACGGTTCCTGCCCCTCGTTGTTGAGCCGCATGCGCCCGCGGGCCGCCCGGATCCGCTGGACCAGATAGTCCGTGTTGAAACGGGCCTTGGGAAAGAAGGTGAGCCGGAGGACGCTGCCGCGCGCGCTGGCCCGGCGGATGCCAAGGCGTCGGCACAAAGCCCGTACCTGGGCCAGATGCCACAGTTCCTCCACTTCTTCCGGCGGCGTGCCGAAGCGGTCGATGATCTCCTCCATGAGATTGTCCGCCTCACCCCAGGCCAAGTCGGCAAAGCGGCGGTACAATTCGAGTTTGTACTTGGGATTGCTGATGTACGAATCGGGGATATAGGCATTGCGCGGGATCTCCAGGATCGGGTCGGGCCGTGTTTCCCCGGCCGCCTCCCCGTCCTTGAGACGGCGGATGGTCTGGTCGAGCATGTCGCAGTAGGCCGCGAAGCCGATGCCGGCGATATAACCGTGCTGCTGCGGCCCCAGCAGATTGCCGGCGCCGCGGATTTCCAGGTCGCGCATGGCAATTTTGAAGCCCGCGCCCAGTTCCGTAAAGTCGCGGATGGCCTGGAGTCGTTTGGCCGCCACTTCGCTCAGGACCTTATCCTTTTTGTAGACAAAGTAGGCATAGGCCAGGCGCGACGACCGACCGACCCGTCCCCGCATCTGATACAGCTGGGAGAGGCCGAAGTTTTCCGCCCCCTCAACAATAATCGTATTGGCCATGGGCACGTCGAGGCCGTTTTCGATAATGGTCGTGCTCAGGAGAACATCGCAGCGGCCTTCGTAGAAGTCCATCATGGCATCTTCCAGGGCCTCTTCGCTCATGCGTCCGTGACCCATGCGGGTTTTGATACCCGGCACAAGGCGGCGCAGGCGCGCAGCAATGGAGGCCAGGCCGGAAATGCGATTGTGCACGTAATAGATGCGGCCGCCGCGGCGCAGTTCCCGTTCCAGGGCCTCCTTGATCATGCCGTCGCTGTATTCGGCCACATACGTTTCCACAGGCAGGCGGTCTTCCGGCGGCGATTCAATAACGCTCATATCCCGCGTGTTGACGAGGGCCATGTGGAGCGTCCGCGGAATCGGCGTGGCGGACAGGGCCAGGACATCGATGCCCTGCTTCCACTGCTTGATCTTTTCCTTTTGGGCCACGCCAAAGCGCTGTTCCTCGTCGATAATGAGGAGTCCCAGGTCCTGGAAGACCACGTCTCCCTGTAAAATCCGATGGGTACCGATGAGAATGTCCACTTCTCCCGCTTCCAGCTTCCGCAGGACCTCCTGTGTCTGTTTGCCGGATACGAAGCGGCTCACCATGGCGACGCGCAGTCCGAAGGGTTCCAGCCGCTCGCGGAATGTGAGCAGATGCTGCTGGGCCAGGACCGTCGTCGGTACCAGGACCGCGACCTGCTTCCCGTCCATGACCGCCTTGAACGCAGCGCGCAGGGCCACTTCCGTCTTCCCGTAGCCAACATCCCCGCAGAGGAGCCGGTCCATGGGAACCGGTTTTTCCATGTCCGCCTTGATTTCCGCCACGGCCTTCCGCTGGTCCGGCGTTTCCTCGTAGGGGAATTTTTCCTCGAATTCCCGCTGGAAGGACGTATCCGGCCCAAACGCGTGGCCTGCCGTAATCTTCCGTTTCGCGTAAAGGCGCAGCAGTTCCTCCGCCAGGGCCGTAATGGCCGTCGAGGCCTTGGTCTTCATGCGCCGCCACTCGGCACCGCCCATCTTGGAGAGCTTCGGCGTCACGCCTTCGGCACCGACGTATTTGTGCAGGAGACCGACCTGGTCGACCGGCACGTACAGGCGATCCTTCCCTGCGTACTGCAACAGCAGGTAGTCGCGGTGCAGGCCGTCCACCTCCACCGTTTCCACCCCGATGTAGCGTCCGATGCCGTGGACGTCGTGGACGACGTAGTCGCCGCCTTTGATTTCCGTAAAGTACTGCAGCGGCGCCCCCTTGTGCTTCGATTGGAAACGACGGCGGCGCTGCAGGCCGTAAATATCATTTTCCGTCAGGAGCAGCCACGGCTCGTCCCAAAAGCGGAACCCGCCGAACAGTTCCCCGGCCCCGCAGTTCACCTTGTGGGGCGCCTCGTCTTCGTCGTTCAGGCAGACGGCCTCGATGCCGTGTTCCCGCAGGCTTTCGGCCACACTGCGGGCTTTGAGGACCGTGGACATCATCAGGTATGGACGAACGCCCTCGGACAGCAGGTTACCGAGATCTTCCACCAGGAGCGGCAGGCTGCGGTTGTACGACGCGGCCTTGCGCACCGGCACAGCAATCCGTTCGAACGAGGGGAAACGGCTTCCTTCCAAGGCCGACACGGTCAGGACCTGCGCCTCCCCGGCCTGCTGTTCCAGTTCCTCCGCCGTCCACACGTCGGCGCGGAAGTCGGTAGCTTCCTTGTACAGACGTTCCACCGTATCTAGGAGCTGCGTCGGTTCGTCCAGGACAAACAGCGTGTCGTCGGTCCCGTATTCCCACAAAAAAGACTCCCAAACGTCGTCGTCCGCCTTGCGCAGCGGCAGGATGCGCAGAGAATCGACAGATCCCGTGGAACGTTTCGTCACCAAATCGAAAGGCCGCAGGTCGTCGATGGTGTCATCGTACCACTCGACGCGCACTGGCTGTCCGCTGTTCAGGGGAAAGATGTCCAGAATTTCGCCGCGCACGCTGAACTGACCGATGGCATCGACTTCGTCCGTCCGTTCGTAGCCACTGCCGACCAGCGCTTCCACCAGCGCGCCCTGGTCGCGGATTTCCCCGCGGCGCAGGTCCACGCTGCCCTTCCCCATGCCAGCGGGGCTCGGCAGGCGCTGCATCCACGCCTCGGCCGTCACGAAGACGACGCCCGCCTCGTCATGATGGATCAGGCGCAGGGCGGCGGCACGGCCGGCCTGGATTTCCAGGTTCCGCGTTTCCGCCTGCACCCGGGGCAGGTTCACGGGGTACAGTTCCTGCGCCGGCAGGTCCGGATACAGGAAAGACAGGGCCTGCCGGTACTCGCGGATAGCGTCACGGCCCGGTACGACGAGGACAAGGGTCCCCGCCGGGCACAGCAAAGAACGCAGCGCTGCCAGGAAGACGGCCTTGACGGTGCCATCCAGCCCCGACAGGGCCACGTTTTTATGGTTCCGATACAATTCGGCGGCCTGCTGCGTCTCCCGGACGGCAGCCACCAACTCAATGATACGATCTCTCATGGATTTCCTCTGATTTCTACTTCGCGGCAGACAGAAACTACAAAAAAGAGGTCAGGGCAGGACCATGACCTCTTCTGTTGCCGGTTTGTTCCATTATAGCAAAAAAAACGGAACCGGCATAGTGTTTTATGATACTTTTACAACCCGTCAGGGCCGTCTTCCAGGACGGCCGCCCACAGCCGCTTACCGCCGCTTACAGCTTGACGGAGAAACGCTCCGTTCCTAGGCGATGAACCGCGTCGACAAAGCGGACCGTGCCGGATTTATAACGCATGGATACCGTATGGGTCCGGACGCCGCCGCCAAAGAAACGCACCCCCTGCAGGAGCGGACTATCTGTAATGGCCGTGGCCGTGAACATGCAGTCGTCGCCTTTCACCATATCCTCGATGGTCAGGACCTGGTGGACATCCTTGATGCCCATCTGTTGGCACCGGCGCAGCTGATCTTCGCTTTCCGGGCAGAGACGGGCCTGCATATCGCCGCCCAGGCATTTCAGGGCCGCTGCCGCCAGCACGCCTTCGGGCGCGCCGCCCTTGCCGATGTACATGTGGACACCCGTGCCCTCGACAGCCGCGTTCACGATAGGATTCACGTCCCCGTCCGAAATAAGCTGGATACGGGCGCCGGCCCGACGGATCCGCTCAATCAGCTCGGCGTGGCGCGGCCGGTCCAGGCAGACCACCGTCACGTCGCCCACTTTCCGTTTCAAGGCTTCGGCCACCCGGGACAGGTTTTCCTCGACCGGAGCGTTAATGTCGATACAGCCCTTGGCCCGGGGTCCGACGGCAATTTTTTCCATATACATGTCCGGCGCGTGGAGCAGGCATCCCTTCGGGGCGATGGCAATCACGGCAATGGCGCCGCCCTGTCCCTTGGCGACAAGGTTGGTCCCTTCGACGGGATCGACGGCAATATCCACTTCATCCCCGCCGGCCCCGACCTTTTCCCCGATATACAGCATCGGGGCTTCGTCCAATTCGCCTTCGCCGATGACAACCGTCCCGTCGATGTGGACCGTGTCAAACATGCGGCGCATGGCGTCGACAGCCAGCTCATCCGTGCCGTTCTTATCCCCGCGCCCGACGCTGCGGGCTGCGGCGACAGCCGCCTCTTCCGTGACCCGTACGAATTCCATGGAAAGTTCCCTTTTCATGCTTGCCAAACCACCTTTCTCTTTGCCGTATTTGCTTCCAACCCGTTCCTTCCTGCGCAGGAAGGAACGGAGTCCCTGATTTCCCTTTGATTATCTCACTTTTCTGACATTTAAGCAACAAAGAATGGGGCGGACCGCGCCCCCAGCGCCGTCCAGGAAGAAAGGATCCCCAGGAGGCGCAGGGTCAGGCCCGAGAGCATCAAAAGTCCGAAGACCATCAGGAAAGCGCCGAGGGCTTTCTGGATTCCCGGAAGCCAGGGGTAAAGACGGCGCAGGCCGGGGCCGATCCGGTCCCAGAGCAGGACCGCCAGCAGGAAGGGTACGGCAAATCCTGCCGTATAGGCGGCGAGGAGGAGAACCCCTTCCGTCAGGGTCTGGCGGCTTCCGGCGTAGAGGAGGATCGCCGTAAGGATAGGCCCCGTACAGGGCGTCCACCCGAGCGTAAACGCCGCCCCCAGGGAAAAGGAGCCCAACGCGCCCCGTTTCCCCTGCTGGAGGAAAGGCCGCCGTTCCCGCAGGAGGAAGGCAGGCGTCCAGATTCCCGAAAGAAAGGCCCCCAGGACCAGGAGCACGATCCCGCCGGCCTTTTCCAGGGTTTTCCAGTGGGCGAGGGCAAATTGCCCGACAGCCGTCGCCGTGGCGCCCATGACGAGAAAGACCATGGCAAAGCCGGCCAGGAAGGCCAGGGTATTGCCCAGCAGGATCCGGCGCCGGCCAGTGTCCCCATCTCCCCGCGTCTCCTCGGCCCCGGCGGAAGAACCGGCCAACACGAGCAGGAAGGTAGGCAGCATGGGCAGGACACAAGGCGAGACAAAGGACGCCAGCCCGGCGAGAAAGGCCGCGCCGACGGAAACGGAGCCCATCACCGGGCTCCCTTCAAGGCGTCTTCCAGTTCACGGGCCGTCGTCATGCCTTCCCGGCGCAGGATGACTTCTCCCTTGCCGTTGAGGATAAGGGTTGTCGGGATGGCGCGGACGCGATAGGCGTCGCTGACACTCCCGTCTTCATCAAGAAGGATCGGCATGGCGTATCCGTTCCTAGTCAGGAAGGCTTGTACCTCTTCCCGCTTTTCCTGCAGGTTGACGGCATAAAACCGAAGGTCCGAGGCGTGGCTGGCCGCGAACTCCTGGATTTCCGGCATTTCAGCGCGGCAGGGCGGACACCAGGTAGCCCAAAAGTTCAGCACGTACACACTACCGTCCCCGGGACGGACAGTCCGGGCAACCCCCTGGAGATCCGCTTTCGTGAACCCCTGGGCCTGGACAGTCGCCGTAGCGCCGCCGGCCTGCTGTGCCTGCCCGGGGGGCTGGGTCCCGGGTTCCGCGCCCTGGCCGCAGCCTGTCATCGCGAGAATAAATCCTAGAAGGAAGGTCATCGTCCATTTTCTATATGTCATCAAGAAAACTCCTTTGCCGGATGGCCTTAACAAAAGGACCGTGTGCGGGCACGGTCCTTGGTGTATTCGATCTGTACAGCTCCTTATTATTTTGTGCTTTCGTGACGGACTGCCGCGGCGATAAAGTCGCGGAACAGAGGATGGGCTTTCGTCGGCCGGGATTTGAATTCCGGATGGAACTGACAGCCCAGGAACCAGGGATGTTCACTTTCGGGCAGCTCGACAATTTCCACCAGCCGGCCATCGGGCGACGTACCGCCCAGGACAAGCCCGCTCCTGGTCAGGATTTCGCGGTATTCGTTGTTGAATTCGTAACGATGACGGTGGCGTTCGTAGATCAGCGGTTCACCGTACGCCTTTTCGGTCAGCGTGCCGGCATAGACCTTGCAGGGATAAAGACCCAGGCGCATCGTGCCGCCCTTGTCTTCCACATCTACCTGGTCGGGCATGAGATCGATGACATCCGGCACGGTCGTATCGAATTCCGAGCTGTTGGCCCCGTCGATGCCGCAAACATAGCGGGCGAACTCGATGACGGCGCATTGCATGCCGAGGCAGATTCCGAAGAAAGGAATCTTGTGTTCCCGGGCGTAGCGGACCGAAGCGACCTTACCCTCGATGCCGCGATTGCCGAACCCGCCAGGCACAAGGATGCCGTCCACGCCGCGGAAGACCTCGTCCAGGTCCGAACCTTCGCCTTCAATCGTTTCCGTGTTGACCCAGCGGATATCGATTTCCGTCTCATTGGCAACGGCCGCATGTTTCAGCGCTTCCGTCAGGCTGATGTAGGCGTCCTTCAGCTCGACATATTTGCCGGCGACAGCGATGGTCACCTTGCGATCGTAATGCTTCAGGATGCGAGCCACCATGTCATGCCAGGCGGACATGTCTTTCGGCCGTTCGGGCATGGCAAGCTTTTTCAGGACAATATCGTCCATGTGCTGGTTTTCCAGCAGCATAGGGACTTCGTAAATGCTTTCCGCCGTGAGGTTCTGGATGACAGCGTCCTTGTCGACATCGCAGAACATGGCCAGCTTGGCGATCATTTCCTCGCTCATGGGGCGTTCGCTGCGGCAGACCAGAATATCCGGCGTAATGCCGATGCTGCGCAGCTCCTTGACGCTGTGCTGCGTCGGTTTTGTTTTCAGCTCCCCGGCGGCGCCAATATAGGGCACCAGGGTCACATGGATATAGAGAACGTCGTTGCGGCCGACCTCCTTCTTGACCTGACGGATGGCTTCCAGGAACGGCAGGCTTTCGATATCGCCGACCGTGCCACCGATTTCCGTAATGACGAAATCCGCGTTGTCGTTGTTGCCGACACGGAAAACGCGGGACTTGATTTCATTCGTGATGTGCGGAATGACCTGGACCGTACCACCCAGGTAGTCCCCGTGGCGCTCCTTGTTGATAACGGACTGGTAAATCTTGCCCGTCGTCACGTTGGAGCTCTTGGACAGATTGATGTCGATGAAACGTTCGTAATGCCCCAGATCCAGGTCCGTTTCGGCACCGTCATCCGTGACGAAGACTTCGCCGTGCTGGTAGGGACTCATGGTACCGGGGTCAATGTTGATGTAGGGATCGAATTTCTGTACCGTGACTTTATATCCCCGGCTCTTGAGAAGCCGGCCCAGGGAGGCTGCCGTAATGCCTTTGCCCAAGGAAGAAACCACGCCGCCCGTTACAAAAATGTACTTCGTTGCCATCTTTACTGTCCTTTCTCCTCACTCAATATGGTGCCGCGCACAATCCGTTTCCACATAGCTTGATATATCAACCCTAATTATAAAGGAAATCTGGGGAAACTCAATAGACAAGCGGGGACTTTTTCGTCCCCCCATCCCCTTTCCCTTGCCGAAGCTTGGCCGGTTACATCTTGTCCGGCGCGGAGACGCCCAAAATCCCCAAGGCATGGCGGATGACGTGTCCGACCGCAAGGACCAGGGCCAAGCGGGCCTGCTGGAGGTCACTGTCCACGCCGAGGATCCGGCACTGGTTGTAGGCCGTATGGAAGAGGCCCGCCAGGTCATACACATAGTGCGCCACCTGCTGGACAGCCCGTTCCCTGGCAGCCGTGGCGAGCAGTTCCGGATACTCGCCCAGTTTCTTGATCAAATCGACTTCGGCCGGATGGGTCAGAAGACGGTAATTTCCCTTCCCGGCCACGGCAATCCCTTCTTCTTCCACCTGGCGCAGGATGCTGCAGATGCGTGCGTGGGCGTACTGTACATAGAAGACAGGGTTGTCGTTGGATTTCTTCTTGGCCAGGTCCAGGTCGAAATCGAGCTGGCTGTCGATGGAACGCATGACAAAGAAGTAACGCGCCGCGTCGGTCCCGACTTCGTCGATGAGTTCGTTCAGCGTCACGGTCTGACCCGTCCGCTTGGACAGCTTGATTTCCTGGTCACCCCGAACGAGGCGGACCATCTGCAGGACAAGGATTTCCAATTTTTCCGGCGCGAAGCCCATGCACTGCATGGCCGCTTTCATGCGGGCAATGTACCCGTGATGGTCGGCGCCCCACAGATTGATGACGCGGTCGAAGCCGCGCTGGAATTTATTCGTATGGTAGGCGATATCGGCGGCAAAGTACGTAGGCACGCCGTTGTCGCGGATGATGACGCGGTCCTTGTCATCCCCAAAGGCCGTGGATTTCAGCCACAGGGCGCCGCCTTGTTCGTAGGCATAGCCGTGTTCCTGGAGAAACGCGGCCGCTTCCCTGATCTTGCCGGCTTCATGCAGGGTCTTTTCGCTGAACCACACATCGAAATGGACATTAAAGCGGGCCAGGTCCTCCTTCAGGGCCTCCAGTTTTTCCTTGTAGGCCAATTCCTTGAAGGTTTCCAGACGCCCTGCCTCGTCCATGGCAAGGAACTTGTCCCCGTATTTCCGGGCAATCCGCTGCGCCGTTTCCACGATATCCTGGCCGTGGTAGCCGTCTTCGGGGAATTCGCAGGGCTGGCCCAAAAGTTCCAGGTAACGGGCATTGACGGACTTGGCCAGGTTATTCATCTGGTTGCCCGCGTCGTTGATATAGTACTCCCGTTCCACGTCGTAGCCGGCGGCCTTCAGCAAATTCGCCAGGGCACTGCCCACGGCGGCGCCGCGGCCGTGTCCCACGTGCAGGGGGCCCGTCGGGTTGGCGCTGACGAATTCCAGCTGGATTTTTTCCTGGGACGCTTTCGGCAGGTTGCCATAGGTTTCCCCGGCTTCCACGATGTGGGAGAACATGTCGTACATCCAGTCCGGTTTCAGGTGGAAATTCAGGAATCCCGGACCGGCAATGTCCACTTTCTCCACATACGGGCAGGACAGATGTTCCTGGATATACGTTGCCAGGATCCGGGGGTTGCAGCGCAGCGTCCGGGCAGACTGCATCGCAAAATTACTCGCGAAATCACCGAATTCCTTCTTCGGCGGCACTTCGAGGAGCACTTCCGGCAACGCTCCTTCCCGGACGACGCCGTCCGCAATGGCTTGTTTTGCCGTCGCCACCATGGCGTCGGCCAGAATCGCTTTAATATCCACGTTATCCTCCTTATTCCTTACGGTCGGCCGCGGCCCGCTCGGTCCGCGTGACTTCGATGGTGACGGCCAGGCTGCTCTCTTCCCCGCCCAGCACACTGTCATACTCCAGTTGGATGATCCAGGCCGCGCCCCTGCGCCGCACGGCCAGGCGTCGGGTCCGTACCCGCAGCGGCAGGGACAAATAGGGCGTCCGGTAGACAGTCTCCCAAGTCTGGTCCTGAACGAATTCCTGCCGCATGGCGTACGGTTCAGACCGCAGGATGGCCACAAAGGCCTCATTCCACTTAATCGTCGTCGCCGCCCCTTCCAGGCCCGACCCGGCTGGCTCTTTGTAGCGCGCGTAATACGAGCCGTTCCGTTCAGCATAGGTCCCGACCGCCTCGACGGTCGTACGGCCTGCCGCTCCCATGCCGCGGACGGCGCTCCGGATCCGGATTCTCGCTTCCATACACACTCCAAACCTTCCCATAAACACAACGAGAGCTGATCCTTTCTCCGGTGGGCACTGCAAAAGATCAGCTCTGACGCTCAAAATAACTCGATATATTATACTGCATCCTCAGCCCTTAGTCAACCGCCGTCTCACCGCCCCGTGGTCACGCGCGCGCTCCGACGCGTCTTCGGGGATACGCCTTGCCAAAATTCCCTTTTCCGTATATGATACTTATATCTTTACCTATAAAATTCAGCCCGCCCTGCGCGGTGGAAAATGAGGCGGATTATGAACATACACATGGATTTATCGGAAGTCATCGTCTTTATCGTCTATTTGCTCTTCATGCTGGGCATCGGCGTCTATTTCTTCTTCAAAAGCAAGGACGGCGGGGAAAAGTCCTATTTCCTCGGCGGGCGCCAGATGGGCCCGTGGGTCGCGGCCCTGTCCGCCGGCGCCTCCGACATGAGCGCCTGGGTCCTGATGGGCCTGCCCACGTCGATTTACGCCCTCGGCCTGGGACAGTTGTGGATCGCCGTCGGCCTCGCCCTGGGCTACTCCATCAGCTGGATCCTCGAAGCGCCGCGTCTGCGCCGCTTTTCCATCGTAGCCAACGACTCCATTACCATTCCCCAGTATTTGACCAACCGGTTCCAGGAGAAATCAAAGGTCCTGCAAGTCCTCTGCGCCTGCGTCTTCCTGATCGCCTACACGATCTACTCCGCATCCAGCATGAAAGCCTGCGGCACCCTGTTCCATACGGTGATTGGCATCGACCCGACCCTGGCCATGTACCTGGGCGCTTTTATCATCGTCGGTTACACGTTCCTGGGAGGCTTTTCCGCGGTCTGCTGGACAGACTTTTTCCAGGGCATGATGATCCTGGGAGCCCTGCTCATTGCTCCCATTTTCGCCGCGTCCATGATCGACACGTCGGCCGCCGCGTCCATTCCGGCAAGCTACTGGAATCCCATGCGCGACTGGCGCGACATCGTGTCCGGCCTGGCCTGGGGCCTGGGCTACTTCGGCATGCCCCACATCATTATCCGGTTTATGTCCATCCGGTCGCAGCATGACATGCGCAAATCCGCTGCCATCGGCATCACATGGACCTTCCTGATCCTGATTTTCGCCACCATTGTCGGCATCGTGGGTCGCCTCTTCCTGGGCATGGATGAAACGGTCACGAAAGATTCCCTAGTCTTCATCAACATGGTCCGCATCATCTTCCCGGGCATCGTTTCGGGCATTCTCCTGTCCGCGGTCCTGGCCGCTTCCATGAGTACGGCCGACAGCCAGCTCCTGTCCGCCGCCTCGGCCTTCGCGAGTGACGTCTATAAACCGGTCTTTCGCAAAAACAAGGCCAGCGAACGGGAAATGATGTGGGCAGGCCGCATCGTCGTCCTCGTCATCGCCATCCTGTCCGTCCTCATCGCCTCGGCGCCGAACTCCGGTTCCATCATGGCCCTCGTAACAAACGCCTGGGGCATCTTCGGCGCTGCCTTCGGGCCGACCATTCTCCTGAGCCTCTTCTGGCGCCGCTTCAACTTCCACGGCGCCGTCGCCGGCATCGTCACGGGTGCCGTCGTCGATATCGGCTGGTTCACGTTCCTGAGCCATACGGGCATCTATGAACTGGCGCCGGGCTTCTTTGCCAGCCTGCTCGCCGCCGTCCTCGTCACGAAGATGACCAAGGAGCCGTCCAGGGAAGTACGGAAGCTGTACGACAGCACCCTGGACTACGACGACTGACGCAGGCCCCCGCGGGAATTCCCGCCACCGCGCGCCACGGCCGTCCTTGCCGGACAAAACAACACCCCGTGTCCCTGCCTGGATTCGCAGGGGCACGGGGTGTTTGACTGCCCGGACGGACCAGCGCCCGTTTCAGCGCATGTTCTCGATAATGTCCTCAAAGTCGTTGATCAGTTTCGGATGGCCCAGGACGGACAGGTCGCGAAGCAGATATCCGTACGAGTCGTACCACTTGTCGGCCAGCTTCATTTCCAGGCCTTCCTTGCGGAACTCCTCGACCATCTTCAGGACAAAACGGTTGACGTTCCCTTCCTTGTCGACGTTCAGCGGGATAATCCGTGTTTCGGGCTCAAAATCCTCCACGGTGATGTCCCAGCCGCCGGGAATGGGCGGACGACGGTCGGCGCGAATATAATAAGACGGGCTGAACCCGCAGTAGGTTCCGAACGCCTTGAAGAGTTTCGCCTTTTCCAGGGGATAGCCGTTGGCATTGCCCCATTTTACGATTTCGTCCGACACTTCGTTGTTGTGGACGATACTGGATAATTCACCTTTTTTCAAGACTGTCATAGAACTTCCTCCTAAGCGGCGTTTGCCGCGCTTTGTTTATTTCATTGTACCGTAAGCCGAGGGCTTTTTCAATTGTAAATTCGCCGCCTCTTCCCGCAAATCCTGCCAGCGTCCGGAAAGACCGTCCAAGGCGCCGGCCACGGCGTCGTCCTGCCAGGTACGGAACGCGTCGATCTGGCGCTCCAGGTCCGGATTCGTCCCCGGGACCGGCCGCAGCCGTTCGGCCCAGCTGGCGTTGACATAATCGTCATGCAGGAATCCCAGCAGGTCCTGCATCCCCTTCAGGCGGCGCACCAGGGATGAAGGCGGCCGCAGGATGTCGACAGTCTGGAGGACATAGCGGACGCGCTTCACCTTGATGCGCAGCTTGTGCAGGTCATCCATGTCCCGGAAATCAAGATGCCTGTCCCACAAGGCGTCAAGGCGGGATAACCAGCCTGCCAGGCGGCGGCACGCGTAATCCCGGGCCGGGCCGCCGGGGCCGTTCCAATCCAGGGCGCCGTCCACCCAGAGCAGGAATTCGACGAGGCGCGCCGTATGATCATTCAGGCAAAACTGCCCGAAAAAGCGCGCCGCCTCCCGGTCCCGGGCCGTTTGGAAGGCCGCGGCCAGAGCCGCCGTGTCCTGCCCCGTTTGCTCCTGCATCTGCTGACAGCTTCGCAAGGCCACATCGAGCTCCCGCAGCAGGGACAGTTCCTCCGCTTCCGCGCGAAAGCAGCGCTGCCACTGCCGCACCCGGTCCGTCGGCAGGCCCTCCTTCCAAAAGACGAAGCACGACCGGAGGCGCCGCAGTTTGACCCGGAGCTGGCGGACGAGCTGTCGGTTATCCCGGTCCCGCAGGAGCAGGAATTGAAACCAGCTGATGCCGTAGAGCTGCCAGGGCAGGCAGCGCCGCACGGCTTCGCGGCACGTCGCCGTCCGGGGCAGGCGCGGGTAGGGATTGCCGCCCAGGGCGGACAAGCGCCGCCGCACATCCGGCTCGGCGAGAATATAGTCGTCGTCCCCGCCGAGAAGGCGTCTTGCCATGGTCGCCACGGCCCCCTCCGCCCCGGCGTCGTAGGAAAAGATCACATCGTGCAGGGGAATCATTTCCCCAGGCAGGACCAGGACTCCTTCCAGTATCTGCAGGGAGACGGGATCCCCGTCCCCCTCGCGCAGGAGCTTATATTTTCGATAGCGGGCACTGCGGCCGCTGCCGTCCTCTTTCTGCTGCAGCCGTCCCCGGACGGGGCAGGCCTGGAAAAAGGCGGCCAGCCGCGCGACAAACCCGTCCGGATCGGCCGGACGGACCGCGTGAAGACAGATTCGTCGTTGCATACTCCACCTGCCGCGCCTCAGCGTACCCGGCTCGGCATATCCTCTCCGGCCAAAGCGGCCAAGATGTTTTGCGCCGTCACGACCGCCATGGCGTCGCGCGTTTCTTCCGTGGCCGACGCCATATGGGGCGTCACGGTCACGTTGGGCAGCCCCAGAAGGGGATGGTCTCCCGGCAGAGGTTCCGGATTGGTCACATCGAGACCCGCCGCGGCGACTTTCCCGCTCCGCAGCGCGTCGTACAGGGCCTCCGTGTCGACGACCTTGCCGCGGGAAATGTTGACAAAGCGGACGCCATCCTTCATCCTGGCGAAAGCGGCGGCATCAAAAAGTCCCTGCGTCGACGGATTGAGCGTCACGGCAACGACGAGAAAATCCGCCGCGGCCAGCAATTCGTCAAACCCGGCATAGGTAGCGTGAAACGCCGCGTCATCCAGCCTGCGGTGCCGGTTGTGGTACAGGATCCTCATCCCGCTCGTTTCGGCCCGGCGCGCGATGGCGGTGCCGATGTCGCCCATACCGACGATACCCAGGGTCTTGCCGTACAGGTCGACGCCCAGGCCCAGGGCCTTGCGGGCGCCCCACAGGCCCGACGCGACGTGCTGATGGCCCCGGACGATTCCCCGGGCCGTATCGAGCAGGAGCCCATAGGCTAGGTCGGCCACCGCGTTCACCAGTACGCCCGGGGTGTTGCCCACAAGGACATTCCGGGCCCGGCAAGCCGCCAGGTCGAAGTTGTCATACCCCACCGAAGCCTGGGCCACCACCTGCAGTTTCGGCGCCAGGGCCAGCAGCGTTTCATCGACGCGGATATTTCCCGTGGAGTAGATAGCGTCGGCGTCGGCCAGGCGCCGCTCCCATTCGTCTTTCGGGACGCGGCCTCGTTCCTGCCACGTCACCAGGTCCACCTTGCCCTGCAGACACGCCAGGGCGGCCGGACGGATCTTTCCACTGCAAACGACTTTCTTTCCTGTCAAATCCATGGCAAACCTTCCTTTCGCGTTCCCGTCCGCCCGTCAGCCTTTGGCCGGCGGCAGGATTTCCAGCCAATAGTTATCGGGATCCGTGATGAAATAGATTCCCATGGCCGGATTTTCGTAGCAAATACAGCCCATGGCCTTGTGTTTGGCGTAGGCCGCCTCAAAATCGTCCGTCCGAAACGCCAGGTGGAACTCGTTTTCCCCCAGGTCATACGGTTTCGTCCGGTCCTTCAAATATGTCAGCTCCAGCTGATGCGGCATTTTGCCGTCGCCCAGGTAGACGATGGTAAAGTCGGGCCGTTCGATGCGGCGGACTTCCCGCAGGCCCAGGGCCTCGTCGTAAAACCGAAGGCTCTTGTCCAGGTCGAGCACATTGAAATTATTATGGGCAAAGGTGAATTCCATCATAACCTCCTTGCAGGGAATAAGAAAACGGAACGGGAAGTTCCCGTTCCGTCCATTGTATCATGGTCAGGCGTAAAAGAAAATCATCTTCGCGACCAGGATGGCCAGGACCATCGCCGCGACCCATTTCCCGAGCATGGCGAGACACTGCATCTTGGCCGCCTGCCAGGCCAGGGCGCAGCAGTCCTGCGCGTTCCGCGTGCGGTGGTATTCGTAGGCATAGGCCATGAGAAACGCTCCCGCCGCCCCGCCGAGCAGGCTGCCGAAAACCGGCAGGAACATCGTACCGAGCAGGCCGCCCGTCAAGGTGCCGCAGCCAATCAGAAAGACGCCCCACCAGGGGATACGCTCCGTCTTGATCCCGAAAAAGGACACGGCAAATTCCCACACCTCACCCAGGGCATAGACCAGAATCAGGGACGCCACGAGGCGGGCATCGAAAAAGCGCTCGCTGTCAAAGAAAGCAAGTCCCAGGCCAAGCAGCACCAGGAACGTGTTGCCGCCGAGGCCGAAGAACGCCAGGGCCAGGCCGATGGCAATGCCAAAGGCAGCCAGCAGGGCTTCCCATACATACCCGTCGGACATCCCTATGCCCGCTGCCAACACTTGTTCCATCGACTGTCTCCTTCCCGGCCGCGCCGTCCTGTTTCTCTCTTCGTTTGCTCATTATAGCACGGCGGCGGCGGAAAGATTTGAAACAACTGTGAATTTGCGATACAATAAACAATAACATACTATCCCTGTATCCTATGGGCCCTGCCCCCTGCGGGCAAAGCCTTCCGCGACACTGCCGGGACCCCGGTCCCGCGGCGTCTTCGGCACCTATGACAAGGAGACATCCATGAACCAGTTATTGCTTTATGTTCCCTTCCAGGATCCTTCCCTGCTTTGGGAAATGTGGCACGGGTCCGTCGTGGCAGCCGCCACGGTCCTCGTCCTGCGTCTCCTGCTCCGATACGCGATCCTGCCCTTGCTGCACCGTCTCAAGGACCGTTTGGGCCAGTCTTTCTTCGAAGACGTGCTTCAATCCTTCGAACGACCGATCCTCACGTACTTTTTGATTTTAGCGCTGTATGTCTTCATCGTCTTCAGCCCCGTCCCGCTTCTCGCCCAGCATCCTTCCATCGACCGGATTCTGCGCAGCTGCCTGATCCTCTGCGTCTTCAAGGGCATCTATAATCTCTGTGACGCCGGCGGCGAAGGGTTCCTGCGGCATTTCCTGCAGAAAACGAACCTCAACGTGCACCAGGCCCTGGCCGGCCTCCTGTCGTCGGTCCTCCACGTCCTCATCGCCGTCCTGGCCTTCGCCATGGTCGCCAGGGAATGGAACTATGATATTTCGGCCTTCATCGCCTCCCTGGGCATCGGCGCCATGGCTTTCGCCTTCGCCGCCAAGGACACCCTGGCCAATGTCTTCGGCAGTCTCGTCATCGTCATGGAAAAGCCCTTCCAGATCGGCGACTGGATCCAGGTCAACAATATCGAAGGCATCGTGGAAGACGTCACTTTCCGAAGCACGCGCATCCGCACGTTCTACCAGGAACTGGCCTACGTGCCGAACAACCTGTTGTCCAACGCTCCCATCACCAACTGCACCCGGCGCCAGCGGTTCCGCATCCAGTACATGCTCGGCGTAACCTACGGCAGCACGCGGGAGCAGCTGAAAGCCGTCTGTGACGCCATCCGCAGCTACTGTGAGCAAGCGCCCCACATCGACAGCCGCGATATTTCCGTCTTCTTCTACGAATTCGGCGACAGCTCCCTCAACATCCGCGTCGTATGCTACGTCGCCGCCGAACATTACAGCCAGTACCTCGCGTACCGCCATGAATTCAATCTGGCCCTGCTCCGCATTCTTGAGGAAAACGGCGTCAGCTGCGCCTTCCCGAGCCAGAGCCTTTATTTCGAGACACCCCTGGAAACCAGGACGCCCGCCCCTGCGGACGACGGCAAAGCCTGAAGGCCGCACCGTTCCCACGGGATGTCCCGCCCTGTCCCATCAAAAACACCCCTGCCGCAGCTTCCGGCAGGGGTGTTCTGTTTATGGTCCGGTTTCGGGGACGCAGCCCGCGGCCCCCCCCTTCGCGCCGGCTTTTCCGGCCGTATGGTCAGTCCGTCCAGATGGACACGTGCGTAAAATGGGTCACGTCGACGAGGCCCCGGTCGGTCAGGCGCAGTTCCGGAATAACCGGCAAGGACAGGAAGGACAGGACCATAAGGGGATTGAACTCCTCGGGAACTCCCAGTTCATGGATCCAGAAGAGAAGTTGTTTCATTTCGGCATTGACCACATCGGCCTGGCGGTCGGACATGAGGCCCGCGATGGGCAGCGGCAGGGAGGCCTTCACTTCGCCGTCCGCCGCCACGACAATGCCGCCGCCAATGTCGCGCAGGCGGTTGGCGGCCACGGCCATGTCTTCGTCGTCGACCCCTACTACGGTGAGATTGTGGGAATCGTGTCCCACCGTCGTCCCAATGGCTCCCCGCTTCAGCTGGATGCCCTGGACGAAGCCCAGGCCGACATTGCCCGTTCCATGGTGCCGTTCACACACGGCCAATTTCAAGACATCCCGCTCCGTGTCACTGACAGCCAGGCCGTCCACCAGCCTCGGCGGCAGGCGCAATGCCTCCGTCGTCAGGTTATTCTGCGACAGGCGGAGAACACGGAGCTGTTTGCCCGCTTCCCCGGGAATCCGGAAGCGGTCCGGATCCAGGGCCGGCATATGCATGGTCGGCACCGCCACTCCCCGCAGCGGCTTGCTTTCCCAGTCCAGGCGGCCCCGAAAGACGACGGGACGCCCTTCTTTGAACACGTGGACCGGCTGGAACCGCTCCAAGTCGTCGAAAACGCACAAGTCCGCCGTAAACCCCGGCGCGATGGCGCCCAGCCGGCGGAGGCCGAAACATTCCGCCGTATTGAGCGTTGCCAGGGGCAGCAGCCGCTCCGCCGCGACGCCCTGGGTCACGCCGATTTCCAGGAGGTAGTTGATACTCCCCTGTTCGATGAGATCATCCACGTGACGGTCGTCCGTACAGAGGCAGCAGCGCCTCTCGTCCACTTCGTCCAGGACCGGCAGCAGATCCACCAGGTTGTGGGCCGCGCTGCCTTCCCGCAGGAAGACATACATGCCGCGGGCCACCTTTTCCCGCGCCTCGGCCACGGTATTGCATTCGTGGTCATTAGCCACGCCGGCGGCGGCAAGGGCTTCCAGTTCGGGGCCCGTCACCCCCGGCGCGTGGCCGTCGATGATCCGGTCGGAAAAGGCCGCCAGCTTTTCCAGGACGTCGTCGGCGCCGTTGATGACACCGGGATAATTCATCATTTCCGCCAGACCGCGCACGCGGGGGCTCCTCTTCGTCAAGGCTTCCATATCGGCCACGGTCAGCTCCGCCCCGGATGTGTCCAGGTGCGTCGCCGGCACACAGCTGGGAACCTGCAGGTAGACCGTCAGGGGCATCTCCTCCGTCTCGGACAGGAAAAATTCGATTCCCTCCGCGCCGAGGACATTGGCGATTTCATGAGGGTCCGCGAAAACAGTCGTCACGCCGTTCAGCAACAGGATTTTCGCCAGTTCGCGGGGCGACAGCATGGAGCTCTCCAGATGAACATGGGCGTCCATCAGGCCCGGCGTCACGTACTGGCCGCGCACGTCGATTTCCCGTTTGCCGCTGTACGCGCCGATGCCGACGACATGGGTCCCGCGAATGGCCACATCCGCCTCCTCCCAGGAGCGCGTAAAGACGTTGAAGACGTGCCCTCCCTTGAGGACCAGATCGGCCTGCTGCAGGCCTTGCGCCACGGCAATATCCATAGCGATGCGTTCTTTCGTTCCTATATCCATGACAGTCACCTCTCTGAAAACAGACAGCGTCGTTTTGGAAACATTATACCACACCCAGGGGAACTCCTGCGCAAAATCCGTGCAGGCACCGCCGCTTTTTGCTATAATAAGTTATATTGCGAAAAATACGGAAAGGATGGACCTTCATGGATTCCCTGACATCGTATCTCATTGTCGTTCCCCTGCTCTTTCTCGCCGGATTTGTGGACTCCATCGCCGGAGGGGGCGGCCTCATTTCCCTGCCGGCCTATTTCCTGGCCGGGCTGCCGCCGCACCTGGCCCTGGGCACCAATAAATTCAGCTCGACCTGCGGCACGACCATCTCCACGGTCCGTTTCGCCCTGAACGGCTTCATTCGGCCCCGCCTGGCCCTGATCTGCGTTGCCGGCGCCATCCTCGGGTCCAGCATCGGGTCCCGCCTGGCCCTGCTCGTGGCGGAAGGGGTCATCGCCAAGCTGATGCTGGTCATCCTGCCCGTCGTTGCGTTTTATGTCCTACGCAACAAAAAACTGACCCAGAAACCGGGGGACACAGAACCCGAACCGGACCACACCGTCCCCTGGAAGTGCGCCGTCACGAGCCTCCTCATCGGGGCATACGACGGCTTTTACGGCCCCGGCACAGGGACCTTTCTGCTCCTGATCCTGACCGGCTGGTGCAAGCTTGGTCTCCGCACGGCGGCCGGCCTGACAAAGGCATCCAACCTGTCGTCCAACATAGCCGCCCTGGCGACCTTCCTGCTCACGGGCAATGTCTACTTCCCGCTCGCCCTGGCAGGAGCCGCGGCGAACATCTGCGGCAACTACGTCGGCTCGGGGATGGTCCTGAAGGACGCCGGCCGTGTTGTCAAACCTATCATCATCCTGGTCCTAGTCCTGCTCTTCGCCAAGATTTTGTGGCAGGGCTGACAGAAAAGAGGTATCTCCATGAAGAAACGCAAACCCGCAGCCACGAAGGACGAAAAACGCAAGCAGCTGCTGGAGAAGCCATCCCGTCAGGAAATCACGGGAAGCCCGGCCAAGAAAGCCGCCTTTCTCGCGCTCTACCTGATCGTCCTGGCCGGCGCCCTCTTCCTGCTTTGGAAGGGAGGCATCGCCCTCGTCGACGCCCTGCTGAAATGACGCGCCGCTGAAACAACACGACGGCCTCCCCGGCAGGGGAAACAGAAAACGCCGCAAACGGAATTTTCCGTCTGCGGCGTTATTTTTTAGTTGGCGACCCCGGCGCGATTCGAACGCGCGACCTTTCGCTTAGGAGGCGAACGCACTATCCATCTGTGCAACGGGGCCACGACGGTAGTATTATACCACAAAGATAGGGACCCTGTCGAAAAAATCCGATCCTGTCATTCCCGGCCGGTCTTTTCCCATTGCCACGGTTCGCGGCGGATCAGGCCATCGGCGTAGGGCACGAAGATGGACACGAAGCCGAAGAGAGCCAGCAGGAAGCAGTACCACATGTGGGGCACGATATCGAGGGTATTGAGGACGACGCCGTTGGCCGTAGCCAGGGCCGCCGCCGTCAGGAGCTGCGCCCCGTAGGGAATGATGCCCTGGAAGACGCAGGAGAAAATATCCAGCAGGGACGCCGTACGGCGCGGGTCGACGCGGTATTGCACGCTGATTTTATGGGCCACATCCCCCACGACGATGATGGCCACCGTATTATTGGCCGTCGCGCAATCGATGAGGGAAACCAGGGCGGCAATGCTGACCTGAGCGCTGCGGCGGCCGGAAATCATGGCCTGCAGTTTCCAAATGAGCCAGCGGATTCCACCGTAGTGACTGATAAGGGCGGAAATACCGCCGCAGAACAAGGCCAGAAAAAAAGCTTCGTTCATACTGTTGAATCCCTTCCAGATTTCCTGGGCGAACGCGATGACCGTCAAGTCGCCGCTCGACAGGCCGATAATCCCTGATAAAAAGATGCCCAGGGTGAGGACCAGGAAAACGTTGAGGCCCACCAGGGCCAGGAAGAGGACCGTCAGGTACGGCAGGACTTTAATGACGTTGTACTCGCCGGCGACGGCTGTCACGTTGACACTGCTCGCGCCGAGGAAGAAGAAAATAACGACGGTCAGGAGGGCTGCCGGGATGGCAATGAGAAAATTCACTTTGAATTTGTCCCGCAGTCCGCAGCCCTGGGTCCGCGTCGCCGCGATGGTCGTGTCGGAAATCATGGACAGGTTATCGCCGAACATGGCGCCGGACACGCAGGCCGCGACAAGCAGGGCGCCAGGAATGCCGCTCTTGGCGGAAATGCCCGCCGCGATGGGAACGATGGCCGCCACAGTTCCCACGGAGGTCCCCGTCGCCGTCCCCATAAAAGCCGAAATCAGGAAGATGCCGGCGGTCAGATACTCCGGGGAAATGAGGCTGATCCCCAGATTGACCGTGGCGTCGCGGCCGCCCATGGCCGACGTGACGGCGGAAAAGGCCCCGGCCATGATATAAATCATGAGCATGGTCATGACATTTTCATTGGCGGCGCCGCGCGTAAAGATGCGGAACTTTTTCCGGATGGTTTCCCGTCCCATGCAGAAAGCCGACAAGACGGCCAGGAACATAGCCGTCACGGACGGGAACTGGTAAAAGGCCATCTTGACGCCCTGCATTTGAAAATAAATGCCCGCGCCCAGATAGATCACAATGAAGAGAACGAAAGGCAGCAGCGCCAGGGCTGTCCCTTTTTTCGCACGTTCGGAATTCATAGGCACCCTCCCCTACGGATGTATTGGCCCCGATGAGGCACATCATGGTTCCATTATAGCAGAAGTATCTTCCCTGTGCCACTGCCACGGGGGACGGGACCGCAAAAATCGGGCGGCCTGCCCCCCCCAGCCGCAGGCATGAAAAAACGGAAGCACGGAGGCTCCCGTTTTTGCGGTTCTTTTTGGATATTTTGTGCCGCACCGGAACGGCACCGCGTCCTCCCACAGAGGGGATACGGGGATTTACAGCCCTTCCTGACAGGTTTCCGCCAGGCCGGGCGGCATGCTCCATTCGACACGGACGTCCGTCGCCACCCACAGGCGGGTCAGGCACTGCTGGAACGACTCCAGGCTTTCCAGCGGGCGCAGGGTGACCTCCCGGAAATCACGGATCGTCTCCCCGCACGCCACGGCGAAGGTATGTTCCTGTGCCAGAAAGCGTTCCACGGCGGCTTTCGCCGCGTCGGCGCCATGCAGCGTCACCGTCGCCGTTTTCGTCTCCGGGTCGTACTCGATATATCCATAATGCGCGTGAAAATTAATGGTCACGGCGTATTTGCTCATAGTCTTGCCCTCCTCAAAATTCTAACATATTATAGCAGGATTTGGGCAATTTCTCAACCGTCCATTTGGGTCCTGGTCATTTTTTCAGCTGCACGCCCTTCTCCAGCCGGTTTTCTTCCCGCTGGCGACGGCTGTATTCCATGGCGGCAATCTGGGCCTGCTCATACAATTCCCCCTGGGCGCTGAGGACCTTGCCGCGCCCCGCCGTGGAACGGCGGTAATTTCCGTTGGACTGCATAATGTGGCTGCCCGCGTTATCCTCCAAATACATCTGCAGAATCTCTTTGACCCGCCGGATATGCTCTTCCGTCTCAATGGGGAAGAACAGTTCCACCCGGTCGTTCAGGTTGCGGGGCATCCAGTCGGCGCTGCTCATGAAGACCTTCTCGTCCCCGCCGTTGCGGAACCAGAAGAGGCGGCTGTGTTCCAGCTGCCGCCCGACGATGCTGCGGACGGAAATATGCTCGCTGATTCCCTCCAGCCCCGGCCGCAAGGTACAGATGCCGCGGACGATGAGTTCAATCTGGACTCCCGCCATGGACGCTTCGTAAAGTTTCTGGATGACCGGCTTGTCCAGAAGGGAGTTCATCTTGGCCACGATGTGCCCTTCCCCGCCGCTCCGGGCAATCCGGATTTCGTTGTCCACGAGTTCGTAGATCTTTTCCCGCAGGCCCAGGGGCGCCATGGTAAGCTTGTTCCAGATTGGCGCCTGGGAATACCCGGACAGCAGGTTGAAGAAGGCCGACGCGTCCATGCCGAACTGGTCGTTTGCCGTCAGAAGGCCCATATCCGTATACAGTTTGGCCGTCGAGTCGTTATAGTTGCCCGTGCCCAGGTGGATATACCGCTTGATGCCGTCCGGTTCCTGCCGCACGACGAGGATAATCTTGGCATGCGTCTTCAGGCCCACAAGGCCGTACAGGACATGGGCCCCGGCCTTTTCCAGGCGACGGGCCCAAAGGATATTGTTCTCCTCGTCAAACCGGGCCTTGAGTTCCACCAGGACCGTCACCTGCTTGCCATTTTCCGCGGCCCGGGCCAGGGCGGCCACGATGGGCGAATTGCCGCTCACGCGATACAAGGTCTGCTTGATGGCCAGCACGTGGGGATCGTCCGCCGCCTGCTGGACAAACTGGACCACGGGATCGAAACTTTCGTACGGATGGAACAGCAGCACATCCCGTTCGCGGATCCGTTCAAAAAGATGATCGTATTCAGGGAGCTCCTTCGGTTTCTGCGGCACGAAAGGCTCGTAGAGCCAGGGCCACATGCGGTCCAGGGCCGTGAATTTGAAGAAACACGTCGCGTCCAGGGGCCCATGGACCTCATAAACCTCTTCCTTCGTCAGGTCCAGGTTTTCCTCCAGGAAAGACATGATAGTCTTGTTTTGTGTCCGGCCGATTTCCATCCGCCGGGCGGCGCCGCGTTTGCGCTGCCGCAGGGATTTTTCCACTTCGCGCAGCAAGTCTTCGATGTCGTCTTCCTCCACGTCCAGATCACTGTCGCGGGTGATCCGAAAGGGCACCACGTCGAGAATCCGGCAGCCCGCGAAGAGGCTATCGCAATGGGCCGTGATCAGGTCTTCCAGGTAGATGAAGGAACGTTTCTCTTCCGGCAGCACTTCCAGGAGGCGCGGCAGGACCGAAGGCACCTGGACGACGCTCATGCTCTCCTCCCCCTTGGCCGTCACGAGCTGCACGGCCAGATTCAGGGTCTTGTTGCCCAGGAAGGGAAACGGGCGCGAGGCATCGACCGCCATGGGAGTCAGGACGGGATACACCACTTCCCGGTAGTAGTTTTCCAGCCATTCCCGGCCAGCGGCGGAGCAATCGCGACAGGCTTTGATTTCGGGCCCTCCGGCATCCTTCAATTCCCGCAGCAGATTCGCCAGCATACGCGACTGGAGCCGCATCATGTCGTGGGCCGCCCGGGAAATTTCCGTCAGCTGCTGCCGCACGGTCATGCCCGACGGATCGAGGCGCTGGACACCACTTTCCAACTGATCCCACAGACCGGCCACGCGGACCATGAAGAATTCATCCAGGTTCGACGCGGAAATCGCGACAAACTTGAGCCGCTCCAGAAGGGGGGTCGTCTTGACTTCCGCTTCCCGCAGGACGCGCAGGTTGAACTTCAGCCAGCTCAATTCGCGGTTGAAGAAATATTCCGGCCGGTTCAGGTCCGGCGCCAGGTTCTGTTTCTCGCTCATCGTTTACCACTCCCGTTCCAACCGTACTTTGAAGCCGTAGACTTCTTCCATCATGGCCGCCTTGGACGCAAAGACCCACTCTTCCAGGTCCAGGTCCTCACGACTGGTCGCGGTCAGCACCAGCTCCCGGTTCTGGATCTGGACTTTCACTTTGCCGATTTTCTGGAGATAACTGCGGTCCAGGGCATCCGCCAGGCGTACAATGGCCGACAGTTTTGCCACCAGGGGCATGGCGTCCGGAGCCGGTGGACGGACGGCCGGATTGCTGTCGAAATGGCTCTCCAGCACATTATGGGCATGATAATAGGAGGCCAGGGCAATGACTTCCTTGTCCGCTTCCGTAAAGCCGATCATATCCGTCCCCATGATGAGCTGGTAACTGTACAGGGAATGACTCCGCATGGAAACATACTTGCCAATGTCGTGCAGGATACACGCCGCCCGCAGCAGCAGCCGGTGATGGGCGTCGAGGCCGTACAGGCGTCCGATTTTGTCGAAAATGGACAGGGAAATCTTTTCCACCTGCGTCACATGGCGCACATCGTAATTGTAATTTTCGCCGACATGGTGGACCAGGCTCATCAATTCCTCTTCCAGGTGGGCCGCGTACTCTTCCTCCTTTTGCTGCACGATGTAGCGGAGCCGCATGCCGTCAATAAACGTTTCATTCGACACAATGATCTCCTGTGCCGTCGGCACCAGCAGCAGCAGCTGTTCGTAGAGAAGGACCATGGGAAGGACAATTTCCGCCTCCTCTTCCGTCACGTGGAAGAGCTGGATCATCTGGGGCAGGTTCAAGGTCCGGATTTCATCGAAAACGGCCATAAACTCCTGCCGCGTCAGATGGGTCAGCCCGCCCGGTCCGGCGGCAGGCCGAGCCAGGATTTTGAGCAGCAGCTCCGTCTCCGTGCCGGAAATGACCAGATAATGGACGCTGCGGCCCCGGAGCGCGGCCTTGACAGGACCTGTCGTGCTCGCCAGAAACTGCATGAGGGCCTTATTGAAATGCTGGCTGCTCCGCTGGTAGTAGTTGAAACTTTCCTTGATGCGGATAATCCCGATATGAAAATTTTCCTGGAACGTGATCTTGTTTCCTTCGACCCCCGTAATTCCCAGTCCGCCGGAAGAAATATCGATGAACATAGTCCCTTCGTCCGTGGAAATATGCTGCTCCGACAAGGTATGGCGGATGGCGACGAACTTCGTGTAGATTTCCATGGGCATTTCCGTCACTTCGACCTGAAGGCCCGTCCGGAGTCGGATCTGGTCAAGGAGGAAAATCTGGTTCCGGGCCTCCCGGACAGCCGTTGTCGCCTGGGCACGGTACACTTCAACGCCATAGTCCTGCATCAACTCCCGGAATCCGTGCAGGACCTGGCAGATTTCCTCCACCATGGGAAAGGGAATGATCTTGTGGGCAAAGGATTCCTCACCCAGGCGGATGGGATAGTCGCATTGTTCGATGACTTTGATGCGCCGCAGGCTGCGGAATTCCACAATCTGCATGCGGATCATTTCGGAGCCCAGGTGGATAACGGCCAGGCTCGTATAGGTTTTACGTTTCGGCATACAAACACCTCAGCAACAGAATGGCAAACTTCAAACTCCCTAACAGTATATAGTTCGACAAATTTCCTGGAAGTCCTTTTCCGCCGAAAGGCGTCGGACATCTACCATGATGATATACAAAATGGCATAAAATCGGCGTAAAATCCACCCCGGACTTCCGCAATTTGGTATATAATAGATTTGTAACGACCACGGAATCCGGGGCGCCCCGGCAGACAGTCGGGGCAAGGAGAGAAAAATGCAGCGCATCGCCATTATCGATATCGGTTCCAACTCGGCGCGTCTAGTCATCAGCCAGATCTACAGCAACGGCGCCTACAACATGGTGTTCAACCAGAAGGAGACCCTGCGTCTGTCCCAGCGGCTGACCAAAGACGGCCGCCTCGACGCGAAGGCCTTCGAGCTGACCCTGTCCACCATGCAGGCCTTTGCGTTCATGTGCCGGCAGAACAAGGCGGACAAGATCATCGCTGTCGCCACGGCCGCGATCCGCAATGCCTCCAACGGACAGGAACTGACAAAGCTCGTCGCGGAAAAAACGGGCATCAACCTGCACATTCTCCCTGGCACGGCGGAAGCCTTCCTGAGCTTTCTGGGGACGGTGAACACGCTGAGCGTGAAAGACGGCATCCTCTTCGACCTGGGCGGCGGTTCGACGGAACTCGTCCTGTTCCGGGACCGGCAAATCGTCGAGTCCGTTTCCATTCCCATGGGAGCGGTCAATACGACGGCCATGTTCAACATTCGCGGCATCTTGTCGAACAGCGTCTTCAGCGACGTCAATTACCTGCTCGCCTCAAAAATCAGCAAATACGCCTGGCTCCAGGATACGAAGCTGCCCCTCATCGGCGTGGGCGGCACGGCCCGTACGGTAGCCCGCATCATCCAGAAGGAGCGTCACTATCCGACCAGCAAAATCCATAACTACGCGGTCACGGCCCAGACCGTGCGCAACGTTTTCAAGCGTCTCCGGGCCATGGACCTGGACACCCGCAAAAAGGTCCCGGGCCTGTCATCGGAACGGGCAGACATCATCCTGGGCGGCATGAGCATCATAAACTATCTACTCGACGTGACAGGCAGCAAAAAAATCATCACGTCGGGCTGCGGCCTGCGCGAAGGCCTGTTCTACGACTACTATGCCAAGCAGCGTTTCCTCCCCCTCATTGCGGAGGATATCCTGGAGGCCAGCACCTGGAACGTGCTGCACCTGTATTCCAACAATATCGAGCACTGCCGCCACGTGGCCAGCCTGGCCCTGACACTCTTTGACAGCTGGAGCAAACCGCTGGGCATCAACCGGCGCTACCGCCGCCTGATGCGTGTCACGGCCCTCCTCCACGACATCGGCATTACCATCAACTACTACAGCCATGCCCGCCATTCGGCCTACATGATCCTCAACGCCAAACTTTTCGGCCTCACCCACACGGAACAGATGATGTGCGCCGTCGTGGCAGCCTGGCACAATGGACAGGCGAAAAACTATTTCCGCAATCACAGTTTCCGCACCCTCCTGACCGACAGGGAGTGGGAAGAAGTCGGCAAGATGGCCGTCCTCCTGGGGTTAGCCGAATGCCTGGATTACACGGAAAGCAGCAAGATCACCGCCATCCGTCCCCGCATGGAGCAGGGCAAGGCCATCCTGGAGATCACCAAAGCCGACGGACCCGCGTTAATTGAACAACACCAGTTGAACGAAAACAGGGCGTGGTTCCGGAAAACCTTTGGCAAAGACCTGGAAATCCAGGGCGTCTAAGCCCACGCGGATGTCCCTCTCCCCAGGGAACAGGGCTTCCCGTCCCGACAACCCCACACCTGCCCCGTAAACATACCGCCCCTGCCGGCGCTGCCGGCAGGGGCGGTTCAGGTTCTGCTGCTGTGGCCCCCAGGCCACGCTGCGGCGGCCCTCCTGCCACCCCAGGCGGCAGCGCCTTCATTCCTTCCGCAGGGGCTGCACTTCGAAAAGCCGCTGCCAGGGAAGGACAAAGCGGTACTGATGGACCACGTCCCCCAAAAGGGGTTCCGCCGTCTCCACCATGGCGGCCTGGACGGCGTCTTCCACCTGGACCAGGGTACGGCCCTGCAGCCCCTTGGCCGGCAATCCCTGGGGCCAGATGACCCGCTGCGCCACAAGCTGGCGGGCCTGGGCCTGATAGGCCCAGTCGTCCAGGTAACGCACTTCGAGCATGCGCCGGTGGTCCCCGGCGGACATGGACGGCGACAGGATTCCCTGGGCAAGGGCGTACCCCAAAGCATTGCCCGGCGTATTCCAGCCGTCGTAGGCGGCGACCTTATAGGCCAGGCCGCGCGCAAAGAGACCCTGGACAAGGGCTTTGTCCGCCCCGTTGCCAAAGGCCGTATCCGCCACAATGACGCGTCGTCCCTCGCGGATATGGGTATCGATATAGTCGAGGAATTCCCTGGTATGCGCGTCGGGGATTCCCGTGTTCAAGGCGCTGGTCGCCTCCGGTGTCACGCCGTCATAAGGCGTGTTCTCCGCCAACAGGAAATCGGCGTGATCCGCGCGGCGTGTCGGAAACGCCCCGGCGGAGAAAATGTGGTTCCACACGGACGCACGGGCCGTGTCATCCTCATAGGAGGGGATCGTGTCCGGTCCCTTGCCCGGCGCATACTGGGTGTAAATCAGGGGATATGTGTAGGTCAGGCGATTGACGGCCCGGGTCAGGAGAAGCAACCCCAGCTGGTCCGCGCCGGAAAAGAAGCGGATCCGGCCCCGGGGCATGCTGCCTACGAGGGTATCCACATCGCGGGCTTCATTGTGTGCCTGCGACAAGGGCGCCGTGTCATCCCGCCCGATGAGCATATAATCAAAGCTTTCGTTTTCCACCCCGTGCATCAGGAGTTCCGTCACTTTGAGATTCAAGGCGCGGCGGCCATAATAATCCTTGGCGACCTCCGCCGGAATCGCCGCGTCCAGGGCGGCCAGTTCTTTCCGTTCCCTGCGCCGGAGTCCCGTCAGTTCCTCCTGGTCCCGCAGGGCGCCCTGCCGGAACAGCCGGGCTCCCCACTCCTTGTAATAAACCGGTTCCTCAGGGGCGCTGCTCTGCTTCGGCGAGCGCATGATGGTCACGAAAATATACGTGTCGGGGCTGCCTGACCGCTTCTTCAGGTTCAAGAGCCGTTCCGCCCGGGACGCCAGGACCGCCTCATCATAATGGTGGGTCCGCGAATCGACAAGGCCTCCGTAAATCAGCGTATCGGCGCTGGCCACGACAGCCACGGCCCGGGAGGACTGCTCCTCGAGCCATTCGAAAATCTGGTCCGAGCGACCCGTCTGCCGCGCCGAGGACAGGAATTCCTTCGGCGGCACTTCGACATCCCAGCCGGCAGCCCGCAGGGTCGCCACGGCATAATCGTAGGACACGGGACGCGTATCGAGCGGCACGTAGGCAAGAGTGCCGCGAAAAGCCCGTGCCGTGGCCTTCGTCCCCTCCGGCACGGCGCCCACGGGCGCCCCGACCGGCGCCGCCGGCACAGCCGTACGGTTACGGTCCGGCGCCCCGTCGCCCGGCGTGGGGGAAGCCGAGGCGGCAGCGCCTGTAAGCAGGCCTGCCGCGACGGTCAGGACAGCCGCGCACAGCAGGGTTTGGAACCTTCGTTTCATGATCTCTCTCCTTCGCTGGCAGCCGGGCTGCGGAATATCTTCCTGTCCCTGGGACCCGGCACCGTTTCTCTTCCCTTTCCCGGTATACGGCAAAGGACTGCTTTTATTATACCACCGGACCGGAAAGTCCGGCGTAAAAAAAGAACGGGGAGCCAGGCTCCCCGTTCGGTACGGTACGGACCCTGCCGGTCCATGCCGTTTTTTGGCGGTACAGGCTGCGCAAAAGCAGCTTATTTCGCGTAGGTCGGCGAAGAATTGTCCTTGAGAAGGACGTCGTGGGCGCCGCCTTCGACAATGGACGTGGCCGAAACCAGGGTCAGCTTCGCCTTGTCGCGCAGTTCCTGCAGGCTCAGGGCCCCACAGTTGCACATGGTAGAACGGATTTTGGCCAGCGTCAGGTTGACGTTTTCTTTCAGGCTGCCGGCGTACGGCACGTAGGAGTCGACGCCTTCTTCGAAAGACAGCTTCTGGGAGCCGCCCAAATCATAGCGCTGCCAGTTGCGGGCGCGGTTGGAACCTTCGCCCCAGTATTCCTTCATGTAGCTGCCGTTGACGTTGACACGATTCGTCGGGCTTTCGTCGAAGCGGGCGAAATAACGGCCCAGCATGAGGAAGTCCGCCCCCATGGCCAGGGCCAGGACCATGTGATAGTCATAGACGATGCCGCCGTCACTGCAGACCGGCACGTAGACGCCCGTTTCCTTGTAGTATTCGTCACGGGCCTTGCAGACATCGATCAGGGCGGTCGCCTGGCCGCGGCCGATGCCCTTGGTTTCCCGGGTGATGCAGATGGAACCGCCGCCGATCCCGACCTTGACGAAGTCGGCGCCGCAGTCGGCGAGGAAGCGGAACCCTTCGGCGTCTACGACGTTGCCGGCGCCAACCTTCACTTTATCGCCGTACTGGGAACGGATCCAGGCCAGCGTGCGTTTCTGCCACTCGGAAAAGCCTTCGGAAGAGTCGATGCAGAGGACATCGACACCGGCTTCCACCAGGGCCGGAACGCGTTCCTCGTAGTCGCGGGTATTGATGCCGGCACCGACGACATGGCGTTTCTTGGCGTCCAGGAGCTCCAGGGGATATTCCTTATGGGAGATGTAATCCTTGCGGAAAACCATGTAGAGCAGGCGGCCTTCGTCGTCGATGATGGGCAGCGTATTCAGCTTGTTGTCCCAAATGATATCGTTGGCCTGCTGCAGGGTCGTATCTTTCGTGCCGACAATCATGTTGGCAATGGGCGTCATGAACTCCCGGACCTTGGTATCGGGAGCCATCCGGCTGACGCGGTAATCACGGCTGGTGACAATCCCTTCCAGCTTGCCGTTGACCGTGCCATCGCTCGTGACGGCAACGGTGGAATGGCCTGTCCTGGCTTTCAGGGCCAGGATGTCTTGCAGGGTGCTGTCCGGCGTGATGTTGGAGTCGCTTGTGACGAACCCGGCACGGTAGCCTTTGACGTTGCGGACCATCCGGGCTTCGTCCTCAATGGACTGGGAGCCGTAGATGAAAGAGCAGCCGCCTTCGCGGGAAAGGGCGACGGCCATAGTATCGTTGGAGACGGACTGCATGATGGCGGACACCATCGGGATGTTCAGGGACAGGGTCGGCGTTTCGCCCTTCTTGAACCGAACCAACGGGGTCTTCAAGGAAACATTGTCCGGAATGCACTCGGAAGAGGAGTACCCCGGCACGAGCAGATATTCACTAAACGTATGAGAAGGTTCTTCGTAGAAAAATGCCATCTTGCACCATCCTTTTCGATTGACTTGTTGCGTTCGCCCGCAGAGTGAACTCGTGGTTCTGTAATCTTTGTAACACTTTCGTGTTTTTTATATTCCCTACATCATACTCGCATGAACTGCGTTCGTCAAGTGGATTTTACCTTTTTTCTTCCGCCCGGGCCAAGGCTCTCCAGGCGATGTCCGTACGGTGATGTTCTCCGTCGAAGTGGATTTTCCCGACCGCGGCATAGGCCTTTTCCTGGGCCGCGCGGATATCCGCGCCCAGGGCCGTCACGCCAAGGACACGGCCGCCATTCGTGACAATCCGGCCGTCCACGGTTTTGGTGCCGGCGTGAAAGACCATGACATCTTCCATGGCGTCGACCTCGTCAAGGCCCGTAATGGGCAGGCCTTTGGGATAGGACGCGGGGTAGCCGCCGCTGGCCAGGATGACGCAGACCGCGGCCTGCTGTTTCCATTGGACCATCGACACATCGAGGGTACCCGTGGCGCAGGCCAGCATGATTTGCGCCAGGTCGCTGTCCAGCAGGGGCAGGACGACCTGTGTTTCCGGGTCGCCGAAACGGCAGTTGAATTCCACTACCTTAATCGTGTCGCCCTTGATCATCAGGCCCGCATAGAGGCAGCCGCAGTACGTGCGGCCTTCCTTGTTCAGGGCTGCAATGACCGGTTTCAGGATGGTTTCCACGGCCTTGATGCGCAGGGTCTCCGTCATGACAGGCGCCGGGGCGTAAGCGCCCATGCCGCCCGTGTTGGGGCCCTCGTCCCCGTCGTTGACACGCTTATGGTCCTGGGAGGCAATCATGGGGATGACAATTTTCCCGTCCGTAAACGCCAGGAGAGACGCTTCCTCCCCATCCATGAATTCCTCCAGGACTACACTGGCGCCGGCGGAGCCGAATTTATGGTCCGCCATCATTTCCGTCACCGCGTCCAGGGCCTCTTTCACCGTCATGGCCACGACGACGCCCTTGCCGGCCGCCAGGCCATCGGCCTTGACGACGATCGGCGCGCCGTGTTCCGTAATGAAGGCCTTGGCGGTCTCCAGGTCCGTGCAGACTTGGAACGCCGCTGTCGGGATGTGGTATTTTTGCATGAGGCGCTTGGAAAACGCCTTGGAACCTTCCAGTTCGGCCGCCGCCTTGTCGGGCCCGAAGATGGGAAGTCCGCGGGAACGGAAAATATCGGCGATGCCGGCGACGAGGGTCGCTTCCGGCCCGACCACCGTCAAGTCGACGCTGTTCTCTTCGGCGAAATCCGCCACTTTCTGCAAGTCGTCCAGAGCCAGGTCCGTGCACTGGCACTTAGGGACCTGGGCGATGCCCGGATTGCCCGGTATCACCAGGATTTGTTCTACATGGCTGCTTTGGGACAGTTTCCATGCCAGGGCATGTTCCCGTCCGCCGCTGCCGATCAATAACAGTTTCATGGTATCCGTCCTTTTTTCAACCTTTGGTCAGCTGTTTTTCCAGATAATCCGCAATCATGGCGTCATACTCCGAAGTATGGCGGAATGCTTCCTTCGCCAGGGTTTTGCGGGTCGTCAGATCGATATCGCCGTGCTGCTGCAGCATGGCGATGAGGCTGGAATAGCGGGCCGGATTGGTGATGATAACCACATCGCGGAAATTCTTCGCCGACGCGCGGACCATGGCCGGGCCGCCGATATCGATGTTCTCGATGGCTTCCGCCTCGGTCACATTCGGCTTCGCAATGGTTTCCCGGAAGGGATAGAGGTTGACAACCACCAGGTCGATAGGCTTGATGCCGTGTTCCTTCAGCTGGGCCATATGGTCCGGGTTGCTGCGGACTGCCAGGATGCCGCCGTGGATGAAAGGATTCAGGGTCTTGACGCGCCCGTCCATGATTTCCGGGAACCCCGTCACGTCGCTGACGTAGGTCACAGGGATGCCCGCATCCTGGATGGCTTTCATGGTGCCGCCGGTGGAAATGATTTCCACCCCGATTTCATGCAGGAAGGCCGCCAGTTTGGTAATGCCGGTCTTGTCGGATACGCTTAACAATGCTCTCTGGATTCTCATAGAAATACCCCCTCAAAATTTGTGCCCAAACCACCCGAACCTCTTACGGACGGACGAAAACCTTGCGGCCTGTCACCGTCAGCCGCCCTTCGGCCCACCAACGAATCGCTTCGGGCAGCGCCTTGTGCTCTTCCTCTAGGATACGCGCGGCCAGGGAATCTTCCGTATCGTCGTCCAGGACGGGGACGACTTTCTGCAGGATGATGGGACCCGTATCCGTCCCTTCGTCGACGAAGTGGACCGTGCAGCCCGATACCTTGACCCCGTACGCCACGGCCTGTCCCTGGGCATGGAGGCCCGTAAAGCTCGGCAGGAGCGCCGGATGGATATTCATGATGCGGTGCGGGAAGCGGCTGATGAAGCCGCCCGTCAGGATGCGCATGAACCCTGCCAGAACGACGAGTTCCGCCCCGTGGCTCTCCAGCGCTCCCGCAATCTTTGTCTCAAATTCTACCTTGTCCGCGCAGGCGCCGCGTTCCACCACCACCGTCGGGATGTGATGCTTCGCCGCCCGTTCGAGGGCCAGGGCGTCGCCATGGTCACTGACGACGACGGCGACTTCGACAGGCAGCGTCCCCGCGTCTATCTGGTCCAGGATGGCCTGCAAATTAGATCCGCGACCGCTGACAACGACACCGATTTTCTTAGTCACCGAACACGCCGCCCTTCATGATCGTTTTTTTGTGGCCCGGCACGACCGTACCCAGCTCATAGAACGTTTCGCCGGCCGCGCGGAGATGGGTCCGGACCGCGTCCGCCTCAGACGGATCGACGACGAGGACCATGCCCACGCCCATGTTGAAAGTGCGGTACATTTCCTTGTCCGGCACCCCGCCCCATTCCTGGAGTTTCCGGAAGACCACGGGCACCTCCCAGGCGTCCGCGCGCACTTCGGCGTCGCAGTCGTCGGGCAGGATACGGGGAATGTTGTCGTAGAACCCGCCGCCGGTGATGTGGACCATGCCATGCAGGTCGAACTTTTCGATCAGGGGCAGGCAGGTTTTCGGATAAAGCCGCGTCGGCGTCAACAGTTTTTCGCCGAGGGTCATACCAAAGTCCTCGATGTATGTGTCCACGTCGTAGTGCATGATTTCGAAGCAGATTTTGCGGACCAGCGTGAAGCCGTTGGAGTGGACCCCGCTGGAAGGCAGGCCCAGGAGCACGTCGCCGGCCCGGACCTTGTCGCCTGTGATCATCTTGCTCTTCTCGACGGCGCCGACGCAAAAGCCGGCAATGTCATATTCGTCTTTCGCGTAGAACCCGTGCATTTCCGCCGTTTCGCCGCCAATGAGGGCGCAGCCCGATTCCCGGCAGGCCCCGGCGACACCTTTGACAATGTCCGCCACCTTCTGGGAATCGACCTTGTCCACGGCGATATAGTCCAGGAAAAACAGCGGTTCCGCCCCCTGGACGAGGATGTCGTTGACACACATGGCCACGGCGTCCTGGCCGATCGTATCGTGGCGGTTCATCTGGAAAGCCAGTTTCAGCTTAGTGCCGACGCCGTCCGTGCCAGACACGAGAACCGGTTCTTTATACTTTTTCGTATTCAGGGCGAAGAGGCCGCCGAATCCGCCGAGATCGCCAATGACTTCGGGGCGGTAGCTGGCGCGGACGCTGTCCTTCATCAATTCCACGGCCTTATTGCCAGCGTCGATATCCACCCCGGCATCCGCGTAGGTCAAGCCTTTCTTCTGTTCGTCCATGACGTCCTCCTGTTATTTCTGATGTTCAAAGATGAATTTGGAACCCTGACGGATGACTTCTTCCACATTGTCCGGATACCGGGCATTGAAGCAGGCGCAGCACAGGTCCTCCCCGGCCACGTTCGTCACGGCGCGTTTCATCCCCTCCATGGAGATGTAATGCAGGCTGTCGGCGCCAATGTATTGGCAGATTTCCTCTTCCGTATGGGTCGAGGCAATCAGTTCCTTGCGGACCGACGTATCGATGCCGTAATAACAGGGATCCGTGACGGCAGGAGACGAAATGCACACGTGCACTTCTTTCGCGCCGGCGTCGCGCAGCATCTTGACAATTTTGCCGCTCGTCGTGCCGCGGACGATGGAGTCGTCCACCATGACCACGGACTTGCCGGCCACGACGGACTTGACAGGATTCAGTTTCAAGCGCACGGCGTTGACGCGCTGGGCCTGGGTCGGCTGGATAAAGGTCCGCCCGATGTAGCGGTTCTTGGTCAGGCCCTCCATGAACGGGATGCCCGATTCCAGGCTGTATCCGATGGAAGCGGCCGTTCCGGAGTCCGGGACGGAAATGACGATGTCCGCGTGGATTCCTTTGGTTTCCTTGGCCAGTTCGCGGCCCATGTTCACGCGGGCCTCGTAAACATTCTGCCCGTCGATGACACTGTCCGTGCGGGCAAAATAGACATATTCGAAAATACAATGGGCGTAGTGCGCCGGTTTATCCTTGGCGTACATGATGCTCTTCGGTTCCGCGTCGTCGTCTTCGAAGATGAGCATTTCCCCGGGTTTCACGTCGCGGATAAAGCGGGCGCCGACCAAATCGAGGGCACAGCTCTCGGACGCCACAACCCAGCCGTGTTCGAGCCGCCCCAGGCACAGGGGGCGGAAGCCGTAGGGATCGCGCAGGGCCAGCATCTTCCTGTCATCCATGAACAGGAAGGAAAAGGCCCCCTTCAACTGGTTCGCCGCGTCTGCCACACGATCTTCCAGGGTCGTCTGGGTAGACCGGGCAATGAGGCTCAGGACCACTTCGCTGTCGACGGTCGTCTTGAAGAAGGAGCCCATGTTCATGAGACGGGCCCGCAATTCGGCCGCATTGGCAATGTTTCCGTTGTGGGACATGGCCAGGTTGCCACCATCATAGTAGACCTTCAGGGGCTGGATGTTGTAGGCCATGCTGGAGCCCGTCGTGGAATACCGCGTATGGCCGATTCCCATGAAGCCCATGAGATCCCCCGTGCCGTTCCGGAACACGTCCTGCACGAGGCCCATGCCGAGCTTGATCTGCATTTCCGTACCGTCGCTGACGGCAATGCCGCAGCTCTCCTGCCCACGATGCTGCAGGGCATAGAGGCCCCAGTAGATATTCAGGGGTACATCTTCCTTGTGGGAATAGACGCCGAAAACGCCGCATTCCTCGTGAAGCTTGTCGAGTTCAAACACATCGTTGGTATGGGACACCATGTTCTCCTTCCTTATTTCCCCGCGCGCATCGCGTCGAGTTTGGCCGCCTTGGCCGCCACTTCGTCGCGCATCTTTTCCCGGTAGGCATCCAGTTTCGCAATCAGTTCAGGGTGCTTGCCCGCCATAATTTCCACGGCGAAGAGGGCCGCGTTTTTCGCGCCGTCGATGGCCATGGCGGCGACAGGGACTCCCGACGGCATCTGCACCGTGCTCAGGAGGGCGTCCATGCCGTTCAGGGGACCACCACCAATCGGGATCCCGATAACGGGAAGGGTCGTGTAGGACGCCACAACCCCGCCCAGATGCGCGGCCAGCCCGGCTGCGGAAAGGATGGCTTCCACCCCGCGGCCGCGGGCGCCGGCGGCAAACTCATGGACCTTGTCCGGAGTCCGGTGCGCCGAGGCGACACACACTTCCACTTCCACGCCGAATTCCTTCAGCACGGCCTCTGCCGGTTCGAGTTTCGGCCAGTCGGAATTGCTGCCCATAATGATCGCAACTTTCATTTTTTGCTCCTTCTCCCTGTTTGGATTTGAAAACACGAAAGCTGACCTCCTGTTCCCGGAGGACATAGATGTAACAACCTATACACTTTCGGAGGGATACTCACTCATGTTAATTCTATCAATACAACCATAGCGTGTCAATAAATAGAATTGTGCAATCTTTACGCGTGAAACGGGCGTCCCGGCCCGTCTTTCCCGCTACGGACGCTTTGGAAACAGGGCGAATAAATCCGGCGGCGCGTCCGACGCGAAACGGTACCCCGGAACGGCGGCGGCAGCCCTCGCCCGGGCTGCCTGCAGGTCATGGAACACCGCCCATTTGGCCTGGACCTGGGCGTGCCCGCTCTGGCGCAACAGGTAAGACGGGTGGAACGTGGCCAGACAGTCGCAGCCCTCACGGGTGTGGAACCACTGCCCCCGCTGCCGCGTGATGCGCATATCCGGCGTACCGAGGAAGTGCAGGGCCACGCTGCCCAGGGCCACCACCACCTTGGGCTGCACGATGGCCAGCTCCCGGGCGAGCCAGACCTTGGCGCAGTGTTCCGCCTCCCGCAGGTCCGGTGTGCGGTTGCCCCGGGGGCGGCATTTGACAATGTTCGTCGTAAAGACACGGTCCCGCGTCATCTGGACCGACCACAAGGCCTTGTCCAGCAGCTGTCCCGACGGCCCGATCAGGGGACACCCGTAGTCATCCTCGACGCCGCCCGGCGCCTCCCCTACGAAGAAAATCGGGCTGTCGGCGCAGCCATACCAGCCGACAGGAGCCTTGCAATGCTCCCGCAGGGGACACGACGCGCACTGGTCCATTTCCTCCCGCAAGCGGGCCAGCCGTTCTTCTTTTTCCTGAAGCTCCATGGGTTACCGATCTCCTCTCTCCCGCCGCCCCGTCGGGCGGAACAACTGCCAGCGATAGCGGATGGCCAGGCAGCGCAGGACGGCAATGACGCCGACGGCCACCCAGGGCGCCGCCGGGGCATACCCCGCGCGCCAGACGACGCACAAGGCGACAGCCCCCGCCAGGGATGCCGTGGCGTACACGTCGGTCACGAAGACCGCCGGCACGCGCTGGGCCATAAGATCCCGCAGGACACCGCCGCCCACGGCCGTCACGACTGTCGGGTGCGATGCCGCCGAGCCCGACCATGGCTCCCGTCACCGTAAAGGACGCCAGTCCCACCGTATCCGCCGCGGCATAGAGCAAGGACAGGATCCGTTTGCGCCGTCCCGTCATGCGGTTCCGGTGCAGATAAAAGGCCAGGAGGACGCCGACGGCCAACGCCCCAAGAAACGCCGCCGGTTCCCGAAATGCCCTGGGTGGCGCCTGTCCGGCCAATACATCCCGCAGGATGCCGCCGCCCACGGCCGTCACGATGGCGAGGACGGCAATCCCGAAGAGATCCATTTGCTTCCGCATGCCCACAATGGCGCCGGACACGGCGAAGGAAAGGAAACCTCGTCCAGGTCCATGATATCCAGCTTCCGCTTCCAGTACCGCGAATAAATGGCGCCCAGCGGATTGTGGGCCAAGAGGCGGTCCTTGACGACAAGATAGGTCACAGGGACATGGCTGTTGGCAATAAAGATCGAATCGTGCCCAACGCAAAGGCCGCACACGATGGACAGTTCCACGCCCTGTTCCTCCAGGAAGCGCGCCTGGAATTTCGGATTGCACATGGCCTCGTGGTCCAGTTCGGGCTTGACCTGACGCAGGCCGAACTCTTTCTTGGCAAAACTGCAGTTCTTGCAGCACACGCTGTACACCTCGAAGCCCTGTTTCTCGTAATAGCGGGCAATATAGCGCGCCTCCTCGTTCAGGCCGATGCAGAACGCCAGTCCCAATTTCCGGTACCCCATCTTTTTGGCGAATTCCGCAATCTCCTGCAGGCGCGTGATGTTGCTGTAGAAGGTGCCTTCCACGTATGCCGCCGCATCCATCATCTGCAGTTCTTCTTCCGTATAGGCGCGACGCACTTCGTCCGCAGGCACGCCGGTGCAATTCACGCCCTTCGTATAGCACGCGTGGGTCGGACAAGCCGCACACTTCGCTCTCATGGCCTTCGCCTCCTTACCCTTCCAAATGCTCTGCCATCTTATGGCTGATATGGGTCAACGCTTCCTCCTGGATGTCCAGGACATGCTGGTCGTCCAAAGAATAAAAGATGCTTTTCCCTTCCCGCCGCGTCTTGACCTGATTGGCCATGCGCAGCAGCTTGAGCTGATGCGACACGGCAGACTGGGTCATTTCCAGCGCCGCCGCCAAATCACTGACGCACAGTTCCTCGTTGGCCAGGGCGTTAATGATCCGCACACGGGTCGGATCGCCCAGGACCTTGAAAAACTCCGCCAGCAGCCGCGTCCGTTCTTCATCGAGCATCCGCGCCTGCACGCGCCGTACCACGGCCTCGTCGAAATGGAGGACCGGCGCGGCGCCGCGGCGTTTCGTTCCTTTTTGTTCGTTCATACCATCACCCGTATCCGGCAGAACCCCTGCCTGAAATTTGTTTCCATTATAGCACGAATTCAAACACTTGAGGAAAATGTTCATATGAGAGAAATGCCGCCCCGAAGGGCGGCATCTTTAGCAGATTACGAGTGGTTCCCCTGCCCATAGTAGGCGTGGGCCCCATGTTTCCGTTGGTAATGTTTGTCCAGGATGTAGGATGGCATGAGACTGTGGGGATTCAGGAGAAGCGTCTTGATATCCATCTCCGCCACCCGTTCCAATACGGTCGCATGATAAACAGCTTCTGCCGCATCTTTTCCCCAAGCGAAAGGACCGTGGTTCCGGACAACGATTCCCGGTACCGCGAGGACCGGGAGATTTCGTTCCCGCAACGTTTCTACGATTACCTTGCCGGTATTCCTTTCGTAGTCCGTTTCGGTTTCTTCCCGTGTCAACAAGCGCGTACACGGTATAGAACCGTAAAAGTAGTCCGCCTGGGTCGTTCCCAGGGCGGGAATCTCCTTCCCCGCCTGGGCAAAGGCCGTCGCATTCGTTGAATGAGTATGGACGACTCCCCCGATGTCTTCAAACGCACGGTACAATTCCAAATGGGTCGGCGTATCGGAAGAAGGCTTCCATCTGCCTTCCACCACGGTTCCCGTCCCGGCATCCACCACGACCATATCCGTCCAGTCCATCCGCTCGTAGGAAACACCTGACGGCTTAATCACGACCAGGCCCTGCGACCGGTCGATAGCACTGGCATTGCCCCACGTGTACAAGACCAGACCTTGCCGAACCAATTCGAGATTGGCGTCAAAGACCTGTTTTTTCAACCCGTCTAACATGACATTTGCCTCTCCTGTCCACTCAAACCGTTAGGGACTCCTCAATCAGCCACGCCTTGGCATCGGGAAAATGGACATAGACTTCGCCAGAAAGCAGTTTCTTTCCGGGATCGAACACATCGATAATCCACTCTTTTCCCGCCGCGTCGTGAACGAAATACCGAACCTTTTCGCCGAGGAACATCTTGTTGAAGATGTTCGTTTTCACATTGACCTTCCCATTGACCGGCTTTTCAGAGAGGCCGATGCATTCGGGGCGGATACTGATCGCGTAGTCCTTTCCTGCCTGCACCGTCTTGTCCGTCTTGATAGAGACACCCTCATATCGGACCTCGTGGGCGTTGACCCCTTTGACAGCCAGCAGGTTGGTCGTACCGATAAAGTCCGCGACAAAGGCGGTTTTGGGTTCGAAATAAATTTCTTGCGGAGTTCCGACCTGATGGACGACGCCATCTTTCAAAACCACAATGCAGTCGGACATGGACAAAGCCTCCGACTGGTCATGAGTGACATAAATCGTCGATAAGTTCATCTGCCGTTGGATATCCCGCAATTCGACACGTACGCTTTCCCGCAGCTTCGCATCCAAATTGGACAACGGTTCGTCCAAAAGCAGGATTTCCGGATCCATGACAAGCGCCCTGGCGACTGCCACGCGCTGCTGCTGGCCGCCCGACATCTGATTCGGATATCGCGCTTCCATGCCTTGCAGCTGCATCAAGGTCAATGCTTTCTTAACCTTTTCATCCATTTCCGCTTTGCCCATCCCTTTGACGGACAGTCCATAGGAAACGTTTTCGTATACATTCATATGGGGGAACAAGGCGTATTCCTGGAAAACCATGGCGGCATTTCGCGCGTAAGGCGGTACCCGCTCGATATTCCGCTTGTTGAGAAGGATCTCGCCGTCATCAGGTTCGTAGAAACCCGCAATCATACGGAGAATCGTCGTCTTGCCGCACCCGGAGGGTCCGAGGAACGTGACGAAATCCCCTTTTTTAAAATTCATGGATACATTTTTAATAACATGATTTTTTCCGAAATATTTGTTGATGTTCTTTAATTCCAATACATATTCTGTCATAATCGCCCCTGCTTTCCATTAAAGGTCAAAGATGTTGATCTTATCCCGGAAGATCAATTTCACGATACCGAAGGTAATGTAAATCACCAACATGATGCCGACGGCCGTGGCGCTCGCCGTGGGAAGGAATCCCTGGTTGGCCAGGCTCATGATGTTAATCGAAGCCAGGTTCCATTCCGGCGAAACGAGGAAAATAACCGTAGACAATGTGTTCATGGAACGCATGAACGCGTAGACAAAGCTCACTGACAGCGAGTTTTTCAACATCGGCAAGACAATACGCCGGAACGTCGCAAAACTGTTCGCGCCCAAGTTGGTTGACGCCTGCTCCAGCGATGCCTCGATCTGTTTCAACCCGGCTACCGCCTGCCGATACCCTACAGGAAGCTGACGCAAGGCCATACCAAGAATAATGATACCCAAGGTTCCTGTCAATTCCAGCGGGCCGTCGTTGAAAGCGAGAATCAACGCCAGGCCGATAAAGGTCCCGGGCAGGGATACAGGAAGCATGGCCAGAAAATCCATTACCGTGCGTCCCGGGAATTTCTTACGGATTGTGAGGAAGGCCAAGGCAATGCCAAGGACTGTTGTAATAGCCGCCGTCGACATAGAGGCGACCCAGGAATGAAGCATGACTTTCGACTGGATGACGCCCTCCCGGAAATATTGCAGCGTAAAGGTGTAATCCGCCCCAAAAGCCACGGTGAATGCGAAGAGGAAAACAACACCGATGATCATCAGGATGACCAAACTTACAAGCATGCAGAAGCACCACAGGAGCCGGGTCACCAAAGGGCTGGCAGTCACGCGGATCAAACCGGAAACTGGTTTGCCCGTAACCGTAACGTAAGAATTCTTTTCCAGATAATACCTCTGAATAAAAAAGACAATCAACGTGGGGATTACCAGGAAGACAGATAAAGTCGCGCCCATGGGCATATCCCAGGCGCCAGTGACTTGTGCGTATGCTTCTGTGGCAAGGACGTGGTAGTTACCACCGACCAGCATGGGGTTGCCAAAATCGGCCAAGGAGTTGATCGCTACCAGCAAAAAGGCACTGGCCAGGCCGGGTGTCGCCAGACGGAGCGTAACGGTCCGGAACAGATACCAGCCGCGTGCCCCCAGATTCTGTGCGGCAAGCTCCAGGTTGGGACTGATACTCTTCAGTACCCCCGAGATGGTAATGTACGCCAACGGGAAGAAAGCGATTGTCTGGGCGACCCAAAGGCCGAAGGGGCCATACAAATCCACGTGCAGATGCAACAGATTCCAGGTGACAAACCCTCGCCGGCCGAACAGCATGATAAAGGCTAGCCCCGATACGACGGAGGGAGCCATGGTCGGCAGCAGGGCTACGACTTGGAAAAACCGTTTGCACGGCATGTGTGTGTAGTTGATACCATAGGCGAACAGAAAGCCAAATACAATCGCCGTTGTCGTGGCGATCAGCGACGAGAACAACGTATGGGCAAAGACGATTAAATATTCTTTGCCGGTAATGGCCCGCACCCAATCATCAGCCGACGGAACCAAAAGGATTTTTACAAAAGGATAGATGATGAAGACAGCGAAGAGCAGGAACACGGCAGCAATGCTAAGGAACAGTGGAGGTTCCCGCAGCAGCACTTTCATTTCAGCGGCGATTCCTGTATGTTCACGGCCTGTTTCTTTCTCAGTCATGATAGCATTTTGCTCCTAAATACAGTATGGAATGTTCAAACGGCCCGAATCGGAGGCGGAAAAAATGCCTCCGCCCGAAAGCGGAGGCAGATTTCCTTATTTACCAAAGAACGTATCCGTGTTCTTCTGTTTGTCTGCACCTGCTTTGACAAGGTCATATTCCTTGTACAGCGGCAGCTCTTTCAGGGATTTCATGCCCTTCGGAGGAGCTACGTCTGGATTGCAGGCAATACCGTTCGTGGTACGGACCAGAATGTCTCCTGCTTCCTTGGTCAATACGAAATCGATGAACGCCTTCGCTACATCACTGTTGGCATCATTTTTAATCTTGCCGACCGGGCAGGTGGTCCACCCGGAGTTGTCATAAATCGTGCTGTGGATTTTCTGACCCTTGTTGCTGACCAGCATCTGATCGGAGATGAAGTTGACGCAAATAAGATATTCACCGGCACCCGTCTTCTGTCCAGGGGTGAAACCGGACGGCGTGAACTGCGCGACCTGCGGTTTCAGGGATTTTAGGTAAGCCCAGCCCTTTTCTTCACCCATGCTCTGCAGAATAGAGCTGATGAAGGTATTGCCCGTACCGGACTTTCTGGGATCCGGCATAATGATTTCGCCCTTAAACTCCGGTTTCAGCAAATCCTGCAACGTCGTCGGAGGTTTGATTCCCTTTGGCTCAAACTCTTCCTTAAACCGTTTTTCATTGTAACCGATGGAAAGCACTTCCAGATACGTGCCGTACCAGAATCCCTTCGGATCCTGATATTCCGGAAGGATCATCTTGGCATTCGGCGTCTTATAGGCTTCCAGCAGGCCATCCGCCGCAGCTTTGGCATGGGCATCAGCCGTACCGCCCAACCAAATATCTGCCTTGGGAGCATCCTTTTCCGCTTTGATACGTGCCAGAGCTTCACCGGTCGGGAGACGAATAAAGCTTACGTCAGCTCCGGTCTTTTTCTTAAAAAGCGCCGACAGCTCTTTCGCCGTATCTTCATGGAAAGACACATACATTACCAGTTTCTTTCCTTTCAGGGACTGTCCGCCGGCCGAATCAGCCTGCTTCTTGTCGCCGCCACCGCCACAACCGGCTGCCAGGATAGACAAGCCGGTCAAGGCCACCGCCAACATTGATTTCCACTTCATAATACCACCTCTTCCTTTGTTAATTTAAAAATATCCGCTCACAAATTGCCACCGCAACTTATGGAAACGACCGTTTCACGCCACAGCGTACACTTTTCTAAATTTATTTACAAAATTCTTACAATTCAATTCTATCATAATTCTCAATCCTTGTGCAACCGACAGTGTTAGGAATATAGGGAGTAACAGCGCGAAAGCAGACATAATTCGGAACCCATTTCCCAAAAACCGTCTCTCGTTTGTATTTCTGGTATATTTTATATTTCTGGTATATAATTACAGTGATTGAAAATAGTTATCCCGCTCGTGTTTCCGCCATCTCTGTCTTGCCTTATCCCGCTTTCCCTTTTCCGGAGGCCTGTATGCAACTGACGATTACACCTTTGCAGCTCACCCTGCTGCTGATGACGATTTTCCTGGTCATCGGCGGGGGCATTTACGCATCCCGGACGGTCCGCACAGCCGAGGGATACACTCTGGGAGGCCGCTCCGCCGGACCGGCCATGCTGGCCGGGAGCCTGGCCGGCACCATGGTAGGCGGCGGTGCCACCATCGGCACGGCGCAGCTCGCTTCGTCGGTCGGCCTGTCGGCCTGGTGGTTCACGCTCGGATCGGGAATTACCTTTATCCTCATGGGTCTTTTTTACGCCCGGCCCCTGCGCCGGACCAACCTGGAGACCATCCCCCAATATCTCTCCCTGCACTACGGGGACGCCGTCGGCAAAGCCGCCACGGTCGTCGCTTCCCTGGGCATCTTTTTCAGCATTGTGGCCAGTCTCCTGCCGGGCATGGAAATGATTTCCGCCCTCTTCGGCACGCCGGCGTCCCTGTCGACGCTGCTGCTGCTGCTCCTGGTCTTCGCCTACATCTTTTTCGGCGGCATGAAAAGCGCTGGGGTCGGTGGAATCCTGAAAATGGTCCTAATCTGGGTCACCCTGCTTCTGTCAGGCGCGTCGGCCTATACGGCCCTGCATACGGACCCCCGGTACGCGGCGGCGCTGTCGGCCTTTCCCTGGTACAGCCTTTTCGGCCGCGGCGTCGACTCGGCCCTGTCGAATTTCCTGTCCCTGCTGGTCGGCGTCCTGTCGACACAGACCTACATCCAATGCCTGTTTTCGGCGTCAAGCCCGAAGACCGCCATGTACGGGTCCTTCGCCGGCGCCCTCATCACGATTCCTGTCGGGCTCCCCTGCTCCCTCATCGGTATGTACATGCACGTGGCGCGACCGGATGTGCCGGCCATGCTGGTCCTGCCGACCTATCTGTTGGAACACCAGCCGGCCTGGATCGGTTCCCTGGCCCTCGGCGGCATCGTCCTGTCCCTCATCGGGTCCATCGGCGGCCTCAGCCTAGGCATCAGCACCATGCTGACCAAGGACCTGCTGACCCCTCTCCTGCGCCTGCAGGAAGGGCGGAATCAGCTCCATCTGGCCCGCGGTCTCATCGTCGTCATCCTGGCCGCTGCCAGCGTCTTCGCCATCGCCCACGCGGACTCGCAGATCCTGTTCTGGAATTTCCTGTCCATGGCCCTGCGCGGGGCCGGCGTCTTCCTGCCCCTGACCCTGGCCATCTTCGCGCCGCGTGCCGTCCCGGGACACTGGGTCCTGGCCTCACTCCTCCTGAGCACCGTCGTGGCTCTCGCGGCGACCTTGTCCGGAACATCCGTCAAGCCGGTCTTTCTCGGTGTCGCCGTCAGCGCCGCCGTCCTCCTCGCCGGCCACTTGGTCGGGGCAAGATGTCGAAGCTGACCTGCCGGCAATGTCCGGCCACGGACGATCCGCCCGATTCCACCTTTCCTACAACGACAAACGGCGCCTGCCGGAGTTTCCTCTGGCAGGCGCCGTTTTTTCTATGGCAGGGCGCCGCGCGGGGTCCTGTTTCTTCTTCCGTTTTCGTGAATCTTATCCCTTGAAGAAGGTCCCGAAGATGCCACGGACGATGCTGGCGCCGACGTTGCCGCCCACGGCCCGTCCGAAACTGCCCAGCACCTTGCCGCCCACTTCACGGCCGACCTGGCGTCCGACGGAGCCCAGGATGGAATTGCCCACGCTCTTGACGGCCCGGGTCTTGGCCCGTTCTTCCCGTTCGGCCAGCTTGGCTTCTTCCTTCAGGCGCTTTTCCTCTTCTTTAGCCCGTTCGGCTTCTTCCGCCGCCTGGGCCGCCGCTTTCGCCTCGGCTTCGTCCTGGCGGGCCAGGACTTCGTAGGCCGAATCGCGGTCGAAATAGGCAGCGTACTTGCTATACAGCATGCTGCCCTTGACGGCCTGGTCCCGCAGCGTATCGGGAGCGGCACCCATGCTGCTCTGCGGCGGCAGGATTGCCACGCTCTGGGCCATGCCGGGAACACCGTCTTCGCCCAAGAAGGAAACAACGGCTTTGCCCGTGCCGAGGGACAGGATGGTCTGCTCCGTATCGAAGGCCGGGTTGGCACGGTACGAAGCCGCGGCCGCCTTAACGGCCTTCTGGTCCGCCGGCGTGTAGGCCCGCAGACCGTGCTGGATCTTGTTGCCCAGCTGGGCCAAGACCCCGTCGGGGATGTCCGCCGGATTCTGCGTGCAGAAATAAATGCCGACACCCTTCGAGCGGATCAGTTTGACGACCTGCTCAATCTTGTCCAGCAAGGTTTTGGACGCATCGTGAAAGAGCAGGTGCGCTTCATCGAAGAAAAAGACCATCTTCGGTTTCGCCATGTCGCCCACTTCGGGCAGGGTCTCGAAAAGTTCCGAAATCATCCACAGCAGGAAGGTGGAGTACATGGTGCCGTTCTGGATGAGGCTGCGGCTGTCCAGGATATGAATCATGCCCTTGCCGTTTTCCTGGCACAGCCAGTCCGTGATCTGCAGGGCCGGCTCGCCGAAGAAACGGTCGCCGCCGGCCAATTCCAGTGCCACGACGGCCCGCATGATGGCCGCCAGGGACTGGCTGCTCATTTTGCCGTAGTCCCCTTCGAAATCGGTCCGGTGTTCCGACACATAGCGAAGCATGGCCTTCAGGTCCTTCGTATCGATCAGGAGCAGCTTGCTGTCATCGGCGATTTTGAAGACAATGGACAAGATGTCGCCCTGCAGCGGGTTGAGCTGCAGGATGCGGGCCAGGAGCACAGGCCCGATCTCGGAAATGGTCGTCCGCAGGGGGATGCCCTGTTCCCCGAAGATATCCCAAATCGTCACCGGACAGCCGCTGTACGTGAACCCCGCGTCCGCCAGGCCAAACCGCCCGATGCGTTTTTGCATCTCCGGGCTGTCCGTGCCGGGACACATCATGCCGGAAATATCCCCTTTGACGTCGGCCATGAAGACCGGCACGCCCATGGCGCTGAAGGACTCGGCGAGCACCTTCAGGGTCACCGTTTTGCCCGTGCCCGTCGCCCCGGCGACGAGGCCGTGGCGGTTGGCCATCTTCGGCAGCAGGAAGACATTCTCTCCCGCTTCTGTTTGCGCAATCCAAACCTTACCATCTTTCAGCATAAGTTCCTCCCATCCCGTTTCGGGAATTCTGGACTGAAGTCTACCGGCACGCCACCGGTTTCACCGTACCGCTTACGCGCGGTTCCGGAGCAGGCTGCGCCGCCGCATGGCCATCAGGACCATCGTCAGGATGGCGATACCGAAGCAGAGCGAAATGGGCGCGCTCTTCGAGAAGCCGGCGATCAGGAACGTAAAGAAAGAAACGCCGGCCACGGTCAGCGCGTACGGCAGCTGCGTGGTCACGTGATTCAAGTGGACACACTGGGCCCCCGCCGACGACATGATGGTCGTATCGGAAATGGGGGAGCAGTGGTCGCCGCAGACGGCACCGGCCATGCAGGCCGAAATGGAGATGACCATCATGGTGTGGTCCGTCCCCTGGAAGCAGCTGACGACAATGGGAATCAGGATTCCGAAGGTGCCCCAGGACGTGCCCGTCGCGAAAGCCAGGCCGATGGCAATCAGGAAAATGATGCACGGCAGGAAGTTCATGAAATTCCCTGCCGAATGGGCCACAACACCGGCAACGAACTTCGCCGCCCCCAAGTCGTCCGTCATGGCCTTCAGGGACCAGGCGAAAGAAAGGATCAGCATAGCCGGCACCATCTGTTTGAAGCCTTCGGGCAGGCATTCCATGCACGAAGCGAACGGCAGGACCTGGCGGACCAGGTAGAAGACGACCGTAATGAACAGGGCCACGGAAGACCCCAAAACCAGGCCGACGGACGCGTCGCTGTTGGCGAAGGATTCGACGAAACTCGTTCCTTCGAAGAAACCGCCCGTGTAAATCATGCCGACAACGCAGCAGATGATGAGGGACCCGATGGGCAGGAGCATGTCGATGACGCCGCCCCGCCCCCTGGAATTCTCTTCCGCTTCCGCCGTCTCCGTGCGGGAGCCCGTGTTGTGCAGGTCCCCTTCGTGGATGGCCTTGCGCTCATAGTCCGCCATGGGACCGTAGTCGATGTTGAAGACAATGAGAAGGATCATCATGACGATGGTCAGCAAAGCGTAGAAGTTGAAGGGAATGGACTGGACGAAGAGGTTGATGCCGTTCTCCCCTTTCACGAAGCCCGACACCGCAGCCGCCCAGGAGGAAATCGGCGCGATAATGCAGATGGGTGCCGCCGTCGAGTCGATCAGGTAGGCCAGTTTCGCCCGGCTCACCATGTGCTTGTCCGTGACAGGCCGCATGACGCTGCCCACAGTCAGGCAGTTGAAGTAATCGTCGATGAAGATAAGGCAGCCCAGAACGAGCGTCGCGAGCTGCGCCCCCATGCGGGTCTTGATATGACCCGATGCCCAGCGGCCAAAAGCGGCGGATCCGCCGGCGCGGTTCATGAGCTGGACCATCATGCCCAGAACAATCAGGAAAATCAGGATGCCCACATTCCATTTGTCCGCCAGTACCTTGATCAGGCCGCCTGTGAAAACCTGGTTCAGCGTCCCCACCAGGTCAAACCCGGCGTTCAGGAACGCGCCTGTCAGGATTCCCAAGAACAGGGAACTGTAGACTTCCTTCGTAATCAGGGCCAGGGCAATGGCGATGACCGGAGGCGTCAAGGCCCAGTACGTTTCCTTGACGGGCATGTGGAAATGGACGACAGCGACCGCCAGACCGGCCAATACCAGCACGACCGCCGCCAGGGAAAAAGCCGTCAGGATTTTCGGCTCCCCTTTCTGCAACATAAAAACCTCTCCCTCTTCACTCAAATTTGCTGTCGAAAGACAAGTTCCGCAGAAGGGCTTTCCACAGCGAGCTTCCCCACGCACGGGGTTCCTATAGCTTAAAAATGCGCACACCTATAGATATTAAAATAGTATAACAAATCGGGAATTCTGTCCATGCCGAATTTCGCGCGCCGCGCCGCAAAAAAGAGACTGCGCCGTTCGCGCAGTCCCTTTCCGCGATTTCCTGTTCCCAGGCAAAGAGTCCCACCGCCCCGGTCTTTCCTTTACCGGGCAACAGTCACCCGCCGGGCGATATCTTCGCCGTCCTTCGGATCGGCCTCCGCGACGCGTCCACCGAACGGCATTTGGGCCACCAGCTTGTAGCTGGCAGGCAGGCCGAACAGCTCCCGCACGGTGTCGTCGATGACGGGGTTGTAATGCTGGAGATTGGCGCCCAGCCTCAGTTCCGTCAAGCCGGCCCACAGGGAAATCTGCAGCATTCCGTTGGCGTGATTGGCCCACAGGGGGAAGTTCTCCGCGTAACGGGGAACCTTTGCCTGCATGGCGCGCACAACCTCTTCATCGATAAAATAGAGGATGGTTCCCGCCGCCGCCCGGAAGCCCTCGATTTTCTCGCGGGGCACTTTTCCCCCGAAGGCCGCGTCGATGCGGTCCCACAGTTCGTCCTGCCGGGTTCCAAGGGCCACAACGACGCGCTGGCTGCGCATGTTGAAGGCGTCTGGCACCAGGGCGGTCGTTTCCCGGATTAGGGCCAGGACTGCCTCTTCCGGTACGGGCATCTCTTTTTTCAAATGGTAAAACGTACGGCGTGTCTTCAATGCATCGCGAAATGTCATCACACATCATCCTTCCTTTTTTTCGCATGGCCGGGTTTCCCGCTTCGTCCCGACTTTCCTGCCGGTACTTCCGCGGTGTCCTTCCCGACCACTGGCGGAAACATTTTGTAAAATAACTCGTATCGCTAAACCCGACAGACAGGGCAATCTCCGTCACAGGACGGTTGGTGCGGCGCAGCAGGTAAGCCCCCTGGTCGAGGCGATATTCCTTGACATAGTTGATCGGCGAAATCCGGTAATAGCGGGCGAAGAGCTGGCAGCACTTGCTCTGTCCCACAGCGCCAGCCGCCGCGATATCCTGCAGCGTGATGCGCTGCTCATAGTGCTGCTGGATGAAACCGATCATGTTCTTCGTGATGATCAAGTCCTGGTCCTCGACCGATTCCCGGGGCCCCTGCTCCATATGGTCATACAGGAGCGCCCAAATTTCAGCGAAGTTCGACAAGATCTGCAAGGGCGCCGTCAAAGTATCCTTCACGTGGTGCATGTTCTGGGTGAGCTGCAGGATCCGGGCCTGCCACAACGCCTTGTAGGAAAGAAACAAAAACGGCAGGGACGTATTGCCCGTAATGGGATCCACGAAGCGGGACCGGATTGCCGGCACCGCTTCCAGCAACACGGGATGAATCTGGACAACGAGGAAGGCACAGTCCCCATCCCCCGCCGGATAGGAAAAGTGGGTCTGCTGAGCGTTGACGAACATCCCTTCGTCCTTTCCCAAGAGCATGGCCGTACCGTTGACATTATACATCATGCGGCCCTCCCGAACAACGACCAGTTCAATGTCATCATGCCAATGCACGACCGTGCGATGCTGCGGATATTCAGACAGGCGGTGCCAACGGATATGGATGGGGTAGTCCAGCCAGTCATCGTGGAGTTTCGGGGAATCCTCCCGGTGCCGGGCCACAGGATTTCCGTATGTCATTCCTTTCTCTCCTTTCGGAAAATCGTATAGCATTCGTATTTTGTCCTGATAACGCAGAATTTTTATATTATTGTATAAAATTATTGTTGCTTTTTCAAGTTGGATGTATGATAATGTCATCAACGAGCAGTCGAATATCGGCTGCGCAGACAAAAGAAAAGCTATCTGTCAATGAGGAGGTCTAACAATGGCTAATAATCCGTATGCTGGAACGAAAACAGAAAAGAATCTATGGGAAGCCTTCGCCGGGGAATCCATGGCTCGCAATAAATACACCTACTTCGCTTCTGTCGCGAAAAAACAGGGCTATGAACAGATTGCCGCCCTGTTCCTGAAGACCGCGGACAATGAACGGGAACACGCGAAACTGTGGTTCCGTGCCCTCGGGGAAATGGGCGATACGCCGGAAAACCTGGTCCACGCCGCCGAAGGGGAAAACTACGAATGGACCGACATGTACGACCGCATGGCGAAAGAAGCCGACGAAGAAGGCTTCCATGAGCTGGCTGTCCAGTTCCGCGGCGTTGCCGCCATCGAAAAGACCCACGAAGAACGGTATCGCAAGCTGCTGCATAACGTGGAAACCAAGGCGGTCTTCGAAAAGAGCGAGGTCAAGGTTTGGGAATGCCGCAACTGCGGCCATATCATCGTTGGGACCAAAGCGCCGGAACTTTGCCCCGTCTGCAAGCATCCGCAGGCTTTCTTTGAAGTCAAGGCGGAAAACTACTGAGAACCCTGTTCCCGCAATCTGGGGAAAGAACTTGAAAAGACGTCCTTCGGGACGTCTTTTTCTATTTCCGGACCATCCGTCAAGGCCTTTCGGACAGCGCCACTCCCCTTTTCCCTGGCGCGCTGTTTCGCGGACCGGCAGAAATGTCACGAAAACGTTACGCATCATTTTTCGGAAAGTGTTATATTCATATTTAAATACTATGCTTTAATAAAAAAAGACACTGAGAAAAAGGAGACGATGAATAATGAAACACATGCCTGCCCTTTTTGTCGGCCACGGCAGCCCGATGCTGGCCCTGGAACACAATGAAAAAACAGAAACCTTGCGGAAACTCGGTGAGGACATCGTACGAGAATTCGGGAAACCGGAGGGAATTGCCGTCGTATCGGCCCACTGGTTCACGCGGGGCACCTTTGTCAACAAAGCCGCCGCGCCGGAACAGATTTACGACATGTATGGCTTCCCGCCGGAATTGTACCGCGTCCGTTACCCTGTCCCGGGAAGCCCCGAGCTGGCATCCCGCGTGGCAGCGCTGACCGGCGCGAAGGAAACGGAAGACTGGGGCGTAGACCACGGTGTCTGGACCGTGCTGCTCCATTTGTTTCCCCAGGCGGACATCCCCGTCGCGACCCTCAGCACAAACGGTCTGGCCAGTCCGGAAAAACTCTATGGCATGGGCCGGGAGCTGGCGGCATTGCGGAACGAAGGATATCTGCTCCTGGCCAGCGGCAACATCGTCCACAATCTGCGGGCCATTGAGTGGGACAATCCCAAGGGATCGCCCCAGGCCGACCGGTTCGACGCGTTCATCCGCGATGCCCTTACCCGCGGTGATCACGCCACGGTGCTGCGCTACGCCGAACATCCCGACGCGTCCTACGCCGTGCCGACGCCGGACCATTTTCTGCCCCTCCTGCCGATTCTGGGCGCTGCCGAAGGGGAATCCCCTGTCTTCTTCAACACGGTCCGCGAATTGGGTGCCCTGTCCGCTACCGGCGTAGTCTACGGACTTTGAGCGGACTTGTCCCGTCCTGCCCCGGCTCAGACGAGAATCCGGCTCGTGTCGCGGTAGATGAGGCAGTCCGCGATGTTGCTGGCGTGATCTGCCATCCGTTCCACGTACTTGACGATGAGCACATAGGACAGGTAGTCCCGGGCGTATTCGGGGTGTTCGGCAATCTGCCTGCTGATTTCCTCTAGCAAGCTGTCGAAGGCCAGATCGACGATGTCGTCCTTATCCTTCATCAGCTCCATATCGGTCTTTTCCTGACTATGGTAAAAAGTCAGCACGTCACGGACCATGGATGACATGACGCCGTACATCTCCTTCAGGCCGGGCAGCAAGGGCAGGTCGTGGTGCAGGGTTTCCATGCGGATCAAGTAATGGCAGATGTCGGCGCAGTGGTCGCCGATACGCTCTATATCGGAAAGGATCTTCATGGTCGCCATCAAATAGCGCCAGTCCCTGGCCACCGGGTCATGGAGCATGCTGATGGACAGGTCCTTCTGCATACATTCGCGCACCAGGTCGTTGATGTCCTGGTCGCCGCGGTAGACCTTGTCGGCCAGCGCCAAATCCTTGTTCTCAAGGGCGTACCAAGTATCCTCCATGGCCTTTTCGAGTTTTATGCTCAAAAGGGACATGCAGTCGTGCAGCTCGCCCATGGCTTTCTCGTAGTTCTCTAACATGGAATGTTCCTCCTCAGCCGAACCGGCCCGTAATGTATTCTTCCGTCTTCGGATGGGACGGATTCGTGAACATCTTGACCGTATCGTCAAACTCTACCAATTCCCCCAGCAGGAAGAAGGCCGTCTTATCGGAAATTCGTTTGGCCTGCTGCATATTGTGCGTCACGATGATGATCGTGTACCGTTCCTTCAGGTTCAAGGCCAGATCTTCGATTTTCTGGGTGGAAATGGGGTCCAGGGCGGACGTCGGTTCATCCATCAGGATGACGGACGGACGGGCCGCCAGGGTACGGGCGATGCACAGGCGCTGCTGCTGTCCGCCGGACAAGCCCAGGGCACTCTGGTCCAGACGATCCTTCATTTCGTTCCAGCAGGCCGCCTGCCGCAGGCTCTGTTCTACAATGTCCGCGAGTTCGCCTTTCTGGGAAATACCCTGCAGACGGGGCCCGTAGGCCACATTTTCAAAGATACTCTTCGGAAACGGCGTCGGCTGCTGGAAAACCATGCCTACCCGCGTGCGCAGGGCCAGCAGGTCCACTTCCCGGAAGATGTCTTTGCCTTCAAAGCGGATATCCCCGGTGATGCGGCAGCTTTCCACCAGGTCATTCATGCGGTTCAGGGATTTCAGGAACGTCGACTTGCC
>OMWZ01000025.1 GCA_900314855.1 uncultured Selenomonadales bacterium
AGGACTTCCGGCCCTAAGGCAGAAGAAACATTGAATTTACCGTTTTATTGGGTCACTTTTAACCGGCCAAATGGGTCAAATTGAACCCGGCCTTGACATAGTCCTTACGGGGCATAGAAATATCCATATCATCGTCCCAGGGAATGAACCCGTGGTGGCGGACGGCTCCTAAAAGGGTGCCTCCTTCTAACCAATATGTCAGATGATGTTCTGTGCAGATTTTATCTGTCGCGCATAAAATTTGAAGCATAAATTTATTTCTATTTGCGTAAGAATTTTGCGCGAATCCGTGTAACTTGTATTTTTGGAAAATCTGGTCTATACTATTTCTGACATATACCGGAAATGAAACGAGGCGATGACATGGCAAGACCCAGTAAATGCAGAAGGATTTGCAGGGAACCGGCATTTGAAAGCTTTGCGCCGGATGGGATTTCCTCCCGTGGGAACATCGTTCTGACACTGGACGAATATGAGGCGATCCGCCTGATCGACCTGGAGAAAAACACCCATGAGCAGTGCGCGGCGCAAATGGAGGTATCCAGGTCTACGGTGACGGAAATCTATGAAGCCGCCCGCTACAAGATCGCGGACAGCCTCGTCCATGGAAAAGCCCTGCTGATTTCCGGAGGCCATTACCGGTTCTGCGACGGAACCGCTTCGGCTTTCTGTCATCGGAGCTGTGTCAGGACAATCAATCCCCAGACAATACAACGAAAGGAAGAGATGCAAATGAGGATAGCAGTGACGTATCAGGATGGCATGATTTTTCAACATTTCGGACACACGGAGCAGTTCAAACTCTATGATGTGGAAAATGGGAAGATTGTTCGCAGTCAGGTCGTGGACACCCAGGGGCAGGGCCACGGGGCATTGTCCGGATTTTTGGCGCAGGCCGGCGTGGATGTCCTGATTTGTGGTGGGATCGGGGGCGGAGCCCAAACCGCCCTGAAAGAGGCTGAAATCCAGTTGTTCGGCGGGGTAGTCGGATTGGCGGATGAGGCCGTCCAGGCGTATCTGGCCGGTGATCTGGCGTATGATCCGGACGTCCATTGCAGCCACCACCATCATGAGCAGGGGCATTCCTGCGGGGACCATGCCTGCCAGGAGGACAAACACGGGTGCGCCGGGAACGAAGGCGCCGGCCGCGCATAAAAACGGCCCGCGCGGCTGCTCACCGCCCAACAAAGAAGGGAAAAGCGGACCCTTTCTGCCGACCTGCCGGGAACGCAGAACAAGAGTGCCGTTGATAAATTCTTGCGGGAATTTATCAACGGCACATTGAAAAAAGCAACAATAGGGATAAGATTGTAACACATGGAAACGGAGGTGTCATAATATGTGGTTTTGGTTTGCGTTGGGGTCCGCGGTGTTTGCTGCGCTGACCTCCATCTTGGCGAAAATTGGGATTGAAGGCGTCAATTCCAACCTGGCAACGGCGATTCGGACTGTGGTCGTAGTAGTCATGGCATGGGGCATGGTGTTCCTGACGAACACGCAGGGAGGATTGGCCTCCATCAGCCGCACCAGCTGGATTTTCCTGACCTTGTCGGGACTGGCCACGGGCGCGTCGTGGCTTTGCTATTACAAGGCGCTGCAGATCGGCGAGGCATCCAAGGTAGTGCCTGTCGACAAACTGAGCGTGATCATCACGCTGGTGCTTGCCTTTGTGTTCCTGCATGAGCAGTTTACGATGAAAAGCCTGATCGGCTGCGTCCTGATCGGGGCAGGGACGTTGTTCATGGTCTTGTAAACAATAGGGGAGGCATTGTAATGTCCAAAAAATTAGTTGCGTATTTTTCCGCAAGTGGCGTGACGGCAAAAGCCGCCAAAGGATTGGCGTCTGCCGCCGGCGCCGATGTGTTTGCCATTGAGCCGGCAGAACCTTATACGGACGCGGATCTGGACTGGAAAAACAAACAGAGCCGCAGTACTGTCGAGATGCAGCAGCCCGCGTCCCGCCCGGCCCTGAAAAAGATGGCCGATTTGGCCGCCTACGAGACCCTCTACATCGGATTTCCTATTTGGTGGGGCGTGGCGCCGCACATCATCAAGACTTTTTTGGATACGGGCGATTTCCGCGGCAAAAAGATCATGTTGTTCGCCACCTCCGGCGGCAGTGGCATCGAAAAAGCCCTGACCGACCTGAGAACTACGTATCCGAAGCTGGACATTGTCGGCGGCAAACGCCTGGCCGGCGCTGTCACGGCGGATATCCTGTAAAAAGTTTTTGGCGAATGGCGGGGAATCCCTCCTCCAACGTATTTTTAAGAGTCAGGCAATGCGGTTGCCTGACTCTTTTTTTATGGCGCCGGTACCGTTCGTCAGGGCACGTGGAAGGACGCCGTGCTGCCGTGATCCGTCTTTTGGACGACGAGCTGCACGGGAATGCGTTCCTGCAGTTCCGCGACGTGGGAAATGACGCCGACGAGGCGCCCGTTCTCCTGCAGTGTTTCCAGCATGGACAGGGCGTGCTCCAGGACCTGCGGGTCCAGCGTGCCGAAGCCTTCGTCCACGAGAATCATGTCCAGGTGCAGGCCGCCGGCGTACTCGAGCAAGACGTCGGACAGGCCCAGGGCCAGGCTGAGGGAGGTGTAGAAGGTCTCGCCCCCCGACAGGGAGGCGGCGGAGCGTTTCTGCCCTGTGTGGGAATCCAAAATCGACAGGTCCAGGCCCTGCTGTTTCCGGGCGTCCGAAATGGACTGGGAGCGGAGCAGGAGATACCGTCCTTCGCTGATTTGCTGGAGCCGCGTGTTGGCCCGTTTCAAGACGCTTTCCAGGAAGGATTGCAGGGCATAGGCAGAAAAGCTCAGCTTGCCCGTCTGGGTCCCGTTGATTTGGCCGGTGGCCGTGTCCGCCAGTTTGGCCACGGGACCGTATTCCTCTTCCAGGCGGGCCAGCTCCCTGTCACATTTTTCGAGGGAACGGCGCGTTTCCCTGTCTGTCTTGAGACGGGTTTCCAGCCGGCCCAGGTTCCGGTGGCATTCCTGCAGGGCCGCTTCCGCCGCGGCCTTTTCCGTTTGGACCCGGTCCACCAGGGCCGCGTCGGGCCGTTCCTTGCCGGCCACTTTTTGCGAGGCTGCCCGCAAGATGCCGCGCAGCTGCTCCTTGCGGCGCGTGTGTTCTTCCAAACGGGCCTGTTTGTCCGCCAGGGTATTCCGTGTTTTGTAGCAATCCTGGAATTCCTTGGAATCGGCGAAAACGGAGTCGGCAATGGACCGTTCGTATTGCTGCTTGGCCGCTCCAAACTCCCGGCGGGCCGTGGCGAGGGCGGCAGCGGCCTTTTGTTCCGCTTCGGCCGAACGTTTCCGTGTTTCCTCTTTCGCCTGGATGGACTGGTTGGCCGTTTCCAGCTTCCGGTCCGCCTGGTAGCAGCGGGCGACGGCGTGCTGCAGTGCTTGCAGCAGCACTTGCCGTTCTGCCATTTTCCGCAGGCTCTCCTGCAGGGCTTCTTCGCGTTCCGTGGCCGGATGGGGATGCGACGTGGCGCCGCAGACCGGGCAGGGAAACCCTTCCCGCAGGGTTCCGGCCAGTTGGACAGGCACTTCCAATTCCGCTTGCCGACGCAGCGTCTTTTGCTGTTTATCCCACAGCTCCCGCTGCCATTTTTCGAAAGACGGGAGCCCGCTGCCGGCAGGGTTTTCCAGGGCAAAATCCCCGCCGGCCGGATCCGCCTCCTGCTGCGCCTTATGGAAGGCCTCCCGCTGTTCCTGCTGGGCCGCCTGTTGCTCTTGCCGGGCCGTCTGCTGCTCCTTGTGGGCAGCTGTCCATGCCGCTTCATCGCGCTGCGCCTGCAGCTGGGTATCCTGCTGTTCCCGTTCTCTGGCCTGGACGTCCTTGTAGACGTGCAGCGTGTTTTCAAAGACCGGCGCCAGCTCCAGGGATGCCTGGATGCGGGCCACTCCGGCCCGGAGCGCCTCCATGCCGGCATCCTGTTGTTCCGCGGCGCCGTAGTCCCGCGCGGCCTTGTCCCGGGCCTCAAATTCCCCAAGAAGGTTCTGGACGGCCGTACAGGCCGCGGCCTTTTCCTCCCGCGTTTGGCGCAATCCTTCTTCCTGTTTCCGCGCCGCTTTCAGGGCTGCTTCCGTTTCGGCCAGACGGACCGCCAGGTCTTCTTCCTTGGCTACCCCGGCGCCCTGCAGCAATCCGTCGCGCACCTTTTTCCGCGCGGCGGCCCGCTCTTCCAACTCCTTCGCCCGCGTCCGCAGGCGTTCTTCTAGGACCTTGTACCGCTCCATGCGGAACAAGGTCTCTAAAATCGCTTTGCGCTGGGACGAGTCGGCCTTCAAAAAGCGCTGGAATTCCCCCTGGGGCAGGACCATGAGCTGGCAGAACTGGTCGGCTTTCAGCCCCAGGAGCTGTTCCACGGTTCGGGTGACTTCCGACGTACTGGTCGCCAGGACGGTCTCGTTTCCAACCTGGTCCAGCTGGACCAGGTTGGCCTCGGCCTTGGCGGTATGCGTCTTGTCGCCCCGCTTCGTCAAGATGACCTGCTCAGGCTTGCGGGTGACGCGGTACTTGCGGCCGCCTTGGAAAAAGGTCAGGGAGACTTCGGTCGGCACCGCCGGGGCCGCGTAGTCGCTGCGCAATTCCCGGGGTACCCGCGCGGAACCGCTTGCCGTCCCATAGAGGGCGAAGGTGATGGCGTCGAGGACGGTCGTCTTGCCCGATCCCGTCGGTCCCGTGATCACAAAGAGCCGTTCGTCCCCCAGCGCGTCGAAACGCAGCGTCTGTAGTTCCGCGTAGGGGCCGAAGGCCTGCATGGTCAAGACAATCGGTTTCATGCGTTCCTCCTTTCGCGTTCCAGGGCTTCTAGGGTCTCCCGCAAGATCGTTTCCTCCTGGACACTCATGGCTTCGCCGTGGACCTGCTGGAAAAATTCCCGGAACAGTTCCTGGTCGGACAGGCCGCGCCGCGCTTCGACGGCGGTTTCTTCCTGGGCCGCCTGCAGCTGTTCGTAGCGCACGGACAACAGCAGGGGATAGACCGTTTCCAGCTTCGCTTTGACATCCAGGATCGGTGTCCGGTCCGTCAGGGTGACCTGCAGGTAGCGGCCGGCCTTTTCCGGATCGGGGTGCGCCATCAGTTCCGCGAAAGAACCGCGCAAGATGTCCAGGTCATGGGAGGCCGTCAACGGGATATCCGTCAGCGTGACCGCCCCGTCGGCGGCGAGGTCTGCCAGTACGACGCCTTTCTTTTGGACGTATTCATTGAAGGAATATTTCATGAGGGAGCCGCTGTAGGCTGCCTTGGGCCCCAGGTGCTGCTGGGCGTGCAGATGGCCCAGGGCCGTGTACTGGAAGGGCTCGAACACGGAGAGACCCACATTCGTCGTGCCCCCGATGGCCAGGGGCCGTTCGCTGTCGGGGGATTGCCGCGCCCCCGTGACGAAGGTGTGGGCCAGGGCGACCGTGCGCGCGCCGGCCGGAACTTTGGTGAGAATCCGGTCCCGCTGCCAGCGCAGGACGGCCTCGAAATCCTTGATGCTGGCGCCGCTGGCCTGGGACGCCGTCAAAGGATCGCAAAAGGGCAGGGGACAAAAGTATACATCGCCGCCGAGCAGATCAGGCACGACGACGGGATCCGGCGCGGTGGCGCCGACGGATCCGAAAAAGTGGATATTCCGCCCGGCGAAAAGGGCCTTGCCGTATTCCAGCCGTTTGGCATTGTCGTGGTTGCCGGCAATGAGCAGGACGGGAATCTGCAAATCCAGGGCGAAGGCGGACAAGGTTTCATCGAGTAATTCAACGGCGTCTGTCGGCGGCAGGCCCCGGTCGTATACATCCCCGGCCATGACGAGGACGTCGGCCTTTTCTTCCCTGGCAATCTGTCGCACCTGCTTGAGCAGGACCGCCTGGTCTTCCAGGAGCGACAGGCCGTGGAATACGCGTCCCAAGTGCCAGTCGGCCGTATGGAGAATGCGCATAAACAGGTCTCCTTTCTGTAAGGCAAGAGAAACGAACAGTTGTTCTAGTGCAATTTTAGCACACCTTCCGGCGTTTGTACAGGCGCGGCGAAAAAAGCTTCCCTGTTTTCCGCAGTGTTGGACCCATTAAAAAATAATTTAAAATCAATAATAATTATTGACAGAGAGGAAATAATGGGCTATAATGCATACAGAGTTAGGCAGTGCTAATCAAAAGCGCTATGCATAGAAACAACCAAAGAAACAATCGATATGATAAAGGAGGTTTATCCCTATGTCCCTCATCAACAAAGAAATCAGCGAATTCAGCGCTAAAGCTTTTCACAACAATAACATCGTGGACGTGACCAAACAGGACGTCTTGGGCAAATGGTCCATTTTCTTCTTCTACCCGGCGGATTTCACCTATGTGTGCCCGACGGAACTGGAGGACATGGCGGCCAAGTATGACGAATTCCAGAAGGCAGGCTGCGAAGTCTACTCCGTTTCCTGCGATACGGCGTTCGTCCACAAGGCCTGGCACGACGCGTCGGAAAAGATTGCCAAGATCCGCTATCCCATGCTGGCGGACCCGACCCACGCGTTGGCCAGGGATTTCGAGGTCCTGATTGAAGAAGCGGGCCTGGCGGAACGGGGCGCGTTCATTGTCAATCCCGAAGGCCGCGTCGTGAGCTACGAAGTCACGGCCGGCAATGTGGGCCGCAACGCGGACGAATTGTTCCGGAAATTGCAGGCCTGCCAGTTCGTCTACGAGCACGGCGACCAGGTTTGCCCGGCCAAGTGGCAGCCCGGTGCGGAAACCATCACACCGAGCCTGGATCTCGTCGGCCAGCTTTAAGCCGGCGGGAGCCGGCCAGGCGGCCGTGGCATAACAAACAGGGGCCGTCGTTGTACGGCCCTCATACAGACAGGCCCTTTGCCAGGCGTCGGCGGCGCGTCTTTTCCCCTGCGCCCCGAGCGGACAGGGGGCCTGTCCTTTTCACAAGGAGGTTGTCCATGACAGCAGCAGAAAATCTGTACGATGTCGTGATTGTCGGAGGGGGACCGGCCGGATTGACTGGCGCCCTCTACCTGGCTCGGGCGCGGTACCGTGTCCTGGTCCTGGAAAAAGAAAAATTCGGCGGCCAAATCACCATTACGGAAACCGTCGTCAACTATCCCGGCCTGGCCGTCACTTCGGGTGCTGCCCTGTCCGAGACCATGCGGAAACAGGCCGAATCCTTCGGCGCGGAGTTCCGTCTGGCCCGCGTGACGGGCCTGGACCTGGAAGGCGATATCAAGGTGGTCCGCACGGACCGGGGCGATGTCCGTGGTCTGGGGGTCCTGCTGGCCACAGGGGCCAATCCCCGCAAGGTCGGGTTTCAAGGAGAAGAGGATTACCAGGGACGGGGCGTGGCCTACTGCGCCACTTGCGACGGTGAATTTTTTACGGGCCGCGACGTCTATGTCATCGGCGGCGGGTACGCGGCGGCGGAGGAGAGTGTGTTCCTGACCAAATATGCCCGCCACGTGACGGTCCTGATCCGCGGGGACGGCTTCAAGTGCGCCCCTGCCGTGGCGGAACCGGCCCTGCAGCACAAAAACATCACGGTCTTGCCCCACACGGAAGTCGTTTCCGCGGCCGGGGACAACGTGGTGCAGCGCCTTACGTACCGCAACAACCGGACCGGCGAGGAAACGACGGTGCAGGCCGAAGACGGGGGCCCTATCGGCGTCTTCGTCTTTGCGGGCTGCGTGCCGGAGACAGCGCTGCTGCAGGGCCTGATCGAACTGGACCGCGATGGGTATGTGGTCACGGACCGCGTCCAGAAAACCAGCCGCGACGGAGTCTATGCCGCCGGAGATGTCTGCATCAAGCCCCTGCGGCAAGTGGTTACGGCCGTCAGCGACGGGGCCTTGGCGGCGACGGAACTGGAACGGTGGGCAGCGGCCATGCAGAAGAAGACGGGCCTCCATCCGGTCCAGCCGGCGCGGGGCGCGAACCCCGAACGGGCGGCCCTGTCCTCCGCCGGCAGTGCCGGGCAGGGACGCAGCAGCGCCGCAAATCCTGCGGCAGCGTCGAGCCGTCCTTCGTCCGGCGGTCCCTTTACGGACGACATGAAGACCCAGATGAAGGCCCTTTTCGACCGCCTGGCGACACCGCTCCTTTTCGAGGTCTACTACGACGACAGGCTCCTGTCGGTTGAACTGGACACGTACCTCGACGCCCTGTGCGCCCTGACGGACAAACTGACGAAACGCGAGGGTACGGCGGATGTCCAGGATCGCCCCTGCGTGCGAATCCTGCGGGCCGATGGGACCTGGACGGGCCTGGCGTTCCATGGCGTGCCTGGCGGTCACGAATTTACTTCTTTCCTGTTAGGCCTGTACAACGCTGCCGGCCCGGGACAGCCCTTGTCGCCGGAAGACGCCAGGGCCATCGGCCAATTACCGCCCCATAAACTGGACATCCTCGTGTCCCTGACGTGCACTATCTGCCCGGACCTGGTTACGGCGGTACAGCACGTGGCGGCCTTGAACGACGGCATCACGGCCGAAGTCTATGATATCGCCCACTACCCGGCCTGGAAGGACAAGTACCATGTCCTGGGCGTGCCTTGCCTGGTTGTCGATGACGGCCAGCAGGTCCACTTCGGCAAAAAATCCCTGCCGGACCTGGTCAAGATGCTCCAGATGCCGGCCGGTACGAAGGCGCGGGAAAATTGACGTGGCGTTCCCGGTCCGCATAACGGACCCATTTACCAGAAGGTACGCTGTTTCCGGGAACCCGTAAACAGTACGCCGGATAAGAGGACAGGTAAAGATGCCTGTTTTCTTGTCCGGCGTTTTTTTATGGCGGGCAGCACCCTGTTTGGGGAAGGATGTTCAGTTCTGTCGTACAAGATGGTATAATGAAAACATCTGGAAATCACTACGCCGGGACGGGGAGGGACAAGCATGAAAGGAAACGGGATTGCGAAAGAAACCATGGAAGACATCCACCATTTTGTCCATGAGCGGGACTGGGAACAGTTCCACACACCGAAAGACCTGGCCATTTCCCTGAGCCTGGAAGCGGCGGAGCTGCTGGAAGTCTTTCAGTGGAGCGGCGCGGACCAGCAGGTGCGGGAAAAGCTGCCGGCCATGCGGGAAGAAATTGCCGATGTCCTGACTTATTGCATCCAACTGTGTGATGTCCTGGACCTGGATCCCGATGAGATCCTGCGGGCCAAGATGGCGAAAAATCGCGCTAAATACCCGGTGGACAAGGCCTACGGAAATGCGAAAAAATACACGGAACTGAAGTAGGGGGACGGGAAAAATCGTTTGTTGAAAAACGGAGAGACAGTTACCCGTAAAAGAAGTGTAATTCTGGACGTATAATTTCATCGATTAAACTGAACCAATGGATGCATCCTGTACTTTACAGGGTGCATCCATTTTTGTTTTAGCCTAACGTCTTAATACAGTTGCCATAACATCCTTCTCTGCGGGATAGGAATTGGAGGATGCTAGGATATTTTAATAAAATCTAAACAAAATGCACTTAAAAGTAATGCTTTTTATATATACTTGTTTAATAAATAAATATATATTTCTTTTACAATGTACAAATGTATTGTTGGGTGGGGTAATTGTGTTAATATAAAAGACACAAAAACGTTGCGTGAAATATTTTTCAAGAAAGGATGAGGACAATGAAAAAGAATATGTCAAAACAGTTGGCCACGGCGCTCAGGGCCGCCTGTATCGGGGCCTTAGTGCTGGGCATTGGGGGGATGGAGCGAGTATACGCTTATCCACAGCCGTTAAATCCCATAGGGTATCAAGCGGATGGAGGATCCCTGCAAATCGCGAGTCATGACGTATATATCGATCAAGACGGAACGGTACAGTGGCAGATGAACGGGGAATACGTGGAAGATAATTCGGTCAACACGGGAAATGTGTCCATAGGGAATTTTTCCAAGGCAGGTTCTTTGGGAGACTATATCGTGGGAAACGCGACCGTCTATAGGGAATCTGATGATGGATGGCATATTCATCAAGGGAAAAAATACAGGCAGGAGTATGTTTCCTACATAGAAAAGGAGGGGAAATACTACCAGCAGGCGGGAACGGATGCCGAGGGAAATCAACTGTTCTATGAACTGAATGACGCGCTGCAAAAGAAAGATGAAAATGAAGCGCCAGTTCCCCTGACCCTGTCGCCGGGAATCACGAACAACGTTGCCGTGGGAAACAAGGCGACGACCAAATCTTCCAGTAGTGTAGCCATTGGGGATAACAGTCAATCCCAGGGGTATCGTGGCATTGCCATTGGGGCAGACAGTCAGGCTGGGGATACGACCGACAGCGCGGATTACAATGATGGCATTTCGGCTGTTGCCATTGGTGACGGGGCCAAGGCGCTGGGGAATGGAAGCATCGCCACGGGACAAGGCTCGCATGCCTATGGGTACGCGTCCGTCGCCTCCGGCGTGAATGCCGGCGCCAATACGACCCGGGCAATCGCCATCGGGGAAAATGCCACGGTTTCCTATCTTCCGCAGGCGGCGGATGATCCACAGCGGCTGGTGGCAGAACAGGCAATCGCCATCGGGTACAGCAGCCAGGCAAACGGGAAAGACGCGACAGCCGTAGGACGGCAGGCCGTGGCTGACCGCCGGAATTCTTCGGCGTACGGGAACAACAGCCATGCCAACGCGTATAACTCCGTGGCCATTGGGAACAAAGCCATCGCGGGGCTTCAAGAAGAAACGGAGAATGACCCGCTTGCCGGTCAGTCTGCCGTAGCCATCGGAAATCGGGCCACGGCTACGCAGGAATATACGACGGCCGTAGGGGCCAGCACGTATGCTTCTGGGTGGCATGCGGTAGCCGTGGGGGATTCCAACCGGGCAACGGGGCGCTACAGCACGGCCATGGGCGCCGGGTATTCCTTTTATACAGTTGAAGAATCAGAGAATGACAATACGGAGGGGGAGAGAACCTATCAGACGATAGGAGCGAACCAGGCAACTGGGGATTACAGCACGAGCGTAGGGTATGGGAATGCGACGATGGGCCAGAACAGCTCCGCGTTCGGCATGCAGAACGTAGCGTCCGGGCTGGATTCGCTGGCCTATGGCAGCAGCAACAGTGTGGGCGAGGAACGGCAGCCCGGGGATACGACCCTCCAGCGGGACGCTGCCAGCCTCGGAAACGTGACAGGGTTCGCCGTTGGACATGCCAACAAAATCACGGGAAACCTGTCCGGGACTTTTGGGGATGGCAACCACGTGACGTCCGCAGGAGGCTATGCCGTGGGAAACGGCAATCAGGTCTCGGGACAAGGTGGCTTTGCGGCCGGGGACCAGGCTGCCGTGACGGCAGAAAACGGCATCGCCATCGGCAATGCCGCCCAGGCATCGATCCGGGACTCCGTCGCCTTGGGCAATGGCGCCCAAACCAGGGAGGTCGTGGGAACCTCTACGATTGAAATTCCTGGTACGGGTACGACCTACAGTAATATTTCCGGTACCGCTCCCGTGGGGACGGTGAGCGTGGGGGATGAAGGGAAAGAACGCACCATCACGAATGTCGCGGCTGGACGGATAGGACCGGGGAGTACGGACGCGGTGAACGGGTCGGAATTGTACGCGGTCAGCCAGCAGGTAGGTTTGAATTCGACGGAAATCAACAACATAAACAATCGGATCAACAATTTGGATCAGAGGCTGAATAAGGTGGGAGCGGGAGCGGCCGCGCTGGCGATGCTGCATCCCCTGGATTTTGATCCCGACGAGAAATGGGACTTTGCGACAGGGTATGGGCATTATGGCAATGAAAATGCGTTCGCTATCGGCGCGTTCTACCGTCCGAATGAAGATACGATGTTCTCTGTCGGGGGAGTCGTAGGGGACGGACATGATATGATAGGTGCCAGCATTTCGTGGAAATTTGGGCAAAAGAATCATGTGTCGGTGAACAGGGTGGCCGCCGCGAAAGAGATTATTGAATTGCGAAAAGAATTGAATGACCTTCGTTCGTTTGTGGCAGACGCAGTCAGCGGCAATGTCCTGGACTTGTCCAAAATCCAGCTCTTCCCCGATGTCCCGGAAAACCATTGGGCCTATGATTATGTCTCCACCCTGGCCGGCAATGGGATTCTCGAAGGATACCCGGATGGCTACTTTGACGGACATCGCGCGATGACCCGATATGAAATGGCAGGCGTCCTCTATCGGGCCATGCTGCGTGGCGTAAAGTTGAAGGAAAGGGCATTAAGGGAATTCGCGCCGGAATTGGACCGTATCCGTGTTGACACACTGACGCGGCATCAAGATGGCTCCCCGGCCATTCAGCGGGTACGGACTATCCCGGGTAAGGGATGTTAAAATGCGCAAGGAGGAAAATCATGAGAGCGGATAAATTGCTGGCAGCTGCCCTATTGGGCCTTGTCATGACAGGAAACGTCTTTGCCGCCGATCTTTCGACGGGGGAAAAAGACGGGGAAACGACATTGATGGGGGAAATCTGTGAGTTCGAAACGGGAAATATCTATAAAATGCGGGATGAAGCCGGAAATGTAACTCGCGTTGATTTGGGTAAGTATAGCGGCAGGATGCTGAACAGGACGCCGTTTCGTGTCACGGGAAAAATGACGCGGGATGAAAAGGGACCCTTTTTGAAGATGCGGTCTATGGAGTACAAAGATCCGGATCCCTTTGCGGAATATTTTGCGGCCCTGCAAAAAACAAAGAACCTGCAAAAAGGAGGGCTGGAACTGGAACAGGTCCGTGATCCGGCATTTGATCACGAAAATCCTGTCAGCGACGACCCCGTAGTCTATAAAAACAATGTCAAGAAGCTTTCCGAAGCGCAACTGAAAGAGTATGAGGAGAAGGACGCGCAGGAATTTGCGAATCTGGACAAGGGAACGAAGGTGGTCTTTAAGGGTCGGGCCATCCAGACGGTGATAGACAGACAGGTGATGCTTTTCTGGGATGCGAAAGGAAATCCTGTCCGCGTCCAAATGAATGGGGCTTATTGCCCCTTGGGCCAGCGCTGCTTTATTTATGGCACGTGGGAGCCTGGGGAAAGCGGACCGTATCTCAGCCTGGATTATATGGAAAGCCTTGAGCTGCCCGCGGAGGCGTATCCGGCACAACGGTAAAAGACACAAAAAAACAGGGGCTGTGAAGAACGGAATTTCCCGATTTCTTCACGGCCCCTGTTGTGCTCGAAGCATCCGGGAAGCAGTGTCCTGCCACCACGAGAAAGATGCCAATTCCTTTTGCTATATCCACATACGGGATATGGCCCGTATGGCCCGTATGGCCCGTATGGCCCGTACCGGTCGCTTCCCGGGACGATAAAACTGCCTGCTCGATTTTTTCCAACGGGGACACTCTCCTTGTGTTTTATTTTTCCAGCTTCAATAATGTCGCTTTTTTGTCCACGCCATAGGCGTAGCCGGTCAGGCTGCCGTTGGCACCGACGACGCGGTGGCACGGGACGAGGATCGCGACCGGGTTGCGGCCTACGGCGTTGCCCACGGCCTGCGGGGCCATGCGGTCCTTGCCGAGCTGGCGGGCTGCCGTGACGGCCAACTGCCCGTACGTAGTCGTCGTGCCGTACGGAATCTGCCGCAGCAAGGCCCAGACACATTGCTGGAACGGCGTGCCGAGCAGGTGCAGCGGCGGCAGAGCGCCGGGGTCGCGGCCGGCAAAGTACACGTCGAGCCAGTGTTTTGTCGCCGTCAGGACAGTCCTGGCGGCGTCCGCATCGTTGGCTTTGGCGGGATCCGGCTCCCCGGCACGGGGGGTTCTCACGGTCGCCGCTGCTTCGACAAAGTCGACGGAGCGCAATCCTTCGGCGTCGGCGGTCAGGCAAAGCAGGCCCAAAGGCGAAGGATAGTATTCTGTGACGACCGGTTTGGCAGCAACGGTTTTGCCCTTCCCGGACCTGCGATGTTGGGGAGCCGTTTCTTTCATGGAATCAACCTCCTTGTTGTCAAAACAACAGACATTTCCCTGTTCCGCCCTATGATAAAAGGGGAAAAAGAATGATCTGAAAGGGAGTGGGAGCGATGGAACTCTTTACACTGAGCGCGTATGAAACAAGTGCCGAAGCGTTTTTTCAGGCCTTGCAGGAACACGGGGCGGACCTGGTACTCGACGTGCGGCTTCGCAACACGAACCAGTTATGTGGGTTCACGAAGGAAAAGGACCTGGCCTATTTTGTGCCGCGGATCACGGGGGCAAAGTATATCCATGACCTGCGCCTGGCGCCCTATCCAGCCTTGCTGTCGGCGTACCAGAACCACAACATCGACTGGACACGGTACCGCGAAGGCTATCTAGAGCAGATGAAGGCCTCCCATGCGGCGGCGTACTTTTACCAGCACTACGGGAAGTTTGCCCATGTGTGCATTCTCGGGACGGCGACGAAGAAACGGCGCAGCCACAGCGAGGCCCTGGTCGATTATTTGCGGCAGCCCTGAGACAGGTCCAGACTGCGGATCTTTGCGCGCAGGGGAAGAATCGACGGCGGGCTGACGGACAGCTCGTCCACGCCCATGCGGAGGAAGGTTTCCGTTAGGGACAGGTCGGCGCCCAGTTCGCCGCAGATGCCGACCCAGATCCCCGCCTTGTGGCCGTTGGCAATGGTTTGGGCGAGCAGCCGCAGGACCGCAGGATGGTGCGGGTCGAAGAAATCGTCGAGCTGCGTCTGTTGCCGGTCGATGGCGAGGGTGTATTGCGTCAGGTCATTGGACCCGATGCTGAAAAAGTCCACTTCCTTCGCCAGTTCGTCGCTCAGGATGGCCGCCGCCGGGGTTTCGATCATGATGCCCACGGCCATGTCCGGGTCGTACGCCTGGCCCTCGGCGTCCAGTTCGTGCCGTACTTCGGCCAGCAGGGCTTTGCAGCGCCGCACTTCGGCGACAGAGATAATCATGGGAAACATGACGGCAAGGTTGCCGAAGGCCGACGCGCGGCACAGGGCGCGGAGCTGCGTCTTGAACAGGGCGGGCCGCGTCAGGCAGAGGCGGATGGCCCGCAGGCCCAGGGCGGGATTTTCTTCGTCGTGGAGGCCGAAGTAGTCGACTTTTTTGTCGGCGCCGATATCCAGGGTCCGGATGACCGCCAATTTCCCGTCCAGGGCTTCGGCGGTCCGCTTGTAGGCCTGGAACTGTTCTTCTTCCGTCGGATAGTCGTTTTTGCCGAGATAGAGGAATTCACTGCGGAAAAGGCCGATGCCTTCGGCGTCGTGGGCCTGCGCCTGCGGCAAGTCGTCGGGACTGCCGATGTTGGCGTACACGTGGATGCGTCGGCCGTCCCGGGTGACCGACGGAAGACCGCGAACCTCCTCCAGGGCTGCCTGCTGTGCGTCCAGGGACATCTTGGCGGCTTGCAGGCGGGCCAAGGTGGTTTCGTCGGGGTCGAGATAGACCATGCCGGTCGTGCCGTCGATGATGGCGGTGTGGCCGTCCACGTCGTTGGGGAGCTGCGTGCCGGTGCCTACGACGGCGGCGATGCCCAGGGTACGGGCCAGGATGGCCGTGTGGGAGTTCGTGCTGCCGCCGCTCGTGACAAAGCCCAGGATCTTATCCGTATCGAGCTGGAGTGTTTCGCTGGGCGCCAGGTCGTCAGCGGCCAGGATGACACCGTCGTATTGGCCGTAATCGATGGCCTGGCCGCCGCAGAGTTTGACGAGGACACGATGGCTGATATCGAGGACATCGGCGGCGCGGGCCTTCATATAGTCGTCGTCCATGTTACGGAACAGGGCGGCGAATTCCTGTGCCGCGCGGTCTACGGCGGCCTCGGCGTTGAGGTTGCCGTCGCGGATCTTGGTTTCCACCGCCTCGATATACTCGTCGTCGTCGAGCATCATCTGGTGGACTTCGAAGACGGCGGCCTGTTCTTCCCCGACTTTTTCCAGGGCCTTGTCATAGAGTTCCTGGAGCTGAACGAGGGAAGCCTGCCGGGCCGTCCGGAAGCGGGCAATCTCCGCGCCGCTGTCTGTCACGGTGCGGGGCGCTGTCGCTACGGCGTGGCGGTGAAACAGGGCAAGGGAGCCGATGGCAATGCCGCGGAAGACGCTTTTTCCTTTGAGTGTCAGCATAGTTCCCTCCGAAAGAAAATACAATGGACTGCCGTCCCGCGGGACTACAGTGGAAATGGAAAAATTCCCCAGGAAAAAAGGGAGAACTGCCGCCGGGCAATCCTCCCTTCGTGTTTACAGGTGGGCTTTCAGGAAATCCTCGATTGCCGGGGCCGCCGTTTCCTCGTCCGGGCCTTCGACTTGGATGCGGATGGTTTCTCCGTGCTTGACGCCCAGCCCCATGACCGCGAAAATTTTCTTGAGGTCGCCCGCTTTCGTGCCTTTGGCAACGGTAATCTTCGAGGCGAACCGTTTGGCTTCTTTGACGAGCAGGCCTGCCGGACGGGCATGGATGCCTTCGGGATCCGTAATCGCGTACGTAAATTCCTTCATGGGAATACCTCCTTTGGATTCGTAGATACTGCCGGTTCACGTATAGTGTACCCCATTCGGGGCAAAACAGCAATTGTCCTGTGCCGGATTTCGTGAAACTCTCCTGCCGGTGCCGGCATCAGTCCTGGGGACGTTTTTCCCGCAAGATGCCCAAGAGTGCGGCGGCGACGAAAGAACCTGCCAGAAGGGCAGCCAGGTACAGGGGCCAGTTCGTGACGACGCCGAACACGAAGATGCCTCCGTGGGGAGCCGGAACGGCGCAGCCAAAGAGCATGGACAGGCCGCCGGCGACGGCGGCGCCGATAGCGCAGGACGGAATGACATGGAGCGGATCCGACGCGGCGAAGGGAATAGCGCCTTCCGTGATGAAGGACAGGCCCATGATAAAGTTCGTAATCAGGGCGTTCCGTTCCGTCGGCGTGAATTTATGCCGGAAGAGGAGCATGGCCAGGGACAGGCCGATAGGCGGGACCATGCCGCCGACCATGACGGCTGCCATGATGCCCGATGAGACGGGGTTGCCGGCGGCGTCCAGGAGGGACGCCGTGCCGAAAACGTAGGCTGCCTTGTTGATGGGGCCGCCGAAGTCGAGGGACATCATGCCACCCAGGACGAGGCCCAGGATGACCTTGCTGGAGGTGGTCATGCCGCCCAGGGTGGCGGCGAGCCACTGGTTGAAGACCGTCGTGGGCGGGTTGACGACGTACGTCATGAGGACGCCGATGAGGACCAGGCCCAGGACGGGGTAGAGCAAAACGGGTTTTGTGCCTTCCAGGGCCTGGGGCAGGCCGGCGAATGCTTTTTTCAGGCCCTTTGTCACCCAGCCCGCCAGAAAGCCGGCGAAGAGGGCGCCGAAGAAGCCCGAACCACCTGTCGTGGCGAGGAAGCCGCCGACGATGCCTGGCAGGAGGGCCGGCCGGTCGGCCATGGACAGGGCGATATACCCCGCCAGAATCGGCATCATCATGTGGAAGGACAGGCCGCCGACATTTTTCAGGAAGGCAGCCAGGGGCGTGCCGGAACCGAATTTCGCCGTACCGGCGTTGCCCATGTCGCAAAGGAAAGCCAGGGCAATCAGGATGCCGCCGCCGATGACGAAGGGCAGCATGTGGGAAACCCCGTTCATGAGGTGCTTGTAAATTTGGCGGCCTAGGCTTTCGGAGCCTTCCCTCCCGTCGGGGGACACGCCGCTCCTGACGGCTCCGTCCGCGCCGCCGCTGTTGTCCATGGCGGCGCCTGTTCCGGGGAAGAGGGGCGCCTTGCCGTCCAGGACTTCGCGGATTAGCCGTTCCGGCTCTTTGATGCCGGCGGCGACTTTGACGAAAACGACGGGCTTGCCGGCAAAGCGCTCGACGGGAACATTTTTGTCGCAGGCCACGATGACGCCCTTCGCCCGGGCGATATCTTCGGCCGTGAGTATGTTTTTCACGCCGCCGGACCCATTGGTTTCGATTTTGATGTCGATGCCCAGCTCCGCCCCTTTCTTTTCCAGGGCCTCTGCCGCCATGTAGGTGTGGGCGATGCCCGTAGGGCAGGCCGTGACGCCGATGACATAGGGTTTCGCCGCGACTGCCGGCGTGGGAGCGGCTGGCACCGCTGCCGGATCGGGAGCCTGGGAGTCCGTCGCTGCCGGCGCCACCCCCGCCTCGGCGCTTTCCGCGGCTTCCGCTTCTTCTTCGGCAATCTGCGCCTGCTCCGCCGTGTCGATGACCTGCAGGAACGCTGCCGGCGTCGGGGCCTGAAGCAGGGCATCGCGGAAATCGTCGTCCATGAGCATGCGGCTCAGACGGCTCAGGACGGCCAGATGGATGTCGGCTCCGCCGGCAGGGGCGGCAATCATAAAGAACAGGCGGGCCGGCTCGTCGTCCAGGCTTTCGTAGTCCACCCCCTGGCGGACAATCATGGAAGCCAGGCCAGGGCAGGCCACGGCGGCCGATTTGGCGTGGGGAATGGCGATGCCTTCGCCGATTCCCGTACTGCCCTCGGCTTCGCGCTGGCGGACCCCCTCTTCATAGGCGGCGGGGTCCTTCAGATGGCCGCCTTGTTCCATGAGGGAGACCAAGTGGTGGATGGCGTCGTCTTTCGTGGTCACGCGGGCGTCCAGGTCAATGCTGCGGGAATCCAGTAAGTCGAGAATACGCACGATGTTCCCTCCTTTTTCACAATCCGTACGGCACGCCCGGCCGGCCGTACGGTCCGGACAAATGTCAGGCGCGGGCGACGCTGCCGCCGCGGGCCTGCAGGGTGTCGATGTCTTGTTTCGTGGCCAGCCAGTCGTGGAAGGCCGTGGCACTGCCGGCGAGGAGGCCCAGTTCCAGGGCCCGTATGTAGTCGCCGCCGCTGCCGTCGTATCCCGCCAGGAAGCCGGCGACCATGCTGTCCCCGGCGCCGACGGAGTTGACCAGGGTCCCCGTGGGGGCGCCCCGGCGCAGGACTTGGCCCTCTTCCGTCAGGAGCAGGGCGCCGTCCCCGCCCAGGGACACGAGAATGTTTCGGGCGCCTTCGCGCTGTAGGATTCGGGCGCAGGCGAGGAGCCCGTCCTCGCCCTCCAGATTTTTGCCGAAGAGTTCCCCCAGTTCTTCCCGGTTCGGCTTGATCAGAAAAGGTCTGTAGGGCAGGACCATGCGGAGTAGGCCGCCTGTCGCATCGACGACGCCCCGTACTCCCTTGGGGGCCGTTTGGGCGAGCAGGTCTTTATAGATGTCCTGGGACAGGGAGGCGGGAATGCTTCCGGCCAGGACGAGGGTATCCCGGGGGCCGAGCGCGTCGATTTGTGTTTGGAGGCGCCGCAGCATTTCCGCGGGAATGGCTGGCCCAAGGCCATTGACCGCCGTTTCTTCCGCCGCGCTGATTTTGACGTTGATGCGCGAATTGCCGTCCGGCAGGGGCAGAAAGGCGCAGTCGCCGCCGTGGAGTCGGCAAAGCCGCTCGATTTCGCGGCCCGTGAAACCTGCCGTGAAGCCCAGCATTTTGGCCGGTACGCCGAGGCGGCCCAGGACGAGGGCGACGTTGATGCCCTTGCCGCCGGGATACAAGTGTTCCGTCCCACTGCGGTTGATGGCGCCGGGGACGAAGCGGGGCAGATGGATGACGTAGTCCAGGGACGGATTGAAAGTGACCGTGTAAATCAAGGCTGTACCTCCTTGGGAAAACGCGGGCCGCGGCCGGCGGCGCGCAGGCGCCCCGCCGCGTGTTTCAAGGCTCTTTCTCACTATGAATTATAATATGTTTTGCAAAAGCGCTCAAGGCGGAGTTGCTTTCCCCGCGGCGGGGCGGACATCTTGACGCGGGATGTATAATAAAAGTAAAAACAGCGGCAGGGAGGAAACTATGGCAGGAAAAGTATTGGTCGTGGTCGACATGCAGAAAGATTTTGTGGATGGCGCTCTGGGAACGCCAGAGGCACAGGCCATCGTGCCTGCTGTCGTTGCCAAGGTGCGGGGCTGGCAGGGCCGCGTCTTGTTCACGCAGGACACGCACTACGCGAATTACCTGGACACACAGGAAGGGAAACATCTGCCCGTGCCCCATTGCGTCGAGACGCCGGGCTGGGAGCTGGTGCCGGAACTGGCGGAGTATGTCCGGGAGCACGACTGCCTCGTCTTGCGAAAAAACAGTTTCGGATCTCTGGCGGTTGCCCTGGACTTGCAGCAGTGGAATGAGCAGGATCCCATCGGGGAAATCGAAGTCATCGGCCTGTGCACAGATATTTGCGTTGTATCCAATGCCTTGCTGATTAAGGCCGCCGTACCGGAAATTCCCGTATCCGTCGACAGCTCCTGCTGCGCCGGCGTGACTCCGGCATTGCACGAAGCGGCCCTGGCGACGTTGCGGAGCTGCCAGGTGCGTGTGTACTGACCGTCGGGGCCCGGCATCCGGAAGCTCCGGTTGTTTCGCCGGGCCAGCCATGATATAATGAAAAAAAAGCAGGCGGAGGCCTGCGCAAAACTGCATAGATTGAGGGGGAGCGCCCTGAATCGATTGGCATAGCGAGGGAGCCCGTGTTCCGGGTTGAGAGGGTACCAACAGTACCGACCGTTATTCTTTCCGGTGGCGGAAGGGAGTGCTGTGCCTGCGGTGGGGGAATTGCGTTCCCAATCACGTCGTGGACACCTCCTTGGCCCGCCATCCGGTGTGGTCAAGGAGGTTTTTCGTATGGAACAGCGTAAAGAGGAGACGGCCCGCGCAGGGCAGGGGGTGAAACAGGCGGCAGTGCGGTCCGCTGGCATGACGGCGGCGCAGCAGTCGGACTCCCGGGTGTACCGCCTGGTCGTCATGGCCATGCTCATTGGACTGGGCGTCGTCATTTCTCCCATCCTGCGGGTCGAAGGGATGTGCCCCATGGCCCACCTGATCAATATTACGGGGGCCGTCCTGCTCGGGCCGTGGTACAGCTTCGTTATTGCCGCCATCATCGGCATCCTCCGCATGACGCTCATGGGGATTCCACCCCTGGCCTTGACGGGGGCTGTGTTTGGCGCCACCTTGTCAGGTATCCTGTACCGCTTATCCGGCGGCCGCCTTTGGACTGCCGTCGTGGGGGAAATCATCGGGACCGGCCTGATCGGCGCCATGGCGTCCTATCCTGTCATGACCCTGCTGTACGGACGGACGGGCCTGACCTGGATGTTCTACGTGCCGTCTTTTATCATGGGCACGCTCATCGGCGGGACCATCGCCTTTTTCCTGCTCTCGGCCTTGCGGCGCCGCGGCACGCTCCGCGCAATCCAGCATAAGCTCGGCGTCCAGCGCCTGGATCGGCTGCCTCACGCGTAAGCGCGTCATTGCCGGACGTCCCGAAAGGAGTTTTACCATGGAAGCGAAACCGATTCCCCTGACAAGCCTGGCCCACCCGGTCCTGGCGGATGTCCTGGCCCGCCTCTTCGCGGAGATCCGGGAACGGAGCCGCCGGGAAGCGCCCCTGGTCCACTGCCTGACGCATGGAATCACGCAGAATGACAGTGCCAACGGCATCCTCGCCGTCGGCGGGCGGCCGAATATGGCATCCCACCCGGACGAGGTGTCGGAAGCCGTCCGCGGTGCCGCCGCGTTGACGGTGAACCTGGGGAATATTACGGCCGAACGGCTGGTGGCCATAGACCGGGCCGGGGCCGCGGCATGCCGGAAGGGCATTCCTATCCTGCTCGATGCCGTTGG
>OMWZ01000020.1 GCA_900314855.1 uncultured Selenomonadales bacterium
GCGTCGAAAGTACTTGGGTGGAAGCGCCCTGGGAGGATAGATTGTTGCCGGTTCAGGAAAAACCCCTTTACGCCAACGCGTAAAGGGGTTTTTTGTCGTCTTCTTGCGAGAATGGCATGGGAAGCTCCGGACTTTTGCAACCCATAAAAGTCACAGTTTTGACAAATTTTTCTTGAAATAAAGATGCAAATAAAATATAATACAAAAAGAATTGATTCCCAATAAGAATTAAATCACAAAAATTAAAAGGGAATAAGCGCTTAAACCATCTTAAGTTCAAGGAGAGAGATCAATGGTCAAACGTATTTCTGCTGCCACTGTCGCTGCTGTTGTAGCCGTTTTGCTCGGAGGAATCCACAGCGTTGCTTCTGCGGGGTTCGACGAAAACTTAAACGCCTATACGTTGGACACAGTGGTTGTCGAGGGTTCGCAGGCGAAGAACAAATTCGGCGATACGGTAACAGAACAATCTTACTACCGTACAGGCGGTGATGTGAAAGTTATCACTCGGGAAGAAATTGAAAAGCGCCATTATCATGACGTTACGGACGCTATTAAACGCGTTCCTGGCGTAACATTTACCAATGCTGGATACCGTGGCGGTGAGTACGGGTATAATTCCTATAACAACAGCATGGCCATTAACGGGGATTCCCGTGTTATCGTGCTGGTAGATGGGCGCCGTGTAGACAACTCGACAAGTACCCGTTTTGGGGATCGCGCGGCGGCGGCGGGACGTACCATGGTGGATTTGAACCAGTTGGTTAGCATGGCGGATGTTGAAAAAATCGAAGTCATTAAAGGACCCGGTGCTTCTGTGTATGGTGCGGATGCCACCGGCGGCGTTATCAACATTATCACTCGCAAAGGCGGTGACAAGAATGAGGGGACAGTGGAAGTATCGACGGGTTCCTGGAAGAAACATATCTATAATTTGACGTATTCCGGATCTGCCGGTGCGGATAAGTCATGGAAATATTTCGTTTCCGCCAGCCGTAACATGGCCGGGGATAGCCGGTATCACGACGGTTTGACTGGCGAGGATCACACTTACACGGGAACGAGTTACAAGGAAGACGGCGTTTCCGTCCGTCTGGATAAAGAGTTCACTGACAAACAGAACTTGAGAGTGTGGTATAACCACAAAGACGGTCATGACGGGTATCCGATTACAGCGCGGGACTGGCGGTATTGGTCTGAAAGTGACTGGAACCGTATCATTGAGAGAACGACACGGCCCGGCGGATATGGAAACACAGACAATCCCGGGTATCGCAACTTGTTCTCGCTGGATGCCTTGTCCGGTTCGTACAATGCATACCGTAACAATGATCTTGATATTACCTACACTTTTGACAAGGATAACGGAATGGAGAGCTTCGTCCGTTATTACAATCAAAAACATCATTACTGGGGCGTGGACCGGTATCCGGACTGGGTGCTGCCCGACGGCAGTTATGTACCGTTCCCGGATTCCGCACAATGGGAAAGTTTCATTCGGAACTATAATTTCCCGCGGGGGCTGGATCCGACGACGGTCTACGATGAAGAGAACCACGGTGTACAGTTGCAGTATGGAAAATCCGTCGGGATCCATGACTTGCTGACCTCGGTTACGTATGACAAGGCGAAGACCAGCCGGGTTAGATTAAATCGCGCGACCCAGAAATATGAAACGACGAAAGTCGATCGGAAGACGGTTTACGGCTATTTGCAAGATAAAATACATTTGACGGATCGTTGGGACTTTACGCCGGCAGTCCGCTTCTCCCACTATTCCGACTATGTAGGAGGCGCTTACTCTGACGTTGGCGGCGGAACGACATATACGCCGACCCTCAATACGCAGTATGCTTTTAGTGACAGCCTCAGCGCTTATTTAGGGTGGACTAAGGTATATCGTCCTTTGAAGGCACGGGATTACAGCATCAAGACGCCGAACGGAGATTCTTTACGCGATGAGGAGGGGAATGTCTACACCATTGGTATCCGCAAAGATATCGGAGATAAGACCAATGTCTCGGTTCATTATGATTGGACAGATATGTCCAATGCGGTAACGTATTATTCCGTTTGGGACTCTTCTGCAGCGGATTTTGCGAATAAGGCTGTAAACGCCAGGGAAAAGAAGAAATCCTTCAATATTACGATGGATCATCAATTTGACGATCACTGGAATCTGAGCCTTGCCTATACCTACCTGCATGACAAATGGCAGGCGAAGGATGGCATGCAGTTCGATCCTGATATCAGCTTGAACTCCAATTCCAATGTCAATACTATGATCAATCAACTTCGTCCGGCAAACCATTATACGGCAAATGTGAGCTATGAAAACGGAAAATGGTATACGGGGCTGTTGGCTAACTGGTATACGGGGGCCAGCAAAGAAGCATTCACCCATTCTAGGGCTCTTGTCCTCGACTGGAACGTAAATTACGATTTCCGGAAAGATATGTCCGCGTACCTGACAATTACCAACCTTACCAACCAGGCCTATGAAAATGCTTATTCCGCGTACAATGGACTTGGTGCAGCGCCGCAGCCGGGCAGAGCGATTATGATCGGCATGAAATATAAGTTCTGATATAAAAGTAAGACTTCTTATGAAAAAATTTTGTTATGGCACCATCCTTTGGCTGTCCTCTCTGGCCCTTGTTGTTCTCCTTGCCGGTTGTTCCGGCAAGGTCGATTCATGGGCAGACAGGGGAAATGCGGCAAAGGATGGTTTTCTTTATGCAGTAGGCTCGATTGCCGTAGAAAACTACAATTCCAAAGGAGAAAAGGAGATACAGGAATTTTCCCAGCCACCACAGCGAGTGGTGGCTGTATGGCAGAATTCCATCGAGACACTCCTGGCTTTGGGCGTAGGAGATCGGCTGGAAGCTGCCATTGGTGTTCCGGATGAAAAATACATTTCCCCGGCGTATCGGGAAGCTTACCGGAAGGTCCCGTATAAGAGCCTCCGCGATTTGGATTTGGAAACAATCCTTATGATGAAGCCCGATTTGGTCGTAGGGTGGTTTTCTACATTTCAGCCGAAGGTCTTGCGAAGTACGGGTTTTTGGCATGGGCGTGGTATTCGCACCTTTATCGCGCCGGCATCCATTCCGACAGTTCCCCGGAAAACAGTGGAGATGGAATATGAATCGATTCTGCAAATGGGCAGGATTTTTCAAAAGGAGAAACAGGCGCAGGCTTTGGTAGAGGGGATGCGTCGCACGATTGCGGATGTAACCGGACGTGCGAGGACTGCAGGTCTTCACCGCAGGGGATTGATCCTGGAGCTTGCCGGAAGAAATCTCGTAGTTTATGGGGAAAAAACTCTGGCTGGAAATATCTTGCAGCAGGCGGGAGGGGAACTCTTGGCCCCGCAGGAACGGCAAATCGGGATGGAACGGCTATTGGAGTTGAATCCTGACGTTATTTTCCTCGTCACCATCGAATCGGATTATGGACGGGAAGGCGAGATTAAAAATCGATTGTATCAAAATAAGGCGTTGAACAGTTTGTGTTGCATCCGGAACCGCCATGTCTACACACTGCCTCTGTATACGATATATTGTTCCGGCGTGAGGACAAAAGATGGAATTCAAATTATCGCAAAAGGCCTTTATCCGGAGCTCTTTGCTTATCCGGAACCGCTTCAGTAGGGGAGGTGCGGCATGCGTTTAACAGTACGAAAAGTAAAATTTGCATTGTTCCTTGTCCTGCTCGCCCTCGTTCTGGCGGGGGTCTTATTATGGGCGTTGTCCATCGGAACTGTACATTTCCCCCTGCACGTCCTTTGGTATGCCATCGTGGAACAGTTTCAGCAAAACCTTCCCGTTGATGCACCGCTACGAGGGCCGGTTCACGATATCGTATGGCTTTTGCGGCTGCCGCGGCTTTTGTTGGCGGCATTCGTAGGAGCAGCTCTTTCGGTCAGTGGCGTGGTAATGCAGGCCATTGTCCGGAATCCCTTGGCGGATCCTTATATCTTGGGAATCTCCTCCGGGGCATCTTTGGGGGCAACGATGGCGATTCTCCTGGGAATCGGGGTTTCCCTCGGGGAGAACTTTGTCGGTATGGCGGCATTTATCGGGGCCTTCGGGATTTCCTTGGGAGTTCTCTTCCTTTCCAATTTAGGCGGCCGATCCAATTCCGTAAAGCTTTTGCTTGCCGGGATGGCCCTGTCCGCCGTATGCGGTGCGTTTTCCAGCTTTATTGTGTATTTCGCGAACAACAAGGAAGGAATGCAGACAGTGGCCTATTGGCTGATGGGTAGTTTTGCGGGAGCAAAATGGAATCACCTTGCCGTGATTGCGCCTGTTGTTTTGGCATCGATTCTCTTTTTCTGGACGCAGAGCCGTGTTTTGAACTTGATGCTTTTGGGGGATGAGGCGGCCATTACGATGGGGACCGATTTGCATGCCTATCGGCAGGGATATCTGCTCGTGAGTTCCCTGATGGTCGGTTTTGCCGTGTATTCAGCTGGCATGATCGGTTTCGTCGGGCTGCTCATTCCCCATGTGGTACGAATGGTCCTGGGGCCGGATCACCGGAAACTTCTTCCCGCAAGTGCGCTGACCGGAGCTTCCTTTTTGGTATTGGCCGACGGGTTATGTCGGATTTTGATTCCTCGCACGGAATTGCCCGTAGGAATTTTGATTTCGATGATTGGGGCTCCGTGCTTTATCTACTTAATGGGGAAACGCGCCTATGGTTTTGGAGGTGGCGACTGATATGGAGCTTTTAGCAAAAGCAGTGGAATTATATCTGGGCAAAGCGCACGTCCTCCGAGGGATTGATCTTTCGCTTCACCCTAAAGAATTTCTTGGCATTATTGGACCAAACGGGAGCGGGAAGAGCTCCTTTCTGAAATGTGTATATAGGGTACAAAAGCCATCGGCCGGGACCATCTATTTTGACGGGCGAAAACAAGATGAGCTTTCGTACAGGGAGTCGGCCTTGAAATTGGCGGTTTTAGCGCAACACAACGCATATCATTTTGATTTTAACGTGCTGGATGTTGTGGTCATGGGCCGTTCTCCTCACAAAAAGATGATGGAGTCCGATACGGCGGAAGATTTTTCGTTAGCACGGGAGATGCTTGCTACGGTCGGCCTAGCGGGGTTTGAAGAACGAAATTTTTCCACGTTGTCCGGCGGTGAGCAGCAGTGTGTGATTTTGGCGCGTGCCCTCACGCAGGGGTCCGAATGTCTGGTGCTGGACGAACCGACCAATCATCTCGATATTAAATACCAGCTGCAGATTATGGATATCGTGAAGAGTATGAATCTAACTGTCATGGCGGCCGTTCACGATTTGAATATTGCCGCCATGTATTGCGATCGCATCGTTGCATTGTGCGGAGGAAAGATTGTCGGGTATGGCACTCCCCAGGAATTGTTGACGGAAGACTTCATCCGGAAATTATATGGGGTAGAATGCCGTATCGTGACGGAACCCGAATCGGGGCGCCGGTACATTGTCTTTCTGCCGCAATATGAGAAACTGTCCAGACCAGAAGGTTAATAAATGGTAAGGAGACGCCAGGATGAAAAGAATTGCCATTTTACGGTGCCTGCAATCCAATGATGTTTGTACCGGAGCCGCCTGCCTATCGGCTTTCTTTCAACAGAAGGATTCCTTCACCGCATATCAGGGGGAAGAAATAAACCTGACGGCTTTTTTCTCCTGCAACGGATGTGGGAAAATTGCCTTGAAAAATGACGAGGGCATGCAAGAGAAGCTGGATCATCTTGTGCAGATGCACACCGACGTGGTTCACATCGGTATTTGCTGCTTCCACAAGGACAAAGGGGGGAGGTCCTGCCTGTGCCCGATCATTCGCACCCTTGTTGGGGAGCTGGAAACTCGTCGTATATCCGTTGTGTTGGGAACACACTCCTAATGCAGTGGACATTTGTCCGTTTTAATTTGTAATCAAAGTTACTCTCTACATCGGATTTCCCTGACGGGCTGAAAAATTCACAAAAAGAACAAAATTTCGTTGACATTTAAAAAACAAAGTGATATTTTTCTACCTAACGGACCCTGCCCTCCGGAAGAGGCGGAGGCAGCAAACAGAGAATGGTCCGATTCTGAAGGGAAGAAACAGAGGAGAGTAGAGTAGTATGAATGGTTTAACCTTAGTTGTACTGGCAATCGTTTTGTTTGTCTGTGCCTACTGTTTTTACGGGCGGTGGCTCGTAAAGACTTGGGGCATCGACCCCAATGCCGTGACACCGGCCCGGCGCTTTGAAAACGGCAAGGATTTTGTGCCGGCCTCGAAGTTCACGGTTTTCGCCCACCAGTTCTCCGCGATTTGCGGTGCCGGCCCTGTCACGGGGCCGATTATCGCGGCGATGTTTGGGTGGCTGCCGGCGTTGCTGTGGCTGCTGATCGGCGGTATCTTTTTCGGCGCCGTGCAGGATTTTACGGCTTTGTACGCATCGGTCAAGAATGACGGCATGTCCATGGGCATGCTCATTGAAAAGTATGTGGGCCGGACGGGCGGAAAGCTGTTCCTGGCGTTCTGCTGGCTCTTTTCCCTGCTGGTCATCGCGGCCTTTTCCGACATTATGGCGACGACCTTCAACGGCTTCGGGAAGGACGGCCAGATGATGGCTCCGAACGCGGCGGCGGCCTCCATTTCCATGTTGTATGTCTTCGTCGCCATGATTTTTGGCGTTATCCTGAAAAAGACGAAGCTGTCGGGCTGGAAGGAACTGGCCCTGGCGATTGTCTTCATCGTGGCCATGATTGCCGGCGGCATTGCTTACCCGGTCTACGCGGACCGCGTTACCTGGCTTTATGTGACCTACGGCTACTGCTTCCTGGCGTCGATCCTGCCCATGTGGCTCCTAATCCAGCCTCGTGACTATTTGTCCGTATTCCTGCTGCTTGGCATGATCCTTGCCGGTGTCGTCGGCGTCATCGTGGGCAACCCGACCCTGAATATGCCGGCCGTGACGGGCTTCACGGTGGCGAACAAGCCCATGTTCCCGATTCTGTTCATTACCATCGCCTGTGGCGCCGTATCGGGCTTCCACTCCCTGGTTTCTTCCGGTACGTCGTCCAAGTCCATCTCCAATGAAAAGGACATGCTCACGGTCGGCTACGGTTCCATGCTGATCGAATCCACCTTGGGCGTCGTGTGCCTGGTCATTGCCTGCTCCGCCGCGACGAACGGGGTTCTGCCGAAAGCCAGCCCCTTCGCCATCTTCGGGACGGCGATTGGCGGGTACTTCAAGATGTTCGGGATTCCGCCGGTGGTCAGCTCGGCCATTGTCACCATGTGCGTTTCCGCCCTGGCGATGACGACCATTGACGCCGTGACGAGAATCGGCCGTATGACCCTCCAGGAATTCTTTGCGCCGAAACCGGGCGAGGAACGGAAGGGCTTCGCCAAGTTCATCAGCAATCCCTACGTGGCGACCATTGTCACGCTCATCCCGAGTTATCTGCTGTGCCTGGGCGGCTACATGAACATCTGGCCCCTCTTCGGGTCTGCCAACCAGCTCATCGCTTCCCTCGTCCTCATTGGCCTGGCTGTGTTCCTGAAAGTGACGGGACGGAAGGGCTGGATGCTTTACGCGCCTATGGCGTTCATGTTCGTGGCGACCATGACGGCCCTTGTCATGCACGTCTATGGCATCTTCGTGAAGCTCGGCGCCGGCAAGTTCAACCCCTTGGTGGAAGGACTTCAGCTCATCGTGGCAATCCTGTTGATGGTACTGGCCGTCCTCATCGTCAAGACCTGCCTCAAGGAGCTCCTGGCCCCGCGCACGACGGGACGCAAGGCGACTCCGGCGGACTGATCACCGGTACGCGAATCAAAGCAAGGGAAGGTTGTTCTTTACAACCTTCCCTTTTTACGATATAATACACCGGTAACAAGTTCAGAACAGACAGTTCGTAACCATCCTGTCTCTAAACAAAACTACGGGCCCGCTCCGTCCTGCCAGTCGGCAGGGGGGGGACGTCAATCGGAATTGTTCCGCCTGTAGTTTTACAGGCGGATTTTTTTCGTTCCTGGCAACCTGTAAAACGGAGGGAGTTATCCATGAATCGGGAGTTCACCAAAACACAAAAATTGACCATTTCGGCCGTCTGCATCGCCTTGTACCTGGTCGTCATGCTCTATACGCAGAACTTTGCCTTCGGGCAATACCAGATCCGCATCGCCACCGGCCTCTACGGGCTGGCGGCCTTGTATCCGTTCCTGGTCGTGCCCTTGGCTGTGGCGAATATCCTGAGCAACACCCTGATGGGAGGGCTGGGGCCGGTCGATATGATCGGCGGATTCTGCGTCGGCCTGGCCACGACGGGCCTTATCGTGCTCGGCAAGCGGCGTGGCTGCGGCAATTGGATTGTCGCGGCGGCGGTGACGCTGGTGCCCGGCCTGGGTGTTCCCCTTTGGCTGTCGGCGCTGCTGCAGGTTCCCTATGTCCTCCTGGCGTCGTCCCTCCTGGTGGGACAGTTCGTTTCGGGCCTGGCCGGCCTGGCCCTGGTCGACGCCCTGGAACACACGCCTGTCGGGATGCCCGCGTCGACGGACAGATAACTACGCAGGTCCGGCAGGCAACCACGCAGGTCCGGGCCAGGAAATCGGGAGAGGCATCCCCGGAGAGAAACCCCATGGGAGAGGAGAAAGAATCATGACGAATGGCAGGACCCACGAAGAGCTGCAGGGTGTAACCCTGCTGGGAAACAGGACGGATTATCGGTTCGATTATGCGCCGGACGTGCTGGAAGCGTTTCCCAATAAACATCCCGAACGGGATTATTTCGTAAAATTCAACTGCCCGGAATTCACGAGCCTGTGCCCCAAGACGGGCCAGCCCGATTTTGCGACCCTTTATCTCTCGTATGTGCCGGACCAGAAGCTGGTGGAAAGCAAGTCCCTGAAGCTGTATCTCTTCAGTTTTCGCAACCACGGCGATTTCCATGAGGACTGCATCAATATCATCCTCAACGACCTGGTGGCACTCCTGAAGCCCAAGTACATCGAAGTCTGGGGCAAGTTCCTTCCTCGCGGCGGTCTGTCCATCGATCCGTACGCCAACTACGGAAAGCCCGGGACGGACTGGGAACGGGTCGCGAAGGAGCGCCTGTGCTGGCATGACATATATCCGGAACGCGTCGGCAACCGCTGAGCCGCGCGTACAAAGTTTACAGAAAGTATACAAGACGACCCTTTTTTCTTTCCCCATCCTGTGATACAATGGGAGAAGGAAAGAGGGTCTTTTCTTTCTATTTTGCCTAAGGTGGGACTTAAAACGTACCACGTGGGACGAAAGCGAGGAGGCAAATGGTGGATAATCTTGTCAACTTGCAGAAAAAAATCGTTCCGGAAATGACAGATCTCCTGATTGAGCGGTACCGCATCCTGCGGCAAGTCAGTAACGAACAGCCCATCGGGCGGCGCGCCCTGGCGGGCCGGCTTGACTTGAGCGAGCGGGTGCTCCGTTCCCAGGTGGACTTCCTGAAAGGCTGCGGCCTGCTGACCTATTCCACGGCAGGCATGTCCGTGACGGAAGAGGGCAACGAAATCCTGCGGGAGCTGGCCGACTATGTCCGCAAACTCCAAGGCATTTCGTCGCTGGAACAGTTCCTGCTGGAACACCTGTCCACCCAGCGAGTGATTATCATTCCCGGCGACTGCGACAAGGAAGAAGTGGTCAAGCGGGAAATCGGCCGGGCGGCGGCCCATACGCTGGTGTCGCTCCTCGAAGCCGGCAAGGGGCGCGTCGTGGCAGTCAGCGGCGGCACGACGCTGGCGGCGGCGGCCCAGAATATCCGCGGCAATTTCCCCGACGTGGTGATCGTGCCGGCCCGAGGCGGGCTTGGGGATATGCTGGAACTGCAGGCCAACACGGTGTCGACCGTTATGGCGCGGAATCTGAAAGCCTCGTACCGGCAGCTCTATGTGCCTGATTCCGTCAGCCAGGAAATCCTGAACAGCATCCTGGCGGAAGACGCCGGCATCCGTGCCGTCGTCGATACAATCAAGCACGCCGATATCCTGGTCCATGGCATCGGCCGGGCCGACGTCATGGCGCGGCACCGTCATCTGCCGCAGCCGCTCATCGACAGCCTGCTGGCACAGGGAGCGGTTGGGGAGGCTGTCGGCCAGTACAACGACATCAAGGGTCGTCAGGTCTATATGACCAACAACGCCGGCCTGATGATGCAGGACCTGCCCCGGATCGGCACCATTATCGGCGTCGCCGGCGGCAAGTCGAAAGCCCGGGCCATCCTGGCGGTTTCCCGTGCGACGCGGCAGGACATCCTGATTACGGATGAGGCTGCCGCGACGGAAATGGCCGCCGTCTTGGAACGGGAAGAAGGAAACACTGCGTATTTCAATCCTTTCTAATCGCAGGAAACAGGATTCTCATTTATCTTCAATGTACAAAGGAGGAACTTATTATGGCAGTAAAAATCGGTATCAATGGGTTTGGTCGTATTGGTCGCCTGGTACTCCGCGCGTCCCTGACGAATCCCGATGTGGAAGTCGTTGCCGTCAACGACCTGGTGGATGCCAAGACCATGGCCCATCTGCTGAAGTATGATTCCGTCCACGGCACCATGCCCAACGAAGTGACGTATGGGGACGGCTACATCGCGGTCGACGGCAAAAAGATCGTCGTCAACGCCCAGACCGACCCGGCGAATATTCCCTGGGCTAAGGAAGGCGCGGAAATCGTGATCGAGTCGACGGGCCGTTTCACGGACGCCGAAAAGGCGAAAGCCCATCTGGCCGGCGGCGCCAAGAAGGTCATCATTTCCGCCCCGGCAAAGAACGAAGATATTACGATTGTCATGGGCGTTAACGAAGACAAGTATGATCCGGCCAAGCATACCATCCTGTCCAACGCTTCCTGCACGACGAACTGCCTGGCTCCTTTCACCAAAGTCCTGCTGGACAACTTTGGCATTGAAAGCGGACTCATGACGACGGTCCACTCCTACACGAACGACCAGCGGATCCTCGACGTCGGCCACAAGGACCTGCGCCGTGCCCGCGCTGCCGCCATGTCCATCATCCCGACCACGACGGGCGCCGCCAAGGCCGTCGCCCTGGTCCTCCCCGAAGTCAAAGGCAAACTGAACGGGTTCGCCATGCGTGTTCCTACGCCGGACGTTTCCATTACGGACCTGACGGTCAACCTGGGCCGCGACACGACGGTCGAGGAAATCAACGCGGTCCTGAAAAAGGCGTCTGAAACGACGCTGAAGGGCATCATGGGCTACACGGACGAGCCGCTGGTATCCCGTGACTTCCAGGGCGATCCCCGCTCTTCGATCATCGACGGCCTGTCTACGATGATGATCGGCAGCCGCCTGGCCAAGGTCGTTTCCTGGTACGACAACGAATGGGGCTATTCCAACCGCGTAGTCGACCTGGCCGCTTTCGTAGGCAAAAAGGGACTGTAAGAAGCGCCAGTTCCCCCGTACCCATTTCGTCTGCAGGGGATTCGGCCCCTGCAGGTTCCTTGAATAGGAGTTGTTTGCATATGGACAAGAAAATCCTGACGGATCTCGACGTGGCCGGGAAGCGCGTCCTCGTCCGGGTGGACTTCAACGTTCCCCAGGATGGGGAAGGCGGCATTACGGACGACAACCGCATGCGAGCGGCCCTGCCGACGATCCAGTATTTGATCCGGCACCGCGCCGGAGTCATTTTGATGTCTCATCTCGGACGCCCGAAAGGGAAGGTGAATCCGAAATATTCCTTGGCCCCCGTGGCCAGGCATCTGGAAGAATTGCTGGGACAGCCTGTCGCGTTCGCGGCAGACTGTGTCGGCCCGGAAGCGGAAGCGGCGGCGGCCAAGCTGGAAGCGGGCCAGGTCCTGCTCCTGGAAAACCTGCGTTTCCATGCGGAAGAAGAAAAGAACGACCTGGATTTCGCAGAAAAACTGGCCTCCCTGGCCGATTTGTATGTGAATGACGGCTTCGGCGTTTCTCATCGGGCCCACGCGTCTGTCGAGGGAGTGACACACTTCCTGCCCAGCGCGGCGGGCTTCCTCCTGGAAAAGGAGATCCGCTTCCTCGGCGGCGCCGTTTCCCATCCGAAGCGTCCCTTTGCCGCTATTATCGGCGGCGCCAAGGTCAGCGACAAGATCGGCGTCCTCACGAACCTGCTGACGAAAGTGGATAAACTCCTGATCGGCGGCGGCATGGCCAATACGTTCCTGGCCGCCCGGGGTGTGCCCATGGGCAAGTCCCTCGTCGAGACGGACAAGTTGGAAGAAGCCCGGCGGATCCTGGCGGAGGCGGAAGTCCGGAAGATCGAACTGCTCCTGCCGACGGATCTGGTCATGGCGGCGGAATTCAAGGCCGACGCTCCCCACGAGGTGGAGAGCCTGGACCATCTGAACCAGGCGTATATGGCCCTCGACATCGGTCCGGCTACGTGCGAAACCTATGCCAAGGCCCTGGCGGACTGCCGGACGATTGTCTGGAACGGCCCCATGGGGGTCTTTGAGATGGATGCTTTCTGCAAGGGGACGGAAAAGGTGGCAGAGGCCGTGGCGGCAAGCAGCGCTGTGAGCATTGTCGGCGGCGGTGACAGCGTGGCCGCTATCAAAAAGAGCGGGCTGGAAGGAAAAATCAGCCACATTTCCACCGGCGGCGGCGCGTCCCTGGAATACCTGGAAGGCAAGATCCTGCCGGGTGTGGCGGCCCTGGACAACGTCCGCCGCTTCCTGATCGCCGGCAACTGGAAAATGCACAAGACCGTGGAAGAGGCCCTCGACCTGGCCCAAGCCGTGGTGGAGGAGACGAACGGAACGATGAATGAAGTCGTCCTGTTTCCGTCCTTTACGGCCCTGGAGCCGGTGGCCGACGCCATCGACGGCCGCGCCGTCGGGTATGGCGCCCAGGATTTGTGCTGGGAAGACGCCGGCGCCTTCACGGGCGCCGTTTCGGGGGCCCAGATTGCGGACATTGGCTGCGAATATGTGCTTGTGGGCCACAGCGAGCGGCGCACTATTTTCGGCGAAAGCGACGAAATCATCGCCAGGAAGATGGCCGCGGCGTACCGTAATAATCTGAAACCCCTGCTCTGCGTAGGGGAAACGCAGAAAGAACGGGACGGCGGGCAGACGGAGGCGAAGATCACGGGCCAGCTCCGGAGCGCCCTGGCAGGTGTCACGAAGGCACAGGCCGCCCTCCTGACCGTCGCCTATGAGCCCCTCTGGGCCATCGGCACGGGGAAAACCGCTACGGCGGCGGATGCCCAGGCCGTATGCAAGCTGATCCGCGATGAATTGGAAGACCTCTTCGGCGAAGACGTGACACGCCATATCCGTGTCCTCTACGGCGGCAGTGTCAATGAAAAGAACGCCGCGTCCTTCAGGACGGACGGTATCGACGGCGTTCTCGTGGGCGGCGCGAGCCTGCGGGCCGGCACCTTTGCCCAGATTGTCCGGAGCTTTTGAGCAGCTCCCAAGGAGTAAGAATTCACTATGGCGAAAAAGCCTTTGATATTGATGATTCTCGACGGCTGGGGCCTGGCCCCGGCCGGGCCGGGAAACGCGGTGACGCTGGCGAAGACGCCGTATCTGGACAAGTGCTTTGCCCACTGTCCCCATACGGAACTGGCCGCGAGCGGCGAAGACGTGGGACTGCCGGCCGGACAGATCGGCAATTCCGAAGTAGGACACTTGAATATCGGCGCCGGCCGGATCGTTTACCAGGAACTGTCGCGCATTACCAGGGCTATTGAAGACGGCAGCTTTTTTGAGAACAAGGTCCTGCGGGAGGCCATGGAACGCCTTCGTGGCACCCGCGCGAGTCTGCACCTGATGGGGCTCTTGAGTGACGGCGGCGTCCACAGTCATATCAAGCATTTAGAGGCCCTCCTGGACATGGCCAAGGAAATCGGCGTGTCCAAGGTTTTTGTCCACGCGTTTCTCGACGGCCGCGACGTGCCGCCCCAGAGCGCGCTGGAGTACGTACGGCCCCTGGAGATGTTCCTGAAATGGAAGGGCATCGGCAAGATCGCTACCGTCAGCGGCCGCTATTACGCGATGGACAGGGATAAACGCTGGGGACGGCTCGAAAAGGTCTACGACTGCCTGGTCAAGGCCGAAGGGCCGGTCTATCCCTCGGCGGAGGAAGGCATCCTGGCCTCCTATGCGGCCGGGGTTACCGATGAATTCGTCGTTCCCTTCCGCGTGGCGAAGGTCGGGCAGCGCGGCGCGTCCGCTGGCCAGGCCCGCATCGAGGCGGCGTCCTGTATCCGCAAAGGGGACAGCGTGATTTTCTTCAATTTCCGCTCCGACCGGGCCCGGGAGCTGTGCCATGCCCTGAATGATGAGACATTCGACAGCTTTGAGCGCCCGGCCAACGTGCGGCCGATCTGTCTGACGGGACTCACGGAGTACGACGCGTCCCTGCCCATTCCGACGGCGTTTCCACCGGAACATTACCAGGATATCCTGACCGATGTCCTGTCGGCGGCGGGATTGCGCCAGCTGCGCATCGCCGAAACGGAAAAGTACGCCCATGTGACGTTCTTTTTCAATGGCGGCGTGGAGACACCGGCTGCCGGGGAAGATCGGATCCTCATTCCTTCGCCGAAAGTGGCGACGTATGACCTGCAGCCGGAAATGAGCGCCCCCCTTGTGACGGATGCCTTGCTGCAGGCCCTGGACAAGGAGCTGTATGACGTAGTGATCCTGAACTTCGCTAACCCCGATATGGTCGGCCATACGGGGGTTCTCCCGGCGGCGGTGCGGGCCATGGAAACCGTGGACGCCTGCGTGGGGAAAGTGGCGGATAAGGTCCTGTCCCTGGGCGGGAAGGTCTGCATCACGGCGGATCATGGGAACCTGGAAAAAATGGTGGAAGCCGATGGAACCCCCTGTACGGCCCACACGACCAACAAAGTGCCGTTCCTCCTGTTGGGGGCCGGCGACCAATACCAATTGCATCCCGGCCGGCTCGCGGACATTGCGCCGACCCTGCTGGAACTGCTGCACCTGCCGCAGCCTGCCGCGATGACGGGGAAGAGCCTCCTCGGGAAGAAGGCGGCCGACTGAAGGACCGGAACCGGTCCTGGTGGTCCCGCCTTGCCTTGCGGCGGGGACAGGATATGACAAATTTGTACGGAAAGGATGTTTTGCTATGGCAATGATTATGGATGTTCATGCGATGGAAATTCTCGATTCCCGTGGCAATCCGACGGTGGAGGTGACGGTCCTCCTGGAGGACGGCTCCGTCGGCCGGGCCGCAGTGCCTTCCGGCGCTTCGACAGGAATCCACGAGGCCGTGGAGCTGCGCGACGGCGATCAGCGCCGCTATGGTGGCAAGGGCGTCATCCACGCCGTGGAAAATGTCAATGACATCCTCGCGGAGGAATTGGTCGGCATGGACGCGGCAGACCAGATTGCCGTTGACGAAGCCATGATTGCCCTGGACGGCACGCCGAATAAGGGCAAACTGGGCGCCAACGCCATTCTGGGAGTTTCCATGGCCGTCGCCCGGGCCGCGGCCGCTTCGGCCGGACTGCCCCTGTACGCGTACCTGGGGGGAATCAATGCCTGCGAACTGCCGGTGCCCATGATGAATATCCTCAATGGCGGCCAGCACGCCGATAACAACGTGGATATCCAGGAATTCATGATCCTGCCTGTAGGCGCCCCGAATTTCAGCGAAGGCCTGCGCATGAATGTCGAAGTGTACCATAAGCTGAAAGAAATCCTGAAGGGCAAGGGCCTGGGAACGGGTCTGGGCGACGAAGGCGGCTTCGCCCCGAATTTGCAAAGCAACGCCGAGGCCCTGGATGTGATCCTGGAAGCCATCAAGGCGGCCGGCTACGAGGCCGGCAAGGACATCGTCCTGGCCATGGACGTGGCGGCCAGCGAATTTTACGGGGAAGACGGCAAGTATCATATGCTGGCCGAAGGCGCCCCGAAATCGTCGACGCAGATGGTCAACTACCTGGCCTCCCTTGTGGAAAAGTATCCCATCCTTTCCATTGAAGATGGCGTGGCCGAGGACGACTGGAAAGGCTGGGCGGCGCTGACGAAGAAGCTGGGCGGCAAAGTGCAGCTCGTCGGGGACGACCTCTTCGTGACGAATGTGGAACGTCTGGCCATGGGCATTGAAAAAGGCGTGGCCAACTCCATCCTGATCAAAGTCAACCAGATCGGCACGTTGACCGAGACGTTCCGGGCTGTCGAAATGGCGAAACGGGCCGGCTATACGGCCGTCATTTCGCATCGCAGCGGCGAAACGGAAGACACGACCATGGCAGACATCGCTGTGGCCCTCAACGCGGGACAAATCAAGTCGGGGGCGCCGGCCCGCACGGACCGTGTGGCCAAGTACAACCAGCTCCTGCGGATCGAGGAACAGCTGGGCTCCATGGCCCGGTACGGCGGCTGGAACGTCTTCTATAACTTAAGGAAACATTGACGGGATGAAGTATTTAACAATTTGAGAAAACAGGGAACCGTTTCGGACCGCCAGCCGGGCAGCCGGCTGGCGGTCTTCTTCGTGGTGCCGCGGTCGTGGATGTCCTGCCTGCGCCGCCCTTCCTGCCGGGCGGGAGATCGTCCCCTTGACGAACGACGTCCGGGTCTGCTAATATCTTTGTACGGTTTCTCATCCATATCGGCTGGAGAGCCGATGCTTGTCGTGTTTTGCCCCGCGTGCCCGCGAGGCGCAGGGCGGCGGGAAAATTCGTAAAAAGTTCACCTTCCGGTTGCCAGCGATAGGTAAGTATGATAAAATACTGTGGTACTGATTAGGCCCGCGGCATGCCGCGGGGAACCACATAAAAAGGAGGTAAGTGGATGCTGATAGCTGTTTTGAGCGTCGTGGACCTGATTGTCTGCGTGGCCCTGATTGCGGCGGTATTGGCGCAGTCCGGGAGGGGTGGCGGTTTGTCCGGTTCTTTCGGCGGCAGCGATACGGCCTTCTTTGGGAAGGGCAATGACATCGATACGGTCCTGTCGAAGGCGACTATCGTCCTGGGCGCTGTGTTTGGGATTGTGACACTGCTCCTGGCCAAGCTCAGTATTTGAGGCGTTTTGAACGCCCGCCGGTTCCGCTCCGGCTTTTCCATCGTCTTAAGGGGTTGGCAGGCCCTTTAAAAAATTTTTAATGTCTCATCCGAAAAGAAAGGGGATTACATCTTGAGTAGCTTTATCATGTTTGCCATTGCTGCAGGCATCCTGGCCCTGTTGGTCGCAGCCTTCCTGAGCAGCGCCATCGCGAAAGCCGATGCCGGCAACTCCCTGATGCAGGAAATCTCCGGTCACATTCACGAAGGCGCCATGGCGTTCCTGAACCGTGAATACAAGGCCCTGGCAGGTTTCATCATCGTTGTCGCTGCTGTTATCGCGATTTTCCTGACGCCGATGACGGCTGTCTGCTTCATTGCAGGCGCTATCTTCTCTATCCTGGCCGGGTATTGCGGCATGAACGTTGCCACCCGCGCCAACGTGCGCACGACCCGCGCTGCCGAGGACGGCATGCCGCAGGCCCTGCAGATTGCCTTCTCCGGCGGCTCCGTCATGGGCCTGTCCGTAGTCGGCCTGGGCATCACCGGTGTCGCCTTGGCCTTTGCCCTCTTCGGGGAAAACGGAGCCAATATGGACATCGTCACGGGCTTCGGCCTGGGCGCCAGCTCCATCGCACTCTTCGCCCGTGTCGGCGGCGGTATCTACACGAAAGCCGCGGACGTCGGCGCGGACCTTGTCGGCAAAGTCGAAGCCGGCATCCCGGAAGACGACCCCCGCAACCCCGCTACGATCGCCGACAACGTCGGGGACAATGTCGGTGACGTCGCCGGCATGGGCGCTGACCTGTTCGAGTCCTATGTAGGCGCCATCATTTCCGCCCTGACGCTGGGTGCTGTTGCCGTCAAAGGCGGCGCCGGCGTGGCCTATCCGTTCCTGCTGGCCCTGAGCGGCATCGTCGCTTCCATCATCGGAATCCTCTACGTCCGTCACAGCAAATCCACGAACCCGCAGGGTGCCCTGAACACGGGCACGTACGTCGCCGGCGTCCTCACCATTGCCGCCGCGGCCTATCTGTCCAACTCCCTCTTCGGGAACCTGAACGCTTTCTGGGCCATCGCGGCTGGCCAGATTGTCGGCCTGCTGATCGGCAAATTCACTGAAGTCTACACGTCCGCCGACTACTCTTCCGTCAAGAAGATTGCGAACCAGGCGGAAACGGGCCATGCCACGGTAATCATCGCTGGCCTGGCTGTCGGTATGTATTCCACCTTCCTGCCGATTCTCTTCATCTGCGTTGCTGTCTTCGTCGCCTTCTTCGTTATGGGCGGCGTCGCCAATCCGGAGCTGGGTATCTACGGCATTGCCCTGTCTGCTGTCGGCATGCTGGCTACGACGGGCATCACCGTCGCCGTCGACGCCTATGGCCCCATTTCCGACAATGCCGGCGGCATCGCGGAAATGGCGGAACTGCCGGAATCGGTCCGTGAAATCACGGATACGCTGGACTCCGTCGGCAACACGACGGCTGCCATCGGCAAAGGGTTTGCCATCGGGTCCGCGGCCCTGACCGCGCTGGCCCTGTTCTCCGCGTATTCCCAGACGGTTGCCCTGAAGGCAATCGATCTGCTCGACCCGCTGGTCCTGATCGGTCTCTTCATCGGCGCCACCCTGCCGTTCGTCTTTGGCGCCATGACCATGAATGCCGTTGGCGAAGCTGCCAACGAAATGGTCGTTGAAGTCCGCCGCCAGTTCCGCGAAATCCCTGGCCTGCTGGAAGGCAAGGCCCGTGGCGACTATCGCCGCTGCGTCGACATTTCTACGGCCGCGGCCCTGCACAAGATGATTATGCCTGGCATCCTGGCCATCGCGTTCCCGCTGCTGGTCGGCATGCTCCTCGGCACGGCTGCCCTGGGCGGCATGATTGGCGGTGCCCTGGCTGCCGGCGTCCTCATGGCCATTATGATGTCCAACGCGGGCGGCGCCTGGGATAACGCCAAGAAATACATCGAATCCGGCGTGCATGGCGGCAAAGGTTCCGACAGCCACAAAGCGGCTGTAACGGGCGATACCGTCGGCGATCCCTTTAAGGATACGTCCGGCCCGTCCATGAACATCCTCATCAAGCTGATGACCATCGTTTCGCTGGTCTTCGCCCCTGTGCTGGCTGCCCATGGCGGCATCCTGCTGAACCTGTTCAAATAATCCTTCGGATACAAGGGAAGGGAGTCCTTCCCGGACAAACCGGCCGGAGATCCTTCGGGATCCCGGCCGGTTTTCCTTTGCCCCGTTTCTGTGTTATAATTATCCTGTATCGCTATGCAATGTTGTTTCTGGAGGCCGCTTATGAACGAATCCATCCGTCCCGGCGCCGGGGAGTTTTTCCTGCCCGGCAGCCGGCAGTACGGGGTCCTGCTGATTCACGGTTTCACCGGCGCACCGCCGGAACTGCGTCTTTTGGGGGACCGCCTCCACGACGACGGGGGCCTGACGGTCCTCGGCGTCCGCCTGACGGGACACGGGTCGACGGTGGAGAACCTGGAGCAGGCGACCTGCTCCGACTGGATTGCCGACGTGGAAGAGGGCTACCTCCGCCTGGCACGGTACTGCCGGTATGTTTTTGTGTGCGGCTTGTCCCTGGGGGCCCTTTTGGCTGTTCGTCTTGCCGCCGGGCACCCTGTGGAACGCCTGGCCCTCCTGTCCATGCCCGTTTTTCTCTACGATCGGCGCAGCTGCCTGGCCTGGCTTCTGGTCCACTTCATCAAACGGCTGCGGAAACGCAACTGGTTCTATGACGTGCCGCCGGAATACCTGCAGGGTTACGACGAAATGCCGACGCGGCCCATTCCGGGCCTGCTGCGCCTCCTGAAGCGCTGCCGAAAGGACTATCTGCCCCGTGTTACGGCACCGACCCTGATCGTCCAGTCGCGGAGCGAGCATACGGTCCGCCCGGACAGCGCCAGTTATATTTATGATCACTTGACGGGAGTCCCCGCGGGGGCCCGGGAGATTTTGTGGCTCGACCAATCGGGGCACATTGTCACCCTCGGCCAGGAACGGGAACGGGTATTTGCCAAATGCCTGTCCTTTTTCCGCGCCGTCCCGACAGACTCCCTGTTTTGCCAGAAGTAAAGGAAATCCTATGCTGCCAATTCATTCGCACCACTGCCAAGCCGTTCCGCCGGAGCGGCTGGAACTCAATGCCGCGGAGAAACGCCTCCTGGCGGCCGAAGAAGCGGCCCGGGGCTGCCGTCTGCAGGAAATGCGGAAACTACCCCTTTACGATATGTGCTTCGCCTGCGGCGAAGCCAATCCCATCGGGCTGCACCTGCATTTTTTCCTGCTGCCCGGAGAGGACGGGTGCCTGGCCTTTTTCACGCCCCGTCCGGAACACCAAAGCTACAACGGCCGCATGCACGGCGGCCTGATTACGGTCCTCCTGGACGAAATCATGGGGAACTACCTCTTTATGAAAGAGGGAACGCCGGCCTACACGGCGCGCATTGACCTGCGGTTCCGCGAACCTGTCCGTATTGGCGCGACCATCCGATGTGTCGGCCGCGAAACGAAACGGAAAGGCAGACTGGTCGTCATGGAAGGGCAGATCGTGACCGAAGACGGAACCATCGCGGCCGAAGCGGTCAGCCACATGATGATGGAGAAAGAACAACCGAAATGACAACGAAAGAAAAACTGCAAGAAAAAATCCTGGAATTTATGCGGGACGCCGCCTACGCGCCCATGACCGCCGAAGAGATGATTTTCGCCCTTCCCGTGAAGGACGAGTCTGTGGCGGATTTTTGGGACGCTTTGCTGGAGCTGCAGGAAGGCGGCTGCGTCGTCAAGACCCGTTTTGACACGTACGGCCTTCCGGAGCGCATGGGCCTTGTGGCCGGCCGCTTCCAACTGAGCAGCAAAGGCTTCGGCTTCGTCATTCCCGATAACAAGGGGGACCGGCCCGACGTCTTTATTCCGCCGCGCAAAATCCATGGCGCCATGAACAACGACCGCGTCATGGCCCGCATCGATACGGCCGTCCAGGGGCGCAAGCCGGAAGGGGAGATTATCCGCATTGTCCGCCACGCCAACGACCGTATCGTAGGCGTCTTCCGGAAAGCCCGGGAATACGGGTTCGTGACGCCGGACGACAAGCGTATCGGGACGGACATCTACGTGGCGGAACGGAACTTTAACGGCGCCCGGAATAACCAGAAGGTCGTCGTCCAAATCACGGAATGGCCGACAGACCGGCGCAACGCCGAAGGGACCATTACGGAAGTCCTGGGCAATTTGGGTGACCCGGGCCTGGAAATCCTGTCCATCCTCAAACAGCACGACCTGCCCCTGGATTTTCCGGAGAATGTGAAACGCGCTGCCCGGCGCGTGTCGGACATCTCCGAGGCGGACCTGAAAGGACGCCGGGACTGGCGGGACCGGACCGTCGTGACCGTGGACAGCGAAGACGCCCGCGACCTGGACGACGCGGTCTACGTGGAACAGAAGGAAAACGGCTGCTATGGGCTGGGCGTGTTCATCGCCGATGTGAGCCACTACGTCAAGGAGGGGACCCTGCTGGACCAGGAGGCTGCCAAACGGGGCACCAGCGTCTATCTGGTGGACCGGGTCCTGCCGATGCTGCCCCAGCGCCTGTCCAACGGCATGTGCAGCCTCAACGAAGGGGAAGACCGCCTCGTCCTGGGGTGTGAGATGGAAATCGACCCGAAGGACGGGACCATCCTCCGGTACCGCATTTCGCCCGGTGTCATCCGGTCCCATCACCGCCTGAGCTACAACATCGTGCGCGAAATCCTGGAAGAGGGGGACGCGGAGCGGATGCGGCAGTACGAGGATATCGTTCCCATGCTGCGCCACATGGAACGGCTCTGCCGGATCCTGCAGGCGAAGCGGGCCCGCCGCGGCGCCATCGAGTTCGACCTGCCGGAACAGAAGGTCCTACTTGACGAAGCGGGACACCCTGTGGAAATCAGGCAGCGCGTCCATGGCTTGGCGGAATCCGTTATCGAAGAATTCATGCTGGCGGCCAATGAAACGGTGGCTCGCCATTTGGCGACGCAAAAGTGGCCTTGTGTCTATCGGGTCCACGAAATGCCCGCCGAGGACAAAATGGAAGGCCTGGCCCATCTGCTCGCGTCCTTCGGGGTGCGGCTGGCCCTGCCCCAGGACGGCAAGTTCCGGCCTAAATCGGTGCAGCAGGCCCTGGCCCGGCTGAAGGGCACGCCGGAAGAACGGCTGGTCAATACGGTGGCCCTCCGCTGCATGCGGCAGGCTGTCTACCAGACGGACAATGTGGGGCACTTCGGCCTGGCGGCCGACTATTACTGCCACTTTACGTCTCCCATCCGCCGCTATCCCGACCTGCTGGTCCACCGCCTGCTGCACCAGTGGCTGAGGGATCCGGCCATGACAGCGGACCTGCGGACGGCCAAGACCCAGAGCCTGGAAAAACTGGCCGAACATTCGTCCCTCAAGGAACGGGAAGCCATCGACGCGGAACGTGAAACGGTCGACTTGAAGAAAGCGGAGTACATGCTCGGCTATGTGGGAGAAGAATTTGACGGCGTCATTTCCGGGGTGACCTCGTTCGGGATGTTCGTGGAACTGGCCAACGGCGTCGAAGGCCTGGTCCATATTTCGAGCCTGACGGACGACTACTACGAATACGACGAGCAGGGCTTCCGCCTTGTCGGGAATCATACGGGTAAGATTTACCGCCTGGGCGATCCGCTCCGGATCGAAGTGCTGCGCGTCAACATGGAAGATCGGAGCATCGACTTTATCCGAGCCGGCGAAAATGAAGCCATCCGGGAATACATCCGCGGCCAGCTGGAACGGCGCGGCGGCAAGACGCCCAAGGCGGATGGCAGCCACGCGCGGCTGCAGGCGGAGATCCGCCGTGACGCCCGGGAAGCGGCAGGCGCCGGATCCCAGGAACGAAGCCGCAAGACAGGCCGCCATGGCAGCCACAAAGGAGAAGGCGGCCGCAAGAAACCCTATGGGAAGCGGGGCAAGGGGGGCGTCGGCGGCAATAAGTACGCCGCGGACCCGGTCAAGAAAAAGAAAAAGCGCCGCAGACGCTGAAGGAACAGACAATGAGTGAAGTGAAAAGTCCAATTAAGGTCATTACGGAAAACAGAAAGGCACGCCATGATTATGCCGTCGTCGAGACGATGGAGGCGGGCATCGAGCTGCAGGGGACGGAGGTCAAGTCCCTGCGGGCGGGCAAGGTGAATCTGAAGGACAGTTACGTGCAGATTTCCCGCCAGGGCGAACTCCTCGTCCTGGGCATGCACATCAGTCCCTACGATTTCGGAAACGTCTACAACCACGATCCGCTGCGGACGCGCCGCCTCCTGATGCATCGGCGGGAAATCGACCGCCTCCTGGGCAAGGTCAAGGAGCGCGGGTACGCGCTGGTGCCCCTGAAGCTGTATTTCAAGCACGGGAGGGTAAAGATGGAACTGGCCCTGGCGACGGGCAAAAAGAACTACGACAAGCGCCGGGATATGGCGGAACGCGACGCAAAGCGGGAGCTGCAGCGCGTCGTTAAGGAGCGCAACCGGTACTGAGGCGGGAGGAACACGAGGATTCGGAAGGGCAGGGAACAGGGTGAGAGGGACCAGGGGAACACGCGGCGGCTGGAAAACGAAACCACTGCGCCGCACCGTCGGAGGGACGGAGTATCTGCTGCAGTACAAAACAGTCCGCCGGCTGAATCTCCGTGTTGCCGCGGAGAACGGCGAGGTGTTTGTTTCTGCGCCCGCGGGGGTCAGCCCGCGGGACGTCGATGCTTTTGTCCAGCAGAATGAACGCTGGATTGAAAAGCAGCGGCTGCGCCTGGCCCGCCTGCCGAAACAGCCGGAGCACCGCTACGAAACGGGGGAGACCCTGTATCTCTGGGGCAAGCCCCTGGAGCTGCAGGTGTGGACGAATCGCGACGTCGTGCGGGAAATCCTGGGAGACAGGGCCGCTGCGGCCTGGGCGCAGGGAAAGGCGACGGCCTCCTGCGCCGGCGGGAAACTCCTTCTGGCCTGCCCGCCGTCTTTGGACCGGGACGCTCGGGAGAAGACGCTGGAAGAGTGGTTCCGTCGGCAGCTGGAAGCCTTCCTGCCCTACGTGTTTCAAGCCTCGTCCACCCTTGTCGGCAAGAGTGCCTCGAGCTGGTACGTCCGCAAGATGTCGACGCGCTGGGGAACCTGCAACGTCCTTACAGGTCGCATATGCATCAACCTTGCCCTCGTCCACCTGCCGCCGGTCTACCTGAACTACATCGTCCTTCACGAATTGACCCACCTGTGGTACGCGGATCACGGGCCCCGGTTCCAGCGGAAAATGGATGAGGTTTTCCCTGCCTGGCGGGAACGGCGCCGGGAAATGAAGCGGCTCGTTTCCCTCCTGTGACGGCGGCGGGAGGGGGAGTCAGGGCGCCGGGTACGGGCCCTGTTCCTGCGACGCACGCCGTTCCCACGTAAACGGGAAGCGGAAGACAGAAAGAAGCCCCGGACCTGACGGTCCGGGACTTCTGCATTCTTACGGAATTATAAGTCTTATGCTTCGGAGAAATCGTCCTTCGGGGCAGCGCACAGGGGGCAGACCCAGTCTTCCGGCAGGTCTTCGAAGGCCGTGCCCGGGGCAATGCCGTTGGAGGGATCTCCCTCGGCCGGATCATATACATAACCACAAACGTTGCAAACATATTTCTTCATCGCGGAATCTCCTTTCTCTTCACTCCAGAGGTTGAATGTTTACTGCGGCACAATTATATCATAGAAGCAGGCAGGGTGGTATAGGGGAATGGGAAACTTTTTAAAAAAGTCTCCCATCGTTTGCGTATCTTGCGGTCAGGTTGTATAATGAGTACCAAGTATAGTGTTTTCCTGAAAAGAATGAGTGAGGAGGTACCTATGAAGAAGATAGTCCTGTTGTTAGCACTGTTGGTCTCCTTCTGCGCCGCTGCCTTCGCGTCGGATGCGGGAAACGCAAAAATAGGCCGGGATTATGAGACCTTCTTTGGCGGCCCGAACGCGACGGTGGAATTTACGGACCGTATGGCCATGGCGGCCGTGGCCCATTTGAAAATCTATGATACGCCGGACCGGGCAGTCGTCCTTCCTAAGGGGCTGAAAAACTATAAGGTCATCCGGGCAGGGAAACAGGAGGCCTACCTGATTATCCCGCATTTCGCCAAGACGCGCATGACCGTGCGCAACGCGGCGACGGGGAAAAAGGCCGGCGCCCTGCGGGGACTTCTGGAAGGCAAGACACTGGTCCTGTTCTGCGACAAGAACGAGGCGGTGGTGGATCTGCTGGTCCGCAACGGCAGCGGCAGCATCCAGCTTGTTTCGTGGAAGGCTGCGTCCGGGCCGAACCTGGCGGACGGGCAGCCCGGCGGGATTGTGACGGAGCCGAGCCAGAACGGGCTGCTGCTGGATATTACGGGTTCCTTCCATCATGACGATGGAAATTTTGTCCACGTGGACTGACGGAAGGGTACGCGCCGCGTACAGATTACTCCCGGGCAGGGAAGAAGGAGCATGCATTGCGATGAATACGACGATGACGGAAGAAAATCTGACCATGTTGACAGACTTTTACGAGCTGACCATGGGCAATGGCTATTGGTTGAAGGGGCTGTCGACGAAGCAGACCTATTTCGACATCTTTTTCCGGTCTGTCCCCGACGGGGGCGGATACGCCATTGCCGGCGGACTGTCGGACATCATCCGCTACGTGGAGGCCCTGCATTTTTCCGACGCGGACATTGCCTATCTGCGGGGAAAGGGGATTTTTGACGAAGGGTTTCTGACGTATCTGCGCAATTTTCGCTTTACTGGCGATATTTACGCGGTTCCTGAGGGGACGCCGGTATTCCCCTACGAACCTATCGTGACGGTCAAAGCGCCGGCCGTGCAGGCCCAGCTCATGGAGACCTTCCTGCTGCTGTGTGTCAACCACCAGTCGAGCATCGCTACCAAGGCGAACCGCATCGTCCGCGCCGCCAAGGGCCGTCCCGTCATGGAATTTGGCTCCCGCCGCGCCCAGGGCATCTCCGCCGCGGTGATCGGCGCCCGGGCGGCCTACATCGGGGGCTGCGTCGCTACGGCGTGCACCCTGACGGACGAACGGTACGGCGTCCCGGCGGCAGGCACTATGGCCCACTCCTGGGTTCAGATGTTCGAGAGCGAATATGACGCTTTCAAGGCGTATACGGAAACCTATCCCAACAACGCCATCCTGCTCGTGGATACATACAATACCCTCCGGAGCGGCATTCCCAATGCCATCCGCGTCTTTCAGGAATACCTGGCGTCGGGCAGGACCATGGCCAACTTCGGCATCCGCATGGACTCGGGCGATTTGGCCTACCTGACGAAAAAAGCGCGCCGCATGCTCGACGAGGCCGGCCTCCAGGGGGCGAAAATCGTCGTGTCCAACGCCCTGGACGAATACTTGATCAATGACCTGCTCCAGCAGGGGGCCGTCATCGATTCTTTCGGCGTCGGGGAACGGCTGATCACGTCGAGCTCGAGCCCTGTCTTCGGCGCCGTGTACAAGCTGGCTGCCGTGGAAGGGGAAGACGGCAAAATCATCCCGAAAATCAAGATTTCCGAAAATACGGCGAAAATTACCAATCCCGGCTTCAAGAAAGTCTACCGGTTCTATGACAAAAAGACAGGCAAGGCCCTGGCCGACGAAATCTGTCTTCACGATGAAGTCGTGACGGAAGCGCTGCCCCATACGATTTTCGACCCGAAAGCCACGTGGAAACAGCGCACGCTGACGAATTTCACCGTGCGGGAACTTTTGGTCCCCATCTTCCGGCAGGGGCATCTCGTTTACAACCAGCCCACCCTGGAGGAAATCCAGCGCTACTGCAAGGCGCAGACGGACACTCTGTGGGACGAAGTGAAACGTTACGAGAATCCTCATCTCTACAATGTGGACTTGTCCTCCAAACTGTGGAAACTGAAACACGACATGCTCGACGAAGAAGGAAAGAAACTCTGACCGGCAGAGGGAAACGTCGGCATCAAAAAACCGCAGGTGCGAGCCTGCGGTTTTTGTGTTTTTGTGGAATGTCGCGGCGGTCCCGCTTTCCGCGGTGCCCGGTCACGACCGTCAGGCCACGTTGTCCCCGTTTCCGTGGTAGTGGATAAGAACCCCCTGGTACCGTCGTTCACCGTGCAGGTACCGGTGCAGCAGATTGTTGTAATGGTCAATCTTGTCCCAGTCCCAGTCTTCCAGATGATCCAGGATATACCAGCCCCGGAATTTCCGGTCTTCCTTGCTGTCCATCGGCTCCAGATAAGCCAGGCGATCCATGACCAGCGCCTCTTCGTCCTCGTGCGGATACTGCTTCTGTGCTGCCATTGCGGGTACCTCCTTTCCCTGTCTCCTTCTCCTTCTCCTTCTACTGTAGCACGGGGAACATATTCTGTAAAATACGGAATTTACATATAGCCTATAAATTATTAGCATGTTCCGGCAATTCAGAAAAGGAGGGAACCCCTGTCAGGGACGGGGCCGGAAGTAGGGGAGGACCGTTTCAAAACAGGCGCGGTAGCCAGGCAGGAGGGAATCCTTCCAGAGGTATTCCTCCCGCGTGTGGGCCCCACCGCCCGTGTAGAAGCCGAAGCAGACGGCGGGAATCCCCCGGGCCAGGGCGACGTTGCAGTCTGTGGAGCCGGCGCCGGCGCAGACCTCCAAATCGGGACGGCAGCGCCGGAGGGCGGCAGCGGCCCGGTGCACCATGTCTTGCCGCCGGGCTTCGGCCTGCAGGCCCAGATGCTCGCACGGCCGGTAGCCTGCCTCTTCCACCAGGACCTGGACCCCGGGACGCCGGCGGGCCTGAAAAATCGCGAGAAAGGCCTTGTCGAGCCGCTGGAGCATATCGCGGCGGTCTGCCCGGTATTCACATACCATAGACGCTTCCGGGGCAATGGCATTGACCGACAGGCCCCCTTCGATGGTCCCGACGTTGTACGTGGCGATGCCTTCTGCCGGGACGGGAAGGGCGTAGATGTTTCCTATCATGGCCGCCAGTTCCGCGATGGCACTGGGCCGCCCGAATCCGCTGAGGGAGTGGCCGCCGCGGGTGCGGACCGTGACGCGGTACCGCCGGGACCCCACGGCCCGGTCCGTAATGCCTGTCATCTGGCCGTCGAAACTGTAAAATTCCGCCATGCGGCTGCCGTAGATCCCGTCGAGATAACGCACACCCTTCAGGTTCCCCAGCCCTTCTTCCCCTGTATTGACGACGAAGAGGATTCCAGGGCCGGCGGGCTGGAGCCCGCGAGACAGGACGTATTTGAGGTACAGGAGCAGCGCGACCAGGTTGGCCGTATTGTCTCCGACGCCGGGACAGAAGAGACGCGTGTCATCCTCGCGCAGGGGCAGGCTCTGCGTGTCGGGAAAGACGATATCCGCGTGGGCCGCGAAGACGACCAGGGGATTGTCGCCCTGGTCCCCGACGGGATAGACCAAATTGCCGGCCTGGTCGACGAAGGCCGACCGGGCGCCCCAGCTTTCCAACAGGGTCTGGCAGAAGCGAACTCGTTTTTCCTCCTGGCAGGATGGGGCAGGAATCCGCGCCAGGACCCGGAGCAGGTCCAGGGCGAAGGGGGCGTTGGACTGGATAAAAGCGGCGGCATCGGGTGTCAGCATCTTAGCATCAGGGTCTCCTTTCTAAAAAAATCCCGCACCGGTCTTGGTCCGACACGGATACGGGAGGGAAAAACTGCCCGCCGCGCGGGCAGCTGTCTTTGAAATTGGTGGAGGTGAAGGGAGTCGAACCCTTGTCCGAACATATTGCCATAGGAATTTCTCCGAGCGCAGACAGCATACGATGTCTCACGGCCGCCGCGCCTGCCGACCGGCCCGGCCGCCGCCAGTCCGTAGATTTAACCGGGACTTACGAACCTCGGTACCCGGCGATCCCGCTAAATGTCGCCCTGTCCGCTCCTGCGGGAGCCGGAGTGGAAGGACGGGTTACCTAAAATTAGGCAGCCAGTGCAAAATTGTTATCTGCGTTTAAATTTAAACGTTCCACCGATTAACGTGCAGATGGAACCACGGCTCGCTTATCCTACGACACCTATACCCGTCGAAGCCTTTACACCCCCGGATTAGGACGCCGTTCCGGCGTTACAAACAATCATAACACGAAACGGCGGTTTCTGCAATACTGCGGAATTCCTTGACGGGGACGCGCGAATATAGTTTAATGTAAAATGGATGCTAGTGGTAGAACCTATCAATTAGAATATTTATACAAAAGGAAGGAGTTGCCATGAAACTTTTGCTGTGTACGGTGTTTTTATGCCTTGCCTGCTTCTTTTCGGCGGCAGCGCAGACGACGCCGGCAGCGGCCCCGACGGCCCCTGCCGCGCCGGCAGGGGAGAGCTCTCTCTGGGAAATCAGCATGATGCCGAACCCTTCGACAGAAGAACGGGAGCAGGCCCGCTGGTCTGTCTTGCTGGAAAATGAAATCGGGATTTACGCCTACGATATGTCCTCCCTAGAGCTGCGGAAAGAAAGCGAAACGACGCCGCCGGTGGAAGCGGCGGTCTTGACGAAGACCCTTTTCACCAATAAGGCCCTGCTGAAAAAAATCAATGCGCAATACGCCGGACAACTGCGGAAAAAGGAGAAAGTCCAATACTGCGCAATCCGCATGATTTTCAACTTGAAAGACCGTACGTATGCCGTGCCGGAAATGGAGATATTCAGCGACAAGGGCCGGCAAATCGCCCGCCAGACGAAGCCATTGGCCTTTGTACCGGTACCGGCCGATACGTTTGCCGAAGCAATGCTTGAACTGTGCCAGCAGGCGGCAGGCGTAGCGCCTGCCGCGCCGGGAGCATGACTGGCCTGTTGGGGAAGCGGAGGAAACTGCCTCTGGCGCTGGCGGTAATCCTGCCAGTCTTCCTGGCCTGGGTTTGTGCGGCCTCCACGGCCTGGGCCGCCGTCGTTCTCGACGCGAGCTATCCTTACAGCCTGGGCGGGAAGGAAGGCGGCCCTGTCTATGGTGGAAGCACGCTTCCCTTGTATCTTCATTTGCAAAGTTACGACGTGCCCCGCCGGCAGCCTGTCTCCGTGACCGTGACACTGCCGGCGGGGTTCCGCGCCTTGCCGGGCACAGGCTGGCAGCCGGGACCCGGCGGGCGGCAGGTCACGACCCACTGGGTCCTGCCGGCGCATTTCGGCCAGAACTTCGATTTGCTGTACCTGGAAGCGCCCCGCGGGGAAACGGACGGAATTCGTACGATACAGGTCGACGTCGATGGCGGGACATGGCGGGAACACAAGACCCTGTCCGTGCCGTATCGGCACGACGGAGGCGGCGCCGCGGCGGAAAGGGGGAGCGCGCCGGCGCAAGGGCGGTCAGGCCGGAACTTTTCCTGGTATATCCAGTCCGTCACATTGCCCGTGGACAGCACTGGAGCCCGGGACGACCGGAAAGCGGAGCGGGTCCTGTATCTGCGGGACATGGCCTTTGAAGGTCTGCGAAACCGCGTCCTGGGAGACGGCGCGACGAGTTGGTCCGCCGTGTATAACCATCCGGCGGCCTACGTATCCCTGCAGCTGCGCAACCCCCAGCGGGACGTGCGGCTCCTGCGCTTCAAGGCGGAACTGGTGGATCGCCGCACAGGCCGGGTCGTGCCGGGTCTGACGACGGCCGCCAAGATCAACGAAAACGAGGAATACGGCTGGAACGCGCCGGCAGACGAGAAAAACGCGACGACGGCCATGATCTCCCTGAACGGCAGTAAGGACCAGACCGTTGTCCTGCCGCTCTATGTGGACTATTTCCATGTGCTGGAAGGGGACTACGTCTTCCGCGTCACCGTGTGGGGAAATGGCCAGGAAAAGGCGACCGAGGTGCCCCTGCGGATTGAGCAGAAGAATAGTCTAGGCCTGCTGGCCGTCGGCATTGCCTGCGGCTGTTTCCTGTTTGTCCTCGGTTTTCTGCCGAAACTGAAACAATGCATTTTCCACGTCGGCGCCCGGGGCGCCATTACCATCGCCCTCTTTGCCGCCGTGGCCTTCGGGGGCATCACCGTACCGACTACCGTGGCCGGTGAACTGCTCCACGCCATGCTGGGGCCTTTCGCGGGCTTCGTGACAGGCCTTTTGAGCGGCGTCTTCCAGTACCTGCTGCTGGTGTCCCTGGTCCTCCTGTACCGCCGTCCCGGCGTGCCGGGTCTTCTGTACCTGATGAAATTCTTCCTGGGGGGACTGCTTTTTGGCAATTTCACTCCTCTGGGGCTTTTGAGCTGCTGCGTGACGATTACTGTCCTGGAAGGCGTTTTTTGGCTAACGGGCTTTTACGGGAAGCGGGAAATCGGGCGGCCCTATATGGCCCTCGTGGCTACCGCCCTCGGACTGGCTGACGCCCTCCTCACGTTTCTCAACATGGAACAGATCATGTTCTTTTACCGTCTTTATTACGCTGACTGGTATCTGGCACTCTACATGCTGGTCAATGGTTTCCTGTACAGCAGCGTCGGCGCCTGGCTCGGATATGGGACGGGCCGAAAACTGCGGCAGATTACGGGAGAATGAGAATGGATGAACTCTTGCGTATTTCCCACCTGCGATACCGCTATGGCACGCGGGAGGAGCCGACCCTGCGGGATGTATCCTTTACCCTGGGCGCCGGGGAGATGGTCCTGCTGGCCGGGAAAAGCGGGTCTGGGAAATCCACGCTGCTCCAGGCGGTCAGCGGCATCCTTCGCACGAATGGGCGGGGCCTCCTGGAAGGGGAAATCCGCCTGGATGGGCAGGACGTTGTCGGCTGGGCCCCGGAACAGATCGGGCTTCTCGTCGGAACGGTCTACCAGACGCCGGATGACCAGCTTTTCGCCATGACCGCCTACGATGAGGTGGCCTTCGCGTTGGAAAACCGGGGACTGCCGGAAGAAATCATCTCCCGGCGGGTAGAAGAAACCCTGGTCCGCGTCGGTCTCGGGGGTCTGGGGGCGCGCGGTATCCACACCTTGTCTGGCGGGCAGCGGCAGCGCCTTGCCCTGGCGTCGGTCTTGGTGACGGATCCGAAGCTGCTTCTGCTCGACGAGCCTGTGAGCCAGATGAATCCCCAGGGGGCCCGGGATTTTCTCCAGCTGCTGCGGCAGCTGAACCGGGAACGGGGACTGACAATCCTTTTGATTGAACACCGCGTCCACGAATTGGCCGGCTATTTCCGGCGGATTCTCCTTTTGCGCGAAGGGAGCGTCTGTTATGACGGATCCCTGCAGGGGCTCTGGAAACGGCCGGACCTTTCGTCCCGCGCGGGACTGCGGATCCCGGCGTGCGTCCGGCTCTGCCGGGCCCTCGGTCTGCCGCGCTGCACGGAGGGAGACGCCGAAATGGCTGCCTTGATCCGGCAGTATTGCCGGATTGACCCGGCGATGCCGGCACCGGAGCCGAGGCAGGGAACGGGCCCCGTGCGGGTCGAGGCGCGGGGCCTGTGTTACCGTTACGACGGCGCCGAGACGGACACACTGCGCCAAGTCGGGTTTCAGTTGCGGGGAGGCGAAATCACGGCGCTCATGGGCTGCAATGGCGCCGGGAAAAGTACACTCCTGAACCTGCTCGGTGGGGTGACGATGCCGGAACGAGGAAGCCTGACTCTCGACGGCGCGCCCTGGCAGGACCGGCTGGAAGCTGTCGGCTATATGCGGCAGGAAGCGGACCTGATGCTCCTGACGGACACGGTACGGAACGAATTCTTCTGGAACAACCGTATCTTGCGGGAAGAAACGTTCCGGCAGATGACGGAACAGATGGACTTGGCGCCGTACCGCGACGACTTCCCCCTGGCCCTGAGCAAGGGGCAGCGTCTGCGCGTCGTTCTGGGCGCCATCCTCGCGCGAAAGCCCGAAGTGCTCCTGTTGGACGAACCGACGACAGGACAGGACCTGGAGAGTCTGGACGCCATCCGCTCCCTGCTGCGCGCGTATGCCCGCGGCGGCGGGTGTGTCTTTTTCTGTACCCACGACGTGGAACTGGCCTCGGCCCTTGCCGACCGGGTCCTGCTCCTGTCCGGGGGACAAACTCTGGCAGATGGGGAAGCGCACCGCGTGTGCTGAATTATGTCCATGCGGCAGTTGTGGGAAGGGAATGATTCGGCCCCCTGGATCCGGCACGTGACGGGGGAAACGAAGTTGCTCGTACTGTTGTCTTATTCGGTGTGGACCCTTGCCATCGACAATCCGGAAACCTTGTTTTACCTGTTTGCGGGGACCCTGGGATTGCATCTGGTGGCTCGCACATCCCGGTCCAAGTGGTATGTCCTGGCCATCCTGCTGCTGTTGGGTCTGTGGGGTTCCATGTTCAGCCAGGCCTTGTTTTATACCCAGACCCCACGGACGCCGGTCCTGGTCCTGATTCGGCCGGACATGCCTGTCCTGGGGCGCCTGACGGAGGGCCTTTTCGTCTACCGGGAAGGAATCCTGTACGGAGCCGTCCAGGGCCTGCGATCGGCAGGGATGCTGTCCCTGGGACTCCTTGTCTGTTGGACTTCGGACCCGCGGCAGCTGCTGCAGGCCCTGCTCCGCTGGCGCCTGCCGGCGCAGATCGCCTTTATGCTCGTGACAGCCATCCGCTTCCTGCCCGTTCTGGCGGCGGAAGCCGGGGAAGTCCTGCTGGTCCTGCAGCTGCGCAGCGGAAGCCGTCGGGGCCGCCGGGCTGTCCTGCGCCATCTTCCATACGTAATCCAGCCGCTTCTGACCAGGTGTTTGCGCCGGGCTCAGACCCTGGCCCTTTCGGTGACGAGCCGTGGCTTTTTCCTGGCGCGGGGTCAGCGGAAACAGGCGCCCCTTCCCCGGTCGGAGCGAATCTTGTGTCTGGCCTGTCTGGCCGTGACCGGGGGTGTTGTCGTCAGCAAAATCCTCTACGTCCTGTCTGAGCAGGGGTTCTATTGGGGCGCGTTCCGGCAGATTTATGATGGAGCGAAATTATATTTATGAAACAGTGCAAGATGTATGTCGTATTTTTGTTGTTTGCCCTCTCCCTGGCGGCCCTCTGGTGGATCGCGTCGGGCGGGACGCCCTGGCAGGGGAGGGACGGGGCCCGCGACGCCTCCGGCGGCCGGCTGGTTTCCTTGGGCGATATCCCTGTCAGCAACTATGACCGCATGGGATTCACGAAAGCCATCGTCCGCTACATCCCGAAGGAAAAGGGCTGGCTCGTGGGGACGGAACGGGGAGAGCTCTTTCTGTTTTCTGACCAGGGGGAACAACGGTGGAAACGTTCCCTGGGCATCGGCAAGCTGGTTTCCGCCGCCCTCTCTCCCGCGGGGGACACGGCCTATGTGGGGGAGCAGAGCCCGACGGGAACCTTGTACGCCGTCGATGTCCATACAGGGGATATCCGCTGGCAGTATGCCGCGTCGGATTTCGTGGGCAGCGACCCTTCCCAGCGTTCCTATCCCTCCGTGGTCCACATCGCCGTCGACGGGAAGGGGACGGTCTACGCGAACTGCTACCGTTTCCTGATGCAAAAAGACGGCGGCAGGGCCTACGCCGGGCGGATGATTGCCGTCCGCCGGGACGGGTCCCTGGCGTGGCAGTATCCCCGGGCGGAGGTGATCGACAGCTGGATCAACTGGTGTGACGTGAACGATGCCAACGGCCGCGTCGTCCTGTCCACCTCGGCCTACGATTTCCGCGAGGAGATGCGCTATAAGGATACCCTGTATTTCCTGCGCAGGGACGATGGGCAGGAACTGCGTTCTGTCGCCGTGGCGCCTGTGGAACCCTTTGAAAACACGGTCCTGCGCGGCAGTCCGAATTTCAGTGCCGACGGGAGGTATCTGGCGGCTTCCTGCTCCGACGGACGGGGATTTTTATTCGATGGCCGCGGCAATATCCTGTGGGAACGGACCCTGTCCGCGCCGACCCGCGTGGCTGGCGCCTGGATCAACGCGTCTGGCCGGGATGGATTTGCCCTTGCCGAGGGAGTCGTCTTCACGACAATCAATACCTTTAACCGTGAAAACTGGCAGTTGCCGACGCCGGTCGAGCACCCCAGCAGCAACAGCCTCTTCCTGTTCCATTACGATGGTTCCTTCGGCTACCAGTACAGGGCCCGGGGTACCATGGAAGAACTAGCCTTCGGCGAGGGAATCGTGGCCTGCGCCATAGGCCGCAACGTGCGGACCCATGATTATTCCTGCCACGGTGCCCTGGTGCTGCGTCTGCGGGATGGCCGGAAGCTGGACTTTTACCACACGGAAGGGCCGCTCCAGGCTATTGCCGTTTCGCCGGACGGCCGGCATCTGGCTGGGGTGGAAGCTCCCGTCCTAACGCCCGAAGGCAGGACCATTGGCGCCTACCGGCTGCATATCTGGCGGCGGGAGCCTGCCGGCCCGGGTGCTCCGGTTTGACAGTCCTGCCAACATGATGTATTGTGTAATGGTGGCGCCAAGGCGGACACCTCCGCAGCGCGCCGCGAGGAAGCAGGCCGGACAGGGCCTGCGTGGAAAGGATGAGGAACATGGCGGAATGCGATCATGACTGTGCCCAATGCCAGTCGGCAGAAGGCTGTGGAGAGCGGGAGAATCCGGCTTCCTTTAAGAAACCATGCCACCCGGAAAGCCATATCGGCAAAGTCATTGGGGTGGTAAGCGGCAAAGGCGGCGTGGGAAAATCCCTGGTGACGTCGATCCTGGCGGTGCGGATGCGCCGGGCGGGAAAGAAGGTCGCCATCCTGGACGCCGATATTACGGGACCGTCCATCCCGAAGACATTTCACGTGACGGGACCCGTGCGGTCCGACGGGGACAGTTTCTACCCCGTGGAGACAAAGACGGGCATCAAGGTCATGTCCCTGAACCTGCTCCTGCCTCATGAAACGGACCCCGTCGTCTGGCGTGGCCCTGTCATTGCCGGGGCGCTGCAGCAGTTCTGGACGGATGTTATTTACGGTGACGTGGACTACCTGTTCGTCGATATGCCGCCGGGCACGGGCGATGTTCCCCTGACGGTCTACCAGTCCTTGCCCCTGGACGGCATCCTGATTGTGGCGTCGCCGCAGGAACTGGTAGGGATGATTGTGGAAAAAGCGGCCAATATGGCCCGGATGATGCGGATTCCCGTGTTGGGCCTGGTAGAAAACTACAGCTATTTCCAGTGCCCGGACTGCGGGAACCGCCATGAGATTTTCGGCAAGAGCCGCCTTGACGAAGCGGCAGCAGCCCAAGGCGTGGCCTGCAAGGATCGTGTCCCCGTGGACCCGTCCCTCGCCGCGGCCGTCGACGCAGGAACCCTGGAAGACGCGTCCCTGCCGTATCTGGACAACGCCGTGACTATGCTGCAGGCACTGAAAAACTGAGACACGCGGCTTTGCGGCATGTCACCGGAAAATGGTGTCGACGGAACGCGCTGTCCGCATAGGGAGGTAGGACGATGGATACACAAGAAACCAAGAACGCGCTGCCTGTGACGCGAACCCTCCGCGCCACCGTGACGGAAGACCTGCTGGCTGTCCGCGTGGGCAGCGGCACCCTGCGGGTCCTGGGCACGCCGGTCCTGGCCCGCCTGTACGAACAGGCGGCGCAGGAACTGGCTGGCCTGTATTGTGACGTCGGCATGACGACCGTCGGGACGGCCCTTTCCCTGAGCCACGACGCGCCGACGCCGTGCGGCATGGATTTTTCCGTGACGGTCACGCTTGTGGGGCGCGAAGGTCGTGTCTTTACCTTTGCCCTGGAAGCGGCAGATGCGACGGGCCTTATTTCGAAGGGAACCCATACGCGCGTCGCCGTCCCCGCGGAAAAATTCCAGGCCAAGGCTGACGGACGGAGAAACCGACCGTGATATCTGCCGGGGCAGTGTTCAAACAGTACCGCAGCCTTACCGGGCGGGCCGTGAGGCCGCCCGGTATTTTTCTGAAAAAAGGGTTTTTCAGGGTTTTGTCGTATATATCCACTAGCACGAAAAAAGAAGCCTTGCGAAAAAGGCTGCGAACAGGCAGGTGTCCACAGTGAAAGTTCCCTTTGCGGAGGTAGACCTGGCTAAGGTATACCCTGAAAAAGAATATGTCATTACGGAAGAAAAAATCCGGGCCTATATGGCCGCCACGGGGGATTTGAACCCCTTGTACGAACAGGAACGGCTCATCCCGCCGGCCATGGCGGCCGTCTTTACGCGGTGGGAGGCCTTGTCGGGCGAGGAGTTGCTGCCCGGCACCATCCACGCCGGCCAGGCATTCCGCTATTTGCGGCCCCTCCATTGGGGCGACAAAGTGGTCCTGCAAGGCAAGGCCGTCGAAAAGATGGAAAAGCGGGGATTAAAATTTGTCGTGCGCGAAGTACGGGCACGGCTGGAAACAGGCGAACCGGCCATCGTCAGCCGCATTACGGTGATTTTGCCGGAGTGATTCGGGAAGGAGCTGTGACAGTATGAGCAAGTTTACCAAAGGGATGGTCTTCACCCTGCCGCCGAAAACGGTGTCGCAGGAAGTCATCAACCGCTATGCCGATGCGGCGGAAGACCACAACCCGCTCCATATCGATCCGGAATTCGCCAAAACGACCCGCTACGGCGGAACCATCGCCCACGGCATGCTCAGTGCCGCGTTCCTGCAGGAACTGCTGATGCGCACCTTCGGCGAGGCCTGGATGACCAACGGGGAAATCAGCCTGAACTTTATGGCGCCGGTCCATTCAGGCGATACGGTGACGGCAGAAGCGAAAGTCTTCGCCCTTCACGAAGAAACGGGCCGCGTGACCCTGCGCCTGTCCGTGACGGATGCCGAGGGCACGAAAGTGATTTCGGGCAAGGCGTCCGTCACGCCGGCGGCGGAGTGATGGTCCGGCAGGATCGCGGGCAATCGCGGAAACGCGGCCCGCAGGGCCTGCCAAGGGAAAAGCAAGGAAGGAAGGGGTAACATGTTGCATTGGTTCCGGAAAGGGATAGCCGCCCTCGTGGCGATCTTCTGCGTGTCGGCCCTGGCCCCGGCGGCGGTTTTCGCGCGGATTCCCGCTTCGGGCGTGGCCATTGGCGGCGTCGGTTTGGGAACGACACCGGGGCAGGTCAAAAGGATTTACGGGGAACCGACGGATTCGCGCCGAGTCTATTCCAAGGCCGACGGCGGGTACATCACGCAGTATATTTATGGCAATTCCTATTCCATCACGTTCTATGAATTGCCCGGCGGGGCTTACGCCGACTTTGTCAATTGTTCTTCCGACAATGGGCTGGCGACACCGGCCGGCGTCCTCGTCGGTATGGACGAGACCGTCCTGACGTCGGTGTACGGCGCGCCGGACGTAAAGTCGGAAGACCCGACGAGCCATATTACGCGTTATGTGTATAAAGCCTCGGGTGGACGGGGGGAACAGCTGATTTTCCTCGCGCAGCACGGGAAAATCGTGAATATGTCCGCCTGCTATGAATAACATTGGAATCCGGCCGCAAGGCAACGAAAAAGGGCAGCCCAAGGACTGCCCTTTTTATTGTTTGTGATTCGTGTTTCGTTGCGTCGGTTCGGCCTGGCGCCACGGTGTCACGCCTTCGGTTCTTCGGCGATGATGCTGCCGCAGTGGGGAATGACGTTGATTGTGTAATCCGTTTTGCCTTCGCGCTCCAGCTGGGCCTTTGCAAGGTTCCAGGCCTCTTTGACGGTGGCGCAGGGAATCTGGTTCGTCCTGCGGATGGCTTCGAAGTTTTCCTTCCTCGTAACCAGGTAAATGGTGTACCGGTGGGTCATGCAGAACAGGTTGAAGGCTACGAAGAAGGGGATGGTGAAGCAGGCCCGCAGGTCTTTTTCCATGTCCTGTTCGTTGTCATATCGGAAGCTGCCCAGGTATTCCGCCGGCTCGTAGATGTCGCTGGCTTCCATGATGGCAATGATGATGCCACCGCGTTTGGTCGTCACGTCGGCCGGATCGTAGCATTTGCTGCCCTGGTAAAGGGAAACATCCTTCGGATATCCGCCGGCACAGGCGAAGGTGACATCGGCGCGCTGTTGGAAAGGCACGCGCTGGTTGTTGTAACAGATTTTCGTGCCTTCGAGCCAGGCTTCGTAGGGATCGCCGGCGACGATATTGGAAATCTTGCCTTCCGTGTTGATAATCGAGTGGACCAGGAAGGTCGGCCGAATCATTTCCATGGCTTCGACCATGTCGTTGTTGACGGGATTGCCCGCCAGGATGCCGTTGCGCGTTTTCGGATTGATGCCGGCTCCGAAATGGTCCGCCAGGGCGTGGCAGTGGTTCTCCTGGATCGTATCCCAGCCCGCGACGCCGGGCAGGAGCAGTTTGCGGCCGCCGCCGTATCCGGCGAACAAGTGGGCCGTAATGCCGTCGACGATGAGAATCTTGTCCGCTTCCACGACATGCTTGTTCAGCAGGACCTTCGTGCCGAGTTTCGTCGTCCCGACGCAGGTCAGCTCGTCGAGGTTGCGGCTGTGGTGCTGGTACAGCCTAATGCGGCGCGCGACTTCTTCCCCGACGACGCGGACGTCCTCTTCGTGTGTCTGTTCGCGGTGGGTGCCTTGGGCGAAGACGATATACATATCCTCGTCGGGCACCCCGGCCAGATTCAGTTCATTGACGATATGGATCACATATTCGGAAGAACGGTTCCAGGTCCGCGTGACATCGGCGACGACAAGACAGACCTTGTCGCCCTTGTGGAACCGTTCCTGCAACGGCTTCGAGCCGATGGGATGGCGCATTGCCTCCAGCGTGGCGGCTTTGACATCGCACGCCGGGACCGGCTGGCCTTCCAGGACTTCGCTGATATGTTCTTCCGGCAGTGCCACGTCCTGCGTGGTCTTGCCGATGCCAAAAGAAAATGTTTTGAGAGCCATATTCCTTCCCTTTCTTAGCATAAGATGCAGCGGATACATACTTCCCAATGGACATGTCCGTCATCATGGTGTTACATTTTTTTCATTATATCACAAACAGGGAAGGATATCATCAAAAGCGGAGCTCCATCGCGGGGGATGCTTATCGTTTGGAGAAAAGTGATTGGCAGGGAAGGGGTCTTGACGCGGCGGGCAAATCCATGCTAACATTACTAAAAAACTAGGAATTAACGGGCGGGCTCCGCCCGCGCTGATCAGAACCATAAGGAGGAATTTCCATGCAACATATTACCTTTTTCTATCTGCACCAGTGCCCGTACTGCCGCAAAGCGGAGCAGGCTTTCGCGGAACTGAGACAGGAAAACGCGGCCTATGCCGGTGTTATCGTCGATGCCTACGAAGAAACGGAACATCCGGAAATCGTCAGCAAATATGACTTCTATTATGCGCCGACGCTCTACGTGGGCGAGGAAAAAATCTACGAAGCCCATCCAGGCGACGACGATGCGAAAATCAAAGCCAACGTGAAAAAGGCTTTGGACGCGGCCCTGGCGTAAGGGAAAAGGGCGCGCCGAAACAGCACAGCCGCATTTTGTCAGCAAAAAACTCCGCCATGTCCATGGCGGAGTTTTTGTGTTACCCGGTTTTAAAATCGTTGTCTTTGCGTTGCTTCGTCCCTCCCGCGGCCGCGTATGGCCAGGGCGGTCCGGCGGTGCCGTGGCGTTGTATCCGCACCCGCGTTACTTGACGTTGTCGGCCCGTTCCAGGAAGCTCCGCAGGATATCGCAGGACTGGTTGAGCTTTTCCTGCTCTTCCGGCAGCAGCTGTACCTCGAGCACCTTTTCGATGCCTTTCCGGCCGATGACGCAGGGAACACCGCAGGCGACATCGGTCTGACCATATTCGCCCTGCAGGACCGTGGAGCAGGGCCAGACCAGCTTTTGGTCATGCTGGATGGCGGAGATGAGCATGCCCGCCACATTGGCAATGCCGAATTCCGTGCAGCCTTTACCGTCGATTTCCACGTCGCCGGCGCGGCGGATGCGGGTCTGCAGCTCGTCGAGACTGATTTTGCGCAGGGACGACCGCTTCTTCCGCAATTCCAGGAAGGGGACGCCCTGGATGGAAACATGGGACCAGACCGGGAAGCTCGAATTCCCGTGTTCGCCCATGCAAAAACCCTGGATGGAATGGCGGGAAACCCCGGTTACTTCGTGCAGGACCCGCATCATGCGGAACGTTTCGAGGCTGGTCCCCGTGCAGAAGCAGCGATGGGGATCCCAATCCATCTTGCGGCGGATGTATTCGCAAATAATATCGGCAGGATTGGAAATACTGATCATGATGCCGCGAAAATTTACCTTCCGCAAATGGCCGATGACTTCCCGGGCTGACCGGATGGAGTCGTCGAACATATCCAGGCGGGTCTCGCCGGGCCGGCGGGAACGACCGAAGGCGATCACCAGGAACGAGGCGTCCTCCAGATCTTCGTACGTTCCTTCGCATACCTTGCAGTCCCGGCGGCAGAGCGCTCCGGCGATGCTGTCGTCCAGATCCATGGCTTGGCCGGCCGCCTTATGGGGAACAATATCAATCAACGCAATCTGGTCCGCCTCGCCGGACTGAATCAAATTCAAAGCAACATGGGAGCCGACATGGCCGCTGCCGACAATGACGACTTTACGCGGTTTTATCATCCTGAAATCCTCCTTTGTGATGCCCTAAAGACGCGGGTTCAATTTCAGTTCCATTATACTATAAAAGCGAGGAAAATACTTCCACGTTACAAACTTTTCGGAACTTTCAGAGGCGCCTGACAAAAGATGTCCCTCTTTCCGCTGTTCATAAATAGTTGCTTATAAAGGTATAATGATATATGATAGATATGTAAGTAGAGCTTAGTTGCTATATAGCCGAATCTTTCGAGGAGGACACCGATAGGCCGAAGTCCTGTCTGTCACATTCCCGACCTTTGGGAACGCGGGCTGCGAGCGGGGTTTCGGGAACACGAAATGAAGCGGTTATAGTAAAAATTCTACTGCGGGAAAAGCCTGTACCGGCTGGACCTGGGAGAGAGGAAGGGAAGTTGGCGACGAAACGACGTTAGTGGGACGCAAGCGAGACTCGAGGTGCATTATGGGACGAGCAAAAAAAGACGGACGTCGCGTCAACTTCTACATGAAGACAGACGTATTGGAACTCTTGGAACGTTACAGCGAAGAAGTGGGGCAAACAAAAACGGAAGCGACGGAGCGGATTTTGAAATCCTATCTGGAAGAATACTTTCGCAAAGCCCACACAGGACCCCATTCCACTGGCTCAGGCTATACGGGTATGTGGAAGATCTAACCCGATCCTTTACGGACGGCCGGCAAGCCGCCAGGGCTTTTGCCGAAGAAAAAGACGGACAGACACAGCCGATTAGGGGCGGCAAGGTTTTCCGAAAAAAACAAAAAAAGAGTGGAAAGTTTCTCGAAAAAGTAGTAGAATAAGGAATCGAGAAAAGTCCATCCCCCGCTGGTTCTGCAGCCGCACCATGCGAGATGTAGAGTCTGTCCTGACGGGAATGCCCTGCCGGGCCTTGGCCTTTTCTATTATGCTCGGATAGCTCAGTTGGTTAGAGTGCTGCCCTCACATGGCAGAGGTCCTGGGTTCGAGCCCCAGTCCGAGTACCAGGAAAAGCAACCCCGAAACCGCGATAACAATATTTTCCCTTTAACTTGTTTCAAGTAACGACTATTGACGACTATTTGGCAGTGTTTAGCACTAAACCGCCCCCCGAACCGCCCCCCGAAATCCTGATTTTCCGGGGCCATAATCAGGCCGCACAAAATGCCCTATATGCAAAACAAAACCGCCGCACAATAAATCAATCGTACAGCGGTCTTTTCTTTTGTCTGCGTGTGTCCTGCGCGATTAGTTTTGCAGGATGCACTGCTTCCTGGATGCGGATTTCCGGGGTTCCCGTTTTTTGACGACTTCAGCCCGTAACTTTTGATTGTACCCGGGCATCGAATGCTCGTACATGGACAACGTGGTTGTGGCGGTCGAGTGGCCTAGAATCTGCGCGGCGATTTTGTCGTAAACGATGGGGAAGCAGCGGTTTCCCGCCGTGGTCTTCGAGGTGTTGAAACGGTATCACGCCGGAAAGCAAGGTAATCCAGGATCCGTCGGACGGCGACTTCGGCTTGCCGGAGTTCTACGACCTGACGTGCGATCTGTATCCCAAAGGAATCAAGGTCCATCATTCTTCCCGGATTGTGCGTTTCATCGGGCAGCAGTTGCCGTACTTCGAGCAGCTAGCCGAGAATTACTGGGGCGCGAGCGAGATCACCGGTATGTGGACCAACATCACCGATGAGGACATCGAAAAGGCTGATGATACCATCCAGGACCCCAACGAGGGTATGGGTGGCATGGATGGACTCCTGGGATAAGAGGAAACATCCCAGGGGAGGAATCCCTAACAACACGGGACAGTTCTCTAAAGCAGGCGGTGGCAAGAACAGCTTGAAAAATTCCAGAAACAATGGTAATGTGAAGACGTCAAGGAAGAGTGAACATCGGCCTCGAGCGATTAAACTGCCCAAGGAAGAATATGCGAGAGTGATCAGCGCATTAAATACTAATCTCACAAAAGAAGAACGGGAAATGCCATTTTTAGCTAAGGCAATCGGTGATCATTTATATTTTATCAGGAACCGTGGTTTCAGTGATTATGTTGTACTCAGGAGGGTTAAAATCAAATGACTGATTGGAACCAAAGGATGCCGCAGCCAAAGGGGCTGGAAAAACAAATGGTAGATAAGTTGCGTACAGTATGGAATAACGATGAATTTATATTTGCTAATAGGCTGGTTATAAAAACAGACGATGAGCGTAGGGAAGTCATAGAAGCCATCGAATCTGGAAAAATTACCACTCCTTCCGATATGGTCCTGTATGCGAACCAGATTTGTGAAGACCGGGGAGATGATCCCTATGGATAACATCCGAATCATTTACCGTATTCTATCCGTGCTGGAAGCCAGCATGGATACAGAAACATTCGATGAGCGTAGCCTTTCACCGGAAACCATGGGAATCACCTGTGCCAGGCTTCTATCCCTGCTGCGTATGCTGATCCAGGAAGGCCTGATAGAAGGGATTTCCGTGGACACAGATGCAGCCGGAAATTTCCTGGTCAGCAAGGAACGTCCACGGCTTACCCTGAAGGGCCTCGAGTACCTGAACGAAAACAGCTTGATGCAGCGGGCCATGAAGATGGCAAAGGAAATCAAGGACTGTATCCCCGGAATTTAAAACTGCTTACGTAAAAACGTGAGCGGTTTTTTCATGCCCCAAACAGGAGGCTAGGTGCCGTGGCAAGAAAAGACGGTTTCTGTTTCTCCCCGTTCCACGACGCGGCCCCGGTTCATGACCAGCATAGTATCGCATAACTGGCGGGCCAAGCGCAGATCGTGCGTAATAAACAGGCAGGCAATCTGATGACGCTGGCAGGATGCCTTGATCAGACTGGCGATTTCTTCGCGGATGCTGACATCCAAGGCGCTGGTGGCTTCATCGCAGATCAACAGTTTCGGACGCAGGCACAATGCCCGGAGTACTGCGGCGCGCTGGCATTCCCCGCCGCTGACCTGATGGGGATAGCGGTCGAGATGATCCGGCGACAGATGGACTTCCCGCAGTAACTGCTCCTTTTCTTCCCGGCCAAGCTGGATGTGATAATTGCGCAGGCCTGCCTGGATGCTTTTTCCCAGGGTAAAACGGGGATGGAAGGAGCGGATGGGATTCTGGAAAACCATTTGCAGCTTCCGGTACAGCTCTTTCTGGTGGCGGGAAGGCAGATAGGTAATATCGCGGCCCTCGAAGAGAATCTGGCCGCTGTCGGGCTTGGCAAACTGACAGAGGAGCCGGCCCAGCGTACTTTTTCCGGATCCGCTTTCCCCGACGATCGCCATCATCTCCTTTTCTTCCAACGAAAAGGAGACGTCGTCCACGGCACGAAAAGGGACGCCTCCCCGTTCATATGTTTTTACGAGATGATTTACCGCAAGGAGCATGGAACCGACTCCTTTCTCATGCCGGCAAGGGTAAGGAGGCGCTCCGTGTAGGCCGCGCCGGGATGGGCGAGGAGACGCCCTGCCGGTCCATAATCTTCCACCTGGCCCTGGCGCAGAATCAGCAGGGTATCTGCCAGATACGCCGCCAGACGGATATCGTGGGTGACGAGAACAATCGCGGTCTGATGATAACGACGCAGGCGCAGCAGGGCGTCGGCCATCTTTTTCTGGGTCACGCTGTCTACGGCGGAGGTCGGTTCATCGGCCAAAAGCAGTTGGGGAGGCAGGAGGAGGGGGAACAGGAGTCCTGCTCGCTGCACCATGCCTCCGGATAATTCCTGCGGGTACGAAGAGAGGCTGCCTGCCGGCAAATCAAGGACCGCGGTCCGGTCGGCCGCGGTCGCGGCGAATTCGCTGCGACCCATGCCGGCCACGCGGGCCGCGTCCCATAATTGCTCGTAAAGGGTGCGCACAGGGCAGAAAGAGGACAACGAATCCTGGAATACATAACTGATGCCCCGGCCCCGCAGCGGCAGCCAGTCTCCCTGCTGGCGCAGGGGACGCCCCGCGAAGGCCATGTTGCCATGAATCACGTGGATCCCGCCGGGCAGCATTCCCGCGCAGGCTTTCAGGAGAGTCGTCTTCCCGCTGCCGGATTCTCCTACGATAACCAGGATTTCCCCCTGTTGGAGGGAGAAGCGGACGTTTTCCACGAGGGGGCGATCCCCTATGGCAATGGTGATTTCTTCGAGCGTAAGCAAGGACGGCCGCGTCTCTGTCATACTATCATCCTTTTCTGTATGGATGGAATCTGGTCGTTATGGCATGTCCAGTTCCGGTGTAATCTCATAATAATCGGACGGGTGGGCCGTGAAGCCGGTTACTTTCTTTTTCATGACGAAACTCATCTTGAGGAACGACGCGTATAATACGGCGTTATCCTTGAGGATCTGCTGCTGGATGCGGATTGCCAGGGCATTTCTCTGTGTACGGTCCAATGTATTGTGCAATTCGTTGATCCAGACGTCCACCTGGGGGTTGCTGTAATAGCCGTTATTGTAAGGCTGGCCCGAATAGATTTTGCTCATGAGGTAGTATTCGGGATCCCCTGTGGGAGCGGTCACGATGGCCTGGGCGTAGATGTCGTAATCGCCTCGTTTCAGGAACTCCTTATAGTTGTCGGTCGCGTTGACATTCAGTTTGATCCCGATGCTTTTCAGGGCCGACTGGGCGTATTCGGCAAGAAGGGGCAGTTCCTGGCGCGAGGTGTAGGTCAGCCAGCGCAGCGTCAGGGGCTGGCCGTCCTTTGTGACATAGCCGTCGCTGGTCGTGTTCGTATAGCCCGCTTCCTTCAGCAGGGCCTTGGCTTGTTCCGGATTGTATTGGGGACCATTCAGGCCTTTGCCGTACGGTGTCGTGTCCGGGAACGCCCCTGTGGCGGCCACGCCGTTGCCATTTAACAAGACGCTTACGAATTTGTCTTTGTCCAGGGCCAGCGTGATGGCTTGGCGCACCCGGCTGTCCTGGAGCGCCGGCGTCTTGAAATTCATGGCCGCCTGATACACGCGGGACGTGGCAGTGGAACTGATTTTGTATTTGCTTGTATCCCGGAAATTCGACAGACTGGCATAGGGAAGGCCCTGGACGGCGTCGAGTTCCCCGCTTTGCATCGCCAGGGACAGGGAGTCCCCATCGGTGATGCTCCGGACGATGATCTTGTCCATTTTGGGCTTGGTCTGCCCCCAATAATTTTCGTTCTTTTTCAGTTCCAGCCCTCGGTCGTCCACCTTGATCGCCACGTACGGCCCGGTGCCGACGGCAATCCGGTCCTGGATGCCCGCTTTCATGTCGATGATGGCACCGTAAGGATCGGCCAGATAATAAATCAGGGCCGGCACTTTTTCCGAGGAGTGGAGGGTAACGGTCTGGCCGTCCGCGGTAATCTTGTCGATTTTCAGGTCGTGAGGCGCCCGGTCATTGCGCCGGATCAAATCTTCCAGACAGGCCTTGACGGCTTCCCCCGTCACTTTTTTTCCGTTGGAAAAGGTAATGTCATCCCGCAGCTTGAGTTTCAGTGTATGGTCGTCGACCTGCGTATAGGACTCGGCCAGCCAAGGCTGGACATTCATTTCCTTGTCGAATTTGAAGAGCGTTTCCCCTACGCCATAGCGGACGGTGCTCCAGCCGCAGTAGGTGTCATGAGGGTCGGTACTGGCGTTCTGCATGGCCGGTCCGTAGGCCATGGTCCCGTAATGAAATACTTTTCCGGCTTCTTTCGCCGGGCTGCCCGTACCAGAGCCGCAGCCGCATACAAGTAAGGCTGCGCCCAGCAGGGCCGTGAGCAGGCAGTGGAGTTTGTGGTTCATACAGATTACCTCGTTGTTTTCGCATCCGCCAAATCCCGCAGGCTATCGGCAAAAAGCTGGAACAGGGCTACGGTCGTGAAAATCGCGGCGCCGGGGACGAAGACCGTCCAAGGCGCGGTCTGCAGCAGGTTGCGCGCGCCGCTCATCATGGATCCCCACTCGGCGGCCGGCGGGGCGGCGCCGAGTCCCAGGAAAGAAAGACCGGCGATTTCCGTGATGATGGTACCAATCTCAAGGGCGGCAGTGACCAACACGGGGCCGATGATTTCCGGGAGAATCTGGAGGAGCAGGATCTTGAAGGAAGAAAATCCGTTCATACGGGCCGCCTCGATGTAATACTCGTGACGCAGGGGCAGGACCTGATTGCGGACGAGGCGGGTATATTTGGGCCAGGCGACAAGCGTAATGGCCGCGGCCGCGTTGAGGGTGCCGCCGCCCAGTATGCCTGCTACGGCGATAGCGAAGACCATGGGGGGAAACGCGAGGAATACATCGGTCAGGCGGAGCAGGACGGTCGTAATTTTTCCCTGATGATAGCCGCAAAACAGGCCGAGGAAGGATCCGAAGGAAGAGGCGGCAAGGGCGACCGCCAGCGCGGTGCATACCGTCGTTTTGGCGCCGGATAACGTACGGGACAGCAAATCCCGGCCGTAACGGTCTGTCCCCAGCCAGTGGATGGCATCGGGCGGCCGGAGCGCCCGGGTCAGGTCCTGATCGTAAGGGCCGAACGGCAGGACATAGTCTGCCAAAAGAGACACGACGAGCCCCAGCAGGAGGAGGGAGAGAAATAAGTAAAAACGCCGTTGTTTCGTCTTGGGCATGGGTCAGTCCTCCTTTTCCCGGGCCGCGATGCGCGGATCGAGAACCCCGCAGAGAAGGTCAGACAAAAGGTTGACTCCAACGTATATGAGGGACATCCAGATGACATAGGCCTGGATGACGGGATAATCACGCAGCAGGATCGCGTCGACGGCCAGCTTGCCGATGCCGTCCCAGAGAAAGATGGATTCGATGATGGCGGCCCCGCCCAGCAGGGATCCGGCGGATACGGCCAGCAGCGCCAGCAGGGGCGCCAGGACGGACCGCAGTACATAGTGGGTAAGGACGAACCGGTAGGACAACCCCCGGGACAGGCCGGCCTGTACATAGTCCTTGCCCAGTTCATCGAGAAACACGGCCCGTATCTGCCGCGTGTATTTGGCGGTCATGGACAGGGAAAGGGCAAGGGCCGGCAGGATGGGCAGCCCGGCGGAGCTGGAGCCCAGGAAAGAAAAAACATGCCATTTCACCGCGAACACATACAACAGGATAATGGCGATAAAGAAATCCGGCAGGGCATTGCCGAGAAAAGACAGCAGGCGGACCAGCTGATCCCAAATGCTGTCTTTGCGGATGGCGGCGAGAATGCCCAGCGGCAGGGACAGGAACAGGGTTAGCCCCAGTGCCAGGACCATCAATTCCAGGGTGGCAGGCAGTTTGTCCGTGATTGTCGCAAAGACGGACGCCCCGGAAACAAAGGAATTTCCCATATCACCATGGAGCAGGCGGATGACCCAGGCCGCGTACTGGGTGAAAAAGTCCTGGTCCAGGCCCAGGGCAGCGCGGCGGGCCGCGGCGGCCGCTTCGCCGGCTCCTCCGTTCTGTTCATACAGGAGATCGACCGTATCGGTCGCGACGGTGTGCATTAGGGCGAAGGAGAGAAACGTAATACCTGCCAGGATAGGAATCAGGTGCAGCAGCCGCTGTAGTATATACCGTTTCATCTAAACTACCTCTTTCCTATGGACAACTTACGGGTAGGAATATGTCTATTATACCGTGCTTTTCAGGAAACCGGTAAGCCCGGTAGGGGGATAGGGACGCGAAATCCCCGGCTTTTTCAGGGATAGGTACGGGCCCCGCGGCCCGTCCGTTTTCGTTGACAGATGGCGGCGGGATCCGTATCATGAAAGGGAAGAATATTTTCAGGTAGCGGGGATGGCTATGGATAAAGAACACGTGTTTTTTGAAAATTATGCCGGGACCTGGGATCGGGACCGCAAGGAAAACCCGGAAATCCTGTCCTTCCTGATCAAACTGGCAGGTCTTTCGGCAGGGGATACCGTACTGGACGCCGGCTGCGGCACAGGAATCCTGCTGCCCTATCTGCGGCAGGCCGTTACGGATACGGGGCGGATAGAGGAACTGGATTATGCCCATGGCATGCTGGAACAGGCCAGGCGAAAATTCGCGTCCTTCCCGGGCGTGACGTACACGGAAAAGGATATCCTGAAATACAAACTGCCGCCGGAGGCATATGATGCCATTGTGTGCCTGAATTTTTATCCCCATGTCGCGCAGTACAAAGAAGCCTTTGTCAAAAAAATGACAGCCGCGCTCAAACAGGATGGCTCCCTTCTCCTGATGCATGATATGCCCCGCAGCCGGGTCAATGCCCTGCATAACCAGGGAAAAACCACACCGTCCCGCGTGCTCCCGCCGGTGGATATCATGGCGGACCTGCTGATTGCGGCAGGGCTCACGGTGACGATCGCCATGGATACGGAGTCGTTCTATTTCCTCAAGGCGGAAAAGAGACAGGGCGTTCCGTACGAGCAGTACCCGGAACAGACGGACCCCGGGGAACGGACTGTTCCGGAACCCGGGCGGCAGGGGCCTGGACGCCGTCATGGTCCGGCGCATCCCCATACGCAGACCCGGGCGGTCCTGAACCGGCTGGCCCGGATCAGCGGTCATCTGGAAGCCATCAAACGCATGGCGGCGGAAGGCTGTGACTGCAGCGATATCCTGATCCAGATTTCGGCTGTCGACGCGGCGCTGCGCAGCGTGGGAAACGTTATCCTCCGCGATCATATCGATCGCTGCATTGTCGATGCTGTCAAGGAAAATGACAAGGAAGCCGTGGAGAATCTGAAAAAGGCAATCACGACATTTATGAAATAGGGAACGGGGGAGCCTCCGTTCCTTTTTTTGATCCATACACGTTGTGTATCGCGCGCGATTGCCGATAAGTATTTCACAGAATGAATGGGACTTGCTATGATAAGGAAAAAGCGGCTTCCGGCGCGTCGCGCTGCCGGACACGGAAACGGTCCCGGCGCCGAATGGCGCGAGCCACCGCGCGGGCGGCAGGGAGAACAGAAGCGGCATTCATGGGATTCGAAGGATACAGGAGGAATCAGGATGGAAAAACAGACAGCAGGACGGAAGGCGCTGGGCGATTTTGCCCCGCAGTTCGCGGCGCTCAATGATGATGTACTCTTTGGCGAAGTCTGGGCCAAAGAAACGGAGCTTTCGCCGAAGCTCCGCAGTATCGTGACGGTTTCGGCGCTCGTGGGCAAAGGGACGGCCGGCGACGCGCTGCGTTATCACCTGCAGACGGCACGGAAGCATGGCGTCACGAAAGAGGAGATGGCCGCGCTGCTTACGCATCTGGCCTTTTATGCCGGCTGGCCCAATGCCTGGGCTGCTTTCCCCGTGGCCAGGGAAATTTACGCGGACGCGGATGCGTCGGAAGGCCGAGGCGGCTTCTTTGGACTCGGGGAACCCAACGATGCCTATGCCAGGTACTTCACGGGGCAGTCATACCTGAAAGTCCTTTCCCAACCGGGAAATCCGCTCCCTGTCTGCAATGTCACCTTCGCGCCGGGCTGCCGTAATTTCTGGCACATCCATCACGCGAAACAAGGCGGCGGGCAGGTGATTATCTGCGTCGACGGCGCAGGCTGGTACCAGGAAGAAGGCAAGGCGCCGCGGAGCCTGAATCCCGGCGACATCGTCGAGATCCCGGAAGGCGTCAAGCACTGGCACGGCGCGAAGAGAAACAGCTGGTTCTCGCATCTTGCCTTTGAAATCCCAGGCACGGAGGCGGGCACCGAATGGTGCGGGCCTGTCACGGAGGAAGAATACCCGCAGTGAATCATCGGGGAATCTCTCCGGTGTAAAAAATCAGCCTCCCTCCATGGCTTGCCATGGGAGGAGGCTGGGAGACCGATGGTCTAAAAAATATGAAGGGAAATTCCGCGAACGAGTCGGGGTTTCCCTATTTTAGTGGCGAATCATCTTTCCTTTCATATGGATTCCTGTCTGCCCGGGGATGTAGATATTGGTCCATACTTCCAGGGTGTTCCAGTTCTGTACATGGATCACGGCAATGCCGGCATTTTCCTGCCAGTGGACCATGTAGACATGATCGGCGATTTCTTCGGCCGTGAAGGGCATCGTATCGGAGTAACCCTTATTTTCTCCCTCGGTCTGGGTGAAGGTAAGGGTTTTGTTGTCTTTGAATTCCACGTTGAACACGGCGGCAGGGGAGAAATCCATGAGGACGTGGTGGCCGATACCGGGGTAAAGGTCTTTGCGGGCCCAGGGTTCCGCGCCGGTAATGACCCGGGCGCCGAAGGCGAGCGTGTCTTTCCCTTCCAGGTCCGGATATTTTTCGCTCATGATGGAAACGATGGCGTCGGCGGTATTTCCGCTGGTCAGGGCGTCCCGATAGTACTTGAGATATTCCAGGGTGCAGGAGAGGATGACAGGATTCCCCTTTCTTTCATCCTGGTAATGGTGGCTGGCAATCACTTGTTTAGGGGCAAGGGCCTGCATGGTTTCCACCTGGCGGATCCATTTGTCCAGTTCGTCCAGTCCCTTGGTGTCCGCCATCCAGGGGTGGCTATCTTCGGCCAGGGATACGCCACCCAGGATGGTCTTGGCAGAAGGCACATAAAGGAAGCTGTGCATCTCGTCGTCGGGGCAGGTGACAATACGGATTTCCTCCCCTTCCAGCAGGGGCAGCTCTTTCACGGCTTCCGGCAGGATGAACCGGGCCGGCGCGTCTTTTCTCAGCGCCTTTTTCCATACGGCCAGCTTGTCCTCCATGCTGGCGGAAATCATCCAGGCGGTCTGAGCGGTGGAAAGGATACGGGCTTTCGGGAAAGCGTCTGCCAGTACATCCAGGCCGAAGTAGTAGTCCGAATCGAAGTGGGAAATATAAATCACTTTCAGTTCTTTGCCGCTGTCCTTGAGGGGTTTCACCAGTTCTTCCGCATACTGTTTCTGGAACTGGGCGTCTACCAGGAACGCTTCCGTTTCTCCCGTAATGAGGGTCGACGTGACGTCAAAAATGGCATTGGCGCCGGGATGGTAAATGTGGAATGCAAGAGACATATCTGTTTCTTCCTTTGGAAAGGCCGAAAGCCAACCGGTCCTGACCGGAAAAAGCAAAGGAACGGAGCGCGCCCCGCGCGGCGTTGGGACGGAGGCTGCCGTCCGGGCAAAGGGCGTTGTCCGGTCTGGGGGAAAGGGAATCGGCTTTGTTCCTATCATAAACAATATTGCGAATAATAGATGATGAGTATATAATAGATAAAGATTTATAATTTTCTATAAATATGAGTTCACTACTCAGGGCGCCTGCCTTTTGGAGAAAGGGTGGGTGGAAAGGGGAGATACTATGAAGTTCAAAGGGTATTACCGGATGGGGGACAAGAGACGGCAGTGCAAACCGCGCTGGCTTTGCTCGTCTGTCTGAGCCTATCGGGAAGTGTGTCCCTGGCAGCGGATCCGGCGGGACCGGATACGGGGAAAACGTACGATCAGGTGAATGCATGGAGCGGCGATGCCACAGATGGGGATCCCATTACCGTAAAGAACCTCCAGGGCTGGAACCAGGATAAGGTGACGGTCGGGACGGATGCCACGAATCACGTGACCATTGAAAACTATGGTGGCAGCAACGGAGGAGAGGCTACCGTCTTGGGGAAAAACATTGCCTTTACGGGTGGATTCAGTACTGGTGGCGCCATCACGGCCGGAAATGCCGCTACGGACAGCCTTTCGGCGGTAACCGTCAATGTGTGGGGACAGAGTGCGGACGGACCAGTGGAATTGGACGGGAAGAATCTTTCCGTTACTGGCAGTGAGGGTGTCCATGCGACCAACGGCAGTACGGTGAACCTGGGCACCCAATATATGACGGACGACCTGCACATACAGTCCCTGGACGTTTCCAATTCCAGTACGGTGAATATCGGCAATGCCAATGCCGGGGACGTCACCATTGAGGAATTCAAAGTGGCAGGCTTCCAGTATGATTCCTCTGGAAACACCCGTTTGAATACCGTCACCGTTTCCGGAAACAATTTAACCATCGGGAATACGAAGGCTGCCGAGTCCCATGCCCAGGTGACCTTCAACGCCCGGGGCAATGTAACCGCCGAGAACGGGCTGGTCATGACCGGATCCGGTCTTTCCAGTTCCACCCCCTATGCCGCCGTCACCGTGAACGCTGGGGGCGACGTGAAGGTAGGGAAGTATGGCCAGACCACCAATCCCTATGAACGCAATGCCGCGTTGGCTGCCGTAGGCGGCCATGCCAAAATCGAGGTGACGGCAGCGGGGAATTTGGAAGCACACGGGAATTTTGAAGCGACCGGGGATGGCAGCATTCGGGTAAAGGCCGCGAATATTTCTTCGGACAGGCTCCTCCATGCCACGGGGAAAAATGCCAGCCTGACCCTCCTCGCAGAAGATCCCGATGGAAATAAAGGCGAAATCAAGGCCCAGGAGCTCCAGGTGGACACCGACGGCACGGCTACCCTTACGGGAAAGACCATCACCCTGGCGCCGGACGGCAGGTCTTTTCACCGGTCTCTTCACGTGACGGATTGTGATGTAAACATGGATGCCGAGGAA
>OMWZ01000003.1 GCA_900314855.1 uncultured Selenomonadales bacterium
ACGGGCCACTATCGCGGTAACAACGCCCTGGCCATCGGCGCCTTCTACCGGCCCGACCGGCGTACCATGCTGAGCCTTGGCGGCTCCACGGGCGGCGGCGAGAATATGTGGAATTTCGGCGTGTCCGTCAAGATGGGGCATATGGACGAAACGGCCAACGTCAGCAAGGCGCAGCTCCTTGCCGAAAATGAGGAACTGAAGCGCAACGACCAGCTGCAGGACCAAAAGATCCAGGAACTGAGGAAGGTCGTGGAAGAACTGCAAAAGAAAATCAATCCATAAGCTGTCCCCGTGCACACGACAGCACAGGCAACCAAAAAGGACCGGCTCGCGCTGGTCCTTTTTGGTTCCGTATTGCCGGAAGGGATGCGTGGACGACAGGAAGAATCTTCTTCCTGTTTTTTATTTCCCTTTCAGCTTGAAGTAGTACGTTTTCGAGGTCTTGTTCTTCGGATCGCTCGTCGAATGGATTTCGAAAAGGTTCAGCGATTTGATGAACTGAAAGAACTTTTTGTAGCCGAAGACGCGGACATCGAAGTCCGGGAACTGGCGGATGATAAGGCTGCCCAGGACACCCGAGTGGATCCATCCGTTGTCGTTGGAATTTTCGTCCGTCAGCTTGATGAGGGCGCGGCGGAGGGCGCGGACATTTTGGCCGTTGCCATGGCCGTTCCCGCCGTTCTCGTTGTCGCCGCGCGGCGCCTTGCCTGGCACATTGCCGCTTCCGCCGTTCCCTGCCAGCGTGCCGGCCCCATAGGACCCGTTTGCCTCGGTCCCGCCAGCGGCCGAATCCTCTTCCTTGGACTCGGCGTACAATACATCTAGGTACAGGAACTTGTTGCACGCCGAAATGAAGGACCGCGGTGTTTTGCTTTCGCCCATGCCCAGGACATACTTGTCCGATTCGCGCAGCCGCGAGGCCAGGCGCGTAAAGTCGCTGTCCGACGACACGATGCAGAAGCCGTCGAGCTGCGTGCGGTAGAGCAGGTCCATGGTGTCGATGATCAGGGCCGAGTCGCTGGAGTTTTTGCCGCTCGTGTTGCTGTACTGCTGGATCGGCTGGATGGCGTTGTCCAGGATGACCGGTTTCCAGCTGCCCATCTGTGACGACGTCCAATTGCCGTAGATGCGTTTGTAGATGACGTTGCCCATGTTGTTGGCTTCACTTAGGATAATGTTGACGTACTGCGGCGAAATATTTTCCGCGTCGATCAGGAGGGCAAATTTCAATTCTTGTTCCATTCCGTAGGTCTCCTCACTTGTCATAGAGATAGGGCGCGCGGCCGTTGTGCCGGCGGGGTTCGGGAAGTGTCCCGGGGACCGGGACACAGCGGGGGCCGCTCTTCCTTCTCCCTATATTCTACACTATCTCCGCGCTTCCGTCAGAAAAATAAAAAGATTGGGGAATGTTCCGAGATTCGGCAAGGCCGGAGGCAGGACAGGAATCCAGGGGAAGAAAGTGCAACAATAATAAACAATATTAACTAGTTTTTAGTTTAGTTTACTTATTCGCAAAAATAATGTAAAATGTAGTGGAACAAACGGATGGAATTCCTGCTGCCTGCAGGGAGGACCATGGGGGAGAAATAGGGGTTTCTTCCTGATGCGTTCGGGGAAGGATAAAAAAGCACGGCGCAAGCCGAGGGGGAATCTTTAACAGAAGGGAAGTGTCTTTGAGGCGTCTCGGTGAAAGGAGACAGAAATGAAGAAGAACAAGGTGGCATGGCGCGAGTGCACCCTGACAGCGGCGGTGCTGTCCATGATCCTGGCAGGCGGCGCGATGACAGCCTTCGCGGCGCCGGATAATGGCGCCGGCACTGGCAACGGGGTCGCCATCGGAACCGGAAGTAACGCGCCGAAGGCGGAAAATGTCGCGATCGGGAAAGGAGCGGGCATTTCGTACAGCAATGGCGCTTCCAATGCCACGGGGGACATTGCGATTGGCAACGGCAGCCACGTCAACAACTATGCCAGCCAGGGCGGCAGTATTGCCCTTGGCAGCAACGCGAAAGTCGAAAATATGGCTGGCGGGATGGAAGCGGCCTTTGCCTTTGGGCAGACGACGTACAGTGGCGGTATGCTTTCCTCGGCCCGTATCCCTGCGGACCCGACCAAGGCCGTCACGGCCATCGCCATGGGGCAGAATACCTTCGCCCGGTCCGGCAGCCTGATGATCGGCACCCATAATTACAAGGGCGCCCTGGGTGACACGACGGTCGATACGAGCAATACGAGAAAAATGAGCCTCCAGCTCTACAGCACGACGCTGGGGACCAACAGCTTCAATAACGGCGCCTTTGCGACCGTGACCGGGGCCTATAATATCGCGTCCAGCGCGTATGATGGGGGACGGTTGTCCGCGTTTTCCGAAGGGATGAAGAATTTTGGCGCGACTATCTACGGGACCCTGAACAGCATCGAGTCCATGTCGGGATCTTCCAACAATGGCATGGCAAACACCATCACGGGGGTAGCAAACCGTACGCAGAATGCCAATGGCGCCATCATCATCGGCGCTGGGAATGAGATCACCAACTCCTACAAGTACATTAACGTTTCGTCGAGCGGCGCGGAAAACGCCAACTCGGCCAAGGCTTTCGCGGACGCCATCCGCGACGCCGTCAAGCAGAGTCAGTCCGGCGGCGCCGTCCTCGCCGTGGGCGGCGGCAACACCATCGACAATACCCTCCGTTCCCAGGTGTTAGGGGTCAACAACCGCTTGCAGGGAACCAGCGGACAGTCGGAAGAGGTCCTTATAAACGGCGTCGGCAACGAAGGCGATTCCCTCCACAACACGACGATCATCGGGACGGGAAACAAGGCTTCCCAGACCCGTGCGACCCAGCTCCTTGGCGACAAGAGAAAGCTGACAGGCGTCCAGAATTCCGTGATTTTGGGGTCGGCCGACAGCGAAATGGAACTGACCGTTTCGAAAGCGACCATCCTGGGATATAACGCGAATGTCCAGGCCGAAGGCGGGGTGGCGCTGGGCGCCGGTTCCGTTCTCGATGCCACGGAATCGGGGCTGGACCAGTCCGGCTATGATGCTCTCACGCGGACGAATTCCACGGAAACGGGCTATATCTGGCGTCCGACCCTCGCGGCCGTATCGGTCGGTGTGAACGGCACGGATACGCGCCGTATCACGAACGTCGCCGCCGGTGTCAATGACACGGACGCCGTCAACGTGGCCCAGCTGAAACGGGCCTCGGGCAACCTCATTGCCGGCGATGGCATCAAGCTCGTCAAAGGGACCGATGGTTCCTGGACGATCAGCACGAACTTCAAGGATTCCGGCTCCGATAAGGTGACCTATGAGGACACCACCCCTGGTGGCGGCGCGGGGACCGGCGGTACGGGGACCGGCGACCCGCTGACCGGGAAAGCGGCGGTCATCGAAACGAAACTGACCGCCGACGACGGCAATACGACGAGCCTGGGCGCGACTGACAAACTTGGCGTCAAGGGCGACGGCACAAATATCACGACGAGTGTCGACGGCAGCGACGTCCATGTCTCCTTGAACAAAGATATCCAGGTGGACAGCGTGACCATCAACAACAATGGCCCTGTCCTTAACAGCGATGGCATCAATATGCAGGACAAGAAAATCACGAACGTGCAGGACGGGGATGTCTATGCGGGCTCGAAGGATGCCGTCAATGGAGGCCAGCTGTGGGATCTCCAAAACACCATGGGCGGACGGATCAGCCGCCTGGACACGAAAATCAATCGTGTCGGCGCCGGCGCGGCGGCCATGGCCAACCTGCATCCTCTGGACTTCAATCCCGAAGAAAAATGGAGCTTCGCCACGGGCTTCGGCAATTACCGCAATTCCAACGCCCTGGCGATCGGTACGTTCTATCGTCCCGACGACAAGACCATGTTCAGCCTGAGCGGCACCTTCGGCAACGGGGAAAACATGCTGGGCGCCGGGGTCAGCTTCCAGCTGGACCGCAACATGCCGGCCAGCCGGGAAACCATGGCCAAGACCATTACGAACCTGAAGGCCCAGGTCGCGGAACAGCAAGCGGCCCTGCAGGCACAGAACGACAAGATTGCCGCCCTGGAAAAAATGGTAAGCCAGTTGGCACAGTCCAAATAAAGGACAGCGTATCCCTTGCGGGGCGATACGCGGAAAAACACGAAAAAACAGCGCTTGTGCGGACAGGCGCTGTTTTTCTTTCGCAGGCCCGATATACACCGGTTTGCGGCAGGGTTATAATAAAATCAGAGTATCAGGTCAGGGGAAAGGAGACAAACTATGAAATTAAACCGGCTCGATCATTTCGTCCTTACGACCAGCCATTTTGCCGAATGCCTCCATTTTTACCGGGAAGTCCTGGGCATGGAGGTGCGGGAGCAACAGGGCCGTTACGCCCTGTTCTTCGGCGCGCCTGAGGCGCCCCAGAAAATCAATATCCACCGCGTGCCGGCGGAATTTCTTCCGGCAGCGGCCCATCCTGTCAGTGGCAGCCTCGATTTGTGTTTCCTGGCGGACGGAGACGTGGCGGAAATCCGGCGGGAGCTGGAAGCGGCAGGCTGGCCTGTGGAAGAAGGCCCCATGGAGCGACACGGCGCGGTGGGAATCCTGGACAGCCTCTACGTGCGCGATCCCGACGGAAACCTCGTGGAAATCGGGGTGGTCCGGCCGGAAGGGTAAATCCTTCTCCGTGCCAGGGTTCGTCGCCTCATATGCGGGTTGCCTTTTGCCTTCGGTTCCGTTGTTTTCCGTACAGTTACCGTTGCAGAAGGGAGTGGAATAAAGACCGGGAGCATGGTATACTAAAGATAATAAAAAATTATCATTTTGCGGCATGCCAGCAAGCGGCATATGATGTGAAGGATGGTGGCATATGAGAAAAGAGTTGGCTCCCTATGTGGAAATGGTGGAATTTCTGGGCGAGGCATTAGGCCGGGAGTATGAGATTGTCCTGCATGATTTGACGAATCCGGAACGCAGTATTGTCGCCATTGCGAATGGAGAGTTGAGCGGCCGCGGAATCGGGGGGCCGGTCACGGATTTTGCCTTGAAAATCTTGAAAACAGGAACGTTGGAAAAGAAATCCTATGTGGCTAATTACCATGGCAAAAACGTCAATGGGCATGTCTACCTTTCGTCCAGCAAGTTCATTTTTGATGTGCAGCACAAGCCCATAGGAATCTTATGCATCAATCATAACATTACCCCTTATTTGGAAGTTCGTCGTTTCTTGACGGATTCTGTCATCCGGGATCGGGAAATGCACCCGAAACTGGCGGGGCTGGAGAGCCAAAATGCTTCTGTCATTTACGAAAATTTCCAGGGAAATGTTTCCGAGGTCATTCGCACCTTGATCGACAAAGCATTGGAAGGAAGCACGAAAGCTCCGTCAAAACTGTCTTTGCAGGAAAAGATGTCCGTCATTGAGGAGCTGAATGAGAATGGTTTGTTCCTGCTGAAAGGAAGCATTCCAGCGATTGCTATGAAACTGGGCGTATCGGAACCAACCATTTACCGATACCTGAGTAAAGTGAAAAAAGGCCAAAACGCACCGCATTGAGACATGCAAACAGGCCCTGCACCCAGATAGGTGCAGGGCCTGTTCCCTTTGTTCGTCATACCTCTCCCGGTTCCATGATACCGAGTTTCCGTTTCCAATAACGGGAGTAGATTGCGCCCAATGGATTATGGGCCAGCAGCCGGTCTTTGACGACCAGGTAGGTAACCGGGCCATGACAATTGGCGATAAAGACAGAATCGTGGCCGACGCAGAGCCCGCAGACTATGTATAACTCCGTTCCCTGCTCTTCCAAAAACCTGGCCTGAAATTTGGGATTGCACATGGCCTCGTGTTCCAATTCCGGTTTGACTTGTTTCAAGCCAAATTCCTTCTTTGCGAAACTGCAGTTTTTGCAGCAGACGCTGTATACTTCGAATCCCTGGTTTACATAGTAGTGGGAAATATACCTGGCCTCTTCGTTCAGTCCGATACAAAAAGCAAGGCCTAGTTTCTTATATCCCATTGCCTTCGCAAATTCGGCGATCTCTTGAAGACGGGTAATGTTACTGTAAAAGGTCCCTTCCACATAGGCGGCGGCTTCCATCATTTTCAATTCTTCTTCTGTATAGGCGTTCCGCACTTCTTCTGCAGAAACACCCGTGCAATTCACACCCTTCGTATAGCAGGCGTGAGTCATGCAATCGGCACACTGGGCACGCATTGTTTTATCCTCCTTATGCTAAGGCAATAACCTCGATTTCAACCGTTGCCCCCTTCGGGAGAGCGCAAACCTGGAAACAACTGCGCGCCGGGCATTCCGTCCGGAATATTTCGGCATAAGCAGCATTCATTTCGGCGAAATCGTTCAAATCCGTCAAGAATACGGTCGTTTTAACCACTTTGTCGAGACTGGATCCGGCTTCCTCTAAAATATGCTTCACATTTTCCAGGGATTGACGGGTCCACTCCCGGATACCGCCTTTGGCAAACTCCCCTGTGGCGGGATCAATCGGTAATTGGCCGGAAACGAAAATCAATCCCCCTGCCTTGATTCCCTGGGAATAGGGGCCAATGGCACCCGGTGCTTTGCTGGTATTTACAACGACTTTAGACATAGTGCTCTCCTTATTTTTGTAGCGTACGCCATTGGGTGACGGCTTTTGCCATCCGGTGCAATGCCTCTGTCAATTGGCTGCGGGGACAGGCGATATTGAGCCGCATAAATCCATCGCCCTCTTTCCCGAAGGTATAACCGTCATTCAATGCGACCTTTGCCTCGTCTAGGAAAAAGTCCATTAAGCGAAGATGGTCCATCTTCAGGGCCCGGCAATCCAACCACAACAAATACGTGGCTTGAATGACACCGAGGCGAATTTCTGGAATTTTCTCTGTCAGGAAACGATGTGTATACTCCAGATTTCCTTCGAGATACTCGACCAGTTGATCGGCATAATATTCACAGTCCGTGTAGGCCGTTTGGACGGCCAGGGTGCCGAAGATGTTTCGGCCGAAAGCCTTCAAGTTTTCCAATTCGTTGTAGAACAAATCGTGGTTATGGCGATTAGGGATAATGGCGGCCCCGGTGCGGAACCCGGCGATATTGAAGGTCTTGCTGGGATTGATGCAGACAATGCAGTGGTTGGCCGCCCATTCGTTGATGTGTCCAAAAGGAATATGTCGGTTCTTTTTATAGACGATGTCGGAATGGATTTCATCCGAGACGACGAAAACATGGTGCTTCTCACAGATGGCAGCAAAATGCAGCAATTCATCTTTGGTAAAGCATTTGCCGGTAGGATTGTGGGGACTGCAGAGCAGAAACATGGTCGTACGTGGATCTGCAGCCAATTCTTCGAAGTTTTCCCAATCTACGGACCAGGATCCATCGGCTTCTTCACGCAATGGATTCGGTGCGATAAACCGCCCGTTGTGGGGGATTACCTGATGAAAAGGATGATACGCCGGCATCTGCACGATAATGCGGTCACCGGGATGCGTGAATGCCCGCATGGCGTATACAATGGCAGGAACGACGGCCGGGGTATATTCCACCCAATCGGGGGATACATCCCACCCGAAACGACGATGTTGCCAGCTACTGACGGCATTTTCATAATCCTTGCTTAAAGCCGGGTACCCGAAAACCGGATGCAGCGCTCTTTCCTGGATAGCTTTGACAATGGGTTCAGGACAACGAAAATCCGTGTCGGCAATCCACATGGGGAGAACGTCTTCCCCATAGGTATCCCATTTCTTGCAATTGGTGCCGCGTCGATCTACGACAGAATCAAAATCATGTTTCATAAAATCGGACTTCCTTCCTGGAAAATTACGTCAGAACAACAGTAGGAACATGGTGAGGAACGTGCAGATAACCATCGGGACGGCGGTTACTTTTACGATTTCGATGGGATTTGTCTTGGCAAAGCCGGCTGCGACGATACACGCTGCTGCCAACGGGGACATGCTGCGACCGAATCCACCAGTGATGAATGCCGTGGAACCGACGTTCATGATGCTCATGCCGAAGTCTGCCGCATGCGGCGTAATGGTTGTGTTGAACGCCATGGAACCTGCAATACCACTGCCGCTCAACAGGGATACGAGGAACGGCCCGAAGGTAGCACCGATACGGGCGATAGACTGCGTGTTTTTCATTGCGTCGATCAAACTTTGGGTCAAGCCGATGGCATTCATGCCTGCCGCAAAAACACCAGCGGCGATTAAGATACTGATGATATTGGTGTAGGCATTGCCCATGCCTTTGAAAAATTCTTTCGTGCCTTCACCGGGATTGGTGCGTGTGACAACCAGCGTTAAAATAGTACCGAAAATCATTGCTTGCGGGACGCTGATGTAAGGGATGATATGCACCTGCTTGCTGCTCAAAAGGATCAGGGCCAAGGGGATCAGCGGCATGATGGCCTTTAAGGGATTGGCAGTGCGGGAGTGGTCCGATGCGAGGTCTTCAGCCAGTTCTTCACCTAACGCGGACTGATAGCCGCTATACCGTTTCGTAATAATTGCATTCCCAATCATGCAGGCAATCGTGACAGCCAAGCAAATCAAGGCGGTCGGGGCATGGTTGATGATAACCGTCATGACGTCTACATCTGCTAATTTGGCGATTAAGATGTTGTGGCTGGATCCCGGGCTGAAAACGTCGCCCCAAGTGCCGACAAAGACCGATGCTGCGGCGATGATAGGATGGATTCCGGCAGCTACCAGCAAAGGGATAACCAGGGCGCCGACGGCGGCAGTCGCACCGGCGGCAGACGGCAGTGCCAGACTGGCGATATACGCAATGATGACGGCGGACGGAATCAGGAAGTGTTTGCCGCGGCTGACAAATTTACTCATAATGTTGACGAAGTTCACGTCACATTTAGTATAAGCGGTAACATAGGTAAAACCAACGACGGTACAAAGAATAGGAACCATGGATTTATGTGCTGCCCAGGTGACAAAGGCATCGAAGGCCATTTTGGGTTTACCTGCCAGACAGGCCATTGCGACGCCGGCGACGAGCAGAACCATGCGGCTGTCGTATTTTTTTACAATCGCGACAACGGTTGCAATCAAGATCATGATGGCGACGTACAACATGATGGTACCCTCCTAATTGAAGAAAGTTAAAATGAGGACAAGATGTTTTAGAGCTCCTGCAGGAATCGCGTTAATCCATACAAATGAGAAGGAATGGAGGCGACTTCTCCCTGTTCCGTCACAGAATGGGAGTTGATTCCCACGAAGCTGAGACCGTCGATGACGGGTGTCCCTACGGGGTAAATGTAGTTGGCATCACTAATGCCGGGGCTCGTTACGGGTTCCATGGGTTCGTGGATTTCCGTGTAAATGGATTTTAATTTTGCCGCCATCGCCTCCGTTGCCGGATTTTCCGGAAAGGCAGGGTGGGCCTTGATCTGGAAATGGACGGTGGTACCAGGAACAAGAGGTTGTGCGGCAAATTTTCGCGCCTCCTGCACCACGCGATCATACTCTGCCTGTTCTTGATACCGGACGTCCACCTTGCAGACTGCTAAATCCGGAATTGCATTGGCGACCTCTCCCGCTTGGCAGACCGTGCAACTGACAGAGGTTTTCCTGCTTGGGTCGGACAAGGTGCGAAGCTGGAGAATCTGGTGGGCCATTTCCTCTAAGGCGTTGGCACCCTTTTCGTACCGGCAGGCGTGACAAGCGACACCGTGAACAGTGATTGTCGCCTGGCCCATGCCACCACGGGAAACGCATGCCCCATGATTCTGCTTGGAAGCTTCCAGTACGATGGCTGCATCATGTTGTTTGGCGATGGATACGATTAAATCGCGGGATGCATCCGAACCGGTCTCTTCGTCGCCGTTTACCACAAAGGTAATGGTATCGTAGTCCGTGTAATTCTCTTCCTTCAAAAGTTTTAGGGCATAAATGCCGAGAATAATCCCACCCTTACAGTCGATACAACCGGGGCCGCGGACCTGACCGTCCTCAATCCGGTAAGGGTTTCTAGACAAGGTGCCGACTTCGAAAACCGTATCGGCATGGGCCAAAAGCATCAGCTTTTTCGTGCCTGTTCCGCGCAGCGTGGCAATCAGGTTGGCACCGCCATCAAACGGAAGGATTTGGACGGAAGCGCCAATTTCTTCGAACCAGGTTTTCAGTATTTCTTGTTCCCGTAAAATTCCCTCCGTGTGCCCTGTTGGTGTTTCAATTTCGACCAGTGCCTTCAAATCAGATAAAATCTTATCTGTTAAAGACCTGCATTTCTGGTACAGATGCAATGCCTTCGTCATGGTGTCCCCCCTTACGGTGTATTGCAAATATAAACGGATAGGAGAAGCAGAACCAGCTTCTTTCGATAATATTTTATCATAAATAATTTTTTATTACAATTGGCGCGCGTAAAATATGATATGTCAAAAAAATGATGTAATAAAACTAACAGATATCGTGATGCAAAATTCCATGATAAAAGAATAGGAAGGATCTAAACGGATAGAAAAAGGGCTTCCAGTACGGTTATATACTGGAAGCCCTTCTTTGGAGCGAAGCGACCGGTAGGAGGCGGGGAGGTGTTTCCGCCGCTCCTTTATTTATCGTGTGTCGCGAAGTATTCTTTGGTTTTGGCGGCGACTTGCGGCCAGAGGATGGCGAGGGCGATCATGTTCGGAATGACGACGAGGCCCATGGCGACATCCTGCAGGCTCCAGACGACGGTGATTTTCGTGGTGGCACCGATGATGCAGAGGAACGGGAAAATGTAGCGCAGTTTGCTCGTGACGTTTTCCCCGAAGGCATAGGTGAAGCTCTTTGCCGCGTTCCACCACTGGCCCATGAGGGTTGTGAAGCAGAAGATCAGGAGGGCGAAGGTTCCCGCGTGTTTCAGCGGGGCCCAGACCGTGCCGAAGGATTCGAGGGCCATGACCGTTGCCGGATGGCCGGATGTGTACATCCCCGTGGTCCCGACGACCAGGGCCGTGATGGAGCAGATGACGAGGGTGTCGATGAAGACTTCGGCGACGCCCGTAATGCCTTCGTCGACGGGATGCGGGACGATAGAACAGCCGTGGGCGAAAGGCGCCGTGCCTTCGCCGGCTTCGTTGGAGTACATGCCGCGGGCAATGCCGTACTGCATGGCGCGGGCGATGACGTACCCGCCGGTGCCGCCGGCGGCGGCGTCAAAGGACCAGGCCTGCGTGAAAATGGTGTAGAGGACGTTCGGCAGCTCCGTGATGTTGAGCAGGATGACGATGATGCCGATGACGATGTAGAAAATGGACATGGCCGGCACCAGGTTCATGGCGATGTTCGCCAGGCGTTTCAGGCCGCCCAGGGTGATGGACAGGAGCAGGACGATGAGAATCGCGCCTGTCAGGTACGTGGGCACGCCGTAGTTGGTGTTCATGATGCTGGCAATGGTGTTGGACTGGACCAGGTTGGCGCCCATCATCTTGATGCACATGAGGACCGCGATGACGACGCCCAGCCAGGGCATCTTCAGGCCGTCGCGGATGTAGTACATGGGGCCGGAGAGCAGATTGCCTTCCTTGTCGCGGCCGCGGTACAGCTGGGACAGGACGATTTCGCCATATTTCAGGGCTTCGCCGAAGAAGGCGGCGATCCACATCCAGAAGACGGCGCCCATGCCGCCGGAGACGATGGCCGTGGCGACGCCGACGACGTTGCCGCCGCCCACGTTGCCGGCCAGGGTGACCATCATGGCCTTAAAGGTGGAAATGGAGCCGTTGCCCTGGTCGACCTTGCGGGTCTTGAAGGAGTCGATCAGGGTCGTTTTCATGATGAACTTAAAGTGACGGATCTGTACGAACCCGTTCGTGATGGTGTAGAGGATACCCAACGCCAGAAGGACGAAGACCAGCCACCGTCCCCACAGCCAGGAGTTGATGAAGGCAAGCAATTGTTCCAGGGAGTTTAGCATAATAGATTCCTTTCGTTCCGTTGATGAATAGAGGGGGTTACCCGGCCAGGACGGCGGCGGTCAAATCGGGGAAGTTGCCGATGACACAGTCCACGCCCTTGGCCAACAGGGAGCGGATCGCCGCTTCGTCGTTGACCGTGAAGGTGTTGATTTTCAGGTGATGGGCTTTCAGGTCGGCGACGGTGTCGTCCGTCAGGCTGCCCCAGAAAGGATGGTAGCACTGCACACCCAGGGCCGCCGCGTAGGCGCCGGGGTGGAAAACCCAGGATTCCTCCAGGAGACCGTATTCCAGGTCTGGCGCCAATTCCTTCATCCGCAGCACGCTGAAGTGGTTGAAGCTCGAAATGATGACTTTTTGCTCCAGGTGATACTTCCGCAGCAGGGCCAGGGTCTTTTCCTCCAGGGCAGGGTAGGGATAGACGCCGTTCTTGAGTTCCACGTTGGTGATACATCCCGCGGCAGCGGCCCATTCGCAGTATTCCTCGAAGGTCGGGACCGGATTCCGAACGCCGGCCTGTTTGTACAGGTACGAAGCGTCGAGTTTGCGCAGGTCCGCCAGGGTAAAGTCGCGCACGAAGCCTTGCCCGTCCGTGGTGCGGTCCACCCGTTCGTCATGGATGACGACGACTTCGCCGTCTTTCGTGAGCTGTACATCCAGTTCGACGCCGTCCGCGCCGGCCTCTACGGCCTTGCGGTACGCCAGCATCGTATTTTCCGGATACTTTCCGCTGAATCCTCTGTGTCCTAAATTCCGCACGATAACACATCCTTTCCGGGGGGCCGAAGGCGCCGCTCCCCACTGCTCATACGCTCCATTGTAGCAAATGGGAGAACGCAAGTACATACTTTTTCCTGCGATTCCCGCAGGAGAAGTGTTGTGGATGTTTGCCAGGCAGGGGCGACTGTTTTTATGCTTAAAAAGAATAAGATTTTAAATAGGAATAAATATTGACAATGCGACTCCTTCCCAGTAAGATGAGGGTGTAACGCCGTTGCGTGGCGCGGTTTTGGATAGGGGTAAGGAGGATTGCCATGAACAAAAAGCAAGGAATGGCTGCCCTGTTGTGCGCCGTTGGCGTCATGGGGGCAGGGCTGCCGGTATCGGCTGAAGAAGCTGTTGCAGCCTACGAATTGGAAGAGATGGTGGTTACGGCTACGCGCGTCCGGGAAAATGCAGACAAGGTGCCGGCCAGTGCCACCGTTATTACGGCGAAGGACATTGAAAAAATCAACGCGACGACGATTACGGATGCGCTGAAGCAGATCATGGGCATTTTTGTCGACCGGCCAAAGGGCCTGGCGGACACAGCCAATGGGATTGAAATGCGCGGCTTCGGGGATGCGGATATCCTTGTCCTCTATGACGGCATGCCCATGAACAATGCCTATGACGGCGGTGTTAACTGGACGGCAATCCCCGTGGACGACGTGGAACGCATCGAGGTTGTCCGCGGCGCCGCATCGTCTTTGTATGGGGGGAGGGCTGTCGGCGGCGTTATCAATATCATTCCGAAAGAACCTGGCAAGGATTTGAAAATTCGCACGAGCCTCATCGGAGGCGCGCATTCGACGTGGCGCAAGAGCTTCACAATCAGCCAAAAACCAACGGAAAAGTTTGGATATAAGGTAGGTTTCGAGCAGCGTTCGACGGCGGGGTTCGAAAACAAGGTCGCTTCCTCGACCGCAAAAGGATCGTCGTCTCCTACAGGCACCGTTGGCACCGGCGTCGTGACGAGCCGGAAAGTCAATGGGGCGCCGCGTTATTTGCTGGGAACACCGGGGAAAGGTGCCGGACGAAGCACAACTTACAATGCGGAAATATCCTATGATTTTGATCAAGAACGCAAGGTAACGTACAGCTACATGCACGATAAGTTTCGCTATTGGTCCGGTGATGCGCGCAGCTATATCAAGGACAGCAACGGCAATCCACTCTTCTCCGGAAGTGTCCAGCTTCCGACGGGAAAATGGCTGAATTTCAACGAGTCGGCCTTTCTCGATTATTACGGGCGCCGTGAAACGGACGTCCATTCTTTCCGATATCGTGACGAAGCCCATCGAATTGTTTTCAATGCGGGCGTTTCCCATGTCAAGGATTCGGGATATTCCACGGGGAAAAAGTTTGACGGCGGCACGCCAGGCAGCGACACCAAATATCCAAGCAAGTCCTATAAGGTGGATTTCCAGAAAACCTGGGAAACGGCCGGGAAACATACCGTTGTCGCCGGGTGGGATGCCCAACGGGATTCCATGGCCCGCACCTCGACGGCCCTGGACCATTGGAAGGACTGGGATTCCGTGACCGCTGTCTATGGTGTGACAGGCGGAAAGTCCGATAATTTTGCGGCTTTCGTGCAGGATACCTATGCGGCAGATGAGCATTTTTCCATATATACGGGCATTCGTTTTGATTATTATAAAAAATTTGACGGGTATTTTGACGACCGGAAGAATCACGCATTCAAAAAGTACGAAGACAAGAGTTATACGGAATGGAGCCCGAAACTGGCGTTCCAGTATTCGCCAAACCATACGGCGAGTTATTATCTTTCCTATGGCCACAGCTTCACGCCGCCCACGCTGTATAAGTTGTACCGTACGGACAACGGCTACTATGCCGGCGGGTATATCGGCAATCCCGACTTGGAACCGGAAACGACGGATACTTTCGAAATCGGAGTCAATAAGAAATTCGGTTCGCGGACGGATGTCCATTTGGCCTTGTTCCGCTCCTTTACGGAGAACTTGATTACGGCTGCCGCCGTGCCCGGTACGGACAACAAGCATTATGTCAACAACGACAAGGCGGTCCGCACAGGCATGGAAGCCGAAGTTAAACATCGGTTCAACGATAAGTGGGCGGGCTACGTGAATTACCAGTGGCAGCTTGTTAAAGATGATGGCGGCGACCGGATTTATGATTATCCGAAGGATATCCTCCACGCCGGTCTTGCTTATGACCATCAAAAGTGGAGCGGCTATCTGGATGCGGAATACGTCAGCACCAGGAATGCTCCGGGCAGCGTTTCCAACGTATACTTGTCCTGCGACAGCCATACGACGCTGAACGCCGGCCTTTCCTACAAGTTCAGCAAGAATTGGAAAGCTGTCTTTACGGTCAATAATCTGCTGGACCGGGAGTACTATTCCTGGTATAAGGCGGACGGCCGCAACTGGTATTTAGGCGTACAGTTCAATAATTGAAACAAGATGTCATACGGCGCCGCTTTGCAAAAACAGGAAGGGCCGGCGCGTCGACAGGAGGAATTGCCATGAATCGATGCAGGGGAGAAAAAAGGAGTTCCACCGCCCGGAGCCGGCGGGAAAGAAGACAAAGCAGGCGGTATCTGCTGTCCGCCGTACCTGTTCTTTGCCTGTGCGTCGGGGTGTTTGCGGGCCTCCTGGTCAGGATGGGGACAGTGGAAGCCCGTGACTTTCATGAACCTCCGACCGTGCCAGCCCGGTTAAAGGGGACGCCGCCGCATCATCCGCGGGTCATCCCCTACTATTTGCGAAACTTTGTGGATCAGGGTGCCATGACCGAAGCCGAAGCGACAGCGACACGTACCTACATGATTTACCGATTCTACCGCCGGCGCGGGGATTTGAGGGCCGTAGCAGGCATGGCGCAGGAACAGCGCCGCGCTTACATGCGGGCGCGCCGGCAGGAACGAGGCAACGCCTTGCTGGAATACTCCCGCTTCACGGGCATTCCCCTGCGCCGGGCCGCTGTGTTGGTCGATTTGTTCCACCATAACGACATGGGTGCGAGACAGTACGAAAAGTGGCAGCAGGAAAAACCGCGCCAAGGAGGAATGAACGTCTGAAAGGGCGTGGTTCGGCTTCTCACGGGTATTTGCTTTGTTTGCAATGCGGCAAAAGCCTGCCGTCCCTGGTGAGGATGGCGCTGCCGACTTGTTCGCAGATCATGCTGGATGGCCTGGCTATCCGGGTCGATGACTTCCAGGAAAAAAGACACCGAAATCGCAGGGATTTCGGTGTCTTTGTGTTCTTACATATCCTTGACGGGGACGAGGCCGCGGGACAGGGAAATCTGCCCCGTCCGGGCGATTTCCAGGACTTCGTAATTCTGGAGCATGGCCAGGGTCGCGTCGATGTGGTCTTCGCGTCCCGTGATGCGGAAGACGAGGGACTGGGGGTGCACGTCGACGATTTTGGCGTTGAACAGGGCGGCCAGGTTCGTCAGTTCGGCCCGGACCTGGGCCGAGGGACATTTGACCTTGATCATGGCCAATTCGTAGCTGACAAAGGGCGCTTCGTCGAGGTTGACGACTTTGAGGACATCGATGAGTTTCGCCAGCTGGTTGATAGCCTGGTCCAGTTCCCATTTGTTGTCCACCGTGACGACAATGTTGATGCGCGTCACGTCGGGCTCTTCCGTGTAGCCGGCGTTGATGCATTCAATGTTGATGGCGCGCCGGCTGATGAGGCCCGCCACGTGGGTCAGGACGCCCGGTTTGTTGTCACACAGGATGGCTAAATGCTGCCTCATTGCGCACCTCCTTCTTCCCCGAGGATCATCTGGTCCAGGCGCCGTCCGCCGGGGACCATGGGATAGACTTTGGCTTCGGCCGGAATCCGGACATCCAGCAGGGCCGGGCCGTCCGCCGCGAAGAGCCAGTCCAGGCCTTCCTTCAGGTCGTCCAGGTCGTGGGCCTGTTTGCCCGGGACGCCCATGGCCGGGGCCACGCGGGACATTTCCGGGAAGTCCGGGATAACCGATTCGGCCTGGTGGCCCTGGTAGAACAGGACCTGCCACTGGTTGACCATGCCCAGGACGTTGTTGTGGAGGACCAGGACCTTGACGGCGATGCCGTAGCGGGCAAGGGTGGAGAACTCCTGGCAGTTCATCAGGATGCTGCCGTCGCCGGTGATGAGGACGACCTGGCTGCCCGGCCGTCCCAGTTTAGCGCCCATGGCCGCCGGGAGTCCGTAGCCCATGGTGCCGAGTCCGCCGGACGTGAGAAAGTGCCGCGGCTGTTCGGCCGGGAAGAACTGGGCCGCCCACATCTGGTGCTGGCCCACGTCCGTGACGAGGACCGTGTCGCCGTCCGTATAGTCCCGCAGGGCCTCGAACAGGGCCTGGGGCGTCACGGCGCGGCCCAGGGCCGGGGTCGTGAAGGGGTGCGCCGCTTTGCGGGCCGCTGCCTCTGCCCGCCAGGGCGCGAAGCGGCTGTCCCAGTCGTCGCGGAGGGCGAGCACCTTGTCCGCGAAGAGCGGCATGGACCAGCGCAAGTCGCCGTTGACGCTGATGTCGGCGTGGACGATCTTGTTGATTTCCACTTTGTCGATGTCGAAGTGGACGATGCGCGCCTTGGGAGCGAAGTTTTCCACATCGCCTGTCACGCGGTCGTCAAACCGGGCGCCGACGGCAATCAGCAGGTCGCAGTCCGTGATGGACATGTTGGCCGCGTAGGAGCCGTGCATGCCAGCCATGCCCAGATGGTACGGCCACGTGTCGGGGACGGAGCCTTTGCCCAGGAGGGTCGTGACGACGGGAATGCCGGTCTTGCGGACGATGTCACAGACGAGCCCCGCCGTACCGCTCGACACGACGCCGCCGCCGGTCAGGAACAAGGGCCGTCTGGCCGTGCGCAGGGCTTCTACCGCCGCGTCCACGTCGGCTTCCTGTCCCTGGACATTGCCCTGGTAGCCCCGCAGATGTACGCTGTCGGGGTATTCGAAATCCAATTCCTTTTCGAAGACATCCTTGGCGATGTCCACGAGGACCGGGCCGGGCCGTCCCGTCGAGGCGATGTAGAAGGCTTCCTTCAGGACGCGGGGCAGGTCGTCTACGTTCTTGACGAGGTAATTGTGTTTCGTAATGGGCGTCGTGATGCCGGAAATATCCGCTTCCTGGAAGGAATCGCGGCCGATGAGGGTCGTGGCGACCTGGCCGCTGATGACGACGAGGGGCACGGAATCCATGTAGGCCGTGGCGATTCCCGTGACCATGTTGCACACGCCGGGACCCGACGTGGCGAAGCAGACGCCGGTCCGTCCGGTGGCGCGGGCGTAGCCGTCGGCGGCGTGGACCGCCCCCTGTTCGTGCCCCGTCAGGATGTGGGGCAGGCCGGACTTGTACAATTCATCGTATAAGGTCAAGACGGAACCGCCGGGATAGCCGAAGACGACTTGGACGTGTTCCTGTTTCAGGCACTCGATGAGCGCCTTCGCACCAATCATGCGCATAGTGTCCTCCTTTGGGAAAGGGTGGCGCCGCCGCCGCTCCGGGAGCGGCGGCCGGGCCGGCCGGTTCCCGCCGCCGGGGTGGGGTCGGCGGCCGGGCCGTTAGTCGTTCTGGTCGTTTTCGTGCAGCCAGGGCATCATGTCCCGCAGCTTGGCACCGACCGTTTCCAGCGGATGTTCCGCGTTCTTCCGGCGCAGGGCCAGGAAATGGGCGCGGCCGCCGGCTTTGTTTTCCAGGAGCCAGTCCTTGGCGAAGGTGCCGTCCTGGATCTCCGACAGGACCTCTTTCATGCGGGCTTTCGTTTCCGCCGGCGGAACAATCCGTTTGCCCCGCGTGTAATCGCCATATTCGGCCGTGTCGGAAATGGACTTGCGCATTTTCGCCATCCCGCCTTCATACATCAGGTCTACGATCAGTTTCATCTCATGGAAGGTCTCAAAGTAGGCGATTTCCGGCTGGTAGCCCGCTTCGCACAAGGTCTCGAAGCCGTCCTGGATGAGCTGGCAGATGCCGCCGCAGAGGACGGTCTGTTCGCCGAAGAGGTCCGTTTCCGTTTCTTCCTGGAAGGTCGTCTGGATGACGCCGGCCCGGGTGCCGCCGATGCCGCGGGCATAGGCCAGGGCCAGGTCGAAGCAGTGTCCTGTGGCGTCCTGCTCGACAGCGAACACGTCGGGTACACCGCCGCCTTCGACGAAGGTGCGGCGCACGAGATGGCCCGGGCCCTTCGGGGCGACCATGAAGACATCCACGTCGGCCGGGGCGACGACTTGTTTGAAGTGGACATTGAAGCCATGGGCGAAGGCCAGGGCGCTGCCCGGTTTCAGGTTCGGCCCGATTTCGGTGCGGTAAACGTCCGCCTGTTTTTCGTCCGGAATGAGGACCATGGTCACGTCGGCCATGCGGACCGCTTCGGCCACGGACTTGACGGTCAGGCCCGCCGCTTCGGCCACGGCGGCGGATTTGCTGCCTTCGTAGAGGCCGACGACGACCTGGACGCCGCTGTCCTTCAGGTTCAGCGCGTGGGCATGGCCCTGGGAGCCGTAGCCGACGATGGCGACCGTCTTGTCCTTCAATACATCCCAATTGACATCCTGATCGTAAAATACTTTTGCCATTTCTCTTTCCCTCTCTCTTTCTTTTTGTGTGGTGGCGTTGGTTCCGTCGCTCCGGCCTCGCTGCCGGGATTGCCCATAAAAAAATCCGCCCCTTTTGTAGGGACGGATTGAAATTCCGCGTTACCACCCTGATTTCCGCGGCATTGCTGCCGACGGACGCTCCGCAACGTACCAACATACGCGTTTCCTGTAACGGGGATCGGCCGTCAGCGCTTACTGCCAGGCTTCAGTGCTGCTCTTCCGGGAGGATTTTCACCAGACTGTCACGCCCCGGCTCTCACCAACCGCCGGCTCTCTGCCCATGACAGGGAGGCTACTCGTTCCCATCTCCAGATTTGTCCTTTTCGCTTGAAAAGCTTATCCGCATTGTAGCGAAAAAGAAGCAGCGTGTCAACGCGCCCGGAAATTTTTTCTGCTTTTTTGCCGCAGGCGCTGTTGAGTTGTAACGATTGGTACATCTGCGCAGGCGCTGCCGGGTCTCCCGGTCACTCCCGCCGCCCCGGGTCTTTTTGCCGGGCCAGGTACCAGGTGACGAACTGGTGGGCAATGCGGCCGTTGCGCCCGGAGTGGGCCATTTCCCAGCGGGTGGCTTCGACGCGCAGCGTTTCCGGGTCCAGGGTGACGCCGGCCCTGGCGAGGCCCCGGGCGATCATGGCCAGGTATTCGGCCTGCGTGGGCAGGGAGTAATGGAGCAGGAGCCCAAAACGGTCGGTCAGGGACACGGATTCGTTCGTGTTGTCGTCGCGGTAGACCTCTTCCAGGCCTTCGCTGCGGTCGCGCCAGGTCTCTTTCAGGAGATGGCGCCGGTTCGACGTGGCGTAGATCAGTACGTTGTCCGGCTGCGGCGTGACGCTGCCGTCCATGGCGGATTTCAGGTATTTATAGTCTTGTTCGCCTTCGTCGAAGGACAGGTCGTCCAGAAACAGGATGAACTTTTTGCTCCGCACGCGGGACAGTTCCTCCCACACGCTGGGGAGCCATTTGAGCTGGTCCCGTTCCAGCTGGAGGAGGCGCAGGCCTTCGCCGTGCAGGCGGCAGGCCAGGGCCTTGACGGCCGTCGATTTGCCCGTGCCCCGGGCGCCTGTCAACAGGACGTTGTTGGCGCCGCGGCCGGCGAGAAAGTCTTCCGTGTTCAGCAGCAGGGCCGCTTTTTGCGCTTGGTAGCCGATGAGGTCGTCCCAGGCAAAGTCCGGGAAGGGCTCAATGCCGACGAGGCGCGCCATTTCGTCGAGGCGGAAGGCTTTGTAGCGGGCGAAGAGGCCCCGTCCGTACCGGACGTAGTGTTCCAGGACGGCGCGGGCCGCCTGTTCCGGCGATTCCGCTGCCGCCAGGGCCTCGTCCAGGCGGCGGGTAGCCGGGCAGTCGTCCGGTTCGGCCGGCTCGTAGTGGTCAAAGAGATCCGTGCCCAGGAGGGCCGACGGCAGTTCCGTCAAATAGGGCCATAAAAGGGTCAGGTCTGCCGCCAGGATCTTTTCCATGGACGCCCCGATGGCCCCGGTCTGTTCCACGGCTTCGGCGACGGCGAAGTCTCCGTCGGCCAGCAGTTCCAGCAGGTAGGCGCGCACGACGTTGCCCTGCAGCCCCAGCTTTTCCGCTTGCTCTGTCAAGAGGGCCGCGCAGGAGGCGACGGTTTCCACGTCGGCGTCGGCGCCCCGTCCGCGCCCGTCGCCGTCCGCCCCGTCCTCGTTCCGGCTGGCCCCGTTGCCGGTTCCGAAGCCGGCCGTCCGCCCCGTGAAGCCGGTCACGGCAGGCCGTGTTTCCGTCTTTTGCAGCGCCAGGAGGGCGCCCACGACGGGGTCTTTCAAGAATTTGCGGCATGCCATGAGGCCGCTTAAATCCGTATAGGTCATCAAAAACCATCCTTTCTGCGGCGGCCTTCGGCCCAGGGAGCCGCGTGTCGCCGCGCGCCGCCGGATCCGGCCGCCGGGAAGGCCGCTGGTCCGCGGGGAGGAAAATCTGCTGTTTCCATTATAGCACGGCCCGGCGCCGTGCCGTCAACCGCCCGGCAGGGCGGCGGGCTGCCCCGTGGCGGGCTGCCCCGTGGCCTCCCTCCCGTTTCTCCCTATTAATGGTAAACATTTACGAATGGCGCGGCGTATGTTACAATAAAACGATAAACTGGAAGAGTGTGTGTTCAAGGAGGTTCGTTGTGGACAACGGGAAGGAAACGAAGCGGTGCCAGCCGCTGGTGGAAGCCATGGAGCGGTATTTGCAGGAGGGCGTCTACCCCCTGCATACGCCGGGCCACAAAGGCGGGCGCGGCATGGCGGAACCCCTGCGGTCCCTCCTGGGGCCTTCGGCCCTGCGGCTCGACGTATCCCTCATGGAGGAACTGGACGATATCCATAATCCGAGGGGATGCCTCGCCGCGGCGCAGGCGGCGGCAGCGGAACTGTACGGCAGCGACGCGGCCTTTTTGGCCGTCAACGGCACCACCGGCGCGATCCATGCCATGCTGATGATGGCCCTGCGGCCCGGGGACAAGGTCCTCGTGCCCCGCAATTCCCACCGCAGCGTGACGGGCGGCCTGATCCTGTCGGCGGCGGTTCCTGTTTTTGCCGCACCGCCCATCCTGGACGGGACGGACTTGCAGGGACAGCTCACGCCGGACCAGGTGGAAGAAGCCTTCCGCCGCTATCCCGACCTGCGGGCCGTCGTCCTGACGAGCCCGAACTACTACGGCATGGCCGCCGATGTGGCCGCCATCGCGGCCATTACGCACTGCCACGGCGCCGTCCTGCTCGTGGACGAGGCCCACGGGCCGCACCTAGGGTTCCACGAGGAACTGCCGCCGTCGGCCCTGCAGTGCGGCGCCGACGTGGTGGCCCAAAGCACGCACAAGATCCTGGGCGCCCTGACCCAGTGCTCCCTGCTGCACGTCCGGGGCCCCCGCGTCGACCGGCAGCGCGCCGCCGATGTGGTGAGCCTTTTGACGACGACGAGCCCCAATTACCTGCTTATGGGCTCTCTCGACGCGGCGCGGGCCCAATTGGCGGCCGACGGCCACGGCATGATGGCCCGGGCCCTGGCGGCGGCGCGGCAGCTGCGCCGCGCCTTGGCGGGCCTGCCAGGCCTGCGGGTCCTGGCCCCGTCCGACGTGGTCGGCCGGGCCGGCATCACGGCCCTGGACGAGACGAAGGTCACGCTGCAGCTCGACCGCGCGGATACGACGGGCGTCGCCCTGGGCGACGCGCTGCGGCGGGCCGGCCTGGCCGTGGAACTGGTGGACCCGCGCCACGTTTTGTTTTTGGTGACTTACGCCGATGCCACGGACGAATGGCTCGGCGTGTGCCGCCGCGTCCGGGCCGTCCTGGAGGCCCTGCCCCCATGGCGCGGTGCCCCCGCAGGGACGGTGGCCCCGGCGCCGGAATCCGGCGCCGGCCCGCGGGAGGACCGGCTTCCCGCGGCGGCCTTGTCCGAATCGGCCGTGCCTTTGCGGGATGTCTTTTACGGACAAGGGGAAACGGTCCCCTTGTCCGCGGCGGCCGGCCGCGTCTGCGGCGAGACCGTGAGCTTTTACCCGCCGGGTATTCCCGTCCTCCTGCCGGGAGAACGGATTACAGCGGCCGCCCTGGCCGCCTGCGGGACCCAAAAAGCCCTGGGACTGCCCGTGAGCGGCCCTGCCGACCCGACCCTGGCGACCTTGCGGGTCCTGCGGGAGCGGCGGGGCTGACGGCCGGTTCCGGCCCGCCCCGCCCCGACGCGGGGCGGGCCTTCGCGCCACGCCGGCGGACCCGGCGCGGCAATTTGACAAGACAGGAGCGTTGCGTATGCCACATGGATATTTCATCACCCTCGAAGGCGTCGACGGCGGCGGCAAGACAACCCAGCTCGAACGCCTCGCCGCGGCCCTGCGGGAGCGGGGCCTGACCGTGGTCACGACGCGGGAACCGGGCGGGACGGCCACGGCGGAACAAATCCGCCGCGTGGTCCTGGACAAGGACCTCGTCATGGGCGCCCGGACGGAGCTGCTGCTCTACCTGGCGGCCCGGGCGGAACATGTGGAACACGTCATCCGTCCGGCCCTGGCGGCGGGCCACGTGGTCCTGTGTGACCGCTTCGCCGATTCGACCCTGGTCTACCAGGGGGTTGTCCGGGGCCTGCCGCTGGACGAGGTGGAGCGGCTGTGCCGCTTCGCTGCCGAAGGCGTGACGCCGGACCGGACCATCCTGCTGGACGCGGATCCGCGGGCCCTGCTGGCCCGGCGGGCGGACCGCCAGGTCGAGGACCGGCTGGAACAGGAAGGCCTGGTCTTCCAGGAAAAGGTCCGGGAAGGCTTCCTCGCCTTGTGGCGGCGGCACGGCAGCCGCATTTGCCGCATCGACGCGCTCCGGCCGGCGGACGCGGTGACGCGGGACATCCTGGCCGCCCTGGCGGGCGGGGACCGCTTCCCGCGAAAGGATACGAATCATGTTTGAAACCATTGTGGGACACGAGGAAAACAAGGAGTTCCTGCGGCGCCTGCTGCGGCGGGACCGGCGCCCCCATTCGCTGCTACTGCACGGACCCGGCGGCATGGGGAAGCGGCTCCTGGCCCTGGAATTCGCCAAGGCCCTCTTGTGCCTGACGCCGGCGGCGGACGGATCGCCCTGCGGGACCTGCGCTTCATGCCGCCTGCTCCGGACCATCGGGACGGAGACGCCCCTCGTGACGCGCGGCGGGGATACGGAGGGACCCTCCCATCCGGATTTCCTTTATGTGGAGCACGACCACAATCCCGAAAAAAAGCGGCGTTTGATTACCATTGCCCAGATCCATGACCTGCTCGGCCTGGCGCAGCTCGCGCCGACCGTGGGACGACGCCGCGTGTGCCTCGTGGACGAGGCCGACCTGATGACGACGGAGGCGGCCAACGCCTTCCTGAAACTGCTGGAAGAGCCGCCGCCGCACTTTTATTTCCTCCTGATCGCCGCCAAGGCCGACGCCCTGCTGCCGACGATTTTGTCCCGTGTCATTCGCCTGCGCTTCGCCGCCCTGCGGCCGGACGACGTGTGCCGGATTCTGCGGCGGAAGACGGGCCTGGGCGAAGCCGAGGCCCTGGTGGTGGCGCGTTTGGCCGATGGGTCCCTGGGACGGGCCCTGGCGTACCAGGAAGAAGGAATCCTGAACCTGCGGGCCGCCGCCCTGGAGTATGTGGCGGCCTTCCCCATGGCGGCGCCCCTCCATTATCTTATGGGGCGGGACTACTTCAGCGACCGGATCCCCGACGGGTCGCCGGCTTCTTTCGAAGCCCTGCGGACGTTCCTGGACCTGGTGCGGACGGTGCTGCGGGACCTGCTGTTCCTGCAGGCCGGCCTGGCGGACCGCGTCCTGCACCGCGATTGTCTCGACACCCTGGAACCCCTGGCGCGCCGGTGGGACCGGGCAGCCCTTTTGCGGGGCGCCGAGGCCGTGGACCGGGCGTCGTTCGCGGCGTGGAAACACGCCAACCGCAAAGCCATTCTCGACGATTTGACCTATACCCTCCACGCGGCCGCGCAGGGCATGCCGGGGTAGCCGGTTTCCCGCGGCAGGTGGGGTTTTGATAAAGGAGAACAACTATGACGACGATTGTAGGCGTCCGTTTCAAACGGACCTGTAAGATCTATTATTTCGACCCCGCCGGCACGGGGGTGCAGAAAGGCGACGACGTCATTGTCGAAACGACGTGGGGCAAGGAATTCGGCACGGTTGCTGTGGGCCCGAAGGACGTGGAAGACAAGCACGTGCCCCAGCCGCTCAAGGCCGTCGTGCGCAAAGCCACGGACAACGACCGCAAGAAGGTGGCCGAAAACGGCGTGCGGGAAAAAGAAGCCGTTAACATCTGCCAGCGCTGCATCAAACGGCACAATCTGGAGATGAACCTGGTCGACGTGGAGTTCACGTTCGACGTGTCCCGCATTATTTTCTACTTTACGGCAGAGGGACGTGTCGATTTCCGGGAGCTGGTCAAGGATTTGGCATCGGTCTTCCGCACGCGCATCGAACTGCGCCAGATCGGCGTGCGCGATGAAGCCCGCATGGTTGGCGGCATCGGCTGCTGCGGCCGGCCTCTGTGCTGCGCTTCCTGGATGGGGGATTTCGAGCCTGTCTCCATCCGCATGGCCAAGAGCCAGAACCTGTCCCTGAACCCGACGAAGATTTCCGGCTGCTGCGGCCGCCTCATGTGCTGCCTCAAGTTCGAGGACTATCTGTACGAAAAGCCCAAGGGAAAGGTCAAGAAGGTCCGCCGCGAGAAAATCGAGGCCCCGCAGGTCGGCACCATGGTCGCCACGAGCCTGGGCAACGGCAAAGTCACGACCGTCAACAAGGCGAAGCACACGGCGACGGTGCAATTGACGCCGGACAACGTGGTCACTCTCGAGTGGAGTGAAATTATGGATCTCGACAAGGCCCAGGCCGACGCTGACTGAGCGACGGGAGGCCCTCGCATGATTCGAACCGATTTCCTGCCGTCCTGCGGCTATGCCATCTGCCAGGATCCGGCGGAATTCCCCTTTACGACGGATTCCGTCTTCCTCGGCAATTTTCCCCATGTCGTCACTAAGGCCCGCGCCCTGGAACTGGGCTGCGGCACCGGCGCCGTGAGCCTCCTGCTGGCGGCCCGCGGGGCGGCGGAGGTGACCGGCGTGGACATCAACCCCCGCATGGCGGAACTTTTGAACCGCAGCGCCGCCCTGAACGGGTTGTCCCGCACGGTCCGGGCCGAGGTGCTGGATATCCGGGACATCAAGGGCTGGTGCGCCACGGAAAGCTTCGACCTCGTCGCGGCCAATCCGCCCTACCGCCACAGCGGCAGCGGGCGGGAGCGCAAGGTCGGCGCCATCGCGTGTCACGAGAAGACCGCCGTCCTGGAAGATTTTTTCCGGGCCGCCGCCTACGCCCTGCGCAGCCGGGGCCGGTTCGCCCTGGTCCAGCTGCCGGACCGCTTTATGGAATCCCTGGAACTGGCGGCCCGTTTCCGCCTGCAGCCTAAGCGGCTCCAGTGGGTCCACAGCGCCGTGGACAAGCCGGCCTGGGTCTTTCTGGCGGAATTTGTGAAAAACGGCAGTTACGGCCTGACGGTCCTGCCGCCGCTGTTTCTGTATGACGCCGGTGGGAACCTGACGGACCAGGCCCGGCGGGCCATGGGGGAGACGCCGGGAGTGGAAGTGCCGGCGGCGGAAGCCCCGAGAGAGGAGGAACGCCATGCGTGAAACAACCCTAGACGGGGCGAACGGGCCCCGCGCCGGCGGGCCGGGCACGCTCTATCTGACGGCCACGCCCATCGGCAACTTGGCGGATATGACGCCCCGGGCCCTGGCGGTCCTGGACGGCGCCGACCTCATTGCCGCCGAAGATACGCGGCGCACGCTGCAGCTCCTGAATCACTTCGGCCTGAAAGGTACCCTGGTCCGCTACGATGAAAACAATAAGGATAAGGAAGGCCCGGTCCTGCTGGAAAAACTCCTGGCGGGGCAGACCATTGCCTTGGTGACGGATGCGGGATTTCCGGGCATTTCCGATCCCGGCGAGGCCCTGGCCAGGCTGGCCATCGACGCTGGCGTGCCCGTCGTCCCCGTGCCCGGCGCCAACGCGTGCCTGACGGCCCTCGTCGCCTCGGGCCTGCCGGCGACGCCCTTCTTTTTCGGGGGCTTCCTGCCGAAGACGAAAAAGAACCGCGCCGCCCAACTGGAGGCGTGGAAATACCTGCCGGCCACGGTCGTCCTGTACGAGGCGCCGCACCGCGTCACGCAGGTCCTGGCGGAACTCCTCGCCGTCTGGGGCGACCGGCCCCTGGCCTTCGGCCGCGAGCTGACGAAGGTCCACGAGGAATTCTGGCGCGGCACCGTTTCCGGCGGCTTGGCCTATCTGGAAGGGCATCCGCCCCGCGGGGAATTCGTCCTCGTCATTGGGCAGGGCACGGAGGCGCCTCCCGCGGCGGACGGGCCGGACGAAGATCCCCTGGACACGGTGCGCCGCCTCGTAGCCGAAGGCATGCCGAAAAAAGAGGCCTTGCGCCAGGTCGCGAAAGAACGCAAGGTTTCGAAAAGAGACCTGTACAACCGCCTCTTAAAAGATTAAAATAGTGTTATATATTTCCATAGTAGGGAGCGTTCCATCTGCGCGACCAAAAAGAAAGGAAATGGGAACCATGGCAAAATTCTACATTACGACACCGATTTATTATCCCAGCGCGAAACTGCACATCGGTCATGCCTACTGCACGACCGTGGCGGATTCCCTGGCCCGTTACCACCGCGCGAAGGGAGACGATGTGTTCTTCCTGACGGGCAGCGACGAACACGGCCAGAAAATCCAGCGTCAGGCCGCCCAGGAAGGCGTGACGCCGCAGCAGTACGTCGACAAGATCGTCGCGGGCTTCCAGGCCTTGTGGAAGCGGCTCGATATTTCCAACGACGACTTTATCCGCACGACCCAGGAACGTCACGTCAAAGTGGTCCAGCAGGTCATGCAGCAGATTTACGACCAGGGCGATATCTACAAAAAGAACTACGAAGGCTGGTACTGCGTCCCCTGTGAAAGCTACTGGACGGAACATCAGCTTGTGGACGGCAAATGCCCCGACTGCGGCCGCCCTGTCGAAAAGATGCAGGAAGAAAGCTATTTCTTCAAAATGAGCAAGTACGCCGACCGCATGCTGCGGTATATCGACGAGCATCCGGACTTTATCCAGCCGGCGTCGCGGCGCAACGAAATGATCAACTTCATCAAACAGGGCCTGGAAGACCTGTGTGTCACGCGCACGTCCTTCGATTGGGGTATTTCGGTGCCCTTCGACCCGAAACACGTCGTATATGTATGGTTTGACGCCCTCCTGAACTACCTGACCGCCATCGGGTACAAGGCCGACGAGGAGATGTTCCGGAAATACTGGCCGGCAGATCTCCACCTGGTAGGCAAGGAAATCGTCCGCTTCCATTCCATTATCTGGCCCATCATGCTCATGGCCATGGGGGAAGCAATCCCGAAGAAAGTCTACGGCCACGGCTGGCTTGTCGTGGACGGCAGCAAGATGAGCAAATCCGTCGGCAATGTGGTGGACCCCAATGGGCTCATCGACGAATTCGGCGCCGACGCCATCCGCTATTTCCTGCTCCGGGAAATCAACCTGGGCAGCGACGGCAATTTCTCCCGCGACGCCCTCATTACGCGCGTCAACTCCGATTTGGCCAACGACCTGGGCAACCTGCTGTACCGCACGGTTTCCATGGTCGAAAAATACCACGGAGGGATCCTCCGGAACTGCCCCTTTGCGGCGGAACCGGTCGACGACGCCCTGCGCGGCCTGGCTGAAACCACGCTGCGGTCCTACGAGGCCCACATGGACAAGATGGAAATCAACGACGCCATCAAGGATGTCTGGGCCCTCATCGCCGCCGCGAATAAGTACATCGACGACACGGCCCCGTGGAAGCTGGCCAAGGAAGAAGGCCAGGCGGACCGGCTGAACCTCGTCCTGTACAACCTGGCGGAAGTCCTGCGCTATGTCGCCGTCCTGATTGCCCCGTGCATTCCGCGCACGACGCCGAAAATCATGGCCCAGCTCGGCCTGCCCGTGAAGGATCTGTACCTGTACTCCGAACTGACCTGGGGCGGCATTCCCGACGGCACGGCGGTCGTCAAGGGTGATCCCCTCTATCCGCGCATCGACGTCCTGCCGGACGGCCGGACCCTGATCGGCGCCACGAAGAAATTCGCCGGCAAGGTCTACAACCCTGCGACGGGCAAACACGAAGATTACGTGCCGGAACCGAAGCAGGCCGCCGGGAAGAATGCCGCGAAGGGAGCGGCGAAACAGGCCGCCGCGACGGCGGACGCCATGGCCAAAGTGGCCGCGGCCCGTGACCTGGCCGCCAGGAAAGCCGGCACGGCAGCCGATGCCGCCAGTGACGCCGCGGCTGCCGCAGGTGATGCGGCCAAAGCCGTCGGCGGGGCCGTCCTTGCCTATGCCGCTGCCGCCAAACTGCGTGTCAGCCAGGCCGTCGAAGATGCGGGACGCAAAGCGGCGGAAGTCAAAGCCGCCGCGGCGGATACGCTGGACAAGGCCATCGGCACGAACGTGTCCTCGCCGGCGCCGAAGGAATCCGCCCCGGCGGGCCCGGCTCCGGAAATTACCCTGGCGGATTTCCAGAAACTGGACTTGCGGGTGGCCCGGGTGGTCACGGCGGAACCGGTTCCCAAGAGCCGCAAACTCCTGAAACTCTCGGTGGATATCGCCGGCGAACAGCGGACCATTGTTTCCGGCATTGCCGAACATTATACGGCGGAGCAGCTCGTGGGACGCAACGTCATCGTCCTCAAGAACCTGAAACCGGCTAAGCTCTTCGGCATCCTGTCCTACGGCATGCTCTTGGCCGCCAGTGACGGCGAGGGTCATCTCGTCCTGGCCGATGCTCCGGACATCGCCAGCGGCAGCAGGGTGAAATAACCGCGGCTGGCAGGACCGCTGCAAAAAAACGGAACGACAAAAAAGCTGTTGCACGTGTTCTCGCGCAACAGCTTTTCTTCTTTGTCTGTAATCCCTTTACCGCAAAAAGGTCACGCAATCCGCGAACTCTTTTCTCGGCCGCGCCTTCGGCGCTTCGCCGGCGTACCCCAGGCACAGGGCGGCGACGAGCATGCCGTGGCCCCCGTCGTGGGCGGCGACCCAATCGTTCAGTTCGGGATAGGCGAAGAAGATGTCCCCGATCCACAAGGTCCCCAAGCCCCGGGCCTGGGCTTCGAGGCACATGTTTTCCATGGCGGCGCCGATAGATTGGATGTTGCAAAGTTCCGCGATGCGGTCGTCCGTGTCGAGGGCATGGTGGAATTCCGGCGCGACTCCCCGTTCGTTCGTGACGAGAATCAAGACCGGCGCTTCCCGCAGGATGCGTAGCGACGTAAAGGCGCCGTTCAGCAGGGGACGGCTTTTCGGCAGGAAGGGATGGGCCGCCTTGATTTCCAGGTTCAGGCCTCGTTCCATCGTGCGGGCGAAATCTTCCTTGGCGTTTCCCTGCAGGACCGTAAAATGCCAGGGCTGGCGGTTTTTCGACGACGGTGCCAGCTGTCCCGCCAACAGGACTTCGTGGAGGTCGCCGTGGCTGACCTCGTCGGCCTTGAATTTCCGGATACTGCGCCGATCGGCAATAATTTCCATACTTACCTTGACTGCTTCCATAGCCGTAGCCTTCCTTTTATTGTTGGAATCGCTTTCCCCAGGGAAAGCGTCTTTCTTGCGGGAACCGCCCTGTCCCGGACTGTTCCCACGGCGGGAACCGCCTTGCTTACCGGCTCCCGCCGTACTTTGCCATGCGCCCGCTCCGGGTCATGCGGTCAAAAACGGTCAACGCGTTCTTCGTGCTCTGTTCCGCAATGTGTTCCCACGTGGTGCCGCGCGTCAGGGCGGCATTCTGCGCGACAAATTCCGTGTAGGACGGATCGTTGCGGCGGCCCCGGTACGGTTCCGGCGTCAAATAGGGGCAGTCCGTTTCCAGGAGGAACAGGTCTTCCGGGCAGGCTGCCAGGATTTCCCGGACTTTTTTGCTGCCTTTATAGGTGGAGGTGCCGCCGAAGCCGGTGTAAATGCCGCGCTTCCAAAGTTCCCTGGCCATCTCCAGGGAGCCGGAAAAGCAGTGGAAGACCATGCGTAAGGACTTCGGCTTTTCCTGCTGCACGAACGCCAGGGCGTCGCCGTGGGCGTCCCGGTCGTGGAGCACGACGGGCAGGTCCAGGGCCAGGGCCAGTTCGCACTGCTCGCGGAGGCGCCGGAGCTGTACCTCGCGGGGTTCGTTTTCCTTCCAATAATAATCCAGGCCGATTTCCCCGATGGCCACGACTTTTTCGTGTTCCCGGGCCAGGCGCTCCAGATCGGCCAGCCAGGCGTCGCCCGTAATGCCGGCCAGATCTTCGGGATGCCAGCCCACGGCGGCGTAGAGGAAATCGTACTGTTCCGCCAGCCGGACCGACGCGACGGAGGTCTCGTACGTCGTGCCCTGCGTGATCACGGCTTCCATATCGCGGGACAGGCGGTCGAGGACCTGTTCCCGGTCCGCGTCGAAGCGGTTGTCGTCCAAATGGGCGTGGGTATCGATGATTCCTAAACGGGACATGATGTTCTTCCTTTCCGTATCTGCTTTTTATGGTACCGCAACGGGAAAAGAGAGTCAATTGCAGGGGTGCAAAAAAATCATACGCTGTTTGTGAAAAATAATCGACATACATAGTAATTTCCGCCCGAAGGTTTGCCCCCCTTCCCCCTTTTATGGTAAAATAAACCGTTATTGGAGGTTTTACCATGATGTTACCTACGAATCGAAGCTTATCCCTGCTCCGTCTTTTCCTGCATCCCCGTCACCATTGGCTGCTGGTCCTGGTCTTTTTCCTGGCCACGGTGTGCGGCGGGCCTGCGGCTTCGGCGGCAGCGGCGGTGGCAGATCATTTGGCCGAGCCGCCGGCAACGCGCAGCATCCGGGTGGCACGGATGGGGACGGTGCGGGAATACAGCACGGCCGAAAAAACCGTGGACAAGGCCCTGCAGAAACTCAACATCAACCTGGCTGGGCGGCAGGTCTACCCGGACCTGGGCAGCAAGGTGGAAAACGGCATGATCATCCATGTCCTGGGCAGCAAGTCTTATATGTCGACGGAAGAGGTCCCTGTCCCGTTCCCGAAGCAAGTGATCGACGACCCGTCCCTCCCGTACGGGGAGGAGAAGGTCGAACAGACCGGCCGGCCCGGGTTGGACCGCGTGACTTATGAAAATGTGACCCGCACGGGGTTCCAGCAGAAAATCGAACTGGACCGCGTCCAGGTGACCAAACCGGTACAGGAAATCATCCGCCGCGGCGTCAAGCAGGCCGTGTGGACCCCGGAAGGCTATCAACCCTACCGGTACAAGCTCACGGTCGAAAGCTCGGCCTATACGTGGGGCGCCGGCGCGTCGGGATTGACATCCCTGGGCCTGACGCCGCGCAAAGGCATCGTGGCCGTCGATCCCCGTGTCATTCCCTACTATACGAAACTGTACATCCCCGGCTATGGCATGGCCATGGCGGGCGATACGGGCGGCGCCATCCGCGGCCACCGCATCGACCTGTTCATGAACAGTGTCTGGGAATGCTACCAGTGGGGCCGGCGCGATGTGGAAATCTATGTGTTGTGAGGCGCGAAATTGCTGAAAGAAGTCTTGATTGTCGAGGGCAAAATGGATACCGTGGCGGTAAGGCGGGCCCTGGACTGTGAAACCATCGAAACGGGGGGCTTCGCCCTGCGGCCCGGCACGCTGCGGCAGATTGAAGCGGCGTACAAAAAGCGGGGCATTATCATCCTGACCGATCCCGACGGTTCCGGCGAGCGCATCCGCAAATTCCTGACGGAACGCTTCCCGCAGGCGGGGCAGGCTTTTGTGCCCAAAAAGGACGCCATGGCCCCGGGCGATGTCGGCATCGAGCAGGCCAAACCGGAAGCCATCCTGGCGGCCCTGGCCAAGGTGCGGCATGAACAGTTTTCGCCGGCCGTGGTTTTTGCGGCGGCAGACCTGCCGGCCCACGGCTTGTCCGGCGCCCCGGACGCGGCGGAACGGCGGGCCCGGCTGGGCGAACTGCTGGGCATCGGCTACGGGACGGCGAAGAAATTCCTGCGCCGCCTCAATACGTACGGCGTGACGCGGGCCGAGTTCGACGCGGCCCTGGCCCGTCTTGATCCTCCGGCACACGGAGAGTAAGGAAGTTGTGATGAGCGAACCGAAAGAAACAAGACGACAGGCCGGGCAGGCAGCGCCGGCCGATGTGCAGCCCACGATCGCGCGGCGCGAAGTGACAAACCGGATCTTGAAGGCGTTCCACTTGCGGGCGGACAAAAGCCTGGGCCAGAATTTCCTCGTGGAGGAATCGGTCGTGGCGCGCATTGCCGCCGCGGCGGAACTGACGCCGGCCGACAAGGTCCTGGAAATCGGGCCGGGCATCGGCACCCTGACCCAGGCCCTGGCCCGGACGGGGGCGCAGGTGACGTCGGTCGAGCTGGACCAGCGCCTCCTGCCGGTCCTGGCGGAAACCGTGGGATGCTACGCTAACGTACGGATTGTCCATGGGGATATCCTGAAGACGGACATTCCGGCCCTGTTGGGCGGGGATTCCTTTAAGGTGGCGGCCAATCTGCCGTACTACATCACGACGCCGATCATCATGCACCTGCTCGAGCAGGGACTTCCGCTGGAGCGGCTCGTCGTCATGGTGCAGAAGGAAGTGGCCGAGCGCATGACCGCCGCCCCGGGCAGCCGGGCCTACGGCGCTATTTCCGTGGCCATGCAGTATTACACGGAACCGAGGTTGGCCTTTGCGGTCAAGGCCGGGTCCTTTTTGCCGGCCCCGAAGGTGGACAGCGCGGTCCTCGTCTGCCGGCGGCATACGGCGCCGCCCGTCGCCGTGCCCGATGAGAAGGTTTTTTTCCGCGTCGTGGCCGCCGCGTTTTCCGTCCGCCGGAAGATGCTGACCAATTCGCTCCGGCATATGGGCGGCCTCAGCGGGGACCAGGTCAAGGAGTGGCTGGCTGCCGCCGGGATCGACGGGACGCGCCGGGCCGAGACCTTGTCCCTGGAGGAATTCGCCGCCCTGGCGCGGGCGTTCGGCCCGATCGGCGCGGCGCGGGAGCCGTAATGCGGAAGGACCGAAAAGACCGACAGGACCGGGAGGCCGAAAGGCCGGAGGCTTGGCGGCGCGGGAGCGGGGGAACATCCGGGACCGTAAGGGGAAGAGGCAAGGGAAAGACAGGAAATTTCAAGAGTAGATAGAATGGGAGAACAGGACATGAACAAGAAAGATTCCTTGGGTTACAGCATCTGCACGACGGCGCGGAAAATCCACCATTGCCTGACGGCACGCTTCGAAAAGTACGAAATCACGCCGGAGCAGTGGGTGGTGCTGCGGACGGTCTTCGAGAACGAGGGCGTGTCCCAGAAGCAGCTGGCCCAGCTGGTCGACAAGGACGCGAATAACGTGAAGGTCCTGGTGGACAAACTCGTGAAGAAAGCGCTGCTGGTACGCCAGACGAATCCAGGGGACAAGCGGGCGTTTTCGCTGTTTGTCATGCCGGCCGGCCGCGTGTTGAATTACAAGATCCAAATGGAAAACGAGCATATGCTGGATTTCCTGGCCGAGGGATTGTCGGGCCGGGAATTGAACCGGTTCTTCCAGACGCTGGAACGGGTGGAAGCCAATCTGGCGGCGGAAGCGGACAAGCTGGAACAGGCGGCGAAAGAAGCGGAAAAACAGCCGGTCCGGGAAGGGGCAAAGGCGGCTGCGGCAAAAAACTGAAAACAGGGGCGAAAACAGCAAAAACGGACTTCCGGCGCAGGGAGCGCTTGAAGTCCGTTTTGTGTGTCATCCGGGGCAGCCCGTTCGTTTAGTTGTCCAGCGCGAACTGGGTGTTGAGCAGGGCGATGGCTTCGGCGGAGCGGAAAATCTGGTCCCGGAAGGAGCGGATGGCTTCGACGGGCAGGTTGTCTTCGTAGGAGTTGACGAGGAAGTCCGCTTCCAGGAGCAGCTGCCAGTCCTGGCCGTCCACGCCGGTGTACGTGTGGTGGTGCCCGATGAGGAAGCAGACTCGGTCGACGAAGGCTTCGTCGTAGCCGCCGACTTCCTGCAGCAGGCGGCGCGCCGGGACGGGGCCTTCCTGTTCCTGCAGTTTGCCGTTCTGTTTGCCGTACTTGTCCAGGGCAGGGTGGATGCCGATGTCGTGCAGGATGGCCGCCACTTCCAGGATTTCCTGTTCCCGGGCGGGCAGGCCGATTCGTCTGCCCAGATGGGACGCGAAGGTGTAGACCTTGAGAAAATGCTGGATGCGGCGGGCGTCGCCGCGGTCAAACTCGATCATCCTGGCGATGACGGCGGTTTGACGGGCCATGGCGTCCGTCAGGGAAGCTGGGGTCTGATGGGAAACAGTCATCATGTCATCTCCTTTGCAAGTGAAACAGGGAATCTCCTCACGCGATGGCCCCGGAGGGCCGTGGGGTCGGATGCAGTAGGGCGTCGCCTGTGTGCAGGTTCTCTACGGCGTAGAGGGCCTGGGGAAGACTGGTCGGGAGGGACGCTTCCGGAAAGAGCTGGAAGAGGCGGTAGGTTTTCCCGCCGGTCTGCTGGGAGCTCTCCACGGCGAGGCACTGCGTGCCGGCCACATAGTAACGGGTGTAGGTGATTTTTGCCTCTTGTCCTTCGACGGTCCGCCGCGTTTCTGTGAAGATCGGCTTAGCGTTGGGCAGGATCGGGAAGGTGTCCTTGTTTTTATAATGGTACGTATCGGACGGGTCGTCGACGGTGGCCGCCATAAAAGTCGTGTCCGACGCGTTTCGCACGAGCATGGGGCCCGCCTGGGGAAGGCCGGCCAAGGGGTCCGTGGCGCAGGTCCGCGGCACGGGGACATTGTACCCGCCGTCAGGGTTGGTCACGTAGTGGAAGTCGGCTGTCGTAAAGGCCCGGAAGGGCGAGGGCGCCGGGACGTTGATCCAGCCGGTAATGGCCTGGAACCGATCGGTCGGGGCCTGGGCCCGCGGCTTTCCGGCCGCGGCGGCCTTGGCACTATTGTGCGCCGCGCTGCCCGCGCCGGACGCGCCGGACGTGCTGCCCGCGCTGCCGGCTGCCCCGGCTTGTTTCGCCGCCTGCGCCGCCTCCGCTGCCTGCTGCGCCGCCTGTGCGGCTTGTGCGGCCAGGGCCTCTTCCCAGGCCTTGCGCTGGGCGGCGTACTCCGGCCGGAGGCCGTACGTGCCGTCCGGGTTGACGCGGTAGCTGGCCGTGACCGGCTTCGCCACGACGGGCGGGAAAAAGAGCGCCGGAATCTTGACATCCGTGCCGCCCGGCCGATAATCCTGCCCGGCCGGCGCGCCCGATACGGTGCGGAACTTCGGCAGGGGCTGCTGGTGCTGTTGGTTCAACTGCGCCTGGATTTCGGCTTCTGTATAGCCCATGGGACCCTGCGGAGCAGGGATGGCCCGCGGCGCCACGGAACCTGCGGCGGCCTTGGCGCCTTCCGCCCAGCCCGCCGTCCACGGGGTCAGGCCCGCGGCGGCGCACAGGCAGACTGTCAGGACTGTGCTTGAAAAAATATGCTTCATCAAATTCTTTTTTGCCTTTCTTCGGTTGCCGTCCAGGGCGCGCGCCGCACGTCTTCCATGCCGGGTCCCGCGGCTTCCTCGCCGACCGTGTCGATGGTCCCGCCGCCGACGACGGTCTTGCCCTGGTAAAAGACAATGGCCTGCCCCGGCGTCAGGGCGCGCTGGGGTTCCGCAAAGGTGACGGCGATGCGGCCGCCGCCCAGGTCGCGGATGGTGGCGGGCACATCCTTCGCGCGGTACCGGGGCTTGGCCGTTACGGTCAGCGGCTCCGGCAGGGACGCCACGGCAATGAGGTTGCAGTCCTTGGCCACGAGGGTCCGGTGGAACAGCGCGTCCTGGGGCCCAACGTAGACAATGTTCCGCTCCAGGTCCTTGCGGATGACGAAGAGCGGGTACGCGTAGGCGATGCCAAGCCCCTTGCGCTGGCCGATCGTATAGTGGAGCTGCCCCCGATGGGTGCCCAGGACCTCTCCCGTTTCCGCATGGACGAAAGGACCGGGCTGCGGATCCCGTCCGGTGAGGGTGCGGATGACACGGGCATAGTCCCCGTCGGGGACAAAGCAGATATCCTGGCTGTCCGGCTTTTTCGCCGTGCGCAGGCCCGCTTCCTTCGCCTTTTCCCGGATAGCGTCTTTGCGCAGATGTCCCAGGGGAAAGAGGGTGTGGGCCAGTTCGTCCTGGGTCAGGGTGTAGAGCATGTAGCTCTGGTCCTTCGCTTCGTCGTCGCCCCGTTCCAGGAGCCAGCGGCCCGACGTCTCGTCGAAGCGCACGTTGGCATAGTGCCCTGTGGCAATGTAGTCGCAGCCCAGGAGGGCCGCCTTCGGATAGAGCCGCCCCAGCTTGACGTCGCGGTTGCAGTCGACGCAGGGGTTCGGCGTGCGGCCCCGGTCATACTCATCGATAAAGTGGTCGATGACGCAGCGCCGGAAGGCGTCGGTGAAATTGAACACGTAAAACGGAATGCCCAGGCGGAACGCCACCATGCGCGCGTCCTCCGTGTCCGACAGGCTGCAGCAGCGGCTTTCGCCGGAAATGCCCAACTCTTCGTTGTGGAACATCTTCAAGGTGACACCCGTCACGTCGTACCCGGCCTCCTGCAGGAGCAGGGCTGCCGTGCTGCTGTCCACGCCGCCGCTCATGGCCATCAAAACTTTTTTCTTCATAAAACTATCCCCACAGATGTAGCCGTTCCGGGGACCGCAAAGTCCCTCAGTGTGCCAAGGCCGCGCAGGCCTCGTTGATGCGCGCTTCGTCGGGCTTCATGGCCTCCAGCGTCCTGGTCATGAGATCGTCCAGGGTCCAGCCGAGCAGGTCCGCGCCCTGCCGGATGACGTCGCGGGAGCAGCCGGCGGCAAAGTGTTTGTCCTTGAATTTCTTCTTCAGGGACTTCAGTTCCATGTCCTGGATGCTCTGGGACGGACGGACGAGGGCGCAGGCGCCAATGAGGCCGGTCAGTTCGTCACAGGCGAAAAGGATTTTTTCCATCGGGTGTTCCGGCCGGATGTCGACGCAGATGCCGTAGCCGTGGCACGCGACGGCGCGGATCAACCGCTCGTCCACGTGGCGTTCCCGCATGATTTCCTGGCACTTGACGCAGTGCTGGTCGGGATACTTCTCAAAGTCCAGGTCGTGGAGCAGGCCTGCCAACCCCCAGAAATCCACTTCCTCACCATAGCCCAGTTCCACGGCAAAGCGCCGCATGACCGCTTCCACCGTCAAGGCGTGCCGCAGGTGGAACGGATCCTGGTTGAATTCTGTCAGTAACGCCCAAGCCTCTTCTCGTGTCATCATCGTAAAACCTTCCTTCCGTTCTGGTCCCGCAGCCGGCCCGGCGCCTCCCTGGGAGGGGCGCCGTTCCGGATGCGCAAAGGGCGCAGGTCCCTGGAGTGGGTTTCCTGCGTCCTTCTATTGTACTACATTTGAGGGTCCGGGGACAGGGTATTTTTGCCGGGCGCGCCGCGGCGCCGGGCATCCTGCCACAGGACTTTTTTATTTGACGAAACCCGGCGTGGACAGGTAGCGCTCGCCCGTGTCGGGGAGCAGGACCACGATGGTCTTGCCGGCGTTTTCCTTGCGTGCCGCCAGCAGGACGGCCGCGTGGAGGGCGGCGCCGGAGGAAATCCCCGTCAGGACGCCTTCGGTCCGGGCCAGGGCCTGCGTCGTCCGGAACGCGTCGTCAGACTGGATCGTCAGGATTTCGTCGACGACGTCGCGACGGAAATTGTCGGGCACGAAGTTGGCGCCGATGCCCTGGATCTTGTGCGGGCCCGCGTGGCCTGCGGAGAGCATGGGCGAATCGGCCGGTTCGACGGCGACGACTTTCACGTCGGCGTTCTGTTTTTTCAGGTACGTGCCGACACCGGACACGGTCCCGCCGGAACCGACGCCGGCGACGAAAATGTCCACCTTGCCGTCCGTGTCGCGCCAGATTTCGGGGCCCGTCGTCGCTTCATGGACCTTCGGGTTGGACGGGTTCGTGAATTGGCTCGGGATCCAAGAACCCGGGATGGCTTTCTGCAGCTCCGCCGCCTTGTCCAGGGCGCCTTTCATGCCGAGGGAACCCGGCGTCAGGACGAGTTCCGCCCCATAGGCCTTGGCCAGGTTGCGCCGTTCCAGGGACATGGTTTCCGGCATGGTCAGGATCAGCTTCAGGCCCCAGGCCGCGGCGACGGCCGCCAGGCCGATGCCCGTATTGCCGCTCGTCGGTTCGATGAGCGTGGCGCCCGGCTGGATGACCCCGCTGTCCAGGGCGTCTTTCACCATGGCTTTGGCAATGCGGTCTTTGGCGCTGCCCGCGGGGTTGAAGTATTCCAGTTTGACGAGGATCTTCGCCCCGTTGGCGAATTCCTTATTAAAGTTTTTCGTTTCCAGCAACGGCGTGTTGCCGATCAGGTCGGTAATGCTCGAGGCAATCTTGGTCATGATAGGATCCTTTCTTCGGCGGGCAAGGTTCAGATTACGTAGCTTCCGCCGCTCTTTTCATTGTATTTCCTGACCAGGTCGGCCAGGGTGATGTTGTCGACGACATGATTCACTGCTTCTTCGATTTTGGCCCAGATTTCTACGGTGACGCAGGCTTTGGCCATGGTACAGTCCGCGTTGCCGTCCAGACAAGCGACGGGCGCCAGGCTGCCTTCGGTCGTCCGCAAAATATCGCCGACGGTGTATTCCTCCGGCCGTTTGGCCAGGTGGTAGCCGCCCTGGGCGCCGCGGGCGCTGGTCACATAGCCGGCGCGGCTCAGCTGCGTAATGATTTGTTCCAGATATTTATCGGAAATGTTTTGACGCTGCGAAATTTGTTTGAGCGGCGTAAAGCCGCAATCATAATGAAGAGCCAGGTCGAGCATGAGGCGTGTCGCGTAACGGCCCTTTGTCGAAATCCGCATGGGGAAACCTCCTTTGCACGGTGCTGCCCCGCCTGACGACGGGGCCGGGGCGTCGGTGGGACAACCCCTCGTTTGATATACTATTATATTACTATGAATACAGTGGAATAGCAAGCCGAATTTTGACAATCCACGCGTTTCCTGCTATATTTTTCACGAACTGTTCGCAAGTTGCGCACGGGAAAACAGAGCGGAAACACAGAGAGAACGAAAGGAACCCATGATGGAAGTCTATTTGGATAATGCCGCCACCACGCGTGTCTTGCCGGAAATCGCCGCGGCCATGGCAGAGGTCATGGTCCGCCAGTACGGCAACCCGTCGGGGGTGTATAAAAAAAGCCGGGAAGCAGCGGGCCTGGTCCTGGAGGCCCGGGAGCGGGTCGCCCGCCTGCTGCACGCGTCCTTTAAGGATATTTATTTTACGGGCGGAGGCAGCGAAGGGGACAACATGCTGCTCCGCGGCGCGGCCCACGCCCTGCGGGAGAAGGGCCGTCATATCGTGACGACCCAAATCGAGCATCACGCGGTCCTGCGTACGTGTGAGGCCCTGGAAAAGGAAGGCTTCGCCGTGACGTATGTCCCCGTCGGGGCCGACGGCCGCGTGGACCCGGAAACGGTGCGGCAAGTCCTGCGGCCCGATACGATCCTCCTGTCCGTCCAGTACGCCAACAATGAGATCGGCACGCTGCAGCCCGTGGCGGAGCTGGGCGCCCTGGCCCGGGAACGGGGCATCCTGTTCCACACGGACGCCGTGCAGGCGGCCGGCCATGTCCCCCTCGACGTGGAACGGGAACACATCGACCTGCTGACCCTGACGGCCCACAAATTCCACGGGCCCAAAGGCTGCGGCGCGGTCTATGTGCGGCACGGCATCGACCTGGAACCCCTGATTTACGGCGGGCCCCAGGAACGGGGCTGGCGTGCCGGGACGGAAAACGTACCGGGCATCTGCGGCCTCGGCATGGCGGCGGACCACGCCGTCCGCTGCCTGGAACAGACGGGCGTGCGGGTCCGGGCCCTGCGGGATCACCTGATCGACCGTGTCCTGTCGGAAATTCCCGGGACGGCCCTGAATGGCTCGCGGGAGTACCGCCTGCCGAACAACGCCAACTTCCGTATCGACGGGGTGAACGGCGAAGACCTGCTGCTGCTCCTCGATTTCGCCGATATCGCCGCGTCCAGCGGCAGCGCCTGCGCCAGCGGCAGTCTGGACCCGTCCCATGTCCTCCTCGCCTTGGGCCTGACGCCGGAAGAGGCCCGCAGCAGCCTGCGCTTCACCTTATCGGAGTTTACGACGAAACCGCAGATCGACTACACGGTGGAAAAGTTGAAGGAAGCCGTTACGCGCCTGCGCGGCGCCGCCCCGGGGCGGCAGTGAGAAGACCGGACGCCGCGGGGGGAAGGCCGGGTGTTGGCACGCGCGCCCCGGTTGTGATACAATGAAACGAGCAATTTGGACGGGAGGAACACGCCAATGGTGGATGGAAAGAAACTGGACCGGGAATTCAACCGGTATATGGACTTGTATAAAAGCGACAAGGAACTGGGGCAGCTCATGCTGAAACTTTCGTACCAGGAGTTGTTCAACGACAAGTTCCTGCAGGAAAACAGCCGGTTCAAGAATTTGGACGATATGCTGTTCCGCGGCGGCTTCGGCCTGACGAACCCCATGGAAATCGAGCAGGTCAACCAGGACAAGTGGAACGAGTACATCGCGGCCTACACGGATTGCCGTACGTGGCACCAGTTCGGCAAGCTGGCCATGGTGGACTGGATGAAGACCGTCGTCCGTCTCGTCGGCCAGGCCAAAAAGAAGGAAGCCGAAGACAAGAAGCACGGCGGCGAAGGAAACAAGGCCGACCAATAAAAAAAGACCCTGTCCTTGCGGCAGGGAAACGAAGGGCGGAACGCGTGGCGGCGTTCCGCCCTTTTTGCGTCCGGAGGCGGATGGGGGGCGAACACGTTCGCGCAAAAAACGAACATCAATTCAATAAAAGGATTGACAAGCGAACAAAGATGGTTTAGAATACGATTAAAGAAACGAGAACGAACAAATGTTTCTGAAAAGAGGGGGTACCATGAAAAAGAGTTTGCTTGCCTTCCTGCTGGGCGCCATCCTGAGCGCCGGCTTTACATACGTCCATGTTTCCGCTTCCCCTGTCGTCTATGAAAACCAGGCGATCACCGTCCATACGGGCGATACGCTGTGGACCATCGCGTCGCGCTGGAGTCAGCAGGACGAGGACGTGCGGGAGGTCATTGAACGGATCCGCACGGCGAACCGCCTGTCCGATACGCGCATCCGCGCGGGGCAGCAGCTTGTCATCCCGGTCCGCCGCGAGGCCCGTCCCGACCGGGCCGTGGCTGTCGCGGCGCGGTAACGGGAAGCCCGGATCGTTCCCCTTCCTTCGTCTTATCCCATCTTACGCTGCAATTTTTCCCAATAATCCCCCGGCACGACAATGTCGCGCGCGGGGATTTTTTTCGCGTCAAAGAAGGGCAGCAGCTCCTGCGCCCGCAAGGGTTCCGGCTTGTCGAGCTGCCCCAGGAGCCAGGCCAGATAGCCCAGGAGCGGTTCCGGGCTGTCGCAAAGGGAACGCAGGAAGCCCGTGTCGCAGGCTTTTTCGCGCTTGGCCAGGCGGCTGCCGTCGGGGGCGACGAGAAGGGGCAGGTGCAGGTACGACGGCGGACGGAAGCCGAGGAGGCGGGACAGGTAGAGCTGCGGCGCGGCGGAACTGAGCAGGTCCCCGCCGCGGACGACCTGGCTTACGCCCTGGAGTCCGTCGTCGATGGTGACGGCCAGCTGGTAGGCGAAGACGCCGTCGCTGCGCCGGACGATGATGTCCCCCCAGTCCGTGGCTAGGTTGTAGCGCTGGGGACCGTAGTGGCCGTCCGTGAAGGTCAGGTCTTCCGCGGGCAGGCGCAGGCGCCAGGCTGGGGAGCGGCGCCGGGCCCTTTCCGCCGCTTCGGCCGGGGTCAGGGAGCGGCAGGTGCCGGCGTAGACGAAGCGGCCGTCGCTGGCGTGGGGCGCGTCGGCCACGTGGAGCTGGGCGCGGCTGCAAAAGCAAGGGTACAGGTGGCCGTCCTGCCGCAGGCGGTCAAAATAGTACGTATAGATACTGGCACGCTCGCTCTGATAAGGGACAGTCCCGTTGTCCCAGGACAGCCCCAGCCATTCCAGGTCGGACAGGATGAGGTCCGCGAAAGACCGGGGACAACGCAGGGAATCCAGGTCTTCCATGCGCAGGAGAAACGTGCCGCCCTGACTTTTGGCACAGAGCCAGGCGGCCAGCGCGGTGTACAGATTGCCCAGGTGCATCCGCCCGCTCGGCGAGGGCGCAAAGCGGCCGCACGGGGGCCGGTGGGATTCGGCGGTGTAAGGGACAGATTCCGTTGGGGACACCTTCTTTCCGTGGCATAGTTCATAATTTTTTCGTTATTATTATAGCATAAGGATAGTATAATGAAAGGACAGAACGAAGTGTCCATCCGCGGGGAGAGCGGAGGGAAGGAGTTTGCACGATGGAAGAGAAGAAATTGCGCGAAGAACAGGAAATCCGGGACGCGGCAGCCGGGACGGACGCCGTCGAAGCCACGGCCGAAGCGGAAGCCACAGCCGAAACGGAAGCCACGGCCGAAACGGAAGCCGCGGAAACCACCAACCAGCCGGAACCGTTGAAAGATATCGATATGGAATGGGAAGCCGAAAAGATCTGCCGCTGGGGCGCCGCCCGGGCGAGCGTTATTGTGGTGGCTCCCCTCCTGGGCAGCATGGCCCTCATTGCGAACGAAGTCTATATGATTACCCGCCTGGCGGACCTGCGGGGCGTGACCCTGTCCGAAGGGGCCGCCATGGGCCTGCTCGGATCCCTGGGGGCGACCTTTGTCGGCCAGTCCGTGGCGACCATTATCCCCATGCCGGCCCTGCAGGTCCCCCTGGCCATTTCCATTACGTACGGGGTCGGCAAGGCGGCCAACGCCTGGCTGAAGGCCGGCCGTCCGGAAGATGTGGCCGCGTTCCGCGAAGTCTATGAAAAGGCCCGCAAGGAAGGGGCGGACAACGCGGACACGTTCAGCCGCATGGATTGCCGCAACCGCCCGTTGGGCGACGAGTCGAAGAAATTCGACCTGGACGCCCTGAAGGAACAGGTGAAGAACCTCAACAAGGAGGATCTCTTCAACAGCGTGAAGGCCCGGGCCGACAAGGCGGAAACGAGCATTTCTGCCCGCCTGCGGGACATCAACGAACGCATCGTCAATCCCCTGAAGACCAAGAGCGACCGCTGGCTGTCGGCGCAGAACTGGAAGCAACTGTCCCGGGGCGAACTGGTCATCCCCTATGCGGAAATCCGCTGGTATATGACGCAGGCCCTGGCAGGCAGCGATTTTGCCCTGCTGGAGCTGGGCTATCAGGCGCCGGATTACCTGACCATGCAGCTGCAGCACAATTCTTACGGCACCTTGTCCCTGAAACTGTCCGTCCTGGACTTTTTCGTGGACCAGACCGAAGCGACGGCCCACATCAAGGTCGAAGGGTTCGATATTTTCAACAACGAATTCGCCGCCCTGGTCGTCAATACCATCGGCGACAAGCTGATCCTGGGAATCCTGGACCTGGCCTTCGACAAGGTGACCATCGAAAACAGGGATGTGGTGACGACGTATGAAGACGGCGTCATCGGCCTGGATTTCACCAAGACGCTGCAGGAAAGCAAGATCGGCAGGACCCGCTTCCTGGAGAAGGCCGTCCTCGACGTGGTCCACTTTACGGACCTGAGCGTCATTGCCGAGGGGATCAAACTGAAGGCGACGGTCAAGCTGTAAGCGCTTGCCGTACCTTGTGCGTCTGTTTCCCCCGTTTCCCTTGTACCTACTGTCCCCTGCCCGTATTCCCGGCGGGGGTCCCGCGGGTTTCCGCGGCAGTTCCCGCCCGCGGGCGGGTCTCTTAGGGGCCGCCCCCGGCGCTTCGGGGGCGGCTTTTTGTCTTTTGCCAAATCTCCGTATCTGTAGTACAATATAATAGTTGATTTGTGCCCGGAACCGAGAACCGGGCATTGTTGTTCACACGGAGGTAATTGTGGCCTTAACTTACGGAAGAAACCGGGGCAGTACGTCGGCTATGGTCGAGGGCGCGATTTTCGCGGCCATTGCCATCGTCTTCAACCTGCTCTTCTACTACGTCCCCTTCGTGGGCGTTTTCCTCAATCTCGTCATGCCGCTGCCGCTGGTCGTCTGCGGCATCCGGAATGGCATGCGCTACAGCATCCTGTCGGCCGTCGTGGCGACGGCCATTGTCGCCATGGTCATCAATCCCGTCCACGCGCTCTTTTTCCTCGCCGTCTTCGGCATCATGGGCGTGGCCCTGGGGGAGTGCGTCCACCGCAGGCTACCGGCGAAAAAGCTGTTCGCCATTTCCACGGCGGCAGGCCTTGTCAGCATTGGCCTGAACCTGGTCCTGGCCCTGTATGTGCTGGGCATCAATCCCGTGGACATGATGTTCAGCCAACTGGACGCGGCAGTGCCCCAGATGACACAGTCCCTGTCGGGCGCCATGGGAGCGCAGCAGGCCGCGGAGCTGGAGGCCCAGATGACCGAGACCATGCGCCTGATGAAAATCGTCCTGCCTGGCGCCATGATCCTGGTGGCGCCGTGCCTGGTCCTGCTGAATTACTGGCTGGCCCGCAAAATCATGGCCCGGGCCGGCATCCAGCTGGATGGCTTCCCGCCGGCGGAACGGTGGGGCTTTCCCCGTATGGTGGCCTTGCTCTATGTGCTGGGGCTCGTCGGGCTCCAGTATTTGAACGGCGCGGGGATTCACAACTGGATGTACACGCTGGCGGCGAACGTCTGGACCATTTGCAGCATGCTGCTTGTCGTCCAGGGCCTCGTCGGGGTGTACTGGTGGATGAAGCGCAAGGGGAAGAACCTGTTTTGGTTCCGCATCCTCGTGTTCGTGGCCCTCTTCCTGCCCGTCGTCACCCTGGCCATGACCTACGTCGGGGGATACGACATCCTGTTCGATCCCCGCGGCGTGCGGAAACAGGCCCCGGACCGCAAACCACAGGCCCCGGACGGGGACGGCCCGGCAGAGCGGCCCCGCAAGTAAGAAAGGCGGCTGCGGATCCCCCTGGGGCCGCGTCCGCTGAAGGAGTCCTATTATGTTCAACAAGAGTTTATTTTCCAACTGGAAAGATGTCACCTTGTACGTGACCATCATTTTCCTGCTGCTCGCCGCCCTCAGCTTCGAAGAACCCCTTTTCCTGCCGGTGGCCCTCCTGATCGCCATTTCCGTCTTTTGGTTCGCGCGGCGGACCCTGGTCAACAAGCGTCTCTCCATGTCGGGGTACCTGGATGACATCATCCGCAACATCGACCGGGCCAACCATTTTGCCGTGCGCAACCTGGACGTGGGCATTGCGGTCTTTTCGTCCGACGGCAAGCTGCAGTGGAAAAACGAAAAGTTCCAGAGTATCGTCGGCAAGACGCAGCTGGAGGGCAAGCGGCCCGAAGAGGTCCTGCCCCTGGCGGAGAACGCCTTCGAGACGATGTGCGTCAAGGACGACGAAAAGGTCCTGCGGCTCCAGGACCGCTGGTACAATATGCGCTATTTCAGCGTCCAGAGCAAGCCGGGCGACCGGGCTCGGGACAATGCCGTCCACAGCAGCCTCATGGTCTACCTGATGGATGTGACGGAACTGGAGAACTTGAAAATCAAATACCACGACGACAGCCTCAACATCGCCTTTGTCCGCTTCGACAACTATGAAGACGTGGCCAAGGGGATGGGTGAAGCCGCCCGGGCGAACCTGACGGGGGAAGTGAGCGAGCGCGTGTCCCAGTGGGCCGAGACCCTGAACGGGTTTGTCTGGCGGTCCGGCAAGGAAAACTGTATGGTCGGGTTCACGAATGTGGGCCTGCAAAAAGCGCTGGAAGACAAGTTCAGCATCCTGGACCGCGTCCGGGAAATCAAGCTGGAAAACAAGCTGGCGCCGACCTTGTCCATCGGCATTTCCGGCGAAGGGGCGACGCTGGCCGAAATCAGCATGAATGCCTCGAAGGCCCTGGATCTGGCCTTGGGCCGCGGCGGCGACCAGGTCGTGGTCCAGGCGGGCAAGGAAATGCAGTACTTTGGCGGCACGAGCACGGTCAACGCCAAGAGCACCCGCGTGCGTGTCCGCATCGTGGCCCATACGATCCGCGAGCAGATGACCGCGGCGGACCGCGTCTTTGTCATGGGACACGAAAACGAGGATTACGACGCCATTGCCAGCGCCGTCGGCGTGGCCAAGATGGCCCTGTCCCTTCGGAAACCGGTCTTTATCGTGTACAGCGGCAATTCCATGTCCTTTGAAAAAGTACGGGAATACCTGTTTGACGAAAAGGACAAGATGAAATCGGACGATGTCCATTATCTGGACCACATCGTCACGGAAGAAGAGGCCCTGAAAGAAATCACGCCGAAGAGCCTCCTCATGCTCGTCGACCACCACCGGGCCGTCCTCTGCGCCAGCCGCAGGGTCCTGGACGCCATTCCGAGGAACCGCATCATCATCGACCACCACCGCCGGGCGGAAGACGTCATCCCCAACACGATCCTCCAGTACATGGAGCCGTCGTCGTCTTCCACCAGTGAGCTCGTGACGGAGCTGGTCGGCTATTTCGACGAAAAACTGGAATTCGACCAGGAGGAAGCGACCCTGCTGTATTGCGGCCTCGTCGTCGACACGAAAAACTTCAATGTCCAGACGGGGGAACGGACCTTCGAGGCGGCGGCCCTCCTGCGCCGCAGCGGGGCGGACCCGCTCCTCGTACGGCAGCTGTTCAAGGACGATCTGGCGTCGTACCAGGAACGGTGCCGCGTCATCGCCCACACGGAAATGCCGATTCCCCACCTGGCCATTTCCGTCAACCACTGTCCGGAAGCGCGGGCCAGCGAGGCCAGTGTTGTCGCGGCCCAGGCGGCGGACAGCCTGATCAATATCACGGATATTTCCGTCGGCGTCGTCCTGACGGACTTCGGCAACGGCGACATTTCGGTCAGCGCCCGCAGCGACGGCAGCATCAACGTCCAGGTCATTATGGAAGAACTCGGCGGCGGCGGACACCAGACCGTAGCCGGCGTGCAGCTCCACGGGGCGTCGGTGGACGACGTCAAGCGCCAGATTATCGAGCTGGCGCAGCAGCAGATGGAAGAAGCAAAGGAGAAAAACAAAGATGAAAGTAATCTTACTGACTGATGTCAAGAAATTGGGCAAAAAAGGCGACATTGTGGAAACGGCCGAAGGATACGGCCGCAACTACCTGATCCCGCACAACCTGGCGAAAGAAGCGACGACGGTCAACCTGAACCAGGCCCTGCAGGACAAACAGGTCGCCGCCCACCGCGCGGCCCAGCGCCACGACGAAGCCGTTGTCCTGGCCGCCCAGATCGAAAAAGTGACGGTCCACATGGCGCTGAAAGTCGGCGCCAACGGCAAACTCTTCGGCGCCATCACGTCGAAGGACGTGGCCGAAGCCCTCATCGAACAGACGGGCCTTCAAATTGACCGCCGCAAAATTGAACTGAAACACAAAGTGACGGCTCCCGGGCTGTATCCCGCTGTGGCGAAACTCCATCCGGAAATTTCCGCCCAGTTCAACGTCGAAGTGACGGTCGCCGCGGAATAACCGCGGACAGGCCCCGTCCCGACGGGCGCCGCGGAATGCCCGCGGAGAGGACCTGTCACGACGGACGCAAGGGAAACGTACGTCCGGGAAAACCGAAGGAAATGGGGAATCACTATGCAGCAGGAACGACAGCAGAATAACCCCGACCGCGTGCCGCCGCAGGATATCAAGGCGGAGCAGTCGGTCCTGGGGGCCATGCTGATCAACAAAGAGGCCGTCAGCGAAGTGGCGGAAATGCTGAACCCCGAAGATTTTTACCGGCAGACGCACCGGCTCATCTTCGCGGCCATGCTGGCGTTGTACGGACGCAATGAGGCCATCGACCTCGTCACCATGACGAACGAGCTGCAGAAAGAGGGCAAACTGGAGGATGCCGGAGGGGTCAGCTACCTGACGCTGCTGGCGAACGTCGTGCCCACGGCGGCCAACGTCAAATACCATGCCCAGATCGTGGAGGAAAAGTCTATCCTGCGGCAGCTCGTCGAGGGAGGGACGCGCATTGCCACCCTGGGCTACGAAGGGGCCGAAGAGGTCAAGGACATTATGGATGAGGCGGAGAAAACCATCCTCCGCATCTCCCACCGCAAAGGCGGCAAGGATTTTACGCCGATCGGCGAAGTGGTGGGGACGACGCTCGATGAGATTTCCAACCTCATCGAGACGAAAGGCGGAATTACGGGGCTCCGTACGGGGTTCATCGATTTTGACCGCATGACGGCGGGCCTCCATCCGTCGGATTTCATCATCCTGGCCGCCCGTCCCTCCATGGGCAAGACGGCCCTGGCCCTGAACATCGCCCAGAATATCGCCATCCGCGGGGCGGGGCAGGGCGAGGACCCCAAGAAGATCGCCTTTTTCAGCCTGGAAATGAGCCGCGAGCAGCTCGTCCAGCGCATGCTCTGCTCCGAGGCGAACATCGACGCCCAGCAGCTCCGCACGGGACAGGTGCCCGAGGCGGAATGGACCGGCCTGTGGCAAGCGGCGGACAAACTGGCGAAGGCCAAAATCTTCATCGATGACACGCCGGGCCTGCGCATCATGGAAATGCGCAGCAAGGCGCGGCGCCTGCAGGCCCAGGAAGGGCTGGACATGATCATCGTCGACTACCTGCAGCTCATGCAGGGCAGCAACAGCCGCGCCAACCAGGACAACCGCCAGCAGGAGGTCTCGGAAATTTCCCGCGGCCTCAAGGCCCTGGCCCGCGAATTGCAGGTGCCCGTCCTGGCCTTGTCCCAGCTGAGCCGCGGCGTTGAAAGCCGCCAGGTCAAGAAGCCCATGTTGTCGGACCTGCGCGAGTCGGGTTCCCTCGAACAGGACGCGGACATCGTCTGCTTCCTGTACCGGGACGATTATTACAAGGCGGAAGACGAAGAGCCGACCCACATTACGGAACTGATTGTCGCAAAGCACCGCAACGGCCCTGTCGGCCGCGTGAACCTCTACTTCCAGAACCAGTTCACGAAATTCGTCAGCCTGGCCAGGAATCTGGAAAAATCCTGACCACCCGGCGGGATTGGCGGCGAAAAAGCACTATACGCGGCGCGAGACATACATTATAATGTTGGTGTAGAAGCAAGACAGGCAGCGCCGGCCCGTGCCGGCGGAAATACCGGGACGGTCCGGGGGAAAGCGGTGCCGGCCGGCGGATCAGGAAAGGAGACCTGTACATGATTCCAAGATATACCCGCCCGGAAATGGGAAAAATCTGGGACGAACGCAATGAATGGCAGACCATGCTCGATGTGGAAATCGCGGCCTGCGAAGCGAACGCCGAACTGGGGCGGATTCCGAAAGAAGCGGTTCGCGTGATTAAGGAAAAGGCCGATTTCGATGTGGACCGCATCCACGAAATCGACCGGGAAATCAACCACGACATCATTGCCTTCCTTACCAACGTGGGAGAATATGTCGGCGATGACGCCAAATACATCCATATGGGCCTCACCTCGACGGACGTCAAGGATACGGGCCTCAATGTGCAGATCAAGCAGGCGTCGGCTGTCCTGATCGACGACCTGGAAAAACTGGCGGAGGTCTTGAAACGCCGCGCCGTCGAATTCAAGCATACGCCGACCATCGGTCGCACCCACGGCGTCCACGCCGAGCCGACGACCTTCGGCCTGAAATTGCTGCTCTGGTACAACGCCACGCTGCGCAATATCGAACGCATGAAACAGGCCGCCGCCACCATGTGCGTCGGAAAACTGTCCGGCGCCGTCGGCACCTACGCCGACATCGACCCCTACGTGGAAGAATATGTCTGCCGGAAGATGGGCCTTGCCCGGGAAGACGTGGCCACGCAGGTCGTCAATCGCGACCACCATGCCCAGTACATCACGACCCTGGGCGTGATCGCCGGAACCCTTTCCCAGATCGCGCTGGAAGTCCGCCACCTGCAGCGCACGGAAGTCCGGGAAGCGGAAGAATTTTTCAGCGCCAAGCAGAAGGGATCCTCCGCCATGCCCCATAAACGCAATCCCGTCCGCAGCGAACGCATCTGCGGCATGGCCCGCGTCATTCAGGGCTACGCCCTGCCGGCTTTCGAGGATATTCCCCTGTGGCATGAACGGGACATTTCCCATTCCTCCGTGGAACGGGTCATTTTCCCCGACGCCACCATCGCGCTGGACTATATCCTTCACGAAACGACGAACCTCATCGACAAGCTGCTTGTCTATCCGGAAAAAATGCTCGCCGACCTGAACTTGACCGGCGGCCTCATCTACAGCCCGCGCGTCCTCCTGGCCCTCGTCGCCAAGGGCGCCTACCGGGACACGGCGTACCGCTGGGTGCAGCGCAACGCCATGAAACGCTGGCTCCAGGGGGAAGACTTCTATGAGAATCTCTGCAAGGATGAAGACGTCCGCCAGTATCTGACGCCGGAAGAAATCAAAGCCTGCTTCGACTACAAGCCCATGCTTGTCCACGTCGACGAAATCTTTGCCCGTTTCGGCCTGTAAGTCTGCTGTATCCTGTGGAACCGGATTTTTTTAGGAATCGAGGAGAAGTGCATATGTCATCTATTGTTGTCATCGGTGCCCAGTGGGGCGACGAAGGAAAAGGGAAAGTCGTGGATTATCTGGCCCAGAAGGCGGACGCCGTGGTTCGTTATTCCGGCGGGTCCAACGCGGGCCATACGGTAGTCGTTCACGATGTGCCGTATAAGCTGCGCCTGCTGCCGTCGGGCATCCTGTACCACGGCAAGATCTGCATCCTCGGCAACGGCGTCGTCATTAACCCCGGCGTTGTCCTGCAGGAAATCAAGGAAATGCATGACAAGGGCGTCGACATCAGCCGCATCGCCATCAGCGACCGTGCCCACGTGGTCCTGCCGTACCATCAGCGCCTGGACGAACTCCAGGAAGAAGCCCTGGGCAAGGCCAAGATCGGCACGACCAAAGGCGGCATCGGCCCTTGCTACATGGATAAAGTGGCCCGTGTGGGCATCCGTGTCTGCGATCTCATGGATCCCGAGGTCTTCGCGGAAAAACTGGCCATCAACGTCAAGGCCAAAAATGACATCATTACCAAAATCTACGGCGGCGAGCCTTTCGACTACGACGCCATGCTGAAGGAATACCTGGCATACGCCGAGGAACTGCGCCCCTATGTGACCGATACGGGCGTCATTCTGGACGAAATCTTCGCGAGCGGCAAAAAGGTCCTCTTCGAGGGCGCCCAGGCCACCTTCCTCGACATCGACCACGGCACCTATCCGTATGTGACGAGCTCCAACCCGACGGCAGGCAATGCCTCCACGGGCAGCGGCGTCGGGCCCCGGTTCATCGACCATGTCCTGGGCGTCGTCAAAGCCTACACGACCCGTGTCGGCGCCGGTCCTTTCGTTACGGAACTCCACGATACGGATGGCCCGGGCCACCAGATCCGCGAAACGGGCCACGAATACGGCACCGTGACGGGACGGCCCCGCCGCTGCGGCTGGCTGGACGCCTTTATGCTCAAATATTCCGCCCGCCTCAACAGCCTGGACGGTCTTGCTATTACGCGCCTGGATGTCCTGGACCAGATGCCCAGGATCAAGATGTGCGTCGGCTATAAGATCGACGGTGTCGAAATCAAACAGATTCCGGCCAGCCTCAAGACCCTCTCCAAAGTGGAACCGGTCTACGAGGAATTCAACGGCTGGATGACCGATACCAGCGGCTGCCGGTCCTTCGAGGAACTGCCGGCAGGCGCCCGGAAATACCTGAACCGTATCAGCGAAGTCGCTGGCGTTGAACTGGCCATCGTTTCCGTCGGCCCGAACCGTGACCAGACCATTGTCCTGAAGGACATGCTCTGATTCCGCGCGGCGCGCGTCCCGCCCGTTTCCGGATTCCCCCGCGGGTCCGGTCGGCGGCGGGGCCCGCGGCGCCGAACCTGGAAAGGAATTCCCCATGAAAAAAATGATCCTGGCCTTTAACTTCCGGCCCGAACGCCTCCAAAGCCTGCGCCGGCTCTGCATGATGCTCAAAGTCAACTGCCGCGAAGTGGCTGCGGAAGAGCAGAATGCCGCTATCGGCTACCTTGCCGAAGTGAAAGACGCGGCCCGCCTGGCCGTCAATCCGCCGGAAAACGCCGAAGAGACCCTGGCGGAAGCCCTGGAAGCGGCCGCCGTCCAGGCCGGGGAAGACCCGGAAGCCGTCAAGAAAGCGGCGATGCGGCTCCTCCTGGAATCGGCCCAGAAGGAAATGACCGTCCTCTGCGGTTTCGATATGCACCTGCTCAACCGCTTCCTGGCCGCTGTCAAAAAAAGCGACCTCCGGGAAATCGAGCTCAAAGCCATGCTTACCCCCACCAACAGCCTCTGGAGCGGCCGGCACCTGCTGCAGGAACTCGCGGCGGAGCATATCGTGATGCACCAGCAGAAAAACGGCGTCTTGAAGGGCCTGCACCGCAAAAACTGAAAGACGGCAAAACGAAAACAAGACGAAAGCCCTGTCCGAAAAAGTTCGGACAGGGCTTTTTCGCACTGCGCCGGCGGTTCCGGTCAGCTTCGATAGATCCCTTGATCGCGTCGCTGCTGCGCCGTCACGGAAAGATGGGATCCCCGGACGATTGTCGTAAATCCGTGCCGTTTCAAAATCGTCTTCAGGATATTCTGGAACGGGCAGGGCGTGTGATGATGATTGTCCGTGCAGACGCACGACGCGAAATGGACGACCACATTCTTCTTGTCCCGTCCCACAGACTGGAGCCGCGAGGCCAGATTTTCCACCTTCGCCGCCAGCCCCTGGCCGCAGCACCCGCCGCAGGAAAATGTCATATACTGTGTGTCCGACGGATAGTCCGCAAAGGGGCCCAGCCGGTCATAAAAATCACGGGTGCACCAAAAGCCGCAGCACCGCTTCAACGCGTGTTCACACTGGATTACGACTACCAGTTTTGTCATCACAACCACTCCTTCCGAAGGATACCGCGTCCCGGCGGCGCGCCTGCTGTGGGGAAAAGGGTACGGCAGGAAGGGCAGACCCTTTCCGGATTCCGCGCAAGACAAGACGAAAGCCCGCAACATACCTGCCGCGGGCTTCCTAATGACTTGCTTCTAACTTCTGCACTGGACTGTACCCCATCTCCTTAATATTCTTTCAAGAACATCACTTTCATGAGGATCAACCTTCTTTTCGCAGATCTACGACTTACCTTGTTCCTTTTTCGTTGTCAGATTCTCACGTTGCACACTTACGGGAACTTTCGGATGCGATCTTCTCATGACTTACGGTTGACTTGTTTCGAGCATCGATGACGTTACGTTTTCGGCGGAACCACTTCCTTTCGTGTCGTTTACGAGAAATATCGTCCCTTCCTTCACCAGGATTTTCTGGGTGATGGCTTTCGCCTCTCTCCAGAACTTTCTTTAGGCGACTCCTCTTTTCACCTATATAGTACTACACCTTTACAATAATTGCAACAAAATATTTTGTAAACTTTGTGACATGTAAAATCGTAGCGACAAATAGTATACTACATATTGCGTTATATTATGAGGGGAGTGGACACAAGCTATAGTAGGTTTCCCGTTAACGGCGCTTTGAGACAGGTTGACAAGCGCGGAAAGGGGCATTATAATGAAGGTTGCAAGTTAACGGGGCAATGGACTGTGTTAACGTCGGGAAACGGGGGACCGCAGGCGGTTTCCGCGGAACCGGGAGGTCCGGCCCGGGAGAAAGTGAGGATGTTTTCCATGGAACAAACGACACGTGTGCCGAGACGGGAAGAAAGTCTCGCCAAAACCCGTACTTTGACGAAAATGGCCCTGTGTGTGGCCTTGCTGGCGATTTCCGCCTATATTTCATTTCCCCTGCCTTTTACTCCGGCCATGGTGACGGCCCTGACCATCGTGGTCAACCTGACGGCCTTTATCCTGAAGCCGAAGGAAGCCTTCCTGGCTGTCCTGGCCTGGATGATCCTCGGCGCTGTCGGCGTGCCCGTCTTCGTCGGTGGTACGGCGGGCCTGGGCAAACTCGTCGGTCCGACGGGCGGGTTCGTCGTTTCCTTTGTCGTCGCGGCCTGGCTCATGAGCAAACTGCGCGGCAACGCGACTTCTTTCAAAACCCTGGCGTGCCTGGGGATTTTTGTCGGCATGCCGGTCATCTACATCGGCGGCTGCTTCTCCATGTACCTCGTCGCCCATCTCAGCGTCTGGGCTACCCTCGTGGCAGCGGTCTTCCCTTTCCTGTTCGGAGATGTGGTGAAGGTCCTCATCGCGGCGTTTCTGGCAACGCACATCCACAAAATGCTGAAAGACTGAGCGGTTCCCGTCCCGGCGGCTTTACAAAGGCTGCCGGGATTTTCTATAATATGGATATCTTACAGAAACGAGGAACTGTCCTATGGAACGAGTCTACATGTTGGGCGGCCTGCGCAGCCACATCGGCGTGCGCAACGGGATTTTCCGCGACGTGCCGGCGGAAAGGCTGGCGGCAGGGGTCCTGCGGGCATTGCGGGAGCGCTATCCTGCCGTGGGGGATGCCACGGATTTTTACGCTGGCAATGCCGTCGGGACGGGCGGCAACATCGCGCGCCTGGCGTGGCTGCTCGGCGGGCTCGGCGAGGACGTGCCGGCCTTGACCATCGATATGCAGTGCGCGTCGGCGGCGGCGGCCGTGGAATTCGCCTTGCTGAAAATCCGCTGCGGCCTGGCCGACGTGGTGGTGGCCGGAGGCTTTGAATCGAGTTCCATGCAGCCCCTGAAACACTACGCGCCCCACGATCCGCGCTATACGCCGGAAGGCTTCAAGGTATCGCAGTTTTCCCCGCATACGACGAGCGCCAAGGCCATGCTGGAAGGCGCGGAACGGACGGCCCACCTCTACGGCGTCGGCCGGGCGGAGCTGGACGCCGTCGCCATCGACAGCCACGCGCGGGCCAAGGCGGCCCGCGATGCCGGGCGCCTGGACGAGGTCATTGTACCCCTCTTCGGCAGCACGAAGGACGAGTGTATCCGCGACCGCATGGGCGAACGGCTGGCGTCCCGCATGCCCACCCTCTTTACGGCGGCCGAGACGGAAGCCCTGCTCCGCGAGGGAGGTGTCGAGACTGGCCCGGGGCCGGTGGAACCGGTCCTGACGGCGGCCAATGCCTGCCTGACGAATGATGGCGCGTCCTTCGTCGTCCTCGCGTCGGAGCGGTATTGCCGGAACCACGGCCTGCGGCCGGCGCTGGAACTTTTGGACGCCTGCGAGGTCGGCGTCACGCCCCTCCTGTGTCCTACGGGGACGATTGCCGCCGGGGAAAAACTCCTGCGCCAGACAGGACACTCCTTCGCAGACATCGACTTTTTTGAATACAACGAGGCCTTTGCGGTCATTACTGCCTTGTTCCAGCGGGAACAAGGCAGTCTGCGGGACCGGTATTGCCCTTGGGGCGGGGCCCTGGCCTATGGACATCCCTTCGGGACGTCCGGCGCGACGCTGCTCCTTCATCTGTGGCAGGAGCTGAAACAACTCGGCGGCCGCCTGGGCGTCGTCAGCATTGCCGGCGCCGGTGGGACTGGGGCGGCCCTCCTGGCCGCCCGGACGGAAGTGTGCCGATAGGCGGCAGGCGGCCGGGGCAGGGGCGGTGCCGCTGCCCCTGGCCGGGAAGATCGTTTCCTTTAAGAAAAGAAGGTGTACCATGGATTACTCCGATTTGTTGGAACAGCACGCCGCTACGCACGGCCAGGACCTGTACGCCGTCTTGGGCGGGAAGCGCTATACCTACGCCCGTGCCTGGGCGGACGCGGAGGCCTTTGTGCCGCCGTCGTGGGCGGCCCTGTTTCCCCGTACGTACAAGGCCGCGGTCCTTGTGGTCACGTCGGACCTGTATCATCAGCTCCTGGCCTTTGTGGCCCTCATGCGGGCGGGGCAGGTGCCGGTCCTGGGCCATTACGACCTGCCGGCGGCAGCGGAAGCGCAGCTGGTGGAGAAGAACAAGATCGCCTTTGTCCTGACGGAACGGGACGGGCAGTGGGACTTGCGCCGCGGCTGGCAGGAAGCGGGGAAGACAGCGCCGCCGGCGCCGTACCAGGACGTCTGCATGGGCGTCCTGAGCTCCGGTTCGACGGATGTGCCCAAGGTCATGTACCGCACCTACGACAGCTGGGCCGGCTTTTTCCCTGTGCAGAACGAACGCTTTTGCATCGACAGGGAGGCCGTGGTCCTGACGGAGGGCAGTTTCGCCTTTACAGGCAACCTGAGCGTGTGGGCGTCCGTCCTCTATGCCGGCGCATGCCTGGTCGGGAGCAGCGTCCTGAACTGCCGTCAGTGGCTGCGTCTCCTCGCGGACTACGGCGTGACCGTCCTCTATCTGGTACCGACGAAGCTGAAGCTCCTGACACAATACCTGGACCGGGCCTATCCGTCCCTGCGGATGATCCTCGCCGGATCCCAGCTGTTGGGCGCCAGGACGGCGGAACGGCTGCGGGCCGGGTTCCCGCAGGCGGAGATTGTCCTCTATTACGGCGCCAGCGAAGTGGATTACATCACCTGGCTGACCTATGACGAAGTCCTGCAGTATCCCGACAGTGTGGGGAAGCCCGTACCGGGCGTCCGCGTCTGGTGCGAAGGGGGCCTGGTGTATCTCGACACGCCGTATCATGTGGCCGGCCTGGCGCAGCCCTGCACGCTGCACGACGCGGGCCATTTCAACGACGCGGGGTATTTGATTTTTGAGGGCCGCGTGACGAATATCATCAACAAAGGGGGCTTCAAGATCAACTATACGAAAGTGCAGAACGCCCTGGAAGCCCTGGAGGGAATCGTAGAAGCCGTCGTCCTGCCCTATGAGGACAGCGGGCGCGGCCAGGAAGCGGCGGCCTTCGTCGTCATCGAAGCGGCGGCGCGGGACCGCGTGACCCGGGCCTCGATCCGCAAGGCCCTCGGCGGCTCCCTCATGCGGCAGGAATGGCCGAAAAAAATCTGTTTCGTACCGTCCCTGCCCCTGAACAGCCGGGGCAAGATCGACCAGGGAGCCCTGTTGCGCCTCCTGGCGGAGGGAACGGGATCCTCCGGGACGGCAGGGGCATAGTTCATACTTGACAAAAGATATTCCGAACGATAGAATAAATCTGTTATCAATCTCGCGGAAACTTGCGGGAGATATCCTTCTGGTCCATTAGCTCAGTTGGCAGAGCACCTGACTTTTAATCAGGGTGTCCCGCGTTCGAGTCGCGGATGGATCACCACGGAACTACAGGGCAGCAGGCCGCTTTCGGCTGGCTGCCCTTTTTCTTTTCCGTCGTCGCGCGTGCCCTTTCCGGACTTCGTCCGCGCGTCGGGAAACGGGTGCCTTTCTCTAATCGAATAATTCGATTCTTACTATCGGTGTTATCGTTATTGTCGAATTCTGTATACTATTTGACAATTTAGCTGGCGAAAAAATAGAAGGGTTCCGCCATTTTCCGAAATTTCCGGGAAATGGTTTACAGATGGCCTGTTGTCCGATACAATAGCGTTGATCTGATGCCTGCGGAAGCAGGCAGGGGAACGTCAAGAACCGATGGCGACACCGGAAAGGAAGGATGGGTAATCGTATGAAGAACAACAAGCAGAGCAAGTGGAAGGTATTGGCCGCGACGGCCCTGGCCGTACTGGCCCTGGGACTGGCAGGCTGCGGCGGCAGCGGCGATAAGGCGGACAAGGGCGGCAAGCAGTATAAGGTCGGTATCGTGCAGCTCGTGGAGCACTCGGCCCTCGACGCGGCCAATAAAGGTTTTGTGGACGGCCTCGCCAAAAAGGGCTTCCAGGAAGGAAAGAACGTGACCTTTGACCGGCAGAACGCCCAGGCGGACCAGTCGAACCTGCAGAATATCGCCCAGCGCTTCGTCAACAACAAGGTCGACCTGATCTGCGCCATCGCGACGCCGGCGGCCCAGACGGTGGCCAACGCGACGAAAGACATTCCTATCGTGGGGACGGCCATTACGGACTACAAACAGGCCAAACTGGTCCGTGACCCGGCCAAACCGGGCACCAACGTGACGGGCACGACGGACATGAACCCCATCAAGGAACAGATGGCGCTGCTCCATAAGGTGTTCCCCAAGGCGAAGAAAGTCGGCGTCATCTACAGCTCCAGCGAAGTGAACTCCCAGACGCAGGTCGAAATCATGAAGAAGGAAGCGGCGGCGCTGGGTCTGGAAGTGGCCGAAGCGACGGTTTCCAACGTCAATGACATCCAGCAGGCCGCGAGCAGCCTCGTAGGCAAGGTCGATGTCCTGTACATTCCGACGGACAATGTCATGGCCAGCGCCGTGCCGACCCTCACGAAAGTGACCAACGAGGCCAAACTGCCCGTCGTCTGCGGTGAACCGAACGAAGTCAAGGCCGGCGGCATGATTACCCTGGGCATCGACTATTACCAGTTGGGCGTCATGACCGGCGAAATGGCGGCGGATATCCTGAATGGCAAGTCCAAACCGCAGGATATGGCCATCCAGTCCCAGAAACAGTTCAAAGTCGTCATCAACCAGAAGAATGCCGACCTGCTCGGCGTCAAGATTCCGGACGACATCAAGAAGGATGCGGAAATCCTGAAATAACCCTGTCAAACGCGGAGAGGGAAGTTCAGTGGAACTTCCCTCGCCGTTTTTCTGCTGTTCCGCGGCAGTTTTTTCCCCCGTATCTCTCGTAACCCTTTATCAAACTTGTGGAAAGAAGGAACTCCGATATGCTCAATCTTGCAGTGTCCACGGTGGCGCAGGGCTTGCTCTGGGCCATCCTGGCCCTGGGTGTCTATGTGACCTTCCGGGTGCTGGACCTGGCTGACCTGACCTGTGAAGGCAGCTTCCCCTTGGGCGCCGCGACGGCCGCGGCGTGCCTGGCCGGCGGTCACCACATTGCCACGGCCATCCTGGCCGCCGCCATTGCCGGCATGCTGGCTGGCGCTGTGACAGGCCTTTTGACGACGAAAATGAAAATTCCCGCCCTGCTGGCAGGAATCCTGACCATGATTGCCCTCTATTCGGTCAACCTGCGCATCATGGGCAAGGCCAACCTGTCCCTTTTGGGCGTCCCCACGATTTTCGCGAATATGCAGGACCTGACCGGCCTGAACCACACGTACACGACACTGGCCGTCGGGCTGGCCGTCGTCCTCGTCGTGGGCTTTTTGATGTACTGGTTCTTCGGCACGGAAATCGGCGCGGCTATCCGCGCGACGGGCTTCAACCAGCAGATGATCCGCGCCCAGGGCGTGAACACGGACATGACCATCATCCTGGGCCTAGTTATCAGTAACTGCCTCATCGCCCTGTCGGGCGCCATGATTGCCCAGAACAATGGCTTCGCCGATGTGGGCATGGGCGTCGGCACCATCGTTATCGGCCTAGCGTCGGTCATCATCGGCGAGGTCCTCTTCGGCACACGGTCCTTTTCGAACAGTATGATTTCCGTCGTCCTCGGTTCCGTGGCGTACCGGATCGTCATTGCCGTGGTGCTGCAGCTCGGCATGCCGCCCAATGACCTGAAACTGTTCACGTCCATCCTCGTGGCGCTGGCTCTGGCCATGCCCATGATCCAGGCGAAGTTCAAGGGAAGGAAGGTGAGCCGCTGATGTTGAAGATGGAACATGTCTATAAGACCTTCTTCCCCGGCACCATCAACGAGAAGAAGGCCCTTGTCGACCTGAATCTGGAACTGGAGGACGGGGACTTTGTCACCATGATCGGCGGCAACGGCGCCGGCAAATCGACGACCCTGAACGCCGTCGCGGGCGTCTGGCCCATCGACAAAGGCCGGATTCTCATCGACGGCATTGAGGTGACACGCCAGCCGGAACATAAGCGGGCCAAGTACATCGGCCGCGTGTTCCAGGACCCCATGCTGGGCACGGCCGGCGGCATGATGATCGAGGAAAACCTGGATATCGCGTCCCGCCGCGGGGAATTCCCGGGCTTGCGCTGGAGCATGAGCGAGGAAAAGCACGAAAAATTCTATCGCATGCTGAAGGAACTGGACCTGGGCTTGGAAGACCGCATGACGTCGAAGGTCGGTGTCCTGTCCGGCGGCCAGCGCCAGGCGCTGACGCTGCTCATGGCGACCCTGAAGAAGCCAAAACTCCTCCTGTTGGACGAGCACACGGCGGCCCTGGATCCCAAAACGGCGGAAAAGGTGCTCGGCTTGACTAGGACCATTGTCGAACGCGACGCGCTGACGACCCTCATGATCACGCACAATATGCGGGACGCCCTGCGCTTCGGCAACCGCCTCATCATGATGCACGAAGGGCGGATCCTCATCGACGTGCGCGGCGGGGAAAAGCAGAAGCTGACCATCCGCGACTTGCTGGAAATGTTCGAACAGGCCAGCGGCGGCGAAGGCGACGTGAGCGACAAACTGCTGCTGGGATGATTCCCGGGCTGGGCGGCTTCTTCGGCAGTTTTCCGGAAGTCCCCCGAAAGCTCCCCGCGGCCCTTCCGGGCCGGATCCCGTTATTGCCACGCTTTCCGCAGCAGGGCCACAGCCGGTTCGATGTCCTCTTCCCCGATGCCCGCGAAGGACAGCAGGATTTCCGCTTCCGGTTCCGACGGGGAGACCGGGACGGGACGGACGCGGACGCCTGCCGCTTCGGCTTTTGCCGCCAGCGTGGCCGCATCCCAGGGTCCGGCGACGGCAATGCGCATATGCAGTCCCGATTCGTAGCCCCGAATCGCGGCGGTGTGCCCGAAATAACGCGCCAGGGCCCGTTGCAGCAACTCTCCCTTGCGGCGGTACAGGCGGCGCAGTTTTTTCACGTGGCGCCGCAGATGCCCTTCCCGCAGGAACGAGGCCAGGGCCAGCTGTTCTACCGTGCTCGAGGTCTGGTTGTACAGGCGGGCCAGGCACTGGTAATCGGGCAGCAGCCCCGGCGGCAGGACCATGTAGCTGATGCGCAGGCTCGGGAACAGGAGCCGCGAAAAGGATCCCAGGTAGACGATGTGTTCCCCGTCTCCCATGCCCTGCAAAGACGAAACGGGTGTTGCGAAGTACCGGAATTCCCCGTTGTAATCGTCCTCCAGGATATACCCGTCGTGTTCACGGGTCCACCGCAGCAGGCGCCGCCGCTGTTCCGGCGTGAGAGACCGCCCTTTGTACGGGTTGGATGGGCTTACGTACAGGAGCCGTGCCTCGGCCCGGTCCAGGTCTTCCACGTCAAAATGAGAGAGGTCCCAGCCCTGGCGCCGGAAAATTTCTTCGCCCTGGGCAAAGCCCGGCCGTTCCCAGGCAATGGCCCGACGGCCGTGGAACAACCGGTCTCCCAGAAGGGCGGCCAGAAGGACAAAGAGGCTCTGGACGCCGGCGCTGATGACAATCTGTTCCGGCTGGGCTACGACACCGCGCGATTCGTGGCTGTACTCGGCCAGGACCTGGCGCAGCACCGGCTCCCCTTGCGGCTCCCCGTACCCCGTGAGGGCCTCCCTGGCCTGCAGGGCCCGGCCCAGATGGCGTCGCCAGATGACGGACGGGAACGTCGTGCCGTCCACATAATTGTTGGCGAAATCATAGCGAACCGGTGTCTCGGCGCGTGTCGTGGAAAAATTTTGCTCCGCCGGGGGACGGACTTCCAGATCCGCCACAAAATAGCCGCTTTGGGGCTTGCTGACCAAATAGCCCTCGGCGGCGAGCTTGCTGTAACAGGTCTCCGTCGTTGTGCGGCTCAGGCCCAGTCCCGATGCCAGCTCCCGCACCGACGGCAGCCGTGTTCCGGGCAGGGCGCGGGACTGGCGTATTTCTTCCCTGATGAACTCCGACAATTGAAGGTACAGCGGCTCCTTGCGCGACCGGTCCGGCGCAAAATTGCTCCATATCATGGTGCGATTCCTCCTGTTTGCGAAAAACTGTCCCCGAAAATTTGATATAAACTGTCATTTCCCATTGTATCATATCCTGCCGTCCTTCGTTCGGTCGGCAGGCGGAAAAAGGAGAACCATATGAAAATATTGATTATCTATTCGTCGGCGACGGGGAATACGAAAGCCGTTGCCGAAGCCATTGCCAAATCCCTGCCCGGCGCCACTCTGGTGGCTGCCAGGGATGTCACGGAAAATCCGGTGGGCTGCGACCTGGTCTTCGTCGGCTTCTGGGCCTTCCGCCGCGGCGCGGATCTCATGGCGCAGCGGGCCATGGGCCATCTCCACGGCCAGAAGATCGCCGTCTTCGGGACGTGCGGTGCCTATCCGGATTCGGAAGCGGCGCAGGTCTACCAGCGGAACGCCGCCGCCGTCCCTGCCGGGGACAACGAATCCCTGGGCACCTTTATGTGCCAGGGCCGCGTGCACTCCTACCATATCAAATCCCAACACAAGATGGAGTCCACGGTCCAGCCCATGACGCCGGAGCGGCAGGCCCGCCTGGAAGAAGCGGAAAAGCATCCCGACGAACAGGATTTTGCCCGCGCTGTCGTCTGGGCCGCCGAAATGGTCCGAAAAGCACAGGCATGACGTCGGGTGCCTGCCTGAGAAGGCACGCCGGCACCGTTTCCGAGAAAAGAACATGCATAAAAAAGGTATCTCTCCCGGTCGTTCCGGGAAGAGATACCTTTTTTGCGGGACGGCGCTGCCAGGGCGAGGGGCAGCGGTTATCGCGTGAAAATGGGCACGCCGTGTTCGAAGCGTTCAATCTTGGTCAGGGACACGACGTCGTAGCCTTCTTTTTCGATTTTGGCGCGGCCCGGGCGGAAGGTCTTTTCAATGGCTACGCCGATGCCGGCCACGATGGCGCCAGCCTGGCGGCACATGTTGGTGAGTCCCAGGATGGCTTCCCCATTCGACAGGATGTCGTCCAGGATGAGGACGCGCTCGCCCCGGGGCAGCAGGTGCTTGAGCAGGTACATGTGGTAGTTGACGGCCTGGCTGCATGAATAAGCGGAAATCTGCAGGCTGCTGCCTTCCATGATGGGAATAGCCTGCTTGCGGGCGAAGACGAACGGCACGTGCAGGTACGACGCCGTCGTCATGGCAATGGGGATGCCTGCCGCCTCCACCGTGAGGATGCGGTCGATATTCCGGTTGCCGAAGCGGCTTTCGAACTCCTTGCCGATTTCGACGAGAAGGCCTGTATCGACCTGCTGGCTGAAAATACGGTCTACGTTCAGGACTTCGTTGTTGATGACGCAGCCGTCTTCCAGGATCCGTTTTTCAAGTAAGCGCATGGTGGAAAAATCCTCGCAATAAAATCCTTTTTAGGAATGGTTCCCGTATCTAGAATAAAGAAAACGCCTCCAGTCCGACCTGGAGGCGTCATTGACTCTGGAGCGGATGATGGGAATCGAACCCACGTGACTTGCTTGGGAAGCAAGGGCTTTACCATTAAGCTACACCCGCGAATCACGGGAAAATCATATCATATTTCGCGCCAATTTGCAAGCATGGGACCTGTGACATCTTTTTGAACCGGAAAAACCTGTCAAAATACGCCGAGGTACTGGAAGAGGACGACCCAGAAGAAGAGGGTCACGCAGGACAGACCCGAGGAGATGACGACGGCATTGCCCGCCAGTTCGGCATTGCTGCCGAGCTGCTGCGCCATGGCGAAAGAAGCGACGGCGCAGGGCGTGGCGAAGATGCTGAGGAGAGTGACGAATTCAATGCCCCGGAAGCCCAGGAACATGGCCGTGCCCAGAACGAGAGCGGGGACGACCAGCAGGCGCCCGGCCACGGTGAGAACTAGGTCGCGTACGTCGTGGCCTAGGGTGCCGACCTTAAAGGACGCGCCGAGGATGAGCAGGGCCACGGGCGATGTGCAGGCCGACAGTTGGGCGATGGGTTTTTCGAGAAAGTCGGGAATGCGGATACCTGTGAACAGGAAAAAGAAGCCGCAGACGGCGCCGACGATCATGGGATTCCGGAGGACGTTTCCCAACGTCTTGCGCAGGGAAAAACGGCCTTCGCCGCGGAACGTCTCGAGAATAAAGACGCCCATGATGTTGAAAATAGGAACGACGATGGCAATCATCATGGTCGGGACGGCGAGGGCGTCGCGGCCGAAAATGTTTTCCACCATCGGGATTCCCAGGAGGACGAAGTTGCTGCGGTAGAGGGCCTGGATCATGGCCCCGCGGGTCTTGTTGTCCTGGGTAATCCGCAGGACGAAGAAGGTCGCCCCGGCGATAACGGCGAAGACGGCGGCGACGGAAAAGACAATCAGTTTCGGCCGCAGGGCCTGGTCCAGCGACGTGACGTACAGGTTGTGGAACATCATGCAGAAGAAAAAGACTTCGAAAACCATGCTGTTCACGCGGCGGATTTCGTGGTCGTCCAGCAGTTTGCGCCAGCGGATGTACGTGCCCGTCAGGATCAAAAGAAACAGGGGGACGATGGCCTTGACGGCGACGAGAAAGTATTGCTCCATGATTTCACTCCGAATGTCTGGGATAAGGAACACAACATTAATTGTATTGTACGAGGTTTTTCGGGGAATGTCTACGGCCCGTTTCCTGTCACAAGGAAATTTCCACGCCAACAGAAGCGCCGGCGGGCAAATCTTCCGGTTTCTGGTCGCTGAAGAGGACCAGCTCCCTGTCCGTATTTTCACGGATGATGCCGATAAAAGGCTTCTGCAGTCCCGGCGCCGTGAGGGTGACGGTCCGTCCCGGTTCGAGGCGCCCGTCCCGCACGCTTTGGGGAATGCGGATGTAGCACTCCGTCGTGGCCGTCAAGGTCAGGACAGGCTGGCCCTGGCGGACGGAAGCGCCGTTGGCGGCCTGGAGCCCGCCGACCAGGCCCGTGAAGGGGGCTTTTACTTCGTTGGCTGTCTGTTCCGCTTCCCGTTCGTACGCGTCCTTCAGGGCCTTGACTTTGGCCTGGAGGGCCGCCGAATCGGAGGGTTTGGCGGTTTGCGCCTGGCGGAGTTCCGCCTGGGCGGCAGCGAGTCGGTCACGGGCCGACGCCAGGGTCTGGGCGGACTGGTCCACCTGCCGCTTCGATACGCCGCCGATGGCGTACAGGTTCGTCATCTTCTGGTACGTCGCGGACGCGCGCTGGACGTCGGCCAGGGCCCCCTGGACGGTAGCGGCGGCGGCGGCGCGGTCCATGGCGGGACCGCCGGCCTGGAGGCGGCGCAGTTCCGCTTGTGCCTGTGCCAGTTCACGGGCGGCCTTTCCCGGCACGTTTGTGCCGGTCCCGTCGGCGACGCCGAAGAGGGGTTCTCCCTTGCGGATGCGATCCCCTTTTTCTACGATCAGGCCTTGGACCTTGCCGTCTGCCGGTGCCGGAAGGGTTGTCGTGACGGCTTCGATCCTGCCCTGCAGGTGCAGGACCTGCCGTCCCGGCCGGGCGCAGCCCGCCAGGGCCACCAGGGCGGCGCACAGGAGGAGAAAAAAAGGCAGCACGGAAGTACGTTTGTGTTTGGACCGGGGAGTTTTTTTAGAATACATTTTACACAATCCTTTCTCTGTAGACTTTATCTTAGCACAGCAACAGTGGAATTTTTGTGAAATCTGGGGACGATTTCATAAAAAATGGTTGCAGATGTTACAATTCCGGCGAAAATGTATTATAATGTTACTGCAAAACTGTTTTATATGTTGCTGTACCGCTTTGAGACATGGTAAAAGTGTAAAGTTAACACTGCGGGGACGCTTGCGCCCCGCGGCCTGGACAGCGTTGCCGGACTGGGGCCCCTGCCCCGGACGTCGTCCCTTTTCAGTTTTTTCAGTTTTCGGATGGAGGAAAGAATTTATGTTTTTTGATGATTACGATACCCCTGTGTTCCGGCCGCCCAGCGAAGCCAACAGTTTTATCCTGCGGGTGACGCGCGGATGTGCCCACAACAAGTGTACCTATTGCAATATGTATCGCGGGGTCCCGTTCCAGGTCCTGACGAACGAGGAAATCGCCCGTCAGATCGGCATGGCGTACACGTACAACCGCGAAGGCGTGCGCCGGGTCTTTTTGGCGGACGGCGATGCCCTGTGCCTGCCGACGTCGCGTCTGTTGGGCATCCTGGAAGCGCTGCGCAAGGCCTTCCCGAACCTGCAGCGCGTTTCGTCCTATGCGGCGCCGAAGGATATCCTGCGCAAGTCGCCGGAAGAAATGAAGCAGCTCTTCGACGCGGGCTTGAAATTGCTCTACTACGGCATGGAAAGCGGGGACTCGGAAACCCTGCTGGCCATCCGGAAGGGCGTGGACGGCCCCCAGTCCATTGAGGCGGGCAAGCGCGTCATCGCGGCGGGCATGAAGCTGTCCATTATGGTCATCCTCGGCATTGCCGGCAAGGAAGGGTCGGAACGCCACGCCCTGGCGACGGCCAAAGCCATCAGCGAAATCCAGCCGACCATGCTGAGCGCCCTGTGCCTCATGCTGTACCGCGGCAGCGAGCTGAAGGACCAGTTCGAACGCGGCGAGTTCCATCCCCTGTCCCCGGGCGGCCTGATGCACGAACTGCAGCTCATGCTGGAGAATATCCACCTGCCCGAAGGATGCCATACGTTGTTCCGCAGCAACCATGTTTCCAACTATGTCAATTTCGCCGGCACCCTGCCGAAGGACCAGGAGCGTCTGATCCGGGAAGTCGCCATGGCGGCAGGCGAACTGGACAAGCTGAAATCGTGGGATGTCTATAATTACGGCTGAAATGACGGCGGAAATGGCGGCGGAGCAAGGCGGAATCCCGCCTTGCCCGGTTCCGCGGCCGCCTCTTTGAACGGAAAGGGGAGAACCGCCCGGGCCGCGGCCCGGCGGGAATCCTGTCACAGGCCGGCCGGAAAGGCCGGCAAACGGAGAGTATGAGTATGTGGAAGAAAACGCTGCTGCCCCTGGCTCTGGCGGTCGCCGTGGCGGGTTGGGGCCTGGCCCCGGCGGAAGGCGAGGCCGCGCCCGTAGTGGGAAACCGGCCGCACCGGGCCGACGGGATCTTGATCACCGCCCCTCCGGCCGTACCGAGGCCGGCGCCGCCGTCCATCGTTCAGCCCACGGTGCCGAAGCCGGCGCTGAAAGAGGTCTACGAGCAGGGCGACCACGCCTGGCTGGTCCTCATGGCCCAAACCTGTCTGGAAGACCTGGGCTTTCGCCCGGGGACGCGGAATGGGGATTTTACCCGGGATACCCGCAAGGCCCTGAAAAAATTCCAGAAAAAGGAACGGGCCGAGGGGCTTCGCCAGGATGGCAGGCTGGACATGGAGACATACCAGCTGCTGAAGCGCCGCGCCGCGGAACGGAAATACGGTTCGGAGCTTGTCTCTGCCGACAGCAAGTCAATCCTGGCGACGGCGGCCCGCTATCAAGGCACGCGCTATGTCTTCGGCGGCACGACGCCGAAGGGATTCGACTGCTCCGGGTACGTGCAGTACGTCTTTGCCCAGCAGGGCATCCGGCTGACGCGGACGGCGGACACGCAGGCCCGGGAGGGCACGTTTGTCCCCCGTTCCAAGCTGCAGCCCGGCGACCTGGTTTTCTTTACGACCTACGCGCCCGGCGCATCCCATAACGGCATCTACGCCGGCAACGGGAAATTCTGGAACGCCACCAGCCACGGCGTCATGCTGAGCGACCTGAACGACCCGTACTGGAATTCCCGGTATTATACGGGCCGGCACGTCCTGACCGGCGGAAAGCGCCCGTAAGACGGCGCCTGCGGGACGCGGGAACGGCCCAGCCAACGGCATCCAGCCCAACGAATCCACACAAAAAACAGAGTAAAAGAGGGATATGTCATATGATTCGCGAGAAGCGGAATAAGGAAAAACTGGCCGCGTACTACAACAAATTCATGGAAGACGGCATCGTCGATCCGAACGTGCATCCTTGGGTAGCCGAGTCCTGGCAGCGTTGCCGCGCCATGCGCCTGCCCCACGAAACCATGCCGAAGATCCACAAGCTGACCCGTGAACAGATCGAACAGCACCAGCGGACGCACGAGTTCATCGTGCGCTACGTGGACGGCTTGTACGAACAGAGCAAGCAGAACTTCAACGTCCACAATCTGTCCATGCTGCTGATCGACGACCAGGGCTATGTCATCAAGAACTATGCCATGCCCTTTTTCCAGCGTGTCATCGAGGATATCGTCGGCATGCGCGTCCTGGAGGAAGATGTTGGCACGAGCAGCATCTCCATCGCCCGGGAACACAATGTGCCCTTCCTCATGTTCGGGCCGGAAATGTGGATCCGCGAAAGCCATAACGGCGATGCCTGCAGCGCCCCGATTTGCGTCAATGGGAAGCTGCGCTACATCCTGTCGTTTTGTTCCGTCGACCAGGACGACCTGCCGTATGACCTGCTCCTGTCCCTGCTCCTGACGATGAAGTATTCCATTGAGAAACATTTGGAAACCCTGGAATATTGGAACATCTACAAGATGATGACGGAGGAACTGCCGGTCAGTGTCTACTGGCTGGACCGGAAGGAAGAGCTCAAATACGCCAACAGCCGCGGGTTGAAGCGGTTGGAAGGAAAGGAGAGGCTGGCCGACGAGTTCCTGAATTACGAACATATCCCCATCCGCCGCGCCTTGAGCGGCGTGCCGACGCACCGGCGGGAAATCACGTGGATCACACAGGACCGGACGTATGAGGATATTACGACGGTGCTGCCGGTCAAGGTGGCCGACGAGGTGGAGAGCGCCCTGGTGCTCAGCATGTCCATCGAGGACCTGAAGACGACCATTGCCCATGCCACGGGCTACAGCTCGCGCTACAGCCTGTACAGCATGGTCGGCGAGACGACGGAATTCCTGGCGCTGCAGCACAAGGCGTCCCGCGTGGCCCGCAGCGACCATAATATCCTGCTCCAGGGGGAACCGGGCACGGGCAAACAGCGCCTGGCCCACGGAATCCATCAGGCTTCACCCCGGGCGGCGGCTCCCTTGATCGTGGTCAAAGGGTCCAACGCCCCCGTGTCGGAACTGCAGGAGGAATTCTTCGGCAGCCTGGACGGGGACAACCAGCCGACGGCAGGCAAACTGGAGCTGGCCATGGGCGGCACTCTCTTCCTGGACGAAGTGGAAAAGCTGCCTGTCGAGTTCGGCGACAAGCTGGCCGATGTCCTGCAGAACGGCCTGCCCGTGCCGGGCAGCCGGACGGAACGCAAAAAACTCAACATCCGCATTATCGCGGCGTGCGACTCCAATTTGAAACGCCTGGCCGACAAGGGGCTCTTCAGCCGCCGTCTCTACGAATATGTCATTGATACGGTCATGCGCATCCCGCCCCTGCGGGAACGGGTCAAGGACATCGAAGTGTTGGCCAACCACATCCTGGCGGAAATGTCGGCGCAGCACAATATGCCGCCCAAACGGCTGACGCCGCAGGCTCTGCACCTGCTGACGGAGTGCAGCTGGCCTGGCAATATCAAGCAGCTCCAGGGCGTCATCGAACAGGCCTTTTTCCATACGGCGGGCAGCACCATCGAAGCGGAAAACATCAAGCTGCCGGGGAACAAGACCCTGGAGAAATCCTGGAAGTATGATAAGGACGCCTTTATCGCGGCGTGGAAGGCCGCCGGCGGCAATATTTCCAAGCTGGCGGGCATGCTCGACGTGAGCCGTGTCACGCTGTACCGGTACCTGAAAAAATACGAGCTTGGGCCGTCGAAACCGGCCCGGTCCCGGAAACGGGACAGCAAGTAAGGGATCGAAAGGATGGTTCTTGATGCGCCTGCGTAAAAAACCCTGGATCGACGACGCCTTGCCGGAGGTGCGCGACCAATACATCTATCTGGACCGCCTGGACCGGTTCAAGGGCCACTGGCGGGACCAGTTCCAGGGCAGGGAGCTGTGCCTGGAAATCGGGTCCGGCAAAGGAGCCTTTATTACGGGTATGGCCGCCCTGCACCCGGAAAAGGCCTTTATCGGTGTGGAAACGCAGATCGGCGTAGCCTATTATCCCGCGCGCAAGGCGAAGGACGAGGGCTTGACGAACCTGCGCATGCTTTGCGGCGACGCGGCGTGCCTTGAGGACTGGTTCGAGCCGGGCGAGGTCCGCACGCTGTACCTCAATTTCAGCGATCCCTGGCCCAAGGCGCGCCATGCCAAACGGCGCCTGACGCACGTCAATTTCCTCGCCTTGTATTTCCGGCTCCTCGGCCCCGGCGGTACGTTGTATTTCAAGACGGACAACCGCGGCCTCTTCGATTTTTCCGTGGAACAGTTCCGCCTGTTCGGCATGGACATCCGCGAGCTGTCCTACGACCTCCACCACAGCGGCTATGTGAACGAGGTCCAGACGGAGTATGAACGCAAATTCAGCGGGCGGGGCACGCCGATCAACTACTGTGCCGCCGTCTTCACGGCTGCGTCGGGACAGGGGGTAGAGACCCGTCCGCCCCGCGATTCCCGGCCCCCGGCGCCGGCGGAGGAAGGACGGCAATGAGAGAGAAATTCCTGTTTTGGTCCAATGCGCGGCAGGCGGTCCTGTCGCTGGTCCTGTTCCTGGTTGCCATTGGTATCGTCAATGATTTCAGCGCCAGTTTCGTCCGGGCCGAGGTCTTGACAGGCAGCCAGTATTATTTCTTCAAACGGTATCTGCTGTTTACCTGTATCGGGTTCGTCGTTTTGTGGTTCGTGGGGTATCGATTCGATTACCATCGTCTCCTGTCCCCGCGGTTCCTGAAAATCGCCGGCGCCCTGACGCTGCTGTCCCTGGTGGCGGTCCGCGTGGCGGGCCATGTGGTCAACGGGTCCCGGCGCTGGATCAGCATCGCCGGGATTTCCCTCCAGCCGTCGGAAGTGGCGAAGGTGGCCATTATCCTCATTGCCACGGGCTTTTTGGGCGAGTGCCTGCGGCGCCGGCAGTCCGTGTCCCTGGTCCGGTGGCCCCAGGCGGCCCCCCTGGTGTTTACAGCCGTCGCGTCGGCATTCGTCCTGAAGCAGCCCGACATGGGGACGGCGGCTATTATGCTGGGACTGGGCATCTACATGTATATCCTGGCAGGCATCCCGAAACAGCAGATCGCGGCCATCGTCGGCCTGGGCCTGGCCGGCGCGGCGGCGATTGCCGTGCTGGAACCGTACCGCCTGAACCGCATCAAGATTTGGAAGAATCCCTGGCTGGATCCCCTCGGCGCGGGCTACCAGATGGTGCAGTCCGAGATGGCCATCGGCTCCGGCGGCCTGCTCGGCGTGCCCTGGGGACAGGGCAGCAGTAAGTTTTTCTACCTGCCCGAAGCCCACACGGACTTCGCCTTCGCAGTCTTTTGCCAGGAATGGGGCTTTGTGGGCGCCTTCCTGCTGCTTTTGATTTTCGCGCTCCTGGCCCTTGCTCTGTACCGCATCGCCATCGCCACGCAGGACGCGAAAGGCTTTCTCCTGGTCGGCGGCTGCTCGTGCCTGTTGATTGGCCAGTCCGTGGCGAATATCGCCATGGTCACGGGCCTGCTGCCGGTCATCGGCGTGCCGCTCCTGTTCATCAGCTACGGCGGGACGTCCCTGCTGGTCAATTTCCTGTGCCTGGGCCTGATTTTGTCCGTCTACCGCAGGGAGGCGGAGCGGGAAATCCGCGAATTGCGGGCACAGGCGGGCCTGCCTCCCGAAGAGATTGACGGCCTGCGTGTCGTGACAAGGAGGCCCCGCCCATGAAGAAGAAGCCTTTCCGTTTACGGGACGCCCGCAAACGCTACCATGTGTATTTCCTGCTGGTCCTGTGCGCATTTGTCGTGTTGACGGGCAGGCTGTTCTGGATGCAGATTGTCGATGGCGGGGAGATGTCCCGGCGCTCGGCGGCGCAAACGACGGACAAGATCCGGCGCAACACGCCCCGTGGCCGCATTGTGGACCGCAACGGCGAAGAACTGGCCGTGAGCATCATGGTCCACTCCCTTTACGTCAACCAGAAGGAAATGAATGACAATCCCGACCCGTCCCGTCCGGTCCCGGCGCGCGACACGGCGCGTGTCGCGGCGGACAAGCTGGCCCCGGCGCTTCACATGGATCCGCAGGAGCTCTACAAGGATTTCACCCTGCAGGGGCAGTTCCTGTGGATTAAGCGCATGCTGGAGCCGCAGGAATACGAGAGCGTCCGGAAGATTATCCAGGACGAAAAACTGCCGGGCCTGCATTTCCTGACGGAAAGCAAACGGTATTATACGAAAAAATCCATGGCGGCCCAGGTCCTGGGCTTCGTCGGCACCGACGACAGCGGTCTGTACGGCCTGGAACTGGCGCTGGACAGCGTCCTGAAGGGCGCTGAGACGCGGCATACGAAACGGATCGACGCGTTGGGCCGAGCCCTGGTCAGCAACGACACGGACCTGGATGACGCCAAGGAAACGCCCATGGTGGCCACGGTCTACCTGACCCTGGACAGCAAGATGCAGTTTGTCATCGAAGACGCCCTGGACGACGCCATGAAGCGCACGAAGGCGCAGGGGGCGGCCATCGTTATCATGGATCCCCATACGGGGGCCATCCTGGCTATGGGCAGCCGGCCCACCTTCGACCCGAACAAATTCGGTTCCTATCCGGCCGATGCATGGGTCAACCGGGCGGTTTCCATGAACTACGAACCGGGCTCCGTCTTCAAGCCCATCGTCGGGACCATGGGCCTTTCCGAAGGCATCATTACGCCGACGACTCCCGTGAACGACAGCGGCCGCATCCGCATCGCCGACCGTGTCATCCAGAACTGGGACGGTAGCGGCATGGGAACCGTGCCGTTCGAGGACGTCATCAAGTTTTCCATCAACACGGGGATGGTCCAGCTGGGGATGAAGCTGGGCGCCCGGCGCGAAATCGAATGGGCCAAAAAATACGGCTTCGGCCAGGCTACGGGCATTGAACTGCCCGGCGAGGCGGAAGGCATCCTGTACGATCCGAAGAATATGTACGATCCGGACATCGCCACCTTTGCCATCGGGCAGGGCATTGCCGTGACGCCGCTCCAGGAGCTGCGCGCTATTTGCGCCATTGCCAACGGCGGCGAGCTGCTGAAGCCCTATATCATCGACCGGATCGTCGCCCCGAACGGCGAAGTCATCCGCAAAGGCGGCAAGCAGGTCGTGCGCCGTGTCATTACGCCCGAAGTGGCCGCCCAGATGCGCGCCATGATGGAAAAGGTGGTCAGCGAGGGCGGCGGCAAGACGGCCCGCATCAAAGGCTACCGGATTGCCGGCAAGACCGGCACGGCCCAGAAGATTTCCCAGTACGGCGGATACGCCGCCGGCGAATACATCGCGTCCTTCGTCGGGTTCGTGCCCGCGGACAAGCCGCAGTACGCCATGCTCGTCGTCCTGGACAATCCCCGGGGCGCCTTTTACGGGTCCCAGGTGTCGGCGCCTATTTTCCGCGATACGTTGCAGCAGATCTTGGTGGCCAAGGGCATCCAGCCTTCGGACAGTTCGGTCCTGCCCTCCTTTGAGGGCAAGGAGACGGGCGAACGCGTGGTGCCGTCCCTGACGCCGCGCGGCAGCAACTGGATCCTGCCGGAGTTCACGGGCCTGGACAGCCGCACCATTGCCAAGATCCTGCAGGCGGGGCGTCTGATCCTGGCTCCCTACGGCAGCGGTTCGGCGTACCGGCAGGCCCCGGCGGCGGGATCCGAGGTCCCGCCGGGCGCGAAGGTCGAGGTCTGGTTCCGCTAGGCCCCGTCGGCCCGCGCCGGAGGGCGGGCGGTCTCGTTTTTTCACCCCCTTGTTGTCGAAGAGCAAGTCCCGGGCAGACGGCCGGCGGGGGCCGGTCGTGCCCGTTGTCACGTGTAAAGGATGGAGGTCAACATGCTTACGGATATTGAAATCGCGCAGCAGTGCCAAATGCTTCCCATTACGGAAATCGCCGCCCAGCTGGGAATCGGCGAGGAGGACCTGGAACTGTACGGCCGCTACAAGGCCAAATTGTCGTATGGTCTCCTGGACCGCGTCGCCCAGAGGAAACCGGGCAAGCTCGTCCTGGTGACGGCCATTACGCCGACGCCGGCCGGCGAAGGCAAGTCCACGACGACCGTCGGCCTGGCCCAGGGCCTGGCCAAAATCGGCAAAAAGGCCATCGTGGCCCTGCGCGAACCTTCCCTGGGGCCCTGCTTTGGCGTGAAGGGCGGCGCTGCCGGCGGCGGCTACGCCCAGGTCGTCCCGATGGAAGACATCAACCTGCATTTCACCGGGGATTTTCATGCCATCACCTCGGCCCACATGCTCCTGTCGGCCATGGTGGATAATTCCCTTCATCAGGGCAATCCCCTGGGCATCGATCCGCGCCGCGTCGTCTGGAAGCGCGTCGTCGACATGAACGACCGGGAACTGCGCCACATCGTGGCGGGCCTTGGCGGCAAGGCGTCCGGCGTGCCCCGGGAAGACGGCTTCGACATTACCGTCGCCTCGGAAGTGATGGCCATTCTGTGCCTGAGCACGAGCCTCCACGACCTCAAGGAACGGCTGAAACGCATCGTCGTCGCCTACACGTACGACGGCAAGCCCGTCACGGCGGCCGATGTCCACGCGGCCGGCGCCATGGCGGCGCTCCTGAAGGACGCCATCAAACCGAACCTGGTCCAGACCCTGGAACACGTGCCGGCCTTGGTCCACGGCGGCCCCTTTGCCAACATCGCCCACGGCTGCAACAGCGTCATGGCGACGCAGACGGCTCTGCGCCTGGCGGACTACACCATTACGGAAGCCGGGTTCGGCGCCGATTTGGGCGCGGAAAAATTCTTTGACATCAAGAGCCGCTTCGCGGGCCTCCATCCCGACGCCTGCGTCGTCGTCGCCACGGTCCGCGCCCTCAAGATGCACGGCGGCGTGCCGAAGGACCAGCTGAAGGAACCCAATGTGGACGCCGTCCGCGCCGGCCTGGAAAACCTGGGCAGGCACATCGGGAACGTCCTCAAGTTTGGCGTGCCCGTCGTCGTGGCCATCAACATCTTCGCCCAGGATACGCGGGAAGAATTGCAGGCCGTCTACGACTATTGCCAGGGCATGGGCGTCGAAGTAGCCCTGAGCGATGTGTTCGCCAAAGGCGGCGAAGGCGGCGTGGAACTGGCGAAGGAAGTGGTCAAGCTGGCGGAAAGCGGCACGGCCCACTTTGCCCCGCTCTATCCGCTCGACCTGCCCCTGCGGCAGAAAATCGAAACCATCGCCAAGGAGATCTACGGCGCCGGCAGGGTGCAGTTTGAGACCAAGGCGGCGCAGAAACTGGCCCAGTATGAGGCCGAAGGCTACGGCCAGATGCCGGTCTGCATGGCCAAAACACAGAATTCCCTGTCGGATAACCCGAACCTGAAGGGGGCCCCGACGGACTTCACGCTCCACGTGACGGACGCCAAAGTCAGCGCCGGCGCTGGTTTTGTGGTCATCTACACCGGCAGCATCCTGACCATGCCGGGCCTGCCCAAACATCCGGCGGCCGAAGGTATCGACGTCACGGATGACGGAAAAATCACGGGCCTTTTCTAAGCCCGCCCTTAGGAGGAACCTTATGGAATGTATCCGCATGGCGGGTAAACCCGTCGCTGAAGCGTACCGCGCGGACATCACGGCGCGGGTCGCCGCCGCCAAAGCCCAGGGAAAGACGGTCACCCTGGCCATTGTTACTGTCGGCGAAGACCCGGCGTCCTTCGTCTACCGGGGCCGCCTGCTGAAAACGGCCGAAAGCGTCGGCGCGTCCAGCGTCTGCGTGGAACTGCCCGAAACGGCGGTGACGGCAGATGTCCTGGCCGCCCTGGACAAATTGAACCGCGATCCGGCCATTACGGGGATCCTGCCCATGATGCCGATGCCGGCGCACATCGACAGCCGGGCCGTGGGCGCCGCCCTGGCGCCGGCCAAGGATATGGACTGCCTCCATCCGGCCAACATGGGGGCCCTCTTCCTGGGCGAAGGCCGCTGGGCCGCCTGCACGCCCCGGGCCTGCCTGGCGACGCTGAAGCACTACGGCATTGCCCTGGCGGGAAAACGGGCCGTCGTCCTGGGCCGCAGCAACGTGGTGGGGAAACCGGTGGCGCTTCTGCTCCTGCAGGAAAACTGCACGGTCACCTTGTGCCATTCCCATACGCGGGACCTGCCGGCCCTGCTGCGGGAAGCCGATGTGGTCGTCGCCGCCATCGGCAGGGCGGACTTCGTCCAGCCGGACATGGTGAAAGACGGGGTGGTCCTCGTCGACGTGGGCATCAACGTCACGGACCGGGGCCTGCGCGGGGATATCGACCCCGCGGCGGCGGCAAAAGCCTCGGCCTATACGCCGGTTCCCGGGGGCATCGGCGCCGTCAGCAACATGATGATGATGGACGCCTTGACCCGGAACCTGTAAGGAGGCGGTCCCATGCGCAAGTTCACGTGGCTCCTGGCCTTTGTCCTCTTCACGGCTTTCATTTTCTACAATTCCAGCGTCCCCGGCACGCAATCCCATCAGGCCAGCTGGCTCCTGACGGGATTCGTGGAACGGCTTGGAGGCGTCTTTCCCGACCTTCCCCCGGCGGCGGTCCTGGAACGGGCGCTGCGGAAACTGGCCCATTTCTTTGAGTACTTTTGCCAGGGACTCCTGGCGTGCCGCCTCGGTTTCGTCTATGGCGCCGCTCGTTCGTCGTCCCCTGGCTATATTTTGCTGGCGGGGCTGCTCACGGCGGTCTGCGACGAATATCTGCAGGGACTGGTGCCCGGACGCAACGGCGCCATTGCGGATATCCTGCTCGATTTTACGGGAACCCTGACCGCCTGGGGGACCTGGCAGGTCATTCATTGGAAACGGTGAAACAGGAGGTGTTTTTGATGAGGCAAATACAGCAGCAATCCATGACGGGGCCGGCGCGACGCCGGTTCCGGATCCGCTGGGCGGGCCGCCTGGCGGCCCTGCTCCTGGCGGGGGCCTGTCTGGCCGGGATCCTCGTTCCCGCGCCGGCCGCCCTGGCGGCCGCTGCGGGAGTGCCCGGAGTTACGACGGTCCAGGAAGCGCACAAGGCGCGGCAGCAGGCAAAGGCAGAGGCCTTGTCGGCGTATTTCGTGACGGCCGGCAAAAAGCTGGACGCCGCCGTGGCGCGCCTGTCCGCCGTGGACAGCGCCAAGACAGGCCTCACGGCCGGCGGCACCTACGACTACCGCATGGACAAAGCCTTGACGGGCGGTTATTTCCGGCACGTGCGGGCCTATGCGAAGGGGACGGATACCCTGGTCGGCGATTATTTGATTGCCAAGGATGACTCCTGCGTCTATCGCTGCTACCCCGGCGCCCCCTCCCGGACGGAGCTCCTGGACGGGACGACGGAACGCCTCGCCGGCGCCACGGAGATTTACAGCGTCTACGCCAAGGTACCTGTGGACGGCGTCGGCAAGATTTTCGTCCGCGTGCCCGGCAACGTGCCGTACAAGCTGACCTTGACCAGCCTGGACGAGAACCTTGCCCGGACCGACTCCGCCCAGGGCCGTGTCCTCGGCGTTGCCCGGGGCAAGGTCGTGATCCTGGCGGAAGCGGAAATCGGCGGATACGTCAAGACGGAAAAACTGACGTTCCGCGTCATCGACGAGAAAGACGCGGCCCGGGAAGAAGGATCTTCCGGCGGCCTTCCCATCAACATCGGGATCGGCTGGGGCTGGGGATGGGGCTGGCATGACCACGGCGGCGGCATCCTGATCGGCGTCTGACGGACCGCCGCGGAGCGGCAATCCAGGCATCACAAAAAGGCCTCCGGCCCGTGGGACGGTCTGCGTTTGGCAGACCGTCCGCGCGGGGCGGAGGCCTTTGCGCCGCTTTCGGGTCAGGCTTGCGGAGGAAGCGCGCCGGCCTGCGGTTCCTGTTCGAAACGGTATCCCACCCCCCAGATGGTCTTGATGCGCCAGAGCGGATGCGGATAGTCTTCCAATTTGGCCCGGAGCCGCTTGATGTGGGAATCGACGGTGCGGCTGTCGCCGTAGTAGTCGCAGCCCCAGAGGCTGTCCAGCAGGTTGTCCCGGGAAAAGACTTTCATCGGCTTCGAGGCCAGGAGCCAGAGTAGTTCCTTTTCCCGTTTTGTCAGGCGCACTTCCTGCCCGTCGATGCGGACCAGGTAGTTGTCGATGTCGATGAACAGGTTGGCCGTCCGTATGGTGCGGGCCTGTCCTCCGTCTCCGGGGACGCGGCGCAGGATGGCCCGGATCCGCGCCATGACTTCGGCGGGACTGAAGGGTTTGACCAGATAGTCGTCGGCCCCTGTGTCCAGGCCGAGGATCTTGTCACTGTCTTCGCCGCGGGCCGTAATCAGGATAATCGGGACCAGGGACCGCCGGCGGATGGCGCGGCAGACTTCGAGGCCATCCAGCTTGGGCATCATAATATCGAGCAGGACCATGTCGATGTCTCGTTCCTGGCGCCGGAAGAGGGCCAGCGCCTCCTCGCCGTCCCGGGCGACGCAGCAGGAATGGCCTTCCCGCTTGGCATATTCGACGAGGATATTGGTAATTTGGAGGTTGTCGTCGGCAATCAAGATTTTTCCCATATGAAACTCCTGCGCGGGACTCCCGTAAAGTCCCGCAAAAACTCCGTACGTGGATCGGAAACAGGCGCGGAACGCGCGCTGTTACCACGTTTTGTATACAATCCTACATATCTTTTTTCCTGAAAAACCACATTTATTATATCCTAAAAGTACAAAATTGACAAAAATGGACGAAAAATGGCCCGGCAACGTAAAGAAATTTTTGAAAATAGTGGAAACCCGCTTGTAAAGCGCAATTCGACGCTGTATAATAAGCGTAAGCAAGGCCTGCGCCTCGTCGCGGGACCTGAAATTAATTGTTTGGAGGATTGCACTATGAACAAGAAAGAATTGATCGATGTTGCCGCCAAAGAAGCCGAACTGTCCAAGAAGGATGTAGAAAAAGCCCTGAAAGCCCTCACCACGGCGATTGTCGAAGAAGTTGCGAAGAAGGGCAAAGTACAGCTGATCGGTTTCGGCACCTTCGAAGCTCGCCAGCGCGCTTCCCGCAAGGGCAAGAATCCTCGTACCAAGAAAGAAATCGTCATTCCGGCAGCTACCGTTCCGGCTTTCAAGGCTGGCAAAGCGTTCAAGGACGCTGTCAACGTCAAGAAAGTTGCGAAAAAAGCAAAAAAAGCGAAGAAATAATTTAGCCGTATCGTCCTGATACCACAGCCCGGATTCGTCGAATCCGGGCTTTTTTTCAGAACAGCCGCAAGGGTGGGGGCTTGGTATGGAACAAAAGCAGCAGGGACAGACGCGGGCAAGCTGGCGCCGCGCCGCCCGTCTGGCGCGCTGCCTGGCCGTACTGGCATGGGCCGGGGCGGCGGCAGGCGTCGTGCCGGGAACCGCGCGGGCCGGGGAAATTGCCTACCGGACTTATTTGGATTTGCGCCTGCCCCGGGAAGGGCAGGACGGGACGCCGGTCCCGGAGACGCCGCGGGAACCGGCGGACCGGTCCCAGGGGCTCAAGGGTCCCAATGTGGCCGGGGGACTGACTCTGGAACAGCGGGAAAAACTGACGGAGGAACGCTGGGAACTCCTGAAACAGTGGGATTCCCTGACGCCGGAACAGCTCCGGGACGCCTTGGAACGGTTCCGATCCCACGTGGACGAGGCGCGCCTGAAAAACGGGACGGCTGCCGAACAAAAGTCTATCCGGGCGCAGCAGGAAGAGCGGAAAAAGCTGTGGGACCGGCTGGCGGGGATGACGGAAGAACAGCGCCGGACCTATTTCCGGAAACGACGGGCCGCCTTGGTGAAGAAGCGGCTGAAGGCGTTGCCGGAGGCGGAACGCCGGATTTACCTAGAACGGGAAAAACGGCGCGAGCAGCGCCTGGAGGAATTCCGCGCCCGCTGGAAGAAGATGACGCCCGAAGAGCGGCGCCAGTGGGTGAAAGAGCGGCCGATGCCGGACGGGTTCTAGGGCCTTTCGGCGGGGCGCGGTGCGGAACGGCAGGCCCGTGACGCCGGCCGGGACGGAAAAGGAGGAAACGGACGATGGGAGACAGCCGGAGGCGCGGACAGCGCCCGTCGTGGCGGGATTTTATGGGACGACAGCGCATGGCGGCGCGGCTGGTCAAGTATTTCGGCCTGGCGCTGCTGGTCTTTGCCGGCGTTATGACCCTTTTGTTCTCCCACTTTTTCGAGGAAAATTACGTGGGCCGGACACGGCTGCAAATGTACCGCCGGGCGCTGCAGGTTGCCGAGTTCGTCCGGCAGGACGGCCTGCGCCCTCCCAGGGCAGCGGAAGACGACGGGCAGCGTCAGGACTTCCGGCAGCGCCTCCTGCGGGAAATGGCGGCCCTGACGGACGAGGATATCTGGATCGTAGCGGCCGACGGCCGCGTCGAAATGTACGGTCACACCCGTCCGCCGCGGGAGGAACGCGAAAAGATGCGCGCCGCGGCCGGCCGGCTGGGGCGGGACCTGCGGACCGAGACGGAGTTTCTCCAGAAAGAGTGGGAGCGCCGGGGCGCGGCGATGTTCCCACCCCTGGAATATCGGAACACGCCCCTCGACACGCTGTCGGAAACTGCGCAGGAGATCGTGCGGAAGGGCCTTCGGGGCGAAGTGGTTATGACGGAACGGGAAATGGGGCACAGTCCGGACGTCATCAGCTATGTGACGGCGCCGGTCCTGGGTAGCGATGGCAGTGTGGCCGGCGTCGTCGTCCTGCGGCAGCCTGTCTTCGGGTTGCGGCAGGCGCTGTACGACATCGCGCGGATTTACGTGTTCTGTCTCTTTGTGGCCATTGTGCTGGCCCTGGCCGTGTCCGTGGCCCTGTCCCTCAAGTTTTCGAAACCCCTGCAGCGGCTGAAGGAGGTCACGGGACAGGTGGCGGCCGGCAATTTCCAGATTCGGACCGAGATCCGGCGCGGCGACGAAATCGGCGAGCTGGCCCGGTCTTTGGACCATATGACGGAAATGCTCGCGAAAGTCCAACGGGAACGGGAACACATGGAACAGTCCCGCAAGGTCTTTATCTCGAATATCACGCACGAATTGCGGACGCCGGTCACCGTGGTCCGCGGCAGCCTGGAAGCCCTGCGGGACAAGATTGTGACGGATCCGGCCGAAGTGGCGCGCTACTATGACACCATGTACCGCGAGGTCCTGTTCCAGCAGCGCTTGATCAACGACCTGCTGGAACTGTCGCGCTTGCAGAATCCGGAGTTTTCCATCGCCAAACAGCCCCTGAATTTCGTTGCGGTCCTGCAGGAAGCCGTCCGCAACGCCCGTCACCTGGGCCGTTCCCAGCAGGTGGAGGTCACGATCTCGACGGACCGGGATGTGTACCGCCTGTCCGGCGATTACGGCCGGCTCGTGCAGATGCTGCTCGTGTTCCTGGACAACGCCATCAAGTTTTCGACCGGGCCGGCATCGGTCGAAGTGGTCCTCCGGGGCCGTCGCGTAACGATCACGGATCATGGGGCGGGCATGACGGAAGAAGAGCTGCGGCACATTTTCGAGCGCTTTTACCGTTCGTGGGACGCGCGCAACAAGAATGGGTCGGGGCTGGGATTGACCATTGCCCGCAATATTTGTGAGCGCCACGGCATCGATTGCCGGGTGGACAGCCAAAAGGGCCAGGGGACGACCGTGACCCTTTACCTGCCGGACCCGGAGCCCGTGGACTGCGGGGATGGCGAGGCGTGATGCGCGGAAAGGGAAGGGGAGTTTCGATGGAATATGGATGTAAAGACCGATTGGTCGTCATTTCCGGCGGCACCAGCGGTATTGGCCTGGCGGCAGCCCGCCTGTTTTACCGGGACGGGGCCCGCGTGTTTCTCCTAGGGCGGTCCCGCGAGCGGGGCATGGCGGCCCTGACGGAATTGTCCGCGCTGGCGCCGGCGGGGACGACGCCGCGGACGGCGGCAGGGGACGGAGCCGCGCCGGCGCCGCGGCTCCTCTATATCCACTGCGATGTGGCGCGCCGCGCCGACTGCCAGTTTGCCGCCGCCCTCGTCGAAGCCTACGGCGGACGGGCGGACATTGTCGTCCACAGCGCCGGCGTGTACTGCGAGCAGGACTTGCTGGAGGCGACGGAAGAAGACTACCGGGCCGTCATGGACGTCAATGCCGGCGGCACTTTTTTCCTGACCCAGGCCCTGGTGCCGCTGTTGGGCGAGGGCGGGTCCATCGTGACCGTTGCCAGCGACGCCGGGCTGGCGGGCAACAGGGGCTGCGCCCTTTACAGCGCGTCGAAAGGGGCCGTCGTGGCCCTGACGCGGTCCCTGGCCCTGGACCTGGCGCCCCGTATCCGCGTGAATTGCGTCTGCCCGGGCGACGTGGATACGCCCCTGCTGGAACGGCAGCTGGACGGGGCGGATTATACGAAGGCGGATATGGCCTTTTCCTATCCCCTGGAGCGCCTTGCCACGGCAGACGAAGTGGCCCATGTCATCGCGGCCGTGGCCTCGCCGGCGAACAGCTTCATGACCGGCGCCATCGTGCCGGTGGACGGCGGCCTGATGGCCCAGGGATAAGGCGGGGCGGGAGAAAGACGGGCCCGGGACGCGGCTCCGCCGGGGCAGCGGGAGAAATTTTTCCGGAAAAACAGAAAAAATCCATTCCTTTTCCCGTACGTGGCAGGAATGTGAATTGTTTGTGTCGAATACTTCCTAGCGAAGAAGGGATACGATTGCCTTTTTGCCGGGAAGTGTTTTTTTATTTGGGGAAGGACCGTTTTTCCCCGACATCCGAGGGCGCACGGCGCGTCCTATCATCAATAAATTTACATAGTCATCAATAAATTTATATAGAATAAAAATAAAGAAAGGTGGTTCAAGTGACAAACTCAAGCGTATTGCGGGACAAAAGCATAGTAGGGTCTCCCTTGGTGCATCTTGTCTGCATGGCCGTGCTGCTCTTCGCGTTCTGGATGCTCTTGTCCGGGAACACGGAGGTCAAGTTTGTGACGTACGGAATCTTGACCTCCCTCATCGCGACGTGGGTATGCTATCCGCTGCTGCTGGTGGAAAACACGGAGGGATCGCGGAAGTATTTTATCTTCGGCATCCATCCCTTCAAGCTGATCAGCTATTTCTTCTGGCTCCTGTGGCAGCTGGTCCTAGCGAACCTGGATGTCCTGAAGGCGACCGTATCCCCGAACCTGCGGATCAATCCCTGCGTGGTCCGTTTCCGTTATATGGCGGACAATCCCATGGCCAAGGTCATCCTGGCCAATTCGATTACGCTGACGCCGGGCACGGTGACCATGAATGTGACGGACGACGGGGTGTTCGAAGTCCACGCGCTGACGGACGGTGCCGCCGAGGGCCTGGAAGACCCGTCGGGCATGCCGGCCAAGGTTGCCTGGCTCTTGGGACAGGAATTTACCTTTGAAAAGATGGGGAGGGATTATTGATGCGCAGCTTTTTGCTCGTGTTGACGGCAGTCCTGCTGATGACCATCTTCCTCATGCTGCAGCGCCTGTTCCGCGGGCCGACGATTTTCGACCGCATGAACGGTCTCGGCGTCATTACGGCGGATACGATCCTGCTGATTATCATTTATGGCTTTCTGGACGGCCAGCCCGGCATGTATGTGGACCTTGCCCTGGCGTATGCCATGATGGGGTGTCTCGGGTCGGTTATCCTGGCGAAGTATCTGGGAGGGAAGAACTTATGATCTACGGCATCCCGTTGCGGGAAATCATCGCCTTCGCGCTGATGGGGCTGGGTCTGGTTTTCCTGATCGGCTCGGCCATCGGTATGCTCCGGCTGCCGGATTTCTACAGCCGGGTCCATGCTTCGGGGAACTCGGAAACCCTGGGGACGGCCCTGGTCTTCCTGGGCCTGGCGGTCTATAACGGATTCAACGACGCGTCTTTCAAGATTATCGTCATCTTCCTCTTCGTCTTCCTGGGCAACCCCATTGGGTCGCACATCTTGTCCAAGGCGGCTTACAAGACGGGCCATCCCGTGTGGACGAAAAAGAGCGCCAAAGAAGTGGAAGCGTTTTCAAAACGGGCAGGGGAGGAGGAGAACTGATGCAGATCTACACGATAGAAGCACTCCTGTTGGTTTTCCTGATCTTCATCACGGCCAGCATCATCTACTGCCGGGACATCCTGAGTTCCGTCTACATCTACAGCGCATTCAGCTTCTGCGCGGTCCTGCTGTACCTGATGATGGGCTCTCCCGACGTGGCGTTTACAGAAGTCGTGGTAGGTACCGTATCTACTATTTTCTATGTGATTTCGTTGAAGAAAATCGATAGGTGGTGTAAGTAATGCGAGGCTTTGTTATCACTGTGCTGGCGCTGTTGACAGGGTTGTTCTGCAGCAGCGTGACCTATCTGCCGACGATCGGAAATCCGTATTCCGTCCCGAATCAGCATATTACACCGGTCTATATCGCCCGAAGCGAAATCGACACGGGGTCGCCCAACATCGTCACGGGGACCCTGGCCGACTACAGAGGCTTCGATACGATGTGGGAAACGACGGTCATGTTCCTGTCCGGTCTGACGGCAACGCTGATCCTGAGCAAGTCGACCGTCGGGCGCCGTCCGGAGAAGGAGGATGATTACGAATGATGAAAGATCCTTTCGGGGGCATCATCCTGAACATCGCCTTCCGGATGCTGGTTCCCTTTTCGGTGGTCTATGCCGTGTATGTCCTGATTCTCGGGGAATCGAGCCCCGGCGGCGGCTTCCAGGCCGGCGTCGTCATGGGCTTCGGCATTGTCCTGGCGCGGCTCATTCTCGGGGAAGACACGGTCCAGTTCAATATCCAGGCCAAGAACAGCCTGGCCCTGGCGGGGTTCGGCACGTTTATCTACGCCCTGGCCGGCTGGCTGACCCTGTTCGGCGGCGGCAAGTTCCTGGATTACAGCTTCCTGCCGTTTACGGCGGAACACGCGCATGAGCTGCACGCCCTGGGCATCCTCATGATTGAGACCGGCGTCACCATTTGCGTCATGATGACCATCCTGAACATCATGGATGTGTTGGTAAGGAGGAGTGAAGACGATGGAAGCGTTCAATGAGTTCCTGGCCCGCCGCGGCATCTACACCCTCGTCATGATCCTCTTTTTCCTGGGTGTCTACGGTATGGTCCTGAGCAAGAATTATTTCAAGAAGCTGATGGCGATGAACGTCATGCAGGTCGCGGTCATCTTCTTCTACCTTTGTTTTGCGCAGAAGGAGGGTGGCATGATCCCGATCCTCGTACCGGGCAATGTGGACCCTGCTTCTTATATCAACCCCCTGCCGCACGCCCTGATGCTGACGGCCATCGTGGTCAGCATGGGTACCAGCGGTGTGGCGATCGCCCTGTTGATGCGGATTAAGGAAAGTTACGGATCCGTGGAAGAGCCGGAGGTACTGAGGAGGGCGAGCAAATGAGCATTAGTTCACACGCACCGGTGTTCATCGTGCTGCTGCCGCTGACAGCGGCCCTGCTGTGCCTGTGCTTCAGCCGCGTGCAGCGCAAGCTGGGCGCCTGGATTATGCAGGCCGCCCTGGCGGGGGCGTTTGTGGCCGCCCTGTCGACGTTGTGCGATGTCCTGCAGCATGGCGGCAGGATGCTCCATTACTGGATGGGGAACTGGAAGCCGCCGATCGGCATCGAATTCGCCGTGGATCCGCTGAACTCGGCGGTCCTCGTCATGATTACGTTTTTGGCGCTGGTCATCAGCTTTTATGGAAAGCCGTTCCTCGTCCACGAAGACTGGCTCCATTACGGCGGCTATTACACGCTGTACGGCCTCCTGACCGTCGGTCTCTGCGGCATGGTAGTCACCGGCGACGTTTTCAACATGTACGTCTACCTGGAAATCATGTCCTTGTCCGGCTACGGCCTCATCGCCCTGGGCGGGAAAAAGTCCATGGTGGCCGCTTTCCGGTATCTGCTGGTCGGCACCATCGGCGCTTCCTTGTACCTGTTGGGCGTGGGCTACGTCTACAGCATGACCGGCTCCCTGAACATGGCGGACATCAGTACCCGCATCCAGCCCTTTGTCCATACGCCGCTCTTCGCCTTTGCCGTGGCGTGCTTCCTCATCGCCTTCGGCATCAAGATGGCCCTGTTCCCGCTGCACGGCTGGCAGCCTGATGCCTACACCTACGCCCATCCCGGCGCGGCAGGCTTCATTTCGGGCTGCATGTCCAAGGTTCCGGCCTACGCCATGCTGCGGTTCTTCTTTTACATCTTCGGCGTCAACAGCCCCGTGATGGCAGCCTTGCTGAATGTCCTGGGCATCATGGGCATCGGCGGGATCCTGATCGGGTCCGTCATGGCCCTGGCCCAGTACGATTTCCGCCGCATGCTGGCGTATTCTTCCGTGGCCCAGCTCGGCTACATCGCCGTCGGCATGGCCATGGGCAATATGTACGGCTTTATCGGCGCGGTTCTGCACCTCATCAACCACGCGTTCATGAAGAGCTGCCTCTTCCTCGTCATCGGCGGCATTTCCTACCGCTTCGGCGAGGTCAACCTCTACCGGCTGGGCGGCCTGAACAAGAAGATGACCGTGTCCTCCGTGGCCTTGTGCTTCGCCGTCCTTTCCATGGTCGGGATCCCGCCCACGGCAGGCTTCTTCTCCAAGTGGTACCTGATGCTTGGCGCCTACGAAGGGCATGAATACATCTACATTGCTGTGCTGGTCGTCAGCTCCCTGCTGAATGCGATCTACTACTTCCGCATCGTGGAGCAGATGTTCGTACAGCGCGAAGCGTCCCTGACGGAACTCCACAAGCCCGCTACCAAGTTCGGTCTGCCCATGAGCATGGTCCTGCCGATCGGCATTACGGGCCTGGGAATCCTCGTCCTTGGCATCTACAGTTACGATATTGTGGTCGGGGTGCTTAAACTAGGGTTACCGGAGGTGTTTCTGAGATGATCGTAACAGATCCGAGACCTTTTATTGCTGTGGGCATCGCCTTCCTGGCGGCGCTGCTCGTATCGTGCAGCCGCAGGCACCCGAATGTCCGTGAAACGTGGAGTACGGCGGCTTCCTTCCTCATGTTCGGCACTATTATCAGTATGGTAGGCGGTGTCCTGCAGGGAAACGTGTACGAATGGACTTTGTTCCAGCTTACGGATACGGTAGGGCTCACGCTCCGCACGGATACGGCAGGCATGATTTTCGCCTGTCTGTCGTCCCTGCTCTGGGTGCCCATCAACATCTACTCTATCGGGTATATGCGGAACAACCACGAAACGGAACAGACGGGCTATTTCGCCTCCTTCGCCGTGTGCCTAGGCGCTACGGTGGGCGTTTCGCTGGCCAGCAACCTGCTGACCTTCTTCGTGTTCTATGAAATCCTGACCATCTTCTCGTATCCCCTCGTCCTGCACGAACGGAACGAAGAAGCCCTGGACGCCAGCCGCAAATATCTGGCCTATACCCTCGTTTCGGGCCAGTTGTTCCTGGCGGGCACCGTGGGCGTGTACTGCATCAGCGGCACCATGGATTTCAAGGCCGGCGGCTTTTTGGATGCCAGCATGGCTTCCCTGTGGGTCCTGCAGGTGTTGTTCATCCTCATGATTTTGGCCGGCAGTGTCAAAGCTGCCGTCATGCCCCTGCACGGCTGGCTGCCGGCAGCCATGGTCGCGCCGACTCCGGTCAGCGCCCTGCTGCACGCCGTCGCCGTCGTCAAGACCGGGGCTTTCGCGGTTCTCCGCGTCATCTGCTTCGTCTTCGGACCGAAGCTGCTGAGCCAGCTGGGAACGGCGGATCTCTTGGCCTGGGCCGCGGCCATTACGATCCTGGCCAGCTCCTTTATCGCCCTCAAGCAGGATAACCTGAAACGGCGCCTGGCCTTCTCGACCATCGGCCAGCTGAGTTACATCGTCCTCGGCGCATCGCTCCTGACGCCCCTGGCCATCAAGGGCGCCTACCTGCACCTGGTGGCGCACGCTGTCATGAAGATTACCCTCTTCATGTGCGCCGGCGTCATCATCGTGCGGACCCATTTGCACGAAATCAGCGAGATGGACGGCATTGGGCGCCGCATGCCCGTGACGATGGGATGTTTCGCCATCGCCTCCCTGGGCATTGCCGGCACGCCGTTCCTCGTCGGCTTCATCAGTAAGTGGAACCTGGCCATGGGCGCTATCCAGGCGGGGAAACCGCTCTTCGTCCTGGTCTGGGTCGCTTCGGCCATCCTGGCCATAGCCTATCTGATGCCGGTGGTCCGCATGGCCTTTTTCAAGCCGGAGCCGAAGGAAGATCCGCGGCATTACGGCGAGATCAAGTATTCCATGCTGATCCCGATCTGTTTCACCGCCGTCCTGGCCCTGCTCCTGGGCTGCGATCCGGAAGTGTTCCCGCCGGATTTCTATAAGCTGGCGGAAGTGACGGCCGACGCCGTTTGCGCCGGATGGGGAGGTGGCTGGTGATGTTTGATCTCATCCACGACGCGGCCAAACGGCGCCAGGTAATCCTGGGCGCTTTCGTGGCTGCCCTGGTCTGCTTCGGAATCGCCTACGCGGCCGGCGCCTATGCCGGGCACGCCGAAGAGTGGCTCGAACGGCCTTTCATGATGATCCTCTTTGGGTTCGTCGGCTGCTGGGTCCTCATCGTCCTGGCGAAACTCGTGATGACCCCGCTCCTGCAGCGGGACGAAGACTACTACCGGAAAGGAGATGACGACCAAGATGTTTGAACATTTCCATCCCGGGTTCATCTTCTTCCTTGTCGGCCTGTTCGCTTGCGTCGGTTCGGAAAAACTCCGCAAGATGATCCTGGCCTGCGGGCCTTTCCTGGCCCTGATTGCCATTTTCAACCTGCCCCTGGGCCTGGAGCAGAACTTCACCTTTCTCCAGGACTGGACGAGCCACTATATGTATGTGGACAAGCTGAGCTGGGTCTTCGGCCTCGTCTTCTGTATCATGGGATGTATCGGCGGCGTTTTCAGCTGCCACAACAAGAGTCCCCTGGAGGCCATCTGCAGTATGGGCTACGTGGGCGCTTCCATCTGCTGTACTTTCGCCCGCGACTGGATCACCTTCCTGTTCTTCTGGGAACTGATGGCGGCCACGAGCCTTTTCCTCGTCTGGTCGGATCCCCGCCCGTCGAGCCGCGGCGCCGGGACGCGTTACATCCTCATGCATACGCTGAGCGGCAACTGCATCCTCTTCGGCGTCCTCCTGAAATTGGGGCAAGGCGAGATCCTGGTCCAGAACCTCGTCCAGGGACCGCATGACGCGGCCTTTTGGTTCATTCTCGCCGGCGTTGCCATCAATGTCGCCATGGTGCCGCTCCACGCCTGGATTGTCGACGCCTACCCGGCGGCTACGTTCACGGGCAGCGTCTTTATGAGTTCCTACACGACGAAAGTCGCCGTCTACGCCATGCTGCGTATTTTCGGCGGCACGGAACTGCTCATCGGGGCCGGCGTCCTCATGGCCCTGTACGGCGCGCTTTACGCCGTCATGGAAAACGACATGCTGCGCCTGCTGAGTTACCATATTGTCAGCCAGGTCGGCTACATGGTGGCCGGCGCCGGGATCGGCACGGTCATGAGCATGAACGGCGCCACGGCGCACGCGTTCTGCGATATCCTCTTCAAATCGCTGCTCTTCATGTGCTGCAATGCCATCGCCTACGCGACAGGCATCCGGCGCATCAACGAACTGGGCGGCATGGCTAAACGCTATCCCACGGTCTTCCTTTGCTTCGTGGTCGGGGCGTTCTCCATCTCGGGCATTCCGCTGTTCAACGGCTTTGTCTCGAAGACCATGACCATCGCCGCCGCCGGCCAGGCCCATTACGCCCTGACGGCAACGCTCCTTGAGCTCGCCAGCGTCGGTACTCTTTTGTCGATCTGCTTCAAGATGATGTACTTCATCTTCCTCGCGCCGGATAAGGGCATGGCGCCGGAAATCCGGGAAATCCCGACCAACATGAAGGCCGGCATGATCATGGGCGCTGTCTGCTGCACCGCCATCGGCGTCTTCCCGAACCTGCTCTACCGGTATCTGCCCTTCGGCGCCGTGGAGTACGTACCGTACACGCTGCCCCACGTCCTGCAGATGCTGCAGCTGGCGTTCATCTCCGTAATCCCGTTCCTGCTGTTCTTGCCGCGCATGGAACCGCATACGGCCCTGTCCCTCGATACGGACTGGGTCTACCGCCGTCCCCTCAAGCGCCTCTTCTTCGGCCTGAGCAGCCTGTGCATCAGCCTGTGCCATGGGTTGGGCCACGCCTGGGGAGTCGGGACCGTGCAGTTCATGGAACTGTGCGCCAACCCGATGAAGCTCCTCGACGCCCGGCCGTTCCGGCATAAGCGGCATTACAGCCCCGACAACTACCGGACGAGCATCGCCGATACGATCATGATTATCCTGACGGTGCTGTTCATCTGCATCTACACGTTCCGGACCATCGGGTAACGGCACGCTGTATCAACATAACGGACCGGAACCTCCCTCGGAGGTTTCGGTCTTGTTGTTTACTACGTAAAATGATAAAATCAGACAAGATATATATTTACCAGAAACTGCGGGAAGGGGAATCCCGTCAGCAGGGGAAGGAATTCAGGGGAAGGAATTGATGAAATGAAATATAACGAATGGTGCCTGGCAGCGCTGACGCTCGCCATGTGCACACAGCGTATGTCCATTGCCGCAGGGAACATATTCTACGGACTGGCCATCCTGTTCTTCTTGCTGCACCTGTATCAGCGCCATCAGGCCGGGGAAACGTTCACCGTACCGAAGGACTGCAAACGGTATTTCCTGGTATACGGCCTCTATGCGCTGCTGCTCCTGCCGTCCGTCTTTTTCAGTGTCGATCCGGGCCGCTCCCTGTCCAAGTTTGCGGATTATTTCATCGGCCGCATCTGGGTGCTGCCCATCCTGCTGTTCCTGAAAATCGATGCGGAAGCAATCAAGAAGGCCCTGCTGGTATATATCGGCTTCCTTGCCTTTGACGGCCTGTGGACCTTTGGGGAACGGATCTACACGCACGGCTTCCGTTCGAACGGCCTGGGCGACGGCTGGCTGCGGGCTGCCAGCATTGTGGCGACCGTATTCCCGGCCACCCTGGTGCTGTGGCTGACCAAAAAAGTTTCCTTCCCCGGCAGGAAATACCTGATCGGGTGTGCCGTCCTCATGGTGCTGGGCGCCCTTGGCAGCGGCACCCGCAGTTCCTGGGTCGGCATGCTGGCCGTGCTGCCCTTCATCCTGTATGAAGGGTTTGTTTCCAGCCCGAAGAAGGCGGCGGCCATTGTGGCCATCCTGTGCTGCTTCGGTATGTTCATGTATCAGACTCCGGCGCTGCACGAACGGTTTATCTCCATCGCCAACATCACGACCAACCGTTCCAACGGAGACCGCGTGGAGGCATGGAAAGTCGGCGCCGAAATGGTGAAGGCACGGCCTCTGACCGGGTTCGGGATTCTGGAAGGCGGCCGCGTTTATCTGGCCCATTACCGTACCAAGGCGGATACGCAGGGCTTGAACCACTTCCACAGCAATTACGTGCAGACGGCTGTGGACAGCGGGCTGCCAGGATTAACCGGCCTGCTGGTGTTCCTGCTGTACAATTTCTGGAATTTCCGTCATCTCGGGAATCCCTATGAACTCATCGGATTCTGTGCCTGGGTCGGATTCTGTGCCGTCGGCCTCTTCGACTACACACTGGGGATGTCGGCCGCCGTCAAGGCGCTCTGGTTTATGACGGGCTGCTGCATGCGGCTGAGGGAGACGGTTTGAATGGATTGATCTTTTAGTTTTAGAAAAAATAAAAATAATCTCGGGGTAAAATTTAGGGGAAACAGGGGAATCAAAATTGAAAATCCTTTTAGTGAATCGCTGGGGGAGTTTGAATGCAGCAGGTGGGGCAGAGCAGGTTTTTTTTGCCATGGCGTCGGCTTTATCGGCTAAGTACGATGTGACGGCCCTTGCCATGACACAGCGTGGCGGCAAGCCCTTCTTCTACATGTCACCGAAAGTTCATTTCATCCATATGGATCACTGCTACGGGAAGCAGAAGAACCTTGTCCACAAAATTCTACGCTCTTTTCGAATCCGCAAACTGCAAAGGCGGAGTTACGACTAGCAATACGAAGACCCTATCTGGGGCGCGATGATGGAACCGGTTATCCGGCAGACAAATCCCGATGTCATCGTGGCATTCAGTCTCGACCTGGCCAGGATGATTCTGCAGTGGACAGATACGTGCAAACCGGTCATTGTCATGTTTCACCAGTCTTCGGAAACAGTATTGAAAAATCTTACGCCTGCCAGTAAACGGGCACTCGAGGAGGCTGCCTGTGTCCAGGTTCTGATGAAAAGCGATCTTCCTGTCGTTCAGAAACGGGCAGCCTGCCGCCGGCTGGTATGCATTCCGAATGCGATAGTGGTTCCTGAATACGCTTCTTCTTTGAAGAATAAAAAGATTGTCCATATGGCCGCTTCAATCGGAATACGAAACGGCAGCATCTGCTTATCGAAGCATTCCGGCTGCTCCATCCAGCTTTTCCCGGCTGGAAACTGGAGCTTTGGGGGGAAGGGGACCCAGACCATGACACGTACACGAAATACTGTTATGACCTTGTGAAGCAGGCAGGGTTGGAACACGAGATATCTTTCTGTGGCACGACCCGGCAGGTCGAAGAAGTCTTGTCGGAAGGTTCGATTTTTGCGTTCCCCAGTTCAGAGGAAGGAATGGGAATCTGCCTTGCAGAGGCGATGACCGTCGGCCTTCCGGCGGTTGGCTATAGAAGCTGTCATGCAGTGAATGAAATTATCCGGGATAAGGGCAACGGATTTTTATGCGAAGACGGGGTGGAGCCTTTTGCGGAGGCCCTGCGTCGCCTTATGTCGGATGAAGGACTGCGCAAAAAGATGGGGTACGAGGCAAGGCGTACAGCGGAAGCATATGAGGCTTCAAAAATTTGGGGAAAATGGGGGATACTGCTTGAAGAAACGGCATCTGGAAGGTGAGCGCCGAATCCGGCTTTGGAATCCATGAAAGAGGTCATCCATGAACACAAATACGGCAGGTATCCTGCTCCTGATATTTTCCACGGCCATGTGGGGCGTATCCGGGGTCTGTGGACAATACCTGTTTGAAAACTTCCACACTGATCCGACGTGGCTCATCATGGTCCGGCAGGTGATTGCCGGAACCCTCTTCCTGGGGCTGATCGCCATCCGGGGAAAGGAGCCTTTCTTCGGCGTCTGGCGGTCCGGCCGGGTTATTGTCCGGGAAATGATCCTTTTCTCCCTGGGACTGTTGGGCGGCCAGTATGGCTTCTACATGGCCATCAGTCTGTCCAACGCACCTACGGCGACCGTGCTGATTTATACGGAACCGGTTTATATCCTGCTCTATCAGCTGCTGATTCTGCGCAGCCGCCCCGAAGGGCGGGAATTGCTGGGTATCGTCCTGGCCCTTACCGGTGTATTCCTCGTCTGTACCCATGGCAATCCCGACACCATGGTCCTTTCCCCGGAAGCCCTGTTCTGGACGATGGTGTCCGCCGTTTCCATGGCGCTTTACTCCATTTGTCCGAAACACCTGCTGCAAGCCTGGTCCAGCCCGTACGTCAGCGGCTGGGGCCAGATCCTGGCCGGCCTGGTCCTGGTGCCGTTCTGCAGCCCCTTCGATTCCGGGGCTTCCGCCTGGCCCCCTTCTGCGTTGGGAGCCATGTCCTACATCATCGTGCTGGGTACGGTCGTTCCGTTCCTGACCTACCTGATGGGCCTCAAAATCGTCGGCCCGGTCAAGGCGGCCCTCATCAGCTGCTGCGAACCCCTGTGCTCCATCCTCTTTGCCGTACTCTTTCTGGGGACGCGGCTCGTGTTCCCGGACTATATCGGCATGGCCTGCATCATCGTGACAGTGCTGATGCTGTCCATCCGCAAGGTGTGACGGCAGTGCTCCGGTTTCGGTACATATGGTATAATGAAACTGCAGGATTCTTGATTTTATCGGAAATGAAATAAGGAGGTCGTCATCATGAAAGAATATACCTTCCATTACGGTCACGGCACCAAAACGTTCGCCCTGGACGAAAAGCGCGTCCTTGGTGAAATCGAGATGCCCGAAACGCCGGTCATGGAAAATGTGGAACAGGGCGTCCTTGATGCCATCAATCATCCTATCGGCTGCAAGCCCCTGGCTGAACTGGTGAAGCCCGGGGACACGGTGACCTTCGTGTGCAACGACCCGACCCGCGTCGCGAACAGTTTCGCCTTCATGCCGGTCCTGGTCGATGAATTGAACAAACTGGGCGTCCCGGACGAAAACATGCAGATTGTCTTCTCCCTGGGCACGCACCGCCTCATGACGCGCGAGGAAATGGCCGAAGGCGTCGGGGCCGCCGTAGCCGGCCGTCTCAAGATGTACAACAGCGACTGCAATGTAGCGGAAGACTTCGAATATTTCGGCACTACGGGCCGCTTTACGCCGGTCCTCATCAACAAGCGCATCTGCCACAGCGACCATGTCATTTTGACGGGTACCATCGTGCATCATTATTTCAGCGGCTACGGCGGGGGACGCAAGGCCGTTCTGCCGGGCTGCGCGGCCATGGAGACCGTGCGGCACAACCACAGCTTCATGATGGATCCCCGTTCGGGGCTCGGCAAAACGACAGGGAATCCTGTGTACGAGGACCAGATGGAGGGCGTCAGACTGTGGGCGGACGCCATGCAGAAGCGGGGCTGCAACGTGTTCCTGTTCAATGCCATCCTGGATGCGGAACACCGGTTCCTGCGCATGTTCGCCGGGGATTACGTGGCGGCCCATCACGAAGCCTGCAAGTTCGTCGATGCGGTCTACGGCGTGAAGATCCGGCAAAAGGCCGATGTCGTCATCGTGTCCTGCGGCGGCTATCCGAAGGACATCAACGTCTACCAGATGCAGAAGACCATGGACAACTCCGTCTTGGCCTGCCGGCAGGGCGGCGTCGTCATCCTTCTGGCCGAATGCGAGGAAGGCAGCGGCAGCGAGGTCCTGGAAGAAACGTGCCGGCGCCTGAAGACGGCCGACGCTATCGAGGCGGAGCTCGGGAAGCGCTTCGTAATCGGTGCCAACAAAGCTTATGCCGTGACGCGGCTGACCAAAAAGGCGCATTTCATCCTGGTGACGGGCCTGGACAAGCAGCTCGCCAGGGATATGCTCTTCACAGATGCCGTCTCTTCCGTGGAAGAGGCGCTCCAGGAAGCGGAACAGTTCGTGGGCAAGGATTACAGCGTCATCCTCATGCCGACAGGCAGCCTGACTGTGCCCCTGTACGACGGCGAAGAATAAATCCGGGCTGCTGCGGAAACGGTTGGAATCAAAAAGGCTCCCGCTCTGGCGGGAGCCTTTCGTCGTCTTAACGAGGTCGGAAATCCAGGCTTTGAATGGCCTGCCAGACCATGTCGACCGTAATGTGAAGTCGAAACAGTCCGTTTTCGGGCACTTGTGGGGCCCGATGCAGATGTGCTTGCCGGAGCACGGCAGACAGGCGCTCACGGTACGGCAGTTTTCCGAAGAACCGCCGTAGATGGATGGCGAATTGTAAGAAAAGAGGGTGACCACCGGGCAGCCGGCCGCGGCGGCGATATGCGTGTTCCCGGTATCGAGCGTCACGTACAGGTTGACGCGGCGGCACAGGGCCACCGCCTGTTTGAACGTCGTTTTGCCAATCAGGTCGACGGCATATTCCTTGTGTTTCATCCGGCTGATGACCTGACGGACCCGTCCGGCATGGGCGGGGATACCGGTCAGGACGATGGCGGCACCATACGTTTCCACCAGCCGGTCCGCCAGTTCCGCGAACCGTTCCGGCCTCCAGTCTTTGCGTCCGTTCGTAGTCTGCACGCAGAATGCGGCCCGTTTGGCAGGCCTGATGCCCTGCTTGCGGAAAGCTTCCTGCAGCAGGGTTTCCACGGCATCCAGATCCGCCTTGTCCGAAGGGTTCAGGACCGGCGGCAGATAGGTGCCGTCCGTGTCATGGAAATAGCGGCGGAAGATTTCATAAAAACTTTCCGCCATGCGGTGTTCGTGGTAATCCCACCCGTCCAGCGGCAGATCGTCGGTGTAGAACAGCCGCTCCCACTTCAACTCCCAGCCCAGGGCGCGCTCCGCACTGATGCGGACCGGGATGCGGGCCAGCCATTTGATGAGGGTGACCCGTTCCCGCGGATCCAGGGAAATGCCTGTATCGAAGTGTTCCCTGCGCAGCCGCGACGCAATCTGGAAGGCCTGCTTCACGCCTCCCTTGCTGACATAATCATAAGGGATGAAATGGTCGGCATCCGGCAGCAGGGACACGACATCCCGCATGTTTCCCGTGGAAAAATAGGTGATTTCCGAATCAGGACGCATCTTTTTGATTTCCCGGATGGCGGACGACGTGATGATGATATCTCCCAGATGCATCAATCCGTCGATGAATATCTTTTCTTTGACCATGAGCTTCCTTTCCCGGCCGTCTTTTCACAGACGGCTTTTATAGATGATCCGCAGGACGCTGTACCAGAACATGCCCTGCAGGAACCCGGCGTAGTTTCCCTGACTGCACTGGAACAGGCCCCATTCCTTGAAATCGTGGTAGTTTTCTGGGGTCCGCACCGGCGCCGTGTTGGCCAGGCTGTCCCAGGGGGACAGGTCCAGGTAGTGGCGCCACAGGGCGTCGTAGCGTGTCAGGACCATCTGCCACGGTTTGCGCCGTCCCGTCCAGTGGATGAACAGGGCGCTGTCGTCGGCTGTTTTGCCGCCGCCGTATTCGTTGCATCTTTTGGGTAAAAAGTAGTTGGACCCATCGAAAACCAGGTTCAGGATGTCCTGGCTCTGGCCCAGGAAACGGGTCTTCGGCTCCTTCTGGTAGGCGAAGGCGCGTTCCGTAATATGCTGCGCCAGCCAGGCCGGCACATCGACGACCATGATGCCGTCGTTGAAGTACTTGCCGCTTTTCAGTTTCAGGTAGCCCGCCCGGCGCGGGACTTCGTGCGGGACTTCGGAGCAGGCCCCCATGGCGGCCCCGTGCAGATTGAGCAGGAGCAGGGGCTTCAAGGAAGCCACGTTCATGGCGTCGGCGTCGATATAGATAAACCGGTCCGTGTAAGGCTGCAGAAGCAGCGGCATGACCATGCGCCCGTAGGTGATGCGGGAAAACCGTTCCACCTTGATATGGAAATCCTGGAACGGTTTCATGTCCAGCAGGCAGACGCGGCAGCGGCAGCGGAGGCGCCGTGCCAGTTCCTTTACTTTTTCCAGGTTGTCCTGTGTCGCCTCGTCGGTGAGGATGTGGGCCGTCACGGCAAGGTCCGGATTGTTCTGCGCAACGGAAACGACGGATACCCCCATCATGCGGAAGAAGGGGGGATTCACGTTATACGTGATGTGACAGGGGGGCCTCGTATCGCCTGACGGCAGGAAATCGTAGTCCTTGACATCCAGAAGGAAGGTGTCCGTCCGGAAAAAATCAGGTGCGAATGTCTTCACAATGTGAAACTTCCTTTTCGTATGTTAAAATATAGCAAATTGAAAGCAAAATCCAACATCCTAATTATACCATGATTTCCGGAAGAGTAAAAAAGGGCAATGTTAAACCTTTCTTTAAATAATCTGTGATATAATGTTATGACCACGATGTTTTCTTCAGACAGAACGGTGAAAAGGGTGAATCTATTGAAACCATTTGATGCTTCGAAACGTATCCTTGTGACCGGCGCGGCCGGCTTTATCGGTTTCCACCTGTCCAAACGGCTGCTGGAGGCCGGGGTGCAGGTTGCAGGTATTGACAATTTAAATGATTATTATGATCCGGCGTTGAAGGAGAGCCGCCTGGCGATCCTGCGGCAGTTCCCGCAGTTCACGTTTGTGAAGGGCGACATCGCCGATTGTGACGTGGTGGAAAAACTGTTCAGGGAATCCGCCCCGGATATTGTCGTCAATCTGGCGGCCCAGGCGGGCGTGCGCTACAGCATCGACCATCCCCGGTTCTACATCGACTCCAACATCATCGGCTTCTTCAACGTGCTGGAAGCCTGCCGGCACCATCCGGTGGAGCATCTGCTTTTTGCGTCCAGCTCGTCCGTGTACGGCAACCAGGAAAAGACGCCCTTTGCCACGACGGATCCTGTCGACCATCCCATCAGCCTCTACGCGGCCACGAAAAAGTCCGATGAACTGATGGCCTTCACCTACAGCCACCTGTACGGCATCCCTGCCACGGGCCTGCGCTTCTTTACGGTCTACGGTCCCTACGGCCGCCCCGATATGGCCTACTTCAAATTCGCCGACCTGATCCGTCAGGGGCAGCCCATCAAGGTCTACAACCACGGCGACATGCTGCGCGACTTCACCTACGTCGACGACATCGTCCAGGGCATCGTGAACATGCTCTGCAATCCGCCGGCCCCCATGGGCGGCAAGGAAACGGCGTGCTACAAGCTCTACAACATCGGCAACAACAAGCCGGTCCGCCTCCTGGACTTCATCACCACCCTGGAGAAGGTCCTGGGCCGCACGGCGGAAAAAGAGTTCCTGCCCATGCAGCCAGGCGACGTGTACCAGACCTGCGCCGACGTGAGCGGACTGGAACGGGACTTCGGCTTCCGCCCGGCGACGGATATCGCGACGGGCCTGGCCCGCTTCGCACAATGGTATAAGGAATATTACAGACTGTAAACGGCAGAGCGGAAACGCAAAACCGGCCACCATGCTGCCAGTAAAAAACGGCGGGCGCCTTTCATGACAAAGCGCCCGCCGTTTTTACTGTAACGGGCCTTAGCGGGAGGAAAGGCCCTTATTCCGTTTGTCTATCCTTTCGTGTCGTCCTTGATTCAGGCACGGCCTGCGTTCGTCTTCAGCATGTCGCGCGTGAACCGGAACTGCGGCGAGGCCAGGCAGTTTTCTTCCTTGAAGCGGTCCGACCGGATGTCGAAGATCCCGCAGACCAGCTCATAGGCCAGATCCGTCGTAAAGTAGAGGTCCTTGTGGTCCCGCAGCGTTTTCACGATGTGGCCGTGCTTTTCCCGGTATTCATCGGAAAACCAGGCGAAAAGGGGGACGCGCACCGTGGCGAACCCGTCGAAATTGGCCGAACGGCGCTTGTCCGGAATGGTGCCGTGGTCCGAAAAGTAGAGCATGGCCTGCAGATTCAGGTGTTCCTGGCAGTAGTCGTGGATGGATTGCAGGATATGGTCTGTATAGGCCACGGTGTTTTCATAGTTCGGGATCAGGTCGTACTTACCGGGCTCACCGAATTTCGTGAAGGCCGGCGGGTAACGGTTCTCGAAATTGAAGTGGCTGCCTTTCAGGTGGACGACGACGAAATTATCCTGGTTTTGCGGCACTTCCTTCAGGTAGGCCAGCAGGGACTCGTCGTACTGTACTTCGTTCAGGTTCTGCTTCGTCCACTTGGCCACGTCGCTCGTGTTTGCGACCAGCGTGACCGGCGTATCCGCCGAACCCAGGTGGCCCTGGTTGCTGTACCAGTACACGCGGTAGCCCGCCTTGTGCGCTATATCGACGATGGACGCCGACGTGTAGAACTTCGTTCCTTCGTCGTACTGGTTGAATTCCGTCAGGGCACGCTCCAGGCTCGTCACGGTCTGGTCCGCGCTGGCATAGGCGTGGGGGAACAGGATGTAGTGGTCGTCCTGTTTGCAACGGGACAGCCAGGGCGTGGTCTCTTCCGGATAGTCTTCCGTGAACGCCTTCATGTAGTCCCTCGACTCCGATTCGCCGATGACGAGGACGATGGACGACGGTTTGGCGAAGTCCGGTCTGGCGGGCGTAACGTGCAGGTCCTTCAGGATTTCCGCCCGGGAGTCGGCATAGAGCTTCGTCGTCCGGAAATAGTCCTTCACGTCGAGGTAGAGCTCCACGATGCCCGTGCGGGGGAAGAGGGGCTTGCGCCCGCAGAAGAAGTACGACGTCAGGAAGAGGAACGTCCCTGCCGCCAGAACGACCGTGACCGGATTCACGCGGATGAGGCGGGGCGCTGTCACGGCAGCGCCGCAGAAGGCGGCAGCCACCACAACCAGGAGGGCCGCCGTGCCGAAGACGGCCTTTTTCGGCATGGATTTGAAGAACTCGATGATTTCATTGTAGTTTGTTTCCTGGAGGAGCATCATGGCCCCGTCGTTTACGCAGGTGCCGTAGACGGCATAATAAGCGAACTGCAGGAGGGGCACGGCCAGAAAGGCCGCCTCAAGCAGGGCCGTCAGTACGAGCAGCACCGTCACGGCGGCGCGGGGCAGGAACGGCGCCGACAGGACCAGTACCTGGAACGATGTGAACCAGCCCGTCAGATAGAGGCCGAAGACCACGTCCAGATGAAATCCGAAATCACTGGATACCTTGTGGTTCGTGATAAAGTACAGCAGGGGGTAGGCTGTAATCCAGCCCAGTCCGGTGAGAAAGGCCGGCACAAAGAGGCTGCCCGTCAGGGGCAGGCCTGCCAGGGCAGCCGGCAGGACGGACAGGACGGCGCAAGGGACAAACCGCCGCAGCTGCAGGTATTCGGCTTTATGTCCCAGTCCGTGGGACGCTTTGACATAAAACAGGTAGGAGAGTACGTAGAAAACCGCCATGGCCAGCAGATAGACCGGGCGGATAGCGAAATCTTGCATAAAACTGTTCCTTTCCAATGGTTCCATTTTGTTCCGTATCCTTTATTTTAACATGATTTGCCTGCTTTGGGCAGGCGGTTTTCCATCCTGTTGCGAAAATTCGGACAGGGGACACGGGCAAAGGACCGGTTCCGGTTGTTTCCTGTCACGTAAAAATGATATAATGATTCAATAATGCAGAGAACAGGAGGCCATCATGGGCGAAGAGAGAACGAACCGGATATCCGTCGTCCTGGCGGCCGACGACAACTATGCCCAGCATGCCGCCGTGGCCATGGCTTCGGTCCTGGCCAACACGGCCGTGCCGGAACAGGTGGCATTCTGGCTGATTGATGACGGCATCTCATCCCGCAACAAGGACAAGGTACGGCAGACCGTGGCGCGCTGGCACAGCCGTGTTTCTTTCCTGACCATCAAGAACAAGGAACTGGAACAGGGGTTCGTAAGCGGCCCCATCTCCCGGACGGCCTATTTCCGGCTGGACATTCCGGACATCGTGCCGGCAGACGTGGAACGGGTCATCTATCTCGACTGCGACCTGCTGGTCCTCGACGATATCCGCCTCCTCTGGCAGACGGACTTGGCGGGAAATCCCCTGGGCGCGGCGGAGGATCCGGGTATCCTCACGTCGGCCGGGAAAAAGCGGAACAAAACGGAGGCCTTCGGCTGGAGGGAAGAAGATTCCTATTTCAATTCCGGCGTCTTGGTGATCGATGTGGCGCAGTGGCGCGTCCGGGATTACGCGAAACAGCTGCGGGCCCTGTTGGCGAAGAACCGGTACCGCCATCATGACCAGGATGCCCTGAATGAGCTTTTCGAGGGGCATTGGACACCCATTCCGCTGCGCTGGAACGTCATTCCGCCGGTCTTCCACCTGGGGTGGGGCGTGCTGAAGGACACCCGTGCCCGCCGGCAGGCCCTGGAGGCCCTGCGGGACGCGGCCATCGTGCACTATGCCGGTGGGTATAAGCCTTGGGAATACGACTGTAAGCCGGGGTTCAATGAAAAATATTACGGATATCTGCACCTGTCCGTCTTCAAGGATGCGGTGATGCCCCAGCCGGGCAAAAACAAGAGCCATTCGTGGAGCCATGAAGCGGCACGGCTGCGCTGGGCCGCCTTCTGGAACAAGGTGCTGCCCTAAAAAAGGCGCCGGAGGACTGTCTATGACACGGTTATGCGTCATCATCCTGACGATGAATGAAGAAAAGAATATCGGGGCGGCCATCGCCAATGCGCAGCAGGTGGCGGACGATGTCCTGCTCATCGACAGCGGCAGTACGGACCGGACGCTGGAAATCGCGCAGGCGGCAGGGGCCCGGGCGGTGTATCATGCCCTGGACGGGGATTTCGCGGCCCAGCGGGATTTCGCCCTGACGCAGACCGATGCGGACTGGGTGCTCTATCTGGATGCGGACGAGCAGCTGAACGACGCACTGCAGGCGGCCGTCCGCAAAGCGGTGGCAGGCGCCCCGTCAAAACAGTACGTGCTGCAGCGCAAAACCGTGGCCTTCGGGCGCACATACAACCACGGCGCCATGCGGCCGGACTATGTGCCCCGCCTGTTCCTGCGCGGTACCGTGCACTGGACCGGCAAGGTCCACGAACGGCCCGTGTGCGGCCTGCCGGCCGTGACACTGCCCGGGTATGTGGAACATTACACGTATGAGAGCTGGCAGGCCTGGGCCCGGAAGGCGAACCATTACACGACCATCTGGGCGGAAGACAGCTACGCCCGGGGAAAACGCGTCGGCGGAAGCGCCGCCGTGACGCACAGCCTGGCGGGCTTCGTGAAGGTGTTCTTCCTGCGCGCCGGCTTCCTCGACGGCTGGCCCGGCATCTACCTGTGTTTCTGCCACTGGTTCTATACGATGCTGAAATACATGAAGCTTTACCATCTGCAGCAAAAAGAAGACAGACGCAAGGGGGAGTAAGGAGTTTTTGCAATGAAGGAACAAAATTTGAAAACAAGGAAGATTCCGTGGAATTCCAATAGCGACCTCCTGATCACGATGATCATCCTTGCCGTCGATTACCTGGCCGTCCTGGCCTCCGAGCAGGCGGCGTTTGCCGTGCGCAACTGCATCATGCTGCCCGGCGGCGGCCACCTGCATGTGTCGTGGCTGGATCTCTATGTCATCTGCCCCCTGATCTATTTCGTGTTCCTGCACATCAACGGCCTCTATGCGGGAGGACGGCAGTTCTGGCGCGTCATTGCGGATTTTTTCAACAGCAGCATCTATTTTATCTGTACGGTCGTCATCCTCATGTACGCCGCCAAGATTACGGCGTCCACGTCGCGCCTGTATGTATTTCTGCTCTGGGGCTTCTCCTTCTTCTTCCTCGTCCTGTTCCGGTACCTCCTGAAGCGGCTCTTCCTGAAGATGCACCTTGTGGGGGAACCGATCCTGCTCATGGGCGCCGGCAAGACGGCGGAAGTCGTGCTGCGCCATTTGCATAGCGAACATACAGGGTACTGGTTCGTGGGCTACCTGGAAGATAACGAACCCAATCCGTACGTGGCGGGTCATCTGCGCCTCCTGGGACGGTTCCGGGATGCCCAGCGCGTCATCAACATCACGGGGGTCCAGCGCGTCCTCGTCATTGCCCCGGGCCTTTCCAAAGAAGCGACCCAGGACATCGTATACGACCTGCAGCCCCTGGTGAAGAGCATCGCCTTCATCCCCGACATGGGCAACATCCCCCTGGCGACGATGGACCTGGAGAGCCTCATCGACGGCCACATCGTCATGTTCCGTATGCGGAACAACCTCAAGAACCGCTGGAACCGGCTGCTGAAATTCGTCTTTGACTGGGTGCTGACCTTTTTCGGCACCATGGCCATCTCTCCCGTCCTGCTTGTGATCGCCCTGTGGATCTATCACGATTCGCCGGGGCCGGTGATTTTCAAGCACCGCCGCGTCGGCCGCAATGGC